>JBEITT010000017.1:0-65947 GCA_040374745.1 Planctomycetaceae bacterium | reverse complement strand
TTGCAATTGATTACCGCCTCGCCCCAAAACACCCATGGCCCGCTCAGTGGGAAGATGTACGTGATGCCGTGATTTATGTTCGGCGAGAGGCAAAAAAATTCGGGATCGACCCCGAACGGATCGGAGCAGTAGGCTATTCAGCCGGCGGGCACCTGGCCAGCATGCTGGCAGTGCAGGGTGCCAGGGCAACCAGCGAATCCGACCCAAAACTTTCAGCCAGGGTCAGTTGCGTGGCGGCTGGCGGTGCGCCTTGCGACTTTGCTGAAATGCCGCTGGATAATGCCTTTCTGAAATACTGGCTTGGTGCCACTCGAAAAGAATCTCCGGATGTTTATCTACAGGCTTCGCCGCTTCGGCAGGTCTCAAACGTCTCGGCCCCGACCTTTTTCTACAACGGTGTGATGGATTTCATGGTCAGGCCGAACTCGGCGGCCGATCTATCAAAATCTCTCAAGAAATTTGGTATCGATACGGCCCAGCACCTCATCCCCGGTGCCGGTCATATCACGGCAGCCCTTGATGAAAAAGCCCTGACCAACGCCTGGGCTTTTCTTGACAAGCATCTTAAACCTGCCTCAGCCACATCGGCTGCCGATCATTCTCAGTCAAAAGCTGCTGCTGCACCAGCCGGGAAAAAATGACCATAGCAGAATCCAGAATGGTCATCTCTGCAGGCCAATGCGGCTATGACAACAGTCGTCTGCGAAGCCTGATCAGGTCGATAAACCCCGACCTGATTTTTCATGCCACCGATTCGGCCGCTGAAACCGAACGATTGATCGAAGAAAACCCAGGAAGCATAGCCCTTGTACTGGTTAATCGGGTGTTTGATGCCAATGGCCAGAGCGGGCTTGAACTGATTCAGACCCTGACAGGCAAGCAGGCGGAAAGCAGCCCACACGTGATGCTGGTTTCAAACTATGAAGATGCCCAGGCCATGGCCATAGCCCATGGTGCTTTGCCGGGTTTTGGAAAATCGGCCCTAGGCGACTCGCGGACTGCGGATCGTATCAAATCAGCCCTTGAAATAAACTGATCAGGATTATTTACGATCTGTCAGTTCAAGTGTCACAATTTTCCAATTGTCATTAATCTTGCGACGCATCTGCGTGAACTGAAACCGCTTTGTCATGCCATTTTCAGTGATCTGGAAAAAGCCTGAGATCTGAAGCAATTCAGGAGTGATGAAACGGGCAAAATGGACTTCGTTTTTCGGCAGCCATTCGCCAATTTTCGGGGCCAGTTCATAAACCTTTTCGATTTTCTCTCGCCCGCGGGTGATCGCAAGAGTCGGCGAACCATAAGGCTCAATCGTGGTGATCACAATCTCGGCGTCATCCACATATTGATCTGACAAAGCCTTGCCGTCACCCTTTACAAACAGGGCCACTCCGGTTTCGGTCAGCTGTTTTGCCAATTTCATGGCCGGTTGATCAGCAGGGGTGTTCTCCTGCGCGGACAGAGGCAGGCTGCCAACCATCAAACCCAGCAGAATTCCCGTGATTTTTTTGCCAATTTCGTTCATCATTTTCAGTTACCTTTATTCACGCCGGTCAATCAGTAATCTTCATCCATATTTATGATACAAAAAACGTTAAATTCCTGAACAGTTATCGTTTGATTACCATACCTGCCATTCGGCCCATACTCCACGCCGCCTGAAAATTATAGCCGCCAATGCGGCCATCAATATCAAGCACCTCGCCAATGAGCTGAAGCCCCGGGCAGAAGCGACTCTCAAGGGTCTTGGGGTCAACTTCCGCCAGTGCCACTCCACCTGATGTCACTTCCGCCTTTTCAAAGCCCAATGTACCAGCCAGCGGCATTTTCAGCCCTTTCAGGGCCGCCACCAGTGCCCGCCGCTTTTCTTTCGAAAGTTCAGCCGCCGCCATGCCATGAGGAATCGCCGCTGATTCCAGCAGATGATCCCTCAGCCTGGCGGGCAGTTCTTCAGGCAGTAACCGCCCCACGCCCATTCGCCCCTGCCGGCTGCGTGCGATCATCTCTTCTTCCACCTGCTCGGGCCTGCGATCCGGCACCAGGTCAAGTTCCAGCGACCAGCCCGCCAACTCTGCCGCCCGGGCCGGCAGTCGGCTGACATCCAGAATTGCCGGGCCTGTCAGCCCAAAGTGGGCAAAAAGCACAGCCTCTCGTCGCTGGTCAACCAGCATCTTTTCGGCATCCATCACTTTCACCACAACGTCGGGCAAGGTCAGCCCCTTCAGCTCGTTCACCCAGTTTGCCTGCACACGCACCGGCACCAGCGCAGGCCGGGTCGGCACGATCGAATGGCCAAATGCAGCGGCCATGCCATAGCCATCGCCTGTGGTGCCACTGCCCGGAAAACTCTTGCCACCAGTGGCAAGAATTACCTGGCGAGCAATAAACGAATCGGTCGGAGTTTTTACGACAAAGCCGTCATGACTGACGGAACGGTCTATCGAAAGTACCGGGTGATTCGTCAGCAGCCTGACGCCGGCCTTTTCGGTCGCCCTTAACAGCACGTTCAGAACATCGGTCGCCCGGTCGCTGGCCGGAAAAATTTTGCCGTTGGCTTCGATCTTGGTACGCAGGCCCGCCGATTCAAACCAGCCAATGGTCTGATCCACGTCAAAGGCCTTCAGCGATGGCCCAAGAAATCGACCAGCTTCGGGGCTGAAGGCTGCCTGAATCGCACGAACACCCTGGCAGATTGCTGGAGAAATGGCCGGGTCAGTTGGCCCGGTCACAGCCTCCAACCGGCGCAGGCCTCGGGCGTTGGTCAGGTTGCAACGCGTGCCGCCTGACATGAGAATTTTCACGCCAGGGCGGCGATTTTTCTCAAGCAGAATTACCTTCAGCCCACGCTCGGCGGCGGTGAAGGCGGCAAAAAGCCCGGCGGCACCGGCACCAGCCACGATAACATCGAAAGACTCGTGCGTCATTTCGCCGGCTGGGCCGATTCCATTCGTTTTTTCAGCTCTTTTACGGCCTCGGGCAGTGGATGGACCAGCCCGCCCGCCATGGCCCGAATGCGGGCAGCGGCTTCCGTCAGCCGATTTTTCGAGGCATTGTCAGTTTCGGTTTCGGCTTTTTTCACAAGCTCCGCAAATTTCAGACAGGCCTTGTTTTTCTCGGCATTTTCGCGGGTTTTGGCAATTTCTTCCGTGTTAAAAAGTGTGCCTGTTGTGCCTGAGGCCAGCAGGTTGATGGTGTCCTGCCGGTGCGGCAGGCCAAGCGCATGGCCCAGCTCGTGGCTACTCACGCGGGGGATCGGCTCATCAATGCCATCTGGCACGGGCCGCAGGGCGGCCGTTTCCTTGACCATTGCTTCACGTCGGCCGAAATAAACGCCGTTCACGTCAAAATCGTGGATATAATAGAGGCGAAAACCGTCGAAATCCTTGCGTGTTTCGTCGGGAATGACGTCGCGGAAGATCAGGTGCGATTTTCGGGCGGTTTTCTTTTTGGCAGGGGCGTCTTTTTCATCGGCAATGCCCACCAGTTTGATCCGGGCCGCGTTCTGGGCCGGGATGTCGCGGATAAACTCCACATCCCAGAAAATCCCGGCGGCCGACCAGACGAGATTCACTTTTTCAATGATCCGTTGAAGGTCGGCGTCTGTCAGTTGATGGCAATGCACTTCAGGCACATCTTCTGCCTTCAAGCGATAGATCCGCAGAGGCAGGATCAGGAAATCATCTGCAGGGCGGGCTTTTTTGACCTCTTCGGCCTTAGCATCGGCAAAGCTGGCTGATGACGCCAAACTAAAAAGCATGGCCAGACCAAGCATAAAAGCTATTTTCATAAACGATTCTTCCCTTTTTCCGTTTTTTTTCAGTCAATCAACATGCGGCATGCGTGTGGGCGGGTCAAGGTCGGGGGCCGTCTCTTTTTTCAGCCGGGCAGCGACCTTCTCTGCCTGTTCAAGTGCCCGCAACACGTTTTCGCCCAGAATCTTGCGGATATTCGTTTCGGAATGGCCCCGGCGCAAAAGCTCTTCGGTAATCTTCGGATAATCGGCCACGCTGTCGAGCCCCTTGGGCCAGCGGCTGATGCCGTCAAAATCTGAGCCAATTCCCACCGCATCAATCCCGGCCACCCGGGCTACGTGTTCAATATGGTCAACCACGGTGCCGATATTGCCATAAAGCTCAGGCCGCTGCGATAGCCATGTCTGAAGCATCCGGTCGGCCGCTTCGCGGTCTTTTTCCTCCGCCCTGATTTTTTTCTGCATGGCGGCTATGGTGTCGGCCGCACCCGGCACGACAAAGCTGGAAAAGAAGTTGATCATGATCACGCCACCATTGGTCTTTACGCGGCGAAGCACATCGTCGTTGACATTGCGCGGATGCGGGCAAAGGGCGAAGGCGCTTGAGTGGCTGGCGATGACGGGGGCCTGGGTGATGTCGAGGGCGTCGTTCATCGTATCGACACTGACATGCGAAATATCAACCAGCATGCCCAGCCGGTTCATTTCCTTCACCACGCGAACACCAAATGGGCTCAGGCCCTGGCTTTTGGGTTTGTCGGTGGCAGCATCGGCCCAATCCAGCGTCTGGTTGTGCGTCAGGGTCATGTAACGCACACCCAGGTCGTAGAAAATCCGAAGCATGGAAAGATCGTTTTCGATCGCCACGCCGCCCTCAACGCCCATCATGCTGGCGCATTTGCCCGATTTGGCAATGCGCCGCACGTCGGCCGCAGTCAGTGCCTGTTCAAAGTGCTCAGGATATTTGTCGATCATCCGACGCACGATGTCGATCTGCTCAAGCACTGTGCGCAGTGGGTTCGGGTGTGTGCCCGGAATATAAACCGACCAGAACTGGGCGTTCAGGCCACCGGCCTTAATGCGGGGAATATCCGTCTGAAATGGCTTGCCCTGTTTTTTCGCGATATCCGTTTTGCCAAAGCTGATGTCGCCTTCGTCACGCAATTGCCAGGGAAGGTCGTTGTGGCCGTCAAAAAGTATGGCCGTTTTATGAATTTCACGGGCCTGGGCGGCGTAATCAGTTTTCTGTTGAGCAATAAGACCAGAGCCTGCCACAAGTGAAGCACCAACGGGTAGTGAACCTGACTTGAGAAACTGCCTGCGGGATAACATATGGAGACTCTCTCAGCATTTTTTGGAAACCTGATTTTCCTGGTAAAAGCCGATCACGAACGGCACCAGTTTATTGAAAGTTATGATAACACGATTGAACCGGGGTCGTCAGGATATGTGGCAATCAGATTGGAAGAATCAGCGGATAATTTACCTGAACGGATCAAATCACCCAATGGCCAGAACCGACATGCCGGTAACAATCCGCACATCGGGATTTTCCGGTCGTGATCGCCATTATTTTTCAGGTTACGATTCCACAACACGAGAAACTTTAAACGATAAGAGAGATGAATCGGAGCACAGGCTGTGCTTGTTGACAGCCAGTGATCCTTACGCATGCTCTGGGCAAGGACATGGCAGTGGACCAATCTTGGAAGGTCCAGCCCGCTCAACCATTTCGATCGTACGGCAGGATGACGACGATCGCGAACGACCCGATGGAGGTCAGCAGTGGCTTCGTTCGATCATTCCCGCCGTACCCGCCGGTTTCGCCCTGAATCTCTGGGCCCGGAAACCCTTGAAAATCGTGAAGTCATGGCCGCTTCAGCCATGGGCTTTTCACTGCCCGACGTCGCTGTCGGCAATTATGCTTCGCCGGTCGCTGCATGGGGCCAACCCTACACCTTCCAGCTTCAGGCATTTAATCGTGGTGCCAGCAGCCAGGCTGAACCACTGGCTCAGTTTCCCTTTGCCAGCAGCATGGCCGATGCAAATACACAGATGAATGTTTATCTGGTGGCAGGCCATGGCCCGAAGCAGACGAGAGTTCTGCTGGATAACCCAACTGTGACCATCCCGCAAAACAGCGTTATGGGTGCTGGCAAGTCGGCACAGTTCACGGTGACTCTACCAGCCACTCCGCCGGCCGGCTTCCCTGCCGCTGGTGGCAGGTTCCGAATTCTGGTTGTGCCTAATGTCACGAATCAGGTTCGACTCCCCTCGGCCTTCCCCAATAATGGCGGCAGCTATTCAGTGCCAGTCAAGGTTTTGCCGGCACTGCCGCAAATCGAGTTCATGGGCAGCAATATGCCCAGAAATCTTGTGCCTGGCCAGGTGGTGCTGCCCGAAATCAAAATTTCGAATGTTGGTGCAGCCAATGTCAATACCCAAAGCGCCAAGGGGCCGCTGAAGGTTATTCTGGTTGCCTCAGCCAATCTTGAATTCAATCCGGCTGACAAACCTGTCACTCTGGCTGAATTCACCATCGCCGACCTTGGTGCCCTGAACACGAGGCCTCTGGCTGGCGGTCTGGGGAACCTGCGTGCCGGTCAGCTTAACAACCTGAATCTGGCTTCTAACCAGGCCACAATTTCAGGAGCTCAGATTGCACTGCCAGTGGGTGCAACACCGGAAGAATCAACCTACTTTATTGGCTATGTGATCGACCCTGACCGGACACTGACGCAAATCAGCGACCAGGCTGGCATTCCACGCTCGCCTTTGCTGATAGCACCACAACTGGTCACGCCATTGCCCGGGTATTCGACACCTCAGAGCATTGCTGCTTCCAGTGCTGATCTATTCCCGAACCTGCCTTACAAAGCACAGGCCTCGGTAGTGATCAAGCCAAACACCGCGCAGGTGGCACCTCTGGTTTATTACCCGCCAACCATGAAAATCATGCCGGTCGAACCGCGTGGCATCAAGTATAAGCCACAGGGTTGGGTTTGACCTCTGATTTCATGCAGTGGAATCGATTGCTTTTCAAAGAACTCCCGGGGCTGCCCCGGGAGTTCTTTTTCGCTGTGTTGACACTGATACTATCCTTTGCTGAGACCGCTTCACTTGACCCTGCCGAGTCAATTATCCTAAGATTTGGTAAGAAATAGAAATTGCCAGACTGCACTGCCAAAATGACCTGAAAGCGATTTTGAGAAGAGAATGAGCCGACGATTTGTCAATGAGTTAAATAATGGCGACAACGTGGACGACGTTTTTCTGGTCGTCCAGAAGCAGATCAAGGCCAATCGCCAGGGTAATTCCTATCTTTTCCTTGAACTGAGAGACCGCACCGGTACTATCGACGCCCGACTCTGGAATATCCCTGAAAACCAGCCTCTGGGCTTCAATGAAGGTGATTATGTCCGCGTGCGTGGCAAGGTGCAGCTTTTTCAGGGTGCCCTGCAGATGATCATGACCTTCCTTGAACCTCATTCAGGGCAGGGCATTGAGGCGGCTGACTTCATTCCTCAGTCGCATGTCAATTGTGTGGTGCTGTTTAAGCAACTTCGAGATATTCTCTATCGCATCAGCAACATGCACCTGAAGGCCCTGTGCGATGCCGTGCTGATGGACGAACCGCTAATTGCCAAGCTCATGGCTGCCCCGGCCGGGATTAAGAACCACCATGCTTATCATGGTGGCCTGCTTGAACATATCGTGACGCTGATGCAGGTTTCCGAACGAATCCTGCCGTTCTATCCGATCGTCGATCCCGATATTCTGATCGTCGGTCTGCTGCTGCACGACCTTGGCAAGGTTGATGAACTGACATATGACCGGACTTATGCATATTCAGACGAAGGCCAGCTCATCGGCCACCTGGTAATGGGTGTCGAGATGCTCAGTGCGAAGATTCGCGAAGCTGAGAAACTGACCGACGAACCATTCCCCACCGAGCTTGCCCTGCGGCTCAAGCACATTATCGTAAGCCATCACGGCACTCTTGAGTTTGGCTCGCCCAAGGTGCCAATGACACCCGAAGCCCTGTTCCTGCATCATGTTGACAACCTCGACGCCAAAATGCATGCCATAACCAAAGAGATAGAAGATCATTCGAACCGCGACAGCACCTGGACACCTTATCAGGCCAGCCTGAACCGTCGGTTATTCAAAGGTGGCGGGGCTGAAGCCATCGGTCAGACGGCAGCGGAATCAGGCGACTCAGCCTGACTCTCGCCATAGCCCCGGACTGGTTTTTCCAAACGCTTCGCCTGTAAAATACTTATGCGACCAGCAGGCGGCTGACTGCTTGAATATTTCGGGATACACCCCGGATCAGCCGGGAGCAATAACCGAACATGGCCGACGAGCATCTCAAAAAGACCAATCCCCAGAGGCGTCCAGACCCGTCATCCTTCGAAATCGAACCTGATGACGATGCTGACAAGTCGCCAGATGACACCTCGCCCAAAATTGAGGAACATCAAGTCTGGCCAAAAATTCGCCAGATCCTGCAGGATCACAAGGGCAACGGGCTGACCATGCGTGCCCTGGCACGCAGGCTCGAGCTTGATTCTGTCGGCATGATCGAGCTGCGCCGGGTCGTCAAAAAACTGATCAAGGCCGGCCGTCTTGAGCTGACGAGCGGCAAAACACTGGTCCTACCGGTAGCAAAATCGGTCAAAAAAGAGCCCAAACGCGTTATTAACCGCACCACCGGCGAGCCTGAGAAACTCGTTCGTGGCATCTTCAAACGGAACCCGCGAGGCTATGGCTTTGTGCGGCCCATGGAAAAGCTCGGGGCAGGGACCAAGGCATTTGATCTCTTTATCCCGCCGGATGATACGGGCGACGCTGCCACTGGCGACGAAGTGCTTGTCAAGCGTCTGCGTCAGGCCAAAACCAGGAGCGATCAGGCGGGCGAGGGGCGGATCGTCAAGATTCTCAAGCGATCGGCCGGAAAGTTCGTCGGCACTTATCTTGAAGACCGGGGCCGCGCCTGGGTGCGAATTGATGGCATCCAGTTCGACGCCCCACTGGAGCTGGGCGACCCCGGGGCCAAGCGCGTCAAGCCCGGCGAGAAGATTGCGGTTGAGATCACGCGATACCCGACCACCGATCGCCCCGGTTCGGCCGTCATTGTGGCGGTGCTGGGCCAGCACGGCGAGCCTGGCGTGGAAACGCAGATGATTCTGCACGCCTATGAGCTTGACCCACATTTTCCTGAGCCTGTGCAGGAAGAGGCCCGTGCCCAGGCCCGGATTTTTGAAGCCCTACTTGCCGATAACAAATTTCCGAACCGGACTGATTTTCGCAATGACCTGATCGTGACCATCGACCCGGCCACAGCGCGTGACTTTGACGACGCCATCAGCCTGCATCAGTATGAAAATGGCCACTGGCGGCTGCGTGTGCACATTGCCGATGTTTCGGCGTTTGTCGAACCCGGCTCAATCCTCGACAGCGAAGCCCGCCAGCGTGGCAATTCGGTTTATCTGCCCGATCTGGTTGTGCCCATGCTGCCCGAGATCATCTCAAACAGCCTCGCCAGCCTGCAGGCCGGCGAGCCTCGACTGGCCGTGACGGTGGAGATTCACTTCAACCCCGAAGGTGTTGTGACTGGTGCGGAATATCACCGCAGCGTGATTCAGGTGCGGCAGCGATTCGCCTATGAGCAGGCCCACGCTGTAATGATGGCACCGCCGGGGGAAATTCCGCCGGGTATTGAAGTTTCAGCCGAAGTACGCAGCCTGCTTGACCGCATGTTTCGCCTGGCCATGATTTTGCGACAGCGACGGTTCCGCCGTGGGGCCCTTGAGATGAACCTGCCGGAAGTAGCCATCTCCTTAAACGACGATGGCTCGGCAAAGGAGGCGCATCTTGTTTCGCACGACGAGAGCCATCAGGTGATTGAAGAGTTCATGCTGGCGACAAACGAGGCAGTGGCCCGCAGGCTGGCACAGGCCGAAATTCCCTTCCTGCGTCGGGCGCACCCTGAACCCGACCCGCAAAAGCTGGCCGATCTGGCAGTGTTTGTGAGTGAAGTCGGTTTTAATGTGGCCGACCCGCAGAACCGCTTTGAGCTACAGCGACTGTTGCGTGAATCAAGCGGGCATCCGGAAGAGCACGCTGTGCATTATGCCCTGCTGCGCAGCATGAAACAGGCCCAGTACACACCTGAGAATATAGCCCATTATGCTCTGGCCAGCAAGGATTACAGCCACTTTACAAGCCCGATCCGCCGCTACCCCGACCTGGTCTCGCACAGGCAACTGCTTGACATCATTCGCGGGCGAAAGCCATTTTCCGACTTTGACGAACTGGCCAACATTGGCGAAGAGTGCACCGCCACTGAACGCAAGGCAGCCAAGGCCGAACGTGAACTGGTCAAGCTGAAGATACTGCTTTATCTGCAGAACCATGTTGGCGAAGTTTTTGAGGCGATCATCACCGGTGTTGAAGATTACGGCTTCTACGCCCAGCTTGTCGATTGGCCGATCGATGGCCTGGTGCGAACTGAAACTCTCTCGTCAGAGAATCTCTGGTATTACGACGAATCAAGCAGATCAATCATCGGTAAGCGGGGCGGCCAGCGATACCGGTTGGGCGACCGGCTTCGATTGCGGGTGATTGATGCTGACATCGATCGCCGCGACCTTTTACTGATGCCGGCCGATCTGCCCTACGACGCTGCAAAAGTGGTCATCCGCCGCGCTTCGGCACCGGTTCGCGGGGGCCGGCCCGGCGAAAGGCCAACTGGCTCATCGAGGGAAGGTGGCAACAGTCGGCCCTTCCGGCCCAAATTTGGTTCACCCAAAAGCAAGTCGCAGGGCCGAATTCGCGGATCAGGCAAGAAATCGCGGAAAAAGCGATAAAGCCCAGACAGCCACAATTTCCGGATCAGGCAAGATCAACCGGTTAGCCAATTTGTGACAAATCGGTCGCACATTCTTGACCGGCGATTCTTGACAGTCGTTGGTTGGCGATTCAGAATTTAGAAGTGTCCACAAGGCTGCGTGGTGGCTGGTGTGCGAAGTTGAATATCGCCACTGGCTGAGGGAATACCGGTGCAAATCCGGAACGGCCCCGCCGCTGTAACCCGATGACGACAGGTGGCAAAATCAGGGCGACAGCTCAGCCCTTATTTCTTGCCGGCCATTGTTGCCCGGGTGTTTGCTGAAATATTCAGTATTCACCTGATGTGATGAGAAGGCCCCGCCACCCGAGTCGGGAAGTCAGAAGACCGACCCGCGGCCCTTGTCAGTTGTCACCTGCGCGGGCAGGTGCATTGGCGTGGTTATGCTCAGAAATGTCACTATGGCAGTGGGCAAATCGCTGGTTACCAGCTGATTTCTCCATGGTGTCGCCTGTCGATCACAGGAAGTCTGCAAATGCAGGTCTGTTCTGTGGCTGACGGATATTGTTCGCGGAAGGACAATTCATAAATATGCCATGCGCCCGATCGCGTGGTTCAGGGCGTTGTGCCGGGATGGCAGGTTCCGGCAAAACTCGCCATGCATTCACGCTTATTGAACTTTTGGTTGTCATCTCCATCATTGGCGTTCTGGTGGCACTTTTGCTGCCAGCTGTTTCGTTTGCACGTGAAGCTGCACGCCGGGCCAGTTGCCTGAATAATCTCAGGCAGATCGGCATCGCCATGCAGGGCTATCATGAAACAAATCGAACCTTTCCGCCTGGTTGCGTGCAATTTCGCATTAAAACCAGGCCCCAGAACGTGCAACTGGCGTGGTCGCTGTATATCCTGCCATTCATGGAACAAAAGGCCCTTTACAACAGTACAAATCTTTTTCTCGCTTTTGATTCAGCCGCCAATACATCGGCCGCCGTGACTGTCGTGAACAATTTTCTCTGCCCCAGCAGCACCAGGCCCAGCCGTCTGCCACAGGGCAGGGCAGCCAGCGACTATGGCGGCATGAATGGCGAAAGAATCATATCAGCCAACAATCCGCCCAAGGGCACTATGCTCACCGACCAGTGCGTGAGCATGAAAATGATTGTTGACGGCAGCAGCAGAACCATATTAATTGCTGAAGATTCCATTAACCCTGATGGCCAGTGGATCAACGGCCTGAATATCTTCGATCAGGCTTATCCCATTAATCAGGGCCCACTCATGGAAAACGACATGCGAAGCCGCCACCCCGGCGGCGCCCAATGCGTCATGGCCGACGGTTCTGCAAAATTTCTGAAACAGACAATCGACAAAAAGGTTGTGGCAGCTCTCTGCACCCGCGCTGGCAAGGAAGCCGTCAGCGATGATCAGTACTAACTCATTCACTGCTTAATTCAACCGAATTATCTCTTCCATTCATCATGGCAGTTTCACTGCCATAGAACATTGTCTGGTTTTTCAGACAGAAAGAAGTGCTTATATGATCAGATCATTTTTTATTTCGGGTGTTGTTTCAATCCTGCTTATCCTGTCAGTTGGCCACTTAACCGGGCCGATGCAGAAGGCGGGAGCAGTTGATATTGATTTCAGCAATCTCTCGCTCCCGACAGGCAGTTACTGGAACGGCTCGAGCGGAGTGGGAGGTTTTACATCAGGAGGCGCTTTTTTCAACAACTCCTATTACTACGATACTACCTATCAATATGAATCCTGGTCGGGCTGGTCATATTCCAATATCACCAATACTGCCATTACCAATTACACCAATCAGTATTCAGCAATCACCGGGGCCGGTGTAAATGGCCCCGGCTCCATCTATGCCCTGGCCTATGGTGAAGGCCCCAACTCTTCTTTCATCAATCTGCCATCTTCTACAATCGCCAATTCGATGAGGCTGACCAATACGACCTACACTTATCACTCCATGCTTTCAGGAGATCAATTCGCCAAAAAATTTGGCGGGGCATCGGGCAACGACCCCGACTATTTTATGCTGAAGATTACAGGGTACAACTCGGCCGGAGCCACTGGCATCACTACCGGATCCGTGAATTTCTATCTGGCAGATTATCGATTCGCCAATAATACACAGGATTATATCATCAACAACTGGACGACCGTCAGTCTTTCGGCCCTGAGCCCGGCCACCCGGAGTCTTGGCTTCCAGCTTTTCAGCAGTGATGTCGGAACATATGGCATGAACACACCTGCCTATTTTGCTTTGGGGTCAATTCAGGTTGCGAGTGTGCCCGAGCCAGCCAGTCTGTTGCTTGCCACGGCCAGTGCTGTCGCTTTGCTGGTGGCCCGCAGAATGAAGCGAGCCAAAGGTCGCCATTCCTGATACTCGCTCGCGGCAAGACCTCATTCCGGTCTTGCCGCATTTTGATAAATTGCATTACTCTATGATAAATACGGAGTAGCCAAAGACCCATTCCCCCAGGCAATGGTTGAATAGAACTCAGAGAATTAAAAATGTCACATCGGAACACGAAACCCATCAGCCTGGTAAATCGAAAATCCGGCCCGCTGGCATTCGCCATCTGCTCATTATTACTTCTATCGCTTTCGCGGCCTGTGCTGTCGCAGGATAACCTGGCTGCTGAATACGGTTTTCTGCCGCTTGAACTTTACAAGCTCGACAACCGTATTTCGAACCTCACACTGGCTGACATCGATGGCGACAAGATCGATGATGTGATCGTTTCCAACAACGGCCGTTCACGCATCGACATTTTATTCAGCAGCCCCAAAATTCAGCCCGACGCCGAAGAAACCGACAAAAGTGTTAATGCACCGGTCTATGACAAACGCATGCGGCAGCGTCGCTATTCTGTAAATAAAGAGATCGTCAGCCTTGTCGCCGGCGACTTCAACAGCGACGGCCGCACCGACATTGCCTTTTACGGCACACCGTCTGGCATTGTTGTGCTGATCAATCAGGGCGAAGGTCGTTTTGCCGAACCCGTGATCAAATCTGCCGGCGATGCTGCAAACACCGCAACCGGCCTTGCGGCGGCCGATCTGACCGGCGATGGAAAGACTGATCTCGTTCTCCTGCGAGACCAGGAACTTGTTGTCCTGCCACAGGGCGCGAATAACCAACTGGCCGAACCAATAAGGATCGGCCATTCTGCCAATCGCCCGCGACTCTTGAAACTGGGCGAATTTGATGGCGACGGCAATGTGGATGTCGTGATCCTGAGTTCATCAGAAGATCACCCCCTGCATATTCGATTCGGGACCGGTAAAGCCTCGAATAACACTGCCGGAAAAGTGCTGCTGGGGCCAGAACGCAGGTTAAGAATGGATCAGGTTCGAGCCATCGGGTTCGCCAATCTCGACGCCAAGCCTGGCCAGGAGATGATGACGATCAATAACGCCACCGGCCGTGGCCATGTCCTGAAGCTGGAGCCTGTGGCTAAAGGCTCAGGCGATAATCTCCAGAACAGTGATCTGGCCAGCCGATTCGGCGCCATCTTTGACTACAGCCTTCCTCCATCAAGCGGCCTGACACGGATCACCCAGACCGGCGATCTTGATGGCGACGGCCTGCAGGAAGTGGTCGTGACCGACCCTGATAACGCCCGGGCCCTGACTTTTAAACGCTCGGCCGCCGGCAGCGAAAGCCTTGATCTTTCAGTCGAATCACCCAGCCTCATTGAAGTTCGATCCATGAAAGTTGCTGACCTGGACGGCGACAAAAAAGCTGAAGTTTACGTGCTTTCCTCGCGCGAGAAACAAATTGGCCGGGGCGTCTGGCAGCAGAACCGGCTGAGCTTCCCGCGGGCCCTGCCGATCACGGGCGGCGAGCCAGTTGCCATGGAAATTGCTGATATTGACGGCGATTCTCGTCCTGAACTGATTTATCTGACCAAATCAACCACCGGCGGCAAAGATCAACTTCATCTGCATGCCCTGCGAAGCGACGCAAGGGGTGCATTCTCGGCCACAGCGTGGCCGGGCGGCGTGGCCCAGGTTTCGCTGAAGGAAGGACTTGGCAACCTGGAAGACCTTCAGGCGATTGATGTGAACAACGATGGTCTCGACGATCTGCTGATCATCACTGGCTATGGCAATCCGGTGCTTTACCTCAGCCGGAAAGCCGGCCCGCCGCAGGAACTGACCAATCTTGGCCCGCTGGCCTCGGCAAATCGCAGGTCCGTCCGGTGCGTTCTTCTCGATGGCCAGAAAGTGTTGATGGTTGCCCAGAACAATTTCGCCCGCGTTGTCGGGCTCGATACCGAAAACCGCTGGCAGATTCGCGACCAGTTTAATGCCTCAGGTGCATCAGCCTCAATTGCAGGCGTGGCCACACTCAGCCTTGACCAGAACAGCAAATCAGATCTGGCCATTTATGATCAGGACAGCAAATCAATTGAAATTCTGATGCGAGACGATTCGGGCACCAAATCCGCCGGTACGGTTTCGCTGGGTAATCTTGAATTTCAGGGTCTCCGTTCAGTTGACCTCGGTGGCGACAGCCGACCCGACCTTCTGATCGAAGCCTCAAACCGGTTTGCCACACTATTGCTGGGTGCCCGCGCATTTCATGTCAAAACCCTTGCCAGCTATGAAGCCACCGACCGCCGCAGCCGATTGGGCGATGTGGTGGCCGCCGACCTGGGCGGCCCCGCCAGCCAGGATATTGCCTGGGTTGATGTCGGCGATCATTCCATTCAGGTAAATGCCGTAGAAAATTTGGCGTCGGGTGAAATGCAACTGCGCCGAGCAATCAGTTTCAAAGTGTTTGAAGAGAAGTCATTTCGTGATGTTCGAAGCCTGGGCGAACCACGCGACATCGTGGCAGGCGACGTGGATGGCGACAAACTCGCTGATCTGGTAATGATCGCTCACGACCGGGTAGTAATTTACCGTCAGGACAGCGGGAACTCTCCTCCAACACCAGCTGGCAGGCCGGCAGCCGCTGTGAATAAGCCCGTTACATCTTCCGTATCTGATCGCACAGCTCAATCAGGAGGCAGGTGATTAATTCAAAAAGGGGGGCGGAGAACGCAAAAAATCCTGGGATAACTTCTCCTCCCCTCAAAACTTGCACGGAGATTCAATAAGTTGCATATACTCTTTGTTCATCAGAACTTTCCGGCACAGTTCGGTCATATTGCCGCCCAGCTTGTCAAGCGAGATGGCTGGCAGGCGACATTCGTATCACAGACTGCTCCGCCCCAGGGTCAGTCTCAAACAGCCGGCATTGAGCGAATCAGCTATCAGCTGGGTGGCGGTGCTACAGACAAGAACCATTATTGCTCGCGCACTTTTGAAAATGCCATCTGGCACACACATGCCGTTCATGATGCTCTGTCGCGTCGACCAGACATTCAGCCCGATCTGATTGTCGGCCATTCCGGATTCGGTTCCACGCTATTCCTGCGAGAACTATATCCTGACACCCCCATCATCAATTATTTTGAATATTTTTATGCGACTCGCGATTCCGACATGGACTTCCGCAGAGATTTCCCAAGCCTGCCGATCGACAGCCTGCGAGCCCGCGCCCGAAACGCCACGTTGCTGTTAGACCTTGATAACTGCACTGCCGGCTATTCACCTACCCGCTGGCAACGAGATCGCCTGCCAAAGCTATATCATGACAAGGTTTCAGTCTTCTTCGACGGTATCGACACATCAATCTGGCGCAAGATGGATAATCCGCAGCGGGTCATTCAGCACCGCACGATTCATGACACAACCAAGGTAGTCACCTATGCCACCCGGGGCATGGAATCAATGCGTGGTTTTGACATATTCATGAAGGCGGCGAATATTGTCGCAAAGATGCGTAGTGACGTGATTTTCATCATCGCCGGGCAGGATCGTGTCTGCTACGGGGGCGATAATCGCTTCACGGCCGGCAAATCGTTCAAGGAATGGGTGCTTTCCAAGGACGATTATGACCTCAGCCGTTTCTGGTTTACTGGCCTGTTGCATCCTACAGAACTTGCTACGCTGTTTAATATCAGCAATGTGCATGTCTATCTGACGGTGCCCTTTGTGCTGAGCTGGTCACTGGTTAATGCCATGGCCTGCGGGGCTACCATACTGGCATCTGATACGGCCCCTGTACTTGAAATGATCAGCCCCGGAGAAACCGGCCTGACAAACGACTTTTTCGACCCCGAAGGCATGGCCAGAAAGATAAACGCTGTGCTTGACAAACCCGACGATTACCGGCATCTGGGGCAGAATGCCAGCCGGCTCGTGCATGAAAACTACAGCCTGGAATATTGCCTGCCCCAGCTGCGCGACTTTTATGCCGAAGTCGCCTCTGGTGGCTTTATTCCCACCGACTGAAAATGATGCGGACCAGATCAACGGAACTTTAAAAATGCTTGAACTGCTCAGTCAGCCTGAGACTTACTTCAGCCTTGCCACATTAACTCTTCTGGAAGTGGTGCTGGGCATTGATAATATTCTGCTCATTTCCATCCTCTCCAGCCGGCTGCCACTTGAAAAACGCGACACAGCCCGGAAGCTGGGCCTTTCAGTGGCCCTGGTTTCGCGGCTCATGCTGCTCTCCATGGTCTCTTGGATCGCCGGCCTGACCCAACCACTGACAGTAATCTTTGAATGGGAAGTCACTGGGCAATCGCTGCTTCTGCTTGTGGGCGGGTTGTTTCTCATCTGGAAAGCCACAAAGGAGATTCATGAGAAAATCGACCTCGGAATGGAGCATGAACACCAGCCGGCAAACGGGAAGACCACAACATTGTCAAAAGTCGTCTGGCAGATCATGCTGCTTGATGTGATTTTCTCGCTCGATTCCGTGATTACCGCCGTGGGCATGGCCAGGGCCATTCCAATTATGGTCGCTGCCAATCTAATTGCACTCGCCGTCATGCTTCTGGCATCGAAGCCCATTTCTGAATTTGTCGAAAAATATCCATCGGTCAAAATTCTGGCTCTTTCTTTTCTTCTGACAGTTGGTTGTGTGCTGGTGGCTGAAGCTTTTGAATTCCATTTACCCAAAGGATATATCTATTTCGCCATGGGTTTCAGCCTGATTGTTGAACTCCTGAATATCAAGATTGATCAGGTGGGCCGTGAACGTGCCATGGCCTCAAAAACCGATCAATCCGATCCTGTGACTTCCATCTGAATTTGCGAATTGCTTGGATTAACACAACACAACTTTTATAATTGGAGAAACTTAGCACCTCGATTGCCTACCATTGCCTGAGAACCTGCTGCCATGAACCCCAATCCCGAAAAGCCCCGTATCAATGGCATGAATGGCAGCCACCACCACCCGCATTTGAAAAACGGCTTGGCCTGCAAGCCACTTTCGGCGGAATTCGGCAACCCCTTTTATCGCCCGACAATCATTCCTGAAGAGGCTGTTGAAGAAACGTCTCGCATGGAGTGGGTCGAGAGTCTGGGGCTTTTTGTTCTCTTCGACTCCCGCGTTTTGCAGCGGCAAAATCGCGAGTTCTGCGTCCGCATGGTTGATTGCATGGCCCGAAGCCGCAAGGCCAGGCTGACGCACGTTGACCTTGATCGCCATGAACTTGTCGTACAATTTACAGACCCCAACACCAGCCGTGCCACTGCCGCCGCCATTCTGGGTGAAGCGATTCGCCTGGCTTCCATTCCTGTCAAACGCAAAACAGGCCCAGGTGAAAATTCCAACTGGACCGGCTTCACGGCTTTTTCTGCTGAATCAGGGCCCATCACGCACTGGTTCTCCCGCGAGCTTTCCAGAAAGAAAATGCGGCTTTTTGGCTCGCTCCTGAATGATTCCGAAACCTCGCCCGCCGAGCTTCGCAACCTCATTCCCAGCCTTAAGTCAGCCCGCCGACAATGGTTCGGCAATGGCATCACCATCTCTTATAACGAAAAAACTACCCGGCCTTTAGATCTTGTCGCCTCTATCGACACCGTCTGCCGACTTGAATCCGCCCATATTCTGCCTGAAAACGATCAAAATCCGCTCGCCTCGCTCACACTCTCCCGGCGAGTGTGGCACATTGGCATGGCCGGCTTTTCGCTGGTCGGCGCTGTGGTTGGTCTTGTCGTGCCAGGCATTCCCACCGTGCCATTCGTCCTCCTGTCGAGCTACCATCTGGCCAGGGGATCATCGCGAATGAACCGCATTTTTCTGGCCATGCCGCTATTTGGTTCGCTGGCCCGCGACTGGTCCGACGGCCGTTATATCCGCCCACGTAACAAATTCCTGCTGATCATCATCACACTCGGAATCGTTGGCACGACCATCCTCTTCGTTCAGGTCACCGCATGGCTCATTTTTACGATGGGGGCCGTTTTTGCCATAACAACCATCTCGATTCTTACCACGCCAGGCTATTCCCAGGCCGGGGCCGTGCCCAAGGTCGGCATGAGTCGAGGCCTCAGGGCCTTGCCGGGCATGGCCTGATTTGACTGCACCCAGCCAGGCTCAGACAAAAAGCCCGGCCAGACGCTTCATCACCCCATCAAAAAGCCCGGCAGCCATTTCAAAGTCGACCTGCATGGGTTTCACGGTAGATGGGCTCTCAACTCGATCTGATTTTTTTGCACTTGATGAAAGAGGTATCTGCCCGCTGGGCCCGGCAGAAAGCCGCGTCTCCGTCTCGGGCCTGTATAGCCAGTTTAACAGTCTGGATGCCCCCTGCGGGTTCGGCCCGGCTTTGATCATCGCCAGTGTGTTGGGAATGAAAAGCGTGCCCAGGCCATTGGCCCCAATGGCATCGGGATAAACAATCTTCACAGCATATCCCTGCTGCTGCATGACAAGTGCGTCGTCGGTATCGGTCAGGCCAAAGGCAAGTCTCCCTGCCGCAACGGCTTCAGCCACAGGCTTGTTTCCGGCCAACACCTGCACTTCATTGCGGTGCAGGGCTGCGAAAAAGCTGTCAGCCTCTTTCTCGCCCCACTGGGCATAAAGGCAAGCGCAGTGGGTCGCCGTAGTGCCAAAAAATGGCTTGGCAATGCCGAATTTTCCCCTCCACTTCGGGTCGATCATGTCGTAAATCGACTTGGGCTGTGGCATGTTACCGAGCTTTGCAGGGTTCACAATCAGCACCCTGGCCCGGGCTGCAAAACCATGCCAGTAATGCTCACGATCCTGAAAAACCGGCTGAAAATCGGCAGTGGCCTCAGGTTTGAAAGGCGCAAGCAGGCCTGACTTCTTGAGCCTGATGGTATTAATAATTTCGTTGTTCCAGAAGAGATCAGCCCTTGGTCGGGCTGCCTCCGACCGAATCAAATTCACCAGGCCAATTGTTTTTGTGCTTTCCACATCATATTTTGCCCTGATCAGATTGCCCGATTGTTTCTCGTAATCAGTCAGCAAGGGCTCGGAAAACTCCCGATCAAGTGCCACGTAAGCCACCACCGGGTCGGCCATATTTCTGCCAAGTGCATGAGAAACCGGGACCGGGCATCCCATGGCGAACAGCATGCGGATGATGCTACGGCGGTTGACTGTCAAATGATTTCGAGGTTTATCCAATTTCAGCCTCGAAATACAAACCAGATCGCAGCCATCATGCAAAGCCCGGCATAAACATAATTCCAGCTCAGGCTCTCTCGCATGTAAAAAACCGCAAATGGCACAAATACCGAAATACTGATCACTTCCTGCATAATCTTCAGCTGACCAAGAGTCAACCGTTCGTGCCCGATCCGATTGGCGGGCACCTGAATCAGATATTCCAGCAGGGCAACGCCCCAGCTTGCCAGAGCAGCCACCCACCAGCGAGAATCTTTCAACGTTTTTAAATGACCATACCAGGCATAAGTCATGAAAAAGTTGGAGAGAGTCAGCAGAACAACTGTTTTTGCGACAGGGCCGATTGACTGCATTTCCTGATCATTCCGGTATCAGTTGAGAAGTGTCAGTAAATGGCCCTGCACCAGAATTATCAATTAGATTCCGGATCGAAATCGTCGTCGTCGTCCTCGTCATCCTCATCTTCAAAATCATCGCCGAGACCATCTTCCATCAGTTGGAAGGTTTCATCCATCGCCTCAATCAGGGCTTTCAGCACCCGGGTAAAGGTCAGCTTGAATGTCTCAAATGGCTCATGAAATTGCTCGGTGGTGGCTACAATCAGACGCTCAGGCAGTGCAATCACCTTCACGCCATCGTGCTTGGCCGTGCAGATATTGGCAACCTGCAGAGCCAGGAACAACTCATGGTCTTCTTCCTCTTCGGTTCCGGGTTCGTCATCTGAACGCCAGGCAAAGCCGAAAACTTTAAGGATCTGCCGGTCTTCTTCCGTCGGATGAATGAAAAGAGCCTGCCCCTCATATTCAAACTGAATATCACCCTCTTCATCCAGCTTGGGGTTTAATCCCTGCTGGCCAAGATAGTTAAGGAGCAATTCCGTCTTTTGTTTTTCCATGTTGGTCTCAGAATCCCGGCGTTTTGACAAATCCGCTGCCGCCACACGACATAAATGTGTGGTGCAGCTTTATCGATACAAATCTTACGCGTTTGCCACATTGGAACCAAGAGAAAAAAGCCCGACACTCGCCAATTCAACAAATCCACGGTCTTTTCTGACTTGATTTCCATGGTGCTCTCAGCCAGACCAGTTAAAACAACTTCCGGTTAAATCATCACGAAGTATCAAAAACGAACGATTCCGCACGAGCCTGTATTGCATAAGCCGACCTTGAATCGTTAACTTATTGCCACGGGGAGGATCCGATTTTTGGTCCTTGCTCGACGATAATACACCCCGTTTCACCCCCTGACAGTCGATCGAACGGTCGTCACATGACTGTTCCAAACTGATTGGAGTTCATGACTTACAATGGCCGCCGGCGACTCAAAAACCAAAAGTGCCACTCTCCTGACCTCATTCGGCCTGACTCCTGGAAAGCTTCGTGGTCTGCAGCGCATCAGCAACCCCAACGGTACGCTGACCATGCTCGCTCTTGACCAGAACAGCTCCATGATTGAAATGGCCCACAAAGCCCTGAAAGCCAGCGGCCACGACCGCGAACCGACCTTCGCCGAAATTACCGAAGCCAAGGTTGACATGGCCCGGGAGATGTCAGGCGTGGCCTCGGCTCTTTTGATCGACGGCTACTATGGCGCATTCTCAGTCGTTGCTTCTGGTGCCATCGCTCCGGAAAAAGGCCTGCTGATCCGAGTCGAAAAATCAGGAAGCCCCAAGAATTCCGTGGGTGCCCCACTCGGAGAAATCGAGCCGGGCTGGTCAGTCCAGAAAATCAAATACATGGGTGCCGATGCCGTCAAGCTGTTGGCCCCGTTTGAACCCGACGAACCCAACTCGGCCGAGCATCAGCTCCAGTTCGTTCGTCATATCTACGAAGAATGCCAGAAATACGACATTCTCATGCTGCTTGAACCGGTCGCTTTCCCATTCGGTGGCGAAAAGAAGACCGACGAAGCCTATCGTCGCCGCAAGGCCCACACGGTGCTTGAATCAGCCCGCCAGCTTTCCCGCTGGTGCGACGTTTACAAGGCCGAATTCCCTGGCGATCTTGAATTTGATGACGATGCCAGGCTGCGTGATAACCTGCAGGCCCTGACTGAAGCCTCGGTCACCCCATGGGTGCTCCTCTCGGCTGGCGTTGATTACCCGCAATACAAAAAGCAGGTCGAACTGGCTGTTGAATGCGGCTGCTCGGGCGTGCTGGGTGGACGTGCCTTCTGGAAAGAATATTTCACCCAGGGCGACGCTGCTGCCCGCACCAAGTTTGCCGCTACCGAAGGCCGGGGCCGCGTTGCGGAAATCGACCAGATCGTGCGTGCCAGCGCCACCCCATGGTGGGATAAATTCGGCCTGAATAAAGAAGCCATGTCGGAAATTCGTGCCGCTGAAGGCTGGCACGCCCGCTATCTGGCCGGCTTCGGTACCAGCTCCTCCGGCGGTGGTCATGTCGTTCGCCCCGGCGAAGTTTATTGACACTTTAACGTCTGAAATCCATTTAGCGGAGCAAAACGCATGTCGTTTTGTTCCGCTTTTTTTAAGATCATCAAATTCCGCTCAAAATTTAATCGCATCAACTTCGGCTGTTTTTTGCCATTTGCTTCCCCTAGCCGTTATAATTTTGTTATGAGCAGGCTGGATAAATATCGCAAGGCCCATGGTGGCCGACATGGATCAGACAAAATTGACCTGAGGGCACTTGAACGCAGGCATCGGCACATTGCCGTTGAAGCGGCCCGAAGGTTGCCCTCCATCGTTGGCTCAACCCCATCAGGCGAACTGGCCCGAAGCCCCGGCCAGGCCGACTATTACGCCGCTAAAATGCAGTCCGTGGCCGTGCTTGGCCTCACCATTAAGCCCGGCGACCTGCCGCCAGACTCACTTGTCTGGGAATGCTATGAGATTCAGCTTCATGAAAGTCAGGCAGCCTCATCGTTTCCATCGGCTGAGCCTGCAGACACACCTTTTGAATCACCTGCGGCTGAGCCTGAAGAACCTGCACAAAGTTATCTGCAGGATAGGTTTGAATACTATCTTTCAATCCTTCTGCCGCTTGAAACCGTGAAGCAGAACCCAAAAACACACCCTGAGGGTGATGCGCTTTTCCATAGCCTGCAGGTATTTGAAAATGCCTGGCAGGCTAACCCCTACGACGAAGAATTGCTCACCGCCGCGCTTCTGCACGATGTCGGCAAGGGCCTTCAGCCACACGGCGACCATCATTCTGAAACGCTGCGCCTGCTTCAGGGCCGAGTCACGGCCCGTACCCTTGAACTGATTGAACGCATGCAGCAGGGGTTGGCTTATCATGCGGGAACGCTCGGCCACCGGGCCCGCAAGGCACTCTTGAACGACCCTGACCACGACGCCATCATGATACTGGCCGATGCCGACCTGGCCGGGCGTCGACCGGGTGCGCCTGTACCAAGTCTGCAGGAAGCTCTTGATCGAATTCGCGACCTGGCAGAAGAAGAAAACACCTGACAACCCGCCCCGGCCGATTGTCAATTTGTCAGACAAATCGTGACAGTTTTTCGTCCTTGCCAATAACGGTCAGACCCTGATCCGATATGGTCAGCCCCAGGCTTCTGTCATACTCCGTGTCAAACCCGATACGCATTCCATCAGGAATCTGCACGTTTTTATCAATGATGGCCCGCCTGATCTTAACATTACGGCCAATCTTCACATCGTCGAAAATAATTGAGTCTTCGATTTGTGAATACGAGCGAATTTTTGAACGGGCCCCAATGATGGATCGGGTGATTTCAGCTCCTGAAATAATCGAACCGGGGCAGACGATCGTGTTCGTGGCCAGACCCCGACGGCCAGGCTCGTCGTGAATAAATTTGGGTGGCGGCATGGGCAGCGAAAACGTGTGTATCGGCCACTCGCGGTCGTAAAGGTTTAGCTCGGGGTCGGTTGCGATCAAATCCATGCTCGTTTCAAAATAAGAATCAAGCGTACCGACATCACGCCAGTAAGCCTGATTCTTGCGATTCTCATCCTGAAACCGGTGGGCATGCAGGTGCAGGCCATCGCGCAGCATGCCGGGAATGATGTCGCGGCCAAAATCTCGCGTGGTCTCATCGCGACGCATCGCCACATCGTTCATCACAATGTCATACATGAGCCGCGTCGAAAAAACATAAATGCCCATCGATGCCATCGCAATGCCAGGCTGATTCGGAATTTCCGGCGGGTGGGCCGGTTTTTCAACAAATCCGGTAATCCGGTTTGACTCGTTCACCGCCATTACGCCGAATTCACGGGCCGCCACCACAGGCACAGGCAGGCAGGCGATTGTCAAATCAGCCTTGTTCGCCAGATGGTCTTCAATCATCAGGCTGTAATTCATCTTGTAAATATGGTCGCCTGCCAGAATTAGGGCAATCTCGGCCCCTGTCTTCTCAATCGTATAAACATTCTGATAAATCGCGTCGGCAGTGCCGCGATACCAGTTTTCGCCATAGATCTGCTGCGGCGGAATCACATCGACAAATTCATCCAGCTCACGGCACAGAAATCGCCAGCCCTGGTCGATATGTCGCGAGAGCGAAAGTGCCTTATACTGCGTGAGCACCAAAACCCGCCGCAGTCCAGAATTGATGCAGTTGGAAAGTGCAAAATCAATAATTCGGTAATTACCGCCAAACGGCACCGCCGGCTTGGCCCTGTCTCGCGTCAATGGATCAAGTCGCGAGCCCCGGCCCCCCGCCAGTACGATCCCGATCGTTTTTCGACCCATCCACGAAGAGATCACGGCGTTTTTCCAGCTCCTGTTGCTCGAATTTCGGTAATAAATAAGCTGCTTCGGCGAAAGTTTTACGCCATAACCACAACTCACAGCCCCAAACCATTATCTCGCAATCGATCTAATCAATAAAGCCGGTACAGATCTGCAGAAGAAACTTTTTAATTGACCAGAAAATTTGGGTTATATTGGTAAAAGCGGAGTTTTGGAAAGTCTGCAAAAATCTGATCGATCAGGAAATGAATCATGTTCCGAAGAGCTGGCAGAGCGGTTGCGAGGAAAACTCCAGGATTTCGTCCGGGTCTTGATTCACTGGAATCGCGTGAGTTGATGGCGGCTGATGTCTGGTTAAGCCGGGCTGAAATGCTAACCCCGCGAACCGCCACGGCCATCACCACTTTGCCCGGCGGCAATCCGATCGTCATGGGCGGCATAAATGGATCCGCTTCCACTCAGGCAGTCTCCAAAATCGTGACGTCCTACGACCCCTCGCTGAACCAGTGGGCTTATCTGCCACAATTGCCTGAAGCACTCGCCGGAGCAGGGGCTGGTATAGGCCTGGGCGGCGACGTTCTCGTCTTCGGTGGTCGCCAGACTGATAATCTCGCTTCGACAAACCTTTATTCTTACGATGCGACCAAACAGAAGTGGTCGGAACTGGCCCCAATGCTGGCGGCCGTTGAATTTCCCGGCACAGCCAATCTCTCGCAAAATCGTGTGATCGCCATCGGTGGCCGTTCGGCCTCTAACGGTGTGGTCGTCGATAACGTGCAGATCTACGACGCCAATCGCGACAAGTGGTATATTGCAGCACCCTTGCCGGCACCCCGCACTAACGTGGAAGCCGTGACACTGCCCGATGGCCGTGTACTGGCCATTGGCGGCCGCAATGCTGCCGGCAATACGATTACAACCGTCAATATTTATGACCCTGTTTCCAACACATGGTCTGCCGGTATTGACCTGCCCGCCGCCCGAGAGCTTGGCGGCGTGACTGTTCTGGGCGATGGCAGCGTGCTTTATGCCGGTGGCGACCAGGCAACAGCCGGCGTCGTCAGCCAGACATTTGATACGGTCTATCGGCTGAACCCCGGGGCCACTTCATGGAAGGTTGTGCCATCGCTGCCCCAGGCCACAGCCAGTCTTGGCCTTGTGGCCACAGGCAACAGTGCGGCCTATGCGATCGGTGGACAATTGACTGACCGCAACTTCACCGGTGCCACCACTCTTTATGCCGCTCCTGACACCAAAGAAGCCAATCTTGTCAGTGCCCAGAACTTTGTAACCCAGATTTATCAGGACACAACCGGCCTGCTGCCGAACGATCAGCAGTTCCTGCGGGCCACCACCGGCCTGACTTCCGGCAGCCTGACCACCCAGCAACTTGCCACCAACCTGCTTGGCACCAACGCCGGCGTGAATTTCACGGTGGACGGCATTTACCAAACGGTGCTGGGCCGACCCGCCAATCGCTTTGAGCTGGCCCAGTGGCTGCCGCAGGTTCAGGCAGGAATTGTAACTCCCTATCAAATCAAGCAATATCTGCTTTATTCCGGCGAGTTTTACGATCAGGCCGGCGGCACGAATGCCGACTATGTCTCGTCGCTTTCCACCGTGCTGACTGGCGATGACATTCCCGCCAGGAATGAAAAGTACGTAACCGAACTCGACAACGGCGTGCCGACCCAGATCGTCTCGGCCCAGTGGATGATGCTCAGGTCGTCGATTGAATATCAGATTAATGAATTCGCGATTGCCTTTACCGGCAGCGACCTGACGACAAACCAGATGAATAATTCGCTGAAGCGGATTTATGCCGGCGGCTTCGGCCCGTATGGCGTGCGAAACCAGATTCTCGGCTCACGCAATTACTGGAACATCGCACGGGCCTGATTCGCCTGACATTTGACACCCATCATTTTTCAGAATCGCCGTGCAATCACGGCGATTCTGTTTTTTATTTATTTTCTCGGTTTTAACGGTTTTTCTGGCTCGGTGATCAGCCGGTGTGCTGCGGCTGCTCCGGTCGTGAGGCATCCGCCCGCGCTTCCGTTGTGCCTGCGCTTTACCGACTTCGCTTGCTGGCATTACCGGGACGGACTCAAGGCAAGCCGGAAACCGAAGTAGTCGTAACGAGCCGAAGGAACGTCCCCGTTACGGAAAGCCGACCGGCAGCCCGCCGGAACGTCGCGCCAACCGCCACCGCGAACCATGCGATCTGAGCCATCCGAGCCACCGGCCAGTCCAGTCGGGTCGTTCCCGCCAGTTAATTTCTTACCATACCAGTCAGCACACCACTCCCTAACATTGCCTGCTGTATCGAATAAGCCCCAGCCATTCGGCTTTTTCTGAGCAACGCGATGGGTTTCAGCGCCTGTATTTTTAAAAAACCAGGCATAATCGACCAGCCGTTTCTCATCATCACCAAAATGAAAGCGGCTGGTTGTTCCTGCACGGCAGGCATATTCCCACTGCGCTTCCGTCGGCAATTGGATTTTCAGGTCAGTTGGCAAATTAGTGTATTTCTCACGCAGCTTTTGGTCCAGCTTCGCGGCAAATTCAGTGGCCTGTCTCCAGCTTAGATAATAAGCCGGATATTCTGGACCAAGACCATCTCTCTTGGTCCATTCCAGTTTAGATCCCGTAACCGCCTCCCAATGCCCTTGTGTAACAGGCGTTTCCATCATCCAGAAACCTTTGGTCAGCGTGACTTGCACCTGTTCTTCCCTATCGTAACGCCCTTTTTCATCTTTCGGGCTTCCCATCATGAAAGTGCCCGGCGGGCACCAGCGGAAAGGGATTTCTATCTGGTTAAGGTTTAGCACCAGACGATCGCCGGCCTTGCCCGGCAGATCACCATTTTGAGTATTTCGTTCCATGGATCTTAGATTAAGACCTTAAACTGATTGAAAACTATCACCGATGCGTTACTTAAGAAAGTAATATCGGAGGTGAACAGTATGGTTAAAGGAATTAAACTAATTTATCTAATATAGATGGGCTGATCAACATCCTGAAAACGACTTTTTACTGCCTGAAATCTCTTGTTTTCATGATTTGCAATCAATTCAGCCCCATCTTCCCCGTCACAAACACCGGGCAAATGAACTGAGAAACGCCGGCATTCGTCAATTCCCCGTCGCCCCCGTCCACCTCAACCGCCCAGCCCCGGGCATCAAAATATTGCGGCAGGTCATCGCCAAATTCCGTCACCACCGGCCAACCCCATGATCCACCCGGATGATGCAGTCGCGGTAGCAAGCAGTCAACCATGCATCCATTCTCATCAAACCTCATGCGCGGTTCGGTTCGGGCAGTGCCAGGCTTCAAGGGAATCGTAAAGATATGCACCCCACCGGGCCGCAGCACGCGGGAAATCTCGTCCAAGGCTTTGTCAAGATTGGGGATATGCTCAAGCGTCTCGGAACTGATCACCACGTCAAATGAGTGATCAGCAAAAGTCAACGCCTGGGCATCCTCGTGCCGCTGGCCAGCCACCACCTGGCCCGGCACAGCACCGTCGATAAATTCCGACTGCACAACACCTTCCAACCCGGCCAGACGCTCACTCAGCCCATCCACCCGGTTCAGTATGAGAACTGTTTTTGAGCCGACATCCTCACTCTTTTGGTAAGCCTCAATCGAATCTGCTTTGGAACCAACACAGCGTAGAAAAACTGTGCCCAGTCGGCGGCCACGCAGCTTAGAGGCGCACCAGGGGCAGATCATCGATTCCTTCTGGCGAAGCCACCTCGCTTCGTCATCCGACAGGCCCCACATCGCCACAAGTTCTTTGCTCACAGCCGCTTGTAAAAATCGCTTCGGGCCGTTTCGGCCGCAGATTTCGCACGGTGTCCATCGGCGGGTCAGAAACACCATGGCCCAGCCGCCATAGTGCCGCAGGCGGTGCACCAGCGGGTTATAAACAGCCAGCAGGGCTTGTTTCAAGCGGGTTTTCAGGTGGGCAGGGGGCACGGTGTCGGGCTTTCTCAGGCTTCTTCGATTGTCGCCTTGCTCTTCAAGCAGCAGTGACCTATCATAATGTTATCTGTTGTCTGACGGGGAAAATACAGCAATCTCGAACGGCTTCGAGCTGTAAAACTCTCCCGGTTCAAACGATTATCCGGACTAAAAGTCCGCAGGGAGCTGCGCAGCAATGGCTTACTCAACGACGGTGACCCGCCACAAAACGCGTGAAGTGGGTGTGGGTGATCACGTTGTGGGCGGGAATAACCCGATCTGGGTGCAGTCGATGACGACGACTGACACTTTCAACGTACAGGCTACGCTTGATCAGATCCATCGTCTGGAGGAGGCAGGCTGCGAGATCATTCGCGTCACGGTGCCGAAGAAGGAAGACGCCGCCGCCGTGGGCGAGATTCGCTCGCGAATCAAGATCCCGCTGATCGCCGATATTCACTTTGATTATCGCATGGCCCTGGCCTGCATGGACGCCAGGACGCCCGATGGCAAGCGGGCAGTTGATAAAATCCGAATTAATCCCGGAAACATCGGTGGTCGCAAGCGTTATGAAGAAGTGATACGCAAGGCAAAGGACACGGGTACGCCGGTGCGGGTGGGTGTCAATTCCGGCTCGCTGGAAGACGACCTGATCGACAAATACGGCTTCCCGTGCCCCGAAGCCATGGTGGAATCGGCCCTTCGGCACATTGAGATTGCCGAGAGTCTGGGCTTTTACGACATGATTATCAGCCTGAAGGCAAGCCACGTGCCCACCGCCGTGGAATGCTACACGCTTTTTGCTCAAAAGAGCGATTATCCGACCCATGTGGGCATCACCGAAGCCGGCAGTCGTGAATATGGCACGCTCAAGTCGGCGGCCGGTATCGGAGCAATTCTGCTGCGGGGCGTGGGCGACACCATCCGCGTGAGCCTCCTGGGCGATCCTGTACCTGAAATTGCCGCCGGGTTCGACATTCTGCGGGCTTGTGACCGCCGCGTGACCCGCCCTGAAGTGGTGGCCTGCCCAACCTGCGGCCGCCTTGATATTGACCTTGAGCGTATCGTGGCGGAAGTGGAAGAGCGGATGAAAAACCTTCCCAACCCCTTGCGAATCAGTATCTTAGGCTGCCTGGTCAATGGCTTTGGCGAAGCCAAGGAGGCCGACCTGGGCATTGCCGCAGGCAGTGGCAAGGGCGTGATCTTCAAGAAGGGTGTACCCATTCGCAATGTGCTTGAGGCCGACATGGTGCAGGCCCTGTGGGAAGAAGTGCAGCGATTTGACGAAGACACGCCGCCGCTTGAGAGTTATGCAGCCAAGCAGAAGCAGAAAGAATCGAAAGCGGCCAAGCTGACGGTAATCAGCTGATAAGTCAGACAATCAGGTGTGCGTATTGCAATTTTTCAGACGCGATTGTCGCCCGTCCAGGGCGTGATGAATTTCGCCATGCCCGAAACTGGTTTTTGGCTCATTCAGCGCAGTGATTGTGCCAATACTCCATTTTCAGCCAGAAAGAACGAAATGGCCCGGCGAAATTTTCGCCAAAGTCTTGACACACTGGCATCCTGCCGACATACTATTTAATTCTTGAATGAGTTGAAACAGGCCTTTTGGCTTTGAATGAAATTCTCATTCTTTGCCGATACCTGAAGTAAGTGGTGGCGTGGTTATACGTCGCCCGTTCTGTTTTTGTATTTGCGGTGATTCCACCCAAGTCAAAAATCAGGATGTAACTGAATGTACTTGTGAGGAATAACAGCTTTCCATGCCAACGATTAATCAGTTGATCCGCAGCCCGAGAAACCCGAAGGTTTACCGCAGCAAGTCGCCGGTGCTTGATGGTTGCGCGTTCAAGCGGGGTGTCTGTCTTCAGGTCAAGACGATGACCCCCAAGAAGCCAAACTCGGCCATGCGTAAGGTGGCCAGGGTTCGCCTGTCCAATCAGAAGGAAATTACCGCTTATATCGGTGGTGAAGGTCATAACCTGCAGGAACACTCAATTGTTCTTGTGCGTGGCGGTCGTGTCCGCGACTTGCCTGGTGTTCGTTATCACATCGTTCGCGGTGTGCTTGACTGCTCAGGCGTTTCGGATCGTAAGCAGGCCCGCTCAAAATATGGTGCCTCGACCAAGAAAGCCGCTGCCAAGGGCAAGGGCAAGAAGAAATAATTCACCGATATTTCCAGAATTCAACGCAGCCCGCACGTGCATGCTGAAATTGCAGGCTGCCTGAGGTAATTTTCAAAGGACAAGACCAGAACAATGGCCCGCAAATTTACAGCCAGTCAGAAGCAGCTTCGCCCGGATGCCCGGTTTAACTCGATCCTGGCCTCGAAATTCATCAACAACCTGATGTACGATGGCAAAAAATCAGTCGCCCGCAAAGTGTTTTACGATGCCATGGCCCTGATTGAGAAGCGTGTACAGAACGACCCGCCAATTGATGTTTTCAACCGCGCTGTTGATAATGTCAAGCCCGTGGTTGAAGTACGTTCCAAGCGTGTTGGTGGTGCCACCTATCAGGTGCCAATGCACGTTAAACCCTCACGTCAGCAGACACTGGCCAGTCGCTGGATTCTTGCCGCTGCCCGCGACAAGAAGGGACGCCCGATGCACATGCGTCTGGCTGATGAACTCATCGCCGCTTACAACCGTGAAGGTGCTGCGGTAACCAAGCGTGAAAACGTGCACAAAATGGCCGACGCCAACAAGGCATTCGCCCACTTCGCCTGGTAACACATACCTGGGTCTGATTTGCAATAAATTTACCAGCTCCGGTTTTACCGGGGCTTTTTTTATGAACACTTGATCCAGCCCATGCTCTGTCTAATTTATTTTGAGGGAAACATATCAAAGAAATCTTATCTATTGATAAGGCTCCTGTTGCCCTTACCGCTGCACTAAGAACATTTAACTAAGGAATTCAGCCTTTGAGCCGCAATTCTTCCAAAATAATCTGCAGGAAAGCGTTCACACTCATCGAGCTTCTTGTAGTAATCGCCATTATTGCCGTCCTCATTTCACTGTTATTGCCAGCAGTGCAGTCGGCACGCGAGGCTGCCAGAAGAGCCCAGTGTGTCAATAATCTGAAACAGATCGGTCTTGCCATGCATAACTACGAATCAGCCAACGGTTCGTTTCCGATTCTTCAAACTGGTGGCTGGGCTCCCGGGGCAACCGCCTCTGTCACCACTTATGGCCCAGGTGCCCTGCTCAGGGCGGCCGCCTTCATCGAACAGGGCGTACTTTACAATAACTTTAACCAGACCACTGCATGTGTCTGGGGCTGCTCGGTTTCTGCCCAGGGTAATGCGACAGTTGTTGCCACTGCCATCAAAACCTTCATGTGCCCCAGCGATGGCGTGGGTGCATTCACTGGCAGTTTCTCGGATAATTCTAACTGGACTTATGCAGGCTCTAACTACGGTCTCTCGGTCGGTCCCCAGTTTAACTGGTACGATTCCGGGTCCTATACACTGGCCAGCGTCAATTCCGGTGGGCTTGGTTATGGCATGTTTCACTTCACACGGCCAGTAACGATCGGTTCAGTAACCGATGGAACTAGTCAGACAATTATGGCGATGGAAGTTATTCGTGGCGATAATTCTCCAGGACAGGCCTCAAAGTCCGACCTTTTTGCTTCGGTCAACTGGCCCGGCACCACCGCTTATGGCCTGAATCAGGACAACAGTCCTTTTGATGCTGCCGGTCAGGCAAATCTGCGTACTTATCAACAAAATTGCAGCCAGGCTGGCCAGACCCGGAGAGCTCCGATCCGTGATGACGCAAGGCAGTCATGGGCTCTGGGTCGAATGGCACTGGGTGTGGCAGTCGGCATGCTCCTCACCCCTAACAGCAAGATACCCGACTGTGCTCCTGCCCAAACTTCAGCCGCTCAAAGCCCATCTTATGCCTCGGGCGGTGCTTCCCGGAGTTATCATCCAGGTGGTGTGAATGTGCTTCTTGCTGATAGCAGTGTCAGGTTCATGAAAGACTCCGTTGCTGAAATCGTCTGGTGGGGACTCGGCACCAAAGGGGGCGGAGAAGTCATCAGCGCCGATGCCTATTGATTTTAATCCCAGAACAACTTGGTGAAACGGCCCCGGAATCACTTTCCGGGGCTTTTTTGTTGATAGACTTCGGCCAGCCGAAGATAATATGGCTAATCATCTCACCTGCAATCTCTTCAGAGACTCGCCTCATATGCCAATTTCACGTTTTTTCTCCGGCCTCTGCCTTTCCTTCATCCTCTCCGCCTCGTGTCTTGCCCAGGGTAAAATCCACTCGGTGCGGTATGAACCATCCACGAAGCCCGGCGAGCTGATCTTCGGCGTGACTTACCGGGTCTGGATTCCCGACTCGGCGAAACAGGTTCGGGGCGTCATCGTACATCAGCACGGCTGCGGCAAAGGCGCATGCCAGGGTGGCCGCACAGCAGCTGATGACCTGCACTGGCAGGCACTGGCCGAGAAATGGCAGTTTGCGTTGCTCGGCCCCAGCTTTGAGCAGGAAGATGGCCAGAACTGCCGAATGTGGTGCGACCCCAGAAATGGCTCGAGAACACGTTTTCTACAGGCTCTTGATGACTTGTCTAAAGCCAGTGGCCATCCCGAACTCGCCACCGCACCATGGTGCCTCTGGGGCCATTCAGGCGGTGCCTTCTGGTCCAGCCTCATGATGATTTCCGACCCCCAGCGCATCGCAGCTGTCTGGCTTCGCAGCGGCACCGGCTTTACCGCATGGGAAAAGGGTGAAATACCACGGCCAGAAATTCCGGCTGCCACTTACAAAATACCAACCATGTGCAACCCGGGCCTGAAAGAACGCGACGATAAGCGATTCTCAGGTGCTTGGACGGGTGCCATGGCTATGTTCCAGGCTTATCGGGGGCAGGGGGCACCCATCGGCTTCGCACCCGACCCTCAAACAAGCCACGAGTGCGGCGACTCCCGCTATATGGCCATCCCGTTCTTTGATGCATGCCTCAAGCAGCGACTCGCGCCTGATGGCAATCTTCGAGAAATTACCGACTCGGCTTCATGGCTGGCGACCGACTGGGAATCAGCAGCCGTTGCCGTAAATCAGTTCAAAGGTGCTATCAAAACCAGTGTCTGGCTGCCTGATGCCGACTTTGCCAAAATCTGGCACGCCTATATCACCAGGCAGGAGGTGATCGATGACACGCCACCGCCATCACCCCATTCCATCACGATCACCGCCAGGACCGATGGCGGCCGTAAGCTCGAATGGAAAAACAAGGCCGATTTCGAAAGCGGTCTGGCCGGCTTTGAAATCTTCAAGGATGGCAAGCTGGTTGGTACCATTCCTGAAAAACCATCTGGCCAGTTCGGCCGGCCATTATTCCAGGGAATGAGTTACCACGATACGCCACGCGAACCTGTGTCCGTCATGGAATTTATTGACAAGTCACCATCAGGCGGCGCCTACGAGATTCGCTCAGTCAATACGGCAGGGCTGAAATCGAAGATGACCGGAATCAAATAACTCGATTCACGATTGCGCACGCAGCTGGGCAATCTCTCGCTCGATCGCAAACGCAACCTGGTTCATTTCATCTCCGTCATAACTACCGTGAGGCCACGGCCAGTTGACGGAGTCATCTTTGAATCGGGGTATGAAATGCCAGTGCCCGTGAAATATGGTCTGGCCGGCAACAGCCCCGTTATTGACGATGAGATTAAAGCCATCCGCACCTGTGGAACGCACCAGAGCCTTTGCAAGAATGGGCAGAACCGCAGCCATTCTTGCGGCAATTTCAGGTGGCAGTTCCGTAAGATCCCGGTGATGATGACGGGGAACCAACAGAAAATGGCCATGATTCACAGGGCTGATGTCGAGAAAAGCGATACAGTCGTCATCGGCCCAGATTTTCGTGGCCGGAATCCTGCCCGCGATGATCTTGCAGAATAAACAATTGTCATCTGTTAGATATGAACCTGACATTGTGTCGATCCTGAAATGCAAAGAACCGGCTTGGTGGCCGGTTCTCAATCAAGCGGGGTTATCGCCGAATCGAATCGGCCTGGGCACTTAGGAAACGGTTGGAGCAACCGGTTTGGCGGTGGAAACCTGCTCGTCTTCACCCAGAAGGCTCAGCACGGCCATTTGTGAGCAATCACCCTGACGCACTTTGCTTAACTTGAAAATTCGGGTGTAACCACCACTGCGGTTGGCAAACCGCTTGGCAATGGGTGGGTGTGAAACATCCTTGGCGTCGGTATATTCGTTGAAAAGCCTGTAGGCAATGTCTTTTTTTGTGACAATGGTCAGGATCTTGCGGAATTTATTAAGTTCAAAGCCTGATTTTGACAACGTAATGAGTTGTTCGACAACAGGCTGGGTAGCCTTGGCCTTGGCCAGCGTGGTCGTGATTTTGCCGTGTTCCAGAACAGCGGTCGCCAGATTTCGCAGAAGCATATTGCGATGTTCAGGCTCGCGTTTCAGTTTTGTCCCGGTGGATCTGTGCCGCATGATTAACCCCGAATCTGTCCCGACTTGAAAAGAGAACACCCGGTCAGTCGATGACCGGGTGAATGTTAATGATCTGCTCAGCGAAGGCTGGCGATGTCCATACCCAGTGCGAGACCGTGATCACTGAGCTTATTTTTCACTTCACGAAGTGTTGTTTCACCAAAATTGCGAACCGTAAGCAGTTGCTCCTCGGAACGACTGATCAGGTCACGTACGGTCGTAATGCCTTCACTTTCAAGGCAGTTCGTAGCACGCACCGAAAGATCAAGTTCCGCAAGGCTCATTTCCAGTTTGTGACTCAGCCCGGGAATGTCGCTGCCCGCACCGCTGCTGTAACTGGCAGTGGTCATTGGGAGCCCCGGACCAGGTTCAAAATACTGTACAAACGGATTCAGGTGCTTCCTGAGAATCTTTGCAGATTCGACGATCGCCATTTCCGGGCCAATCACACCGTTGGTCCAGATATTCATGATCATCTTGTCATAATTAGTGCGCTGGCCAACGCGAGTCTCGACAATCCGGTACTCAACACGGCGAACCGGACTGAAGATGGAGTCGACGGGAATTTCGCCGATGGCAAGTTCGTCGTTATGCCCTTCAGCGGCCGGACGGTAACCTCGTCCATTTTCGACTGTCAATTCAAGTTGAAAATCAATGTCTTCCGTCAAGGTACAAAGATGATGATCAGGCTCAATAATTTCCACCGTGTCATCAGTGATGATGTCGGAAGCCTTCACATCGCCTTTTTTGTTGCGTTCAATCCGCACAACCTTGGGCAGATCGCTGTGGTTCTTGACGACCAGACCCTTGATGTTCAATACAAGGTCGGTCACATCCTCGACCATACCCGGAACAGAGCTGTATTCATGCTGCACGCCGTGAAACTTGATTTTTGTAACGGCACTTCCCTCAAGACTCGAGAGAAGAACCCGGCGGAGGCTGTTGGCGACCGTATGTCCAAAACCACGCTCGAATGGTTCAGCGTGAAAAACACCAAACGTGTCGGTAAGAGTCGCTCGTTCGCACTCGACCCTGCTTGGCAATTCCAGACCACGCCATCTGATTCGCATCGATGTAAACTCCGTGTTTCAGAAATGGTCCCTGATTCGATCGCTTCGTAAGTGAACCAGAACAACATCCTACAACATTCCGCGACTTGCGTAAAACGGAATCGTGCAGGATGTTGACAGGACTTAACGGCTCAGCAATTCGATAATGAGCTGAGCATTGAATTCGCCCGACAGATCTTCAGCGCCGGGAAGTCGGGAAACTCGCCCTTCCGGCGGTTCCGTACCAAGCCGGTCCAGCCAGTTCGGGACTGAGGGTCCTGCCTCGCTCACCAGAACCTCTGAAGCCAGCTTCTTGGAAGCATCACGATTCTTGACTTTGATCACATCACCCGGCTTGACAAGATAGCTCGGAATGTCAAGTTTCTTGCCATTGACCTGGAAGTGGCCGTGACGGATCATCTGGCGGGCCTGTGCACGACTCTGGGCGAAACCAAGGCGGGCAACGACGTTATCAAGACGTCGTTCAATCAGTGACAGAAGAGCCGCACCCGAGTTACCAGGACGACGAGTGGCCTCGTCATAGTATTTGCGGAACTGACGCTCGAAAATACCATAAAATCTTTTCACCTTCTGCTTTTCGCGAAGGCGAACGGCATACTCACTGGCCTTGCCGCGACGCAGCTTGTGCATGCCAGGCAAACCTCGTTGCTTGTCAATGGCACACTTGCCACTGTTGCAACGCGTTCCCTTCAGGAAAAGTTTCACGCCTTCGCGGCGACAAAGCCGGCATACCGGCCCGATATAACGTCCCATCGTTCTTGTCCACTTTCAGATCACGGAATGCCGGATAATCAGGCTTCCAAAAGTAATCACTGCCCGTTGAGCCGATCAGACGCGACGCCGCTTGGGTGGGCGACAACCGTTGTGTGGCAACGGGGTGACGTCTTCAATTGATTTGATGTTCAGACCAGAGGCATGAATGGCCGTAATGGCACTGTCCCGCCCGGCACCTGGACCCTTGACCTTCACTTCCACTTCCTTCACACCATATTTCGCAGCTGTGGAAGAAGCTGTCTCGGCAGCACGCTGGGCCGCAAAGGGCGTGCTTTTACGACTGCCCTTGAAACCAACTGTACCCGAACTTGACCAGCAAAGTGTGTCGCCGTTCGGGTCCGTAATCGTCACCAGCGTATTATTGAACGTGGAACGAATATGTACGATCGCGCGGCTGACATTACGCCGGGTTTTACGTTTCTTGGCCTTGGCCACTTCAAAAGACTCCTGATCAGCTTGCTCTTGTCTGGGGAAATCCTCGGAACCGCGTGCCGGGTCCGGTTATACATAATGGATCAGCGAAGATCCTTGACGCCCTTCTTGCCGGCAACCGTCTTTCTCGGTCCCTTCCGGGTTCGGGCGTTGGTGCGGGTCCGCTGACCATGCACCGGAAGGCTCTTGCGGTGGCGAATGCCGCGGTAACAGCCAATCTCTCGCAAACGAGCAATAGACTGCTGAATCTGGCGACGCAACTGACCTTCGACCGTGTACTCGTTGTCAAGGATACCGGCAAGTCTTGCCAGTTCGTCCTCGGTCAACTCCTTGGCGGGCTTGTTCGGATCAACATTGGTCCGGGCACAGACCTCAAGGGCCAGGAATGGTCCGATGCCATAAATATAACGCAGAGACACTCCCGTTTTTTTATCGTTCGGGATGTCCACACCAAGGATACGAGGCATATTCCGCTTCTCTCCGTCAAATATTTCTCAATGAATCTGTGATCACTCAGCCCTGACGCTGCTTGTGCCGCGGGTTTTCGCAGATCACATACACCTTACCTCTGCGACGTACAATCTTGCATGAGTCACAGATCACTTTGACACTCGCTCTGACTTTCATCGTTCACCTCTGGCCCGTCAAACAGTTCATTCCGACAGGCCTGCATTTTTGATCAAACGGGAAGCGTAATAATATATCACACAGACCCCGACAATCTCAAGCCATTTTTCGTTCAGTCAATCACCTTCAAGAAGCGTCAGTACCCGGGGTCCCGACTCAGTCATCGCAACGGTGTGCTCAAAATGAGCCGCCGCCTTATGGTCGGTTGTCTCAACCGTCCATCCGTCAGAAAGAACTCGCACGTTGCGTGTCCCAAGGGCCACCATCGGTTCAATCGCCAGGACCAGCCCCGGTTCGAGCAGAAAATCCTGCTTGCGAAGCGTGTCACTGACATAATTCGGAACCTGCGGCTCCTCGTGCATATTCTGACCAATCCCGTGACCCACAAACTGCTCTATAACCGCCATGCCATGGCCACGAACAAATCGCTCCATGTCGGTGGCAACTTCCAGCCACGATCGCGCTGTCTTCATCCGCTCTATTGCAAGATCAAGCGTACGCTTCGTGACGTCAAGCAACCGCTGACGCTCATCAGAAACCCGACCAACCGCAAAAGTGTAAGCCGAATCTCCGCACCAACCATTCAACCGACAACCCGTATCAATCGAGATGACATCGCCTTCCTTCAACACCCGGTTGCCGGGCAGGCCATGCACAACCTCTTCATTGACACTGGCACAAACCACCGCAGGAAATGGCGACTTCCCCTTCATTGTGGAAGGAACACCCTTGAAAAGGGAAACAGCATTCACTTTTTCAAAATGTTCCGCAACAATCCGGTTCAGTTCACCAGTGGTTACCCCCGGACCAACCGCCATTCGAACCTTGTCAAGAGCCTGTGCCACTACCCGGCCGGCTTCCCGCATCAAACCAATCTCGCGGTGACTCTTGAGCGACATCACCTGACGACGTGGCTGAGTCGATTTCAAACTCTTGCTCAAGAAAGTCCTGCCAATCCAGTTCCGAATCTCACCCATCGCCGCAGAACTCACTTGCGACCCATCAGGCCGGAGTAGTTGCTCATAATCAGATAACTGTCGATCTTCTGAATCAGATCGATGCAGACACTGATCACAATCAACAGACCCGTTCCGCCAAGAAACGAGGCAATGTCATAATCGACGTTCAGGCCGGCCTGTATCATCGCCGGTATGACCGCCACTATGCTCAGAAACGCCGCACCAACATAGGTGATCCGTAACATCACCTTCTCAAGATAATTGGCTGTTCTGGCTCCTGGCCGATATCCAGGAATAAAACTGCCATAATCCTTAAGATTTTCTGCCACATCCCTGGGATTAAACATAATCGCCGTCCAGAAGTAGCAGAAGAAATAGATCAGAATCACATAGGCCATCGTGTAAAGATAACCATGTCTCTGAAAATCGTTCTTGATCAGATCAAGAATTCCAAACATCGAGCTTTTGAATCCGGAATCGCTTCCTGCCCACCCGGCAATCGCCTGATGCACACCCGAGAGGATCAGGAGCGGAAACATCAGCAGGCTTGATGCGAAAATAATCGGCATCACACCCGACTGATTCACCTTCAATGGCAGATACTGTTTCGTACCACCGTAAACCCGACGGCCACGCACATGCTTTGCCGACTGGGTCGGAATGCGTCGCTGACTTTCAGTGATCGCAATTACACCAATCACGACGCCAATGAAAAGTGCAACCAGAGTGATCGGTACAAGAATGCCGTAGGTACCCTGAGGGGGTGTCAGCTGAAATGATGAATTTGAGAGCAGCTTGAAAACGGAACTCGGCATGCGTGACAGAATACCGGCCATAATAATCAGGCTGATTCCGTTACCAATACCGTATTCGTCAATCTGTTCGCCAATCCACATCAGAAAGATTGTACCGGCCGTCATGATCATCACGCTGACCAGGCCGTCCCAGACATTCATGTTCTCGGGCGGCACGATGTTCATGGTGTACATCATGTATCTGACCCAGAACGCTGACTGCACAAGGCAGAGAATGACAGCGGCATAACGCGTGTATTCATTAATTTTCCGGCGGCCACTTTCGCCCTCCTTCATCAGGGCTTCAAGACTTGGAACGATCGAACCAAGTAACTGGAAGATGATGGAGGCTGAAATGTAGGGCATGATGCCCAGGCCAAAAATCGTGGACATGCCAATCTGCGTGCCACCGAACAGTGCCACGGTGGCCATGACCCTGCCTGCAGCAGACTGGCTCATCTGCTCGACATTTCGAGCAAGTTGCTCCTGATTGACAATCGGCAGAGGGATGAACGAGCCAATCCGGAAAAGAGCAAGAAAACCGGCGGTGATCAGAATCTTCCGCTGGAGTTCAGGCACCCGGAACAGGATGGTGATCAGCTTTTCCACAGTCAGTCAACTTTCTGGTTACCAGATTGAATCGACCCGGTCAGCAGTTGCACAGGGATTCCCGTCCAACCCATCTCAATGATCTGTCTTGACAACGGCCTTACCACCAGCACGGGCAATCTTCTCAGCGGCAGCAGCCGAGAACTTTTCAGCATACACCGTGACAGCCTTGGTAATTTCACCATTGGCCAGCACCTTGATGCCGTCATCGTGCCGCCCCTTGACGACACCTTTGGCTCGCAGGGCAGCTTCATCCACAACATCACCAGCCTGGAAGAGGCGGTCAATGGACGAGAGACTAACCTCGGCGAAATTCTTCTTGAAATAGCCGTTGGTAAATCCTCGCTTGGGAATTCGGCGAATCAGGGGAGTCTGGCCACCCTCAAACAGGGGGCTCAACTTGAAACCCTGGCGCGAAGAGTGGCCTTTATGGCCTTTTGAAGCCGTCTTGCCGTGACCTGAACCGGTGCCGCGTCCAACACGCTTGCGATTCTTGAAGGTTTGAACGTCAACGTTTACGTCATGAATCTGCATGGCTTATAGCTCCACTCCACGCAACCGGGCGATGTCGTCACGAGTCCGAAGTTTCTTCAGACCATCGATCGTCGCCTTGACGAGGTTCATTTTGTTTGTCGAGCCATAGGATTTGGTCAGAATGTCAGTCACACCGACAGCCTGAACAACAGCCCGAACCGCACCGCCAGCAATGACACCCGTACCAGGGTTAGCCGGCAACATCACAACCCGGCTGGCACCATATCGGCCTTCAACCCGGTGAGGAATCGTGCCACCTTTGAGGTTAACACGACAAAGCTGTTTCTTGGCGTCTTTCACGCCCTTCTCGACCGATGGCGGAACCTCATTGGCCTTGCCATAGCCCCAGCCGACGGTGCCGCTGCCGTTACCAATCACCACAAGGGCGTTGAAGGTAAATCGACGGCCACCCTTCACGGTCGCAGAACAACGGCGAATCGAGACCACACTCTCAATCCACCCATCTTTTTCTCTTGTATCACTCGACATGTTCGTCTCTGCTCTATTGTTCTGTTCAGGAACCGGCCAACCCCGTCCGGATCAGTAAAAACCGGGGAATGACGTCAGAATTGAAGCCCGGCTTCACGTGCCGCATCAGCCAGTGCGGCTACCCGGCCATGATACCGATAACCACGACGGTCGAAACACGCCAGGCTGATGCCCTTGGCTTTGGCTCGCTCGCCCAGCAGTTTACCGATTACCGATGCGGCCGCCTTGTTACCGCCATAGGCAACCGTCTTGCGTACTTCAGGCTCAGTAGTGCCGGCTGATACCAGCGTAAAGCCGCGATCGTCATCGACCAACTGGGCATAAATGTGCTTGGAACTGCGAAATACAGCCAGACGAGGACGCTCAGCCGTGCCGTGCAGCGATTTACGCGTCCGCAACTGACGTCTGGTTCGTCTGGTAATGGCTACTGACTTCTCACTCACGATTTTATACCTCTTGCAGGTGCCAGGCCTGCCCGATTACCGACCGGGCAGAACACCAGCAAAATGAATCACTTCGAGCCGAACGCCTTGCCGGCCTTGCGGCGAACCACTTCACCTTCGTATCGGATACCCTTGCCCTTGTAGGGCTCGGGAGGACGCGACTTGCGGACAACCGCTGCAAACTGCCCCACAGCCTGTTTGTCAGGGCCTGTGATGACAATATGAGTTGGGTCCGTCAGGGTCACATTCACGGTTGACGGCGGTTCCAGAACTATCTGGTTCGCATATCCAACCTGCAGGGCCAGTTGTTTGCCCTTGAGTTGAGCCTGGTAACCGACACCCTGAATTTCCAGTTTCTTGGTGTAGCCAGAGCTCACACCAACTACCATGTTGTTCACCAGAGCACGCATCAGGCCATGAAGGGCGCGGCTCTCACGCTCGTCGTTAGAGCGTGTCACGTTCAATTCCTTACCACCCTCAGCCAGGCTGACAGAAATGGCAGGATGAACAGTAAGCTCAAGTTTGCCCTTGGGCCCTTCCACGTTTAACATCTGACCGTTAACCGATACTTTCACACCGGCTGGAACTGGTACAGGCTGACGACCGATTCTTGACATCGTTTTAACCTCGTGATTGCCCTGTTACCAATTAATAGACCATGGCGAGAACTTCGCCACCGACCTTGGCCGTGCGGGCCTGCCTGTCGCTCAGGATACCCTGCGGAGTGCTGAGGATCTGGATCCCCATACCCGAAAGGATCGGCTTGAGGTCGCGGTAGCCGGCATAGACTCGACAGCCGGGCTTGGAAATACGGTCGATGCGGGAAATCACGCGTTCGCCATTCGGGCCGTACTTAAGATGCAGTTGCAGGGTCTTGGCCGGTGTTGTTTCCAACACCTCAAAATCCCAGATGTAGCCTTCGCTCTGTAATGTTTTCGCTATGCCTTCACGCATGACCGAGTGCGGCATCGAAACGAAAGGTTTTTCGATGCGAACCGCATTGCGGATTCGTGTCAACATGTCTGAAATGGGATCGGTCATCATGGAAGATGTCGCCTCAAATCCTCACCACGGGTTATCGCTGATCGATCGTCGTGATGGGTTCCAAAAGATGCCTGTTACCGGAAAATATCACCAACTCGCTTTTTTCATACCCGGGATAAGGCCCTGGTGGGCCATCTTCCGCAGGCAAATCCGACAGAGACCAAACTTGCGGTAGTAACCACGCGGGCGACCGCAAAGCTGGCAGCGATTACGATGCTGGACCTTGAATTCAGGTGTCTCCAGCGTCTTCAGAAACTTCGCCTTCGTTGACATTTCTTTGCCCCTGTCTTGCTCTTATTTCCCACCCGCACGCTGGCCAGGCTGGCGGAACGGCATACCGAATGCCGCCAGCAGTTCGCGTGCATGGTCATCCGACTGGGCACTGGTCACAATGGTGATGTCCATGCCAAGCGTATGCTGAATACGGTCTGCATCAATTTCCGGAAAAATTGCCTGCTCCGTTATGCCAAGGGTGTAATTCCCGTGACCATCGAAACTGTTTGGATTCACACCGCGGAAGTCGCGGATACGAGGCAGGGCAACGGCAATCAGGCGGTCGAGGAACTCGAACATGCGGGCACCCCGGAGGGTCACCTTCGCACCTATCGGGTTCCCTTCACGCAACCTGAAACCTGCCACAGAGGCCTTGGCCTTGGTTGTTACCGGCTTCTGGCCGGCAATCTTCGAGAGATTGTCAACCGCCTGCTCCAGTATTGCCTTGTCCTGGGTCGCCTTGCCGACGCCCATGTTTATGACAATCTTCTGAACTTTCGGCACGGCCATCTTGTTGGTGATGCCAAATTTCTTCTGGATCGCCGGAGCTATCGTTTTGTTGTATTGTTCGTAAAGTCGGGCCATGTTCCAATTCACTCGCTTTTCTGAGTCCTGATCCGACCAGGTTTGGCTTTGCCTATCGGGCCCATGGATTCACTGGAGACCTTGCAGTAACGAACCTTCTGACCATCCGGGTTGATCCGGACGCCAAGGCGTACAGGTCGCTGAAGTTTCGAGTTGTAAAACATCACATTCGAAACATCCACAGGCATCTCCTTCGAAAGCCGGCCACCCTGAGGGTTGCGCTGGCTGGGCTTGAGATGCTTGTAAACCCGGTTCACGCCTTCAACCAGAACCTTGTTCCGGGAAGGAAACACGCGAATCACCTTGCGTGGGTCGGCCGACTTGTCGTCGCCGGCGATCACCACAACCAGATCATCTTTTCTTATCAACATGATCAGATGAACCCTTTAAAATCAGACGACTTCAGCGGCCAGGCTGATAATCTTCATAAACTGCTTGTCTCTTAATTCTCTCGCAATCGCGCCGAAAATACGCGTGCCCTTCGGTTCGCCATCATTGTTGATGATCACCGCAGCGTTACGATCAAATTTCACGTAGGAACCATCAGGACGGCGGTTCTGGTTGCGGGTACGTACAATCACGCACCTGACCACATCACCCGCCTTAACGTCACCACCGGCCGAGGCTTTCTTGACGCTGGCGATGATGACATCACCCACCGTCGCCACCCGCCTCTTGTAACGACTTGCACTGCCGCCGAGAACCTTGATGCACATGATCTCCTTGGCGCCACTGTTGTCGGCTATATCAAGCCGGGTCTGCATCTGAATCATGAACCGATTCTCCCGTCAACTGTCTCAAGGTGCCTGTTAGCAGGTACAGGTTATTCAGCGACATTGCCTTCAATGCTGCGGACAATACGCAGAACACGCCACCGCTTCGTCTTGGAAAGAGGCCTGGTCTGGACAATCTCAACCAGATCTCCCGCCCGACTGATATTCTCCTCGTCGTGAGCCGTGGCCACCGTGCGGCGACGAATGTATTTACCATACTTCGCATGCGGCACCAGACGCTCAATCTCGACACGACGCGTCTTACTCGTCTTGTCCGACGTCACAACGCCGATTTCCGTCTTTCTGCTTCCGCGTGAGTCTGTTGCTGCGGAACTCATTGCATTACCCTTTTCAAATCGATTCCGACGACCACGGATGTCATAATCCACACGGCTCAGGACTTAAGTTCACGTTCCCGCATGATTGTCTTGATCCGGGCGATCTCACGCCGGGCCGAAATAATCTCGCTGGGTGCTTCCAGTCTTTCCGTCTGCCTCTGAATTCTCAGCCGAAACAGTTGTTGCTGCTGGTCAGCCAGTGTGGCAGCCAGTTGATCAATCGACTGCTCGCGGAGTTCTTTTGCTTTGCTCATTTTCTTCAAACTCTATGCGACAGGGTCAGAGTGATGGCCTTCGGGTTACGAACCGGCAGGCGACTGGCATCTTGTAGGCAATACGGGCAAAAGCCCGGCGGGCAGCATCTTCACCGATACCTGCCACTTCAAAAATCACGGTACCCGGTTTCACAATGGCGGCCCAATATTCCACTTCACCCTTACCTTTACCCATTCGGGTCTCGGCAGGAATGGATGTCACGCTCTTGTGAGGAAACACCCGGATATAAAGACGACCGCCACCACGAACTGACTGACTCGCCACGATTCGACCGGCTTCTATTGTCTGAGCTGAAATCTTGCCAGACTCAAGCGCCTGCAGGCCATAATCACCAAAGGCAACATAATTGCCCCGGGTGGCATTACCTTTTACGCGGCCTTTTTGGGTTTTTCGAAACTTGACCCGCTTGGGCATCATTGGCATTGGTATCGTCCTTCTCGAGATAATCGCCCTGGTTCACCCATACCTTCACGCCGATATGACCCTGCGGCGTCTTGGCTTCGGCAAAACCGTAATCAATCTTGGCACGCAGTGTGGAAAGAGGAATTGAGCCCAGAGCACCCTGCTCGCTACGACTCATTTCCGCTCCGCCCAGGCGGCCGGATAACAGAATTTTTACACCCTTGGCACCGGCACTCATCGTGGTTTCAAGACCACGCTTGATCGTGCGTCGAAAACTGCCGCGCTTCTGTAGCTGCTCGGCAATGTCTTCGCTTATAAGCTGAGCGTTGATCTCCGGCCGGGTAACTTCTTCGATCTTGATCTCAATTCGCCGTCCGGTCAGCGTCTGCAGCTTTTCCTGAAGTTTCTCAACTTCAGTACCCTTGCGGCCAATGATAATGCCTGGACGCGCCGTGAAGATGATAACCTTCACAGCATCCCGCGTTCGCTCAATCTCGACTTTCGGAATGCCCGCATTAACTGGAGCGTCTTCCTTCTTGCCCTTGAACTTGTCGCGGTGGTGTATGTTGCCATAGTACTGCTTGACGAATTTTCGGATTTTGAAATCTTCGCCGATAAGATCCTTGAACTCCAGCTTGGTGGCATACCAGCGACTTCGCCAGTCTTCCATCACGCCGATACGGTATCCAGTCGGATTGACTTTCTGACCCATGCTCTATGCTCCCAGTGTCTTCTCGGGTCAATCCAGATCAGAGCCGCCGGAAATGTCCAGCAGACCGATCGTGATATGGCTGTAACGCCGACGGATGGTGTAAGCCATGCCACGGCTCCGTGTCATGATCCGTTTCATCATGGGGCCACCGTCGCCGCGGGCGTCGATGATCACCAGGAAACCGGGGTCACGCACACCCTGATCTTCCGCATTCGCCATGGCGCTGCGTAGAACTTTCTCAATCATGCGAGCCGCACGATGCGGCAGGTGCTTGAGGATATCCAGCGCATCATCCGCATACTTCTCGCGAATCAGATCAAGCACAGGCTTGAGCTTGCGGGATGAAATCCGGGCGAAGCGATGTTTTGCTGTGTATGTCATTGTGTTATCGCCTGATTACTGTTCCGCCGGAATCACTTCTTGCCCTTGGCCGACTTGCCACCATGACCCTTGAATGTACGGGTCGGAGCAAATTCACCCAGCTTGTGACCCACCATGTCTTCGGTCACATAAAGTTTGACGAATGTTCGGCCATTGTGAATGTTGAAGTTGCGTCCAACAAACTCAGGCACTATCGTGCAGGCACGAGCCCAGGTCTTAATCGGTTCACGATTGCCTGAGGACTCAGCCTTTTCAACCTTCTCATAGAGCCGCTCATCAACATACGGCCCCTTCTTCAGTGATCTTGCCATCTACCGACTCCTGAAAAAGACCGCTGTGATCAGATCTTCAACTGGCCATAACGAACCGACCGGCGACGCTTCACGATCATCGCATCGGATGGCTTGCGACGACGTCGCGTACGACCACCCTTGGCCAGAACACCTGTCTTGCTGCACGGGTGACGACCACCCGACGTTCGCCCTTCACCACCACCCATCGGATGGTCGTGCGGATTCATCGCCACACCACGGACATGCGGTCTGATACCCATTTTCCGGGCACGACCTGCCTTGCCAATCTTGATATTCATATGGTCAGCATTACCAAGAATGCCGATCGTGGCCCGACAGGCCGATGATACACGACGCACTTCCCCGGAGGGAAGCGTAATCTGTGCCCAGGCACCTTCACGGGCTGTCAGGATCGCGGCACAACCGGCGGATCGACAGAGCTTGCCGCCTGTACCAGGTTCCATTTCAATATTGTGAATCTGGAGACCGGTTGGGATCTTAGACAAAGGCAGGCAATTGCCAATCTTTGGCTCGGCATTCGGGCCCGATGAAACAATCGAACCGGCTGCCAGACCTTCAGGAGCCAGTATATAACTCTTGCGACCGTTCTCATACTGCACCAGGGCAATACGAGCGGTCCGGTTTGGGTCGTATTCAATATGTGTGACAGTTCCCTGTACACCATCGAAATCAACCCGCTTGAAATCGACCAGACGATACTTCCGCCGGGAACCGCCACCACGCGAACGAACGGTGATGAAACCCTGGTTGTTACGGCCGGCCCGCTTCTTCATCGGGACGACAAGGCTCTTCTCAGGTTTCTTGTTCTTGTCGGTCAGTTCCGAGAAGTCTGAAACCGAGGCGTTTCGGCGTCCTGCACTCGTTGGTTTATAATATCTGATACCCATGATCTACCTGCCTGATGTGAGATTGGTTCGGCAATCAGCGAACTTGCATCAATAGAAGTCAATCCGGTGCTCGCTGGAGAGCTGGACAACGGCCTTCTTGTAACCACTGGTTCGGCCAACCCGATTCTTATAACGACGGGCCTTACCGCCACGGTTAATTGTCCTCACAGCCACCACTTCAACCTTGAAGAGTGTTTCCACCGCTTCCTTGATCTCGGTCTTGGTAGCCAGGGTATTCACCTGGAATGTGTAGGAATTGTAACGCTCGGCGGCGAATGTCGCCTTTTCAGTGATCAGAGGTCTGAGCAGAACCTGATAGGGTTCAAGAACAGGGCCACTGCGACCTTCAACCGGAGGTTTTCTGAGAGTCACCATGAATTAAACCTCCACTGCCGGCTGAACGCGGCGTGTAACGGGTTTCTCTACACTATCCCGCAGCTTGAAGAATGCTTCGCGGGTCAGAACCAGATAACGCTGTTTCAGAATATCAAGAGCATTAAAATCAGCCACAGGGGCGACCTTCACTCCCTCGATGTTGCGGGCCGACTTGAACATGTTCGGATCATGCTCAGGCAGGCCGAAAAGCAATGTCGCTGTCGATAGCTGGTTTTTGGCAATCTCAGCCTTGCTGCCGGCAGTCACGGCTTCACGGTCAGGCCGCGTCAGCCTGGCTAAAGCATTGGCAACTACACTGGTTTTAGGTTTATCAGTGGTCAATCCGTCGATAATCAGAATCTGGCGATCCTGAATCTTCGAGAGAATGGCCATACGTGTGGCCAGGCGAATCGCCTTGCGTGGTAATGAGTAACTGTAGTCACGGTTCCGACGGGCAAAGGCCACACCACCACCAACCCGCTTGTTGGTACGCTTGGAACCGGCACGGGCGTTGCCCGTTCCCTTCTGGCGGAAGAGTTTTTTGCCGCTGCCTGCCACATCAGCCCGGCCCCGGGTATTCACAGTGCCTACACGCTGATTGGCCTGATACATCAGAACCACATCGTGCAGTAACTGCTTGTTCACTTCCGAGCCGAGCAGGGCAGGATCAATCGACTCTTCGCCGATCTTTTCGCCACTGGTGTTATAAACTGGCAAACTCAACATGATCGATCACTCACGATTGTACTGGTTGATTCGTCCTTAGCCCGATCACGACTTGACTGACTGGCGAACCATCACAAATCCGCCGTTGGGGCCGGCAACTGCGCCACGCACCAGCAACAGGTTGGATTCGGCGTCGATCTTGACGACCTTCAGGTTCTTGGAAGTGACCCGTGCCACACCATAATGACCAGGCTTGCGAACACCCGGAAAGGTTCTTGAAGGATCGGCCGACGGGCCGCTTGAACCAGGGTGACGGTGCATTCGCTTAACACCGTGGCTGGCACGCAGACCCTTGAAGCCGTGACGTTTGATAACGCCGGCAAAGCCACGTCCCTTGCTTGTCCCGATGACATCAACCTTGGTGATGCCTTCAAAGACTTCAACGGTAAGAATCTTGCCGACCAGCAGGCCTTCAAGATCAGCCGCCGAGTTCTGACGAATCTCACGCACGAACTTTTTCGGTTCGGCTTCAGCTTTCTTGGCATGGCCACGCTCGGCTGCCGAGGCACTCTTGCGACGCTTGTCCGCAAAACCAAGCTGAATGGCACTGTAACCGTCAGTAACCTGTGATCTGAGCTGCAGAATGGTACACGGACCACACTCCAGAACTGTCACCGGAACGGCTGTTCCATCCGCCTCGTAAATCTGTGTCATGCCGACTTTTCGGCCCAGCAATCCGGGTTTCATATTCACCACTCCAAAATCATTGCCTCCGACGATAGGCATTGACTTTATCAATTTGATCTCTTCATCATCCTGTCATTCACCATTGGTGACATGATCGTCTGGGGACTGAAGAGTTTTCCGCTCCGCACAGTTCTTTTCAGAGCTGTTGAGCCGACTTCATACATCTACCGATGCAGGTTTCGGACTCATGCGGTTCAAAAAAAAGAGATCACCGCAGACAAGGCGGTGACCTCTGATTACGATCCTGACTGACTCGCTTTAATCTTGATGTCAACACCAGCAGGCAGACTGAGCTTGTTCAACGCGTCGATCGTTTTGTTCGTCGGCTGAATAATGTCAATCAAACGCTTGTGGGTGCGAATCTCGAATTGTTCGCGTGATTTCTTGTCGATGTGTGGACTGCGCAGAACGGTGTAACGCTCAATCCGGGTCGGCAGAGGAATGGGCCCGTGTACCTGGGCTTCCGTCCGGCGGGCGGTTTCCACTATTTCCCGCGCAGATTGATCCAGGATACTGGAGTCGTAGGCTTCCATTCTGATTCTGATGCGATCGTTACTCATTTCCCCGTTTCGCGATTATGCGTCCCATAGTCATTTATCAGTTAACCTACCAGGTATTCTGACCGGCAGCCTGATAAAAATTTGCAGCAGACATTTCGATTACACTGCTCACAATGCAGAGTGTGAAATATTATCAATTGATCGAACCGGTGTCAACAAATCATCAGATTATTTTTCGGTTTTTTTCCCGATATTCCCGCAGGCTTTCGTTTCAGCCGTTTTAAGAACACCAACACCATGAGTTTAACGATTCCATTCATTTTCGTTAATACCAATGCAAAATTTCTTATTCCAGCCGCATTTTCCAGAAATCCCTGCCACCGAACCACCCCTCAACATCTCCCCCGTAAGCCTGAAAAAACGATGGCCAGGATAAGCCGTCTCCCCACGACTTACCCTGGCACATCGTCCCCTTGGAGTCACCCTGTATTGGGAGTATAACTCCCCTAATCGGTCTGTCAATGCCACAGATGAAATTTTAAATACTTTTTTTTCTTTAAACAGTATCCAGATCTGTACAGCCAGTAAAAATTCTTTTTATTGTTGTTTTTCGCAATATATTAAGTGCTTATAGGTTGGAGCCATTACAATCGCGTTAAACCGATCTGCTTTTTCAATGACAAAGCTATGGCAGCACATCACTTATGCTGCCATTGCCAACGGCTCAGACGCCTGTTTGTTTCAGCCCTGGGTTCGACTGCTTATCTTAAAACCGTGCCGGGGCTTATCGTTGCCCGCAGCCCGGCCAGTGCCCCGGCATCAGACCACTCATCAAGTCGGTGCAGGGCCTCGTCCCGCGTGGCCTGGTCGGCAATATCTGACCATTTCAGGTTTTTCGTATAGCCTGGGCTTGCCTGGCCAGCCAGTTCACTGGCTTTGCTCCAGGCCAGGGCAGCGGCCTGGTGATGCCCGGCGATCACTTCAAGCTGGGCCAGACGAAACCATGGTTCAGGGGCCGTCTGCAGACGATCAGCCAGGGCTTGATACCTGGTTCGGGCCTCGTTAATCAGCCCATTCCGGGCCAGTCTGTCAGCGCCCTGGAGAAGCCTGTGAATATCCTCATCGACTTTTTTGGAATTCCCCCCGGCGACGGCTGACCTGCCTTCAGCTCGCCGGATTCCCAGCCGGTCACGACTTCCCTGCACGACTCCAAAGTTCGCCTTGCGCAGGGCCCTGTCGGCCTGATTTGCGGCAGCATCAGGTGCAGCCTGCGCGGGCATGACGACAGGATTGTCGAGACTGGCCCTGAGTGGATCAGCCGGCCCCTGCGGCATGGGGGCAGGTGGGCGAATCGCTATGGGAGCCACTGCATTAAGGCCGGCGGCGGGGTTAGCCTGGGCGTTGTTGGCCCCTGGCAGAACGATGCCGCCATTATTCTGGTTCCGGTTTCTCAAGTCACGCACAGGCAGGATCGGGCCAAATCGGCCGTTGCCGCGACTGACAATTTCGCTTATTGAAAAAATCAGCCCATAGTTCGGCAGCAGGCGGTTGACGGGCTGAACCCAGAATGGCACCCAGCCATAGGGCAGGCCACTAGCCGGATAGCCGAAAGCATAGGGCGTGGTGAATGCCGGATAACCCCATGCTGGATAGGTTCCGCAGAGATAGCCCCACGAAGGGTAACCGAAAGATGAATAGGGAGGATAAAACGGATAACCGGCCCAGCCCGGTGAAACGATACCCAGCGTGCCGAGATTATAGTTTATCCAGCTGCCACGATAGCCCGGCCCGGGGGTGGGTAGAGGCTGGCTGACCGGTGCTGGAAGGCTCAGGCAGCTTGCTGTGTTATAGGCTGGTTTTGTGCGAATCGGCGGTAATTGGCCCTGGTTTCGCAGCACTTCACCCATGGTAAAAGGCTGGTTGTAGAAGGGCGAGCCGAAATTGGGGTCATGAATCACTGGCCCTGGCAGGCCCACATTCTGTGAAAAACCATCCGGTTGCCCATTTGAGCCACCGGCCTGGTAAAAGGCCTGTGCCGGGCATTGGCGAAATGCTGGAGCAACGATCGACACAATAACGAGAAAAGCCAGAAGACCGGGCCGGAAGGGACGCCGATGGGCCAGGCCGTGCGGGTATCTCATGCGTAGGTTCCCGAAATCTGGGTCGAGGTGCTTAAACGCTTCGGACGAGTGGCTGGCCCTATTTTTTCCGAATTTAACTGCAGCGAATCCGTGCCTGTATAAATAGTAGAACTAAAGTCACCGCTTATCAATGGCCAGCTGCGAGAAAGACTTTGGACATGAATATGAGATTGAATCGATAGGCCGGGGGGCTGGCATCTGTTATACTATATGATATGAATTCAAAAACCGGGAAATTGAGATAGCCCGGCATTCCCCTGAGGTTCTGCTAAGTGTCCGAAACCACTGTTCAGATAGAGCGACTGGCCAATGGCCTGACGATTGTCGCCGAACCCATGCCAGCCGTACGTTCGGTGGCGATGACCCTGATGATTCCCGCCGGGGCTGTGCACGACCCGCCCAAAAGGCAGGGCCGGTCGGCCATGCTTGCCGAATGGTTGCCGCGTGGCGCGGGCAGTCGCGATTCGGCCGAGTTACTGGAAGAGCTTGATGCCCTTGGCGTAAGCCACCAGCAGTCAGCGTCCGTCACGCATCTCTCGGTCTCGGCCGCAATGCTGGGCACCAGTCTGGAACCGACTCTCGAGCTTTTTGCCGACATGATCCGCCGGCCTCATCTCGGCGAAGAATCGCTTGAGCCAATTCAGGCCCTGGCCCTGCAGGCTCTTCAGGGGCTTGAAGACGACCCGGCCACACTGGCCATGACTCACCTTCGGAAGCATTATTTCGGCGATGTCTGGGGTCGGCATGCCGGTGGCACCGAAAAGGGTATCGAGTCGACGACCATCGCCGACATACGCGAAGCTCACCGCAGCCTGATTCAGCCTGACAATGCCATTCTTGCCGTCGCCGGCTCGTTTGATTTCAACAGCCTTCGTGCCAAGGTCGCCGCTGAATTCGGCGACTGGGAAAAGAAGCCTCTGGCCATACCCCCGGCCAGCCAGCCGGCCCGTTCGGTCACACATGTGCCCAAAGAAACCAACCAATGCCAGATCACCATGGCCTTCCCGTCGGTTGATATTAATCAGCCCGATTATTACAAGGCCCGCGCGGCACTGGCCATACTGGGCGGCTATTCATCGGCCCGGCTTTTCACGGAAGTCAGAGAGAAGCGGGGGCTATGCTACTCGGTTTATGCCGGCTATGAGGCGTTTTACCGCCAGGCCGCCGCAGTCATCTATGCCGGCACCAGTGCTGACCGTGCCCAGGAAACACTTGATGTGACCATGGAGGAACTTGGCAAGATCAGGAAGCAGGGTGTCAAGGCGGAAGAGCTTGAGATGATGAAGGCCTGCCTTGTCAGCGGGCTGGTCATGCAGCAGGAATCAAGCCTGGCACGGTCGGCCTCGCTTGCCGCCGACTTCTACCACCTGGGCCGCGTGCGTTCCCTGACGGAAATCAGCCAGGCGCTCAACAGCCTTTCCAGCCATGATGTAAGCTCTTATACATCCACTTTTGATATGGACCGGATGACCGTCCTGACTCTCGGCCCGAAACCGCTGAAAATCAGGTGACCATCACGCCTTCCGCTGCACTTGATGAGAAAATCTGATCGGGAGTCTCTGAACCATGCAACTGATTGAATCACTTCTCGCCGCCGTGAAAAAATTTTTGCTCGGTGTTGTCGATCTGACACGCAAACTACTGCTCACCTTCGTTGCCACGGTCATGGCCGGGGTCGGCATGGCGGTCATTCTTGCCGCCTTGGTCTCGCTGGTGGCCGCACTTGCCTTGTCGGGCATTCGTATCAAGGAAGATCCGGCCGATGTTCAGGCTGATGGTTCATTCATTGACATCACGCCCGCCGTCGCCTGAGTCCGGCAGACAACCCTCAATTCCCTGAATCATAAGCCCTGAGAATCATTACGCATCATGCAATTTCACGAGTCGGTTCTGGCAAACGGCATCAAGATTGTGGCAGAACTTAACACGCAGGCTCATTCGCTCAGCGCCGGTTTTTTTGTTCGCACCGGGTCCCGCGATGAGTCAGGCGAGGAGAGCGGCCTGTCACACTTTCTTGAGCACATGCTCTTCAAGGGAACCGACCGCCGCGATGCCCTGGCCGTGAATCGCGACCTTGATCGCGTCGGGGCCAGGCATAACGCCATGACGAGCGAAGAAGACACGATCTACCATGTCACCGCCCTGCCTGAATACATGCCGGCAGCGTTCGACGTTCTCTCCGACATCATGCGCCCCAGCCTCCGGGCTGAAGACTTCGACACCGAAAAACAGGTCATCGTCGAAGAAATCAAGATGTACGACGATAACCCGCTGATGGTCGCCTATGAAGCCGCCAAGGAAGTGCACTTCGGCAAGCACCCGCTGGGCCAGAGCGTGCTGGGCACCGTTGAATCCATCACCGCCATGGAAGTCGGCCGGATGCACGATTATTTCGACCGCCGCTATGCCCCCGGCAATATTGTTCTGGCCTTTGCCGGCAAGGGCCACTGGGATGACATCCTGAAAATGGCCGACCAGCACTGCGGCCACTGGAAGGGTAGGGGCCAGGCCGACAGAACCACCATGCGGGCCGCAGGTTATGGCGGTTTTCGCCAGATTCATCGCCCCGACGACATGCAGCAGATGATGGTGCTGATGGCCGAAGCACCCGCCTTTGAAGATCCCCTGCGCCACGCTGCCGGCGTGCTGGCCACTGCCCTGGGCGACGCCTCTGGTTCGCGTCTCTACTGGGAACTGGTGCACCCGGGCCATGCCGAAATGTGCGACTTCGGCTATCAGGAATACAACCACGCCGGGGCATTCATGCTGTTCATGGGCTGCGATCCCGAAAACGCCGAAGCCAATCTCGACCGCGTTTCACACGTGCTGCACAAACTGCGTGACAAAGGCCTGACCATCGAAGAAATCAACCGGGCACGAAACAAATCGCTGGCCCGGGCGGTGATCCGAGCCGAACGACCCATGGGCCGACTGCTGCCACTGGGCAGCTGCTATGGCTATCTGGGCCGCTATGTCTCTCTTGATGAAGAGATTGCAGCATTCAACAAGGTGACGGTCGAGCAGGTTCGCGAGCTCATCGAGCAATACCCGCTTCGCCCCATGGCTCTCTCCACCGTCGGCCCCCGCATGGACCTCAAGCCGGTCGATTGACCGACCAGGCATCACCCATGGCCAATTTTTCGCGCATCGTCAGCCTGCTGCCCGGCCTGACCGACACTCTTTTTGCACTCTCGCTTGGCGACCGACTCTGCGGCATCAGTCACGAATGCGACCTGCCCGATGGCTGGCCCGGCCTGCCACGTCTCACCCGCTGCAGGTTTGACGACTCACTTCCCTCACGCGAGATCGACAACCAGGTCCGAAGTCACTCTGGCACCGATCTTTACGAGATTAATACGGATGCCCTTGCCGCCCTGCGTCCAGACCTGATCCTCACCCAGTCTCAGTGCGATGTCTGCGCCATCAGCGAACAGACAGTCGTTTCCGCCGCCCAGAATCTGCCAGGCAATCCTCAGGTCTTTTCCGTCAATCCGCTCGACCTGGCCGGCGTTGTGCAAATGTTTCATGACCTCGGCCAACTGCTTGACCGCCCGATCGAAGCCCAGGCCCTCTCGGCCCTTTTTCATATCTCCCAAAGTCATAAATTACCTAATCTTAAGATCGCTCATCTTGAATGGCTCGACCCTGCCATGGGCAGTGGTCACTGGAACCCCGATCTCTTCCGGCTGGCAAATCTTGACGAACTTACAGGCAGCTCTGGAAAACTGTCGGAAGTCATTGCAATTGATCAACTTGAGTCAATTCTTTCAGGTGCTGATGCCGTGGTGCTGGGCCTCTGCGGCTTTACAGTAGATCGCACACTGAGCGAACTGGGTCTGTTGCCTGCGGATCACCCCGTATTAAAGTTGATAAAACAATACAATCTGGAAGTTTATGCAGTGGATGGCCATCGGCTGATGGTGCGGCCGGGGCCTTTATTACTGACCTCGCTGGCGAGCCTTCTCCGGTTGTTTCGGCCGGGAGTGGCTTCGCCGATTCCGGCACGTTTTGGGCAACTTTGCCTTGAGCCACAGGCAGGCGATTCAGCGAAACTCCAAAACGTTGCAGGAGGATGGATTATTCAGGGCGGGGCATGAAACTCAAAATAAAATCAAGCCGATGATCTTGAAAATCGATGAAATTTTGAGTAACCTTTTCCGGATTGACCTCACCACCCCTGTGTGATGTGAGGCGGGTCGGACGCGTCAACGAAGCCGAACCTTCGGCACTGGATCCTGATTCGAACGGGATCTGATATATCGGCCCATCATTACTTTCACGCATGAGACGAAATGCGTGCGAGTCATATATCGTTGGAATAGTCAAAGAGAATTTTGAACTCATGAGTACGATTGTCAATGTCCCGGCCCAGGCAAGGGATACCGCCAAGAACAAGGGCACAGGATCAAAGGTTTGCCGTCATCTGCGCAAGCAGGGCCGCGTTCCTGCCGTCATTTACGGTCACAAGCAGGCTCCCCAGCCGGTTTCGCTCACGACTGAAGATGTCGCCGGCATCCTGAAGCGTGGTTCGCACGTGCTTGGCCTTGAAATAAACGGCAAGACGGAAACCGTTCTTGTCAAGGAACTTCAGTGGAACCACCTTTCCAGCGAAGTCATTCACATCGACTTTTTCCGTGCTGACCTGACGGAAGAGGTTGACAGCGACGTTCGTCTGGATATTCGGGGTGAAGCGCCCGGCACCCATGAAGGTGGCGTGCTGGAAGTGACTCACCACTCGATCAAGGTGCGTTGCCGGACGGATCTTCTGCCGGATTCCATCCGTGTTGACGTGAGCAACCTGCACATGGGTCAGTCGATCCACGTGAAGGAACTGACTCTGCCACAGGGTGTGAAAGCCCTGACACCGGCCGACGAAGTGGTGGTGCACCTGGTACGACCGATGGGTGCTGTCGAGGCTTCAGGCGAAGCGTCCCCGACCGAGCCCGAGCGTATCACCCGTCCGGAAAAGAAGACCGAAGAGTGATCTGGTGGCGGCCTGAAGAGGCAGTCGCCGATTCAGGCCCATCCGTCGCGAGGCGTGTCAGGTGTCAAATTTCAAAGTTGTGGTGGGGCTTGGCAACCCGGGCTCCAAATATGACGGCACCCGGCACAATATCGGTTTTGAAGTGATCGACAGGCTGGCCCTGTGTCGGCCTGACAATCGCTTTAACCAGAAGTTCGAAGCAGAGATTGCCGAGATCGAGATTGATTTCCGGCGGGTACTGCTGGTCAAACCGCAAACCTTCATGAATCTGAGTGGTCGGGCCGTGGGTGCCCTTGCCGGATTTTACAAGGTGCCGGTTTCTGAAATTCTGGTAGTGTGTGATGACCTGAGTCTGCCGCTGGGCCGTCTTCGCCTTCGGGCTGGTGGCAGTGATGGCGGGCAGAAAGGCCTGCGGGATATTGCCAGGGCGTTGGGAACCGATCAGTTCCCGCGATTACGGGTGGGTATAGGTGATCGGGGGGTGATTGACGCCGCCGATTTTGTCCTCTCCCGGTTTCGCCCGAGTGAACGGCCAGTCATTGACTCGGCCATGCTGAGTGCCCTGCAGGCGGTGGGTGTGTGGGTGTCGTCGGGAATTGACCAGGCCATGAACCGGTTCAATGCGGCGGCGTCCGAGAACCGGAACAACTGAAATGAAAATTTTGGGAACAGCCGGTACAATTTGCGATAACCTGTGGTAGGATAATTCGTTCGTGGCAGCAAAATAAATAACCTGGTCGCTTCCTGACGCTGTCGATAATGGTTATCGCCAGACTGGGATTGTGGCGGCCGGTTTTGGAGGTTCGATCCTTGTCCGTTCAGACTTACGAAGCAATGTTTCTCCTGGATAGCACCAGGGCCTCGGCCAACTGGGATGAATCAGTAGCCCAGGTTCACGAAATTCTGACCCGCCAGAAGGCCGAAATCGTGGCCACACGGCAATGGGACGAACGCAAGCTGGCCTATGCTGTGGATGGCCACCGCAAGGGCACTTATCTTTTGACATATTTTAAGGTTGATTCGCTGGCCCTGCCTGCCATCAATCACGACTGCCGCCTAAACGAACTGATTCTTCGCGAAATGATCCTGAAGGTTCCTGCCAAGCTGGTCGAACCGCTGATCCAGGCCGCGATGAACTCCACACCATCGGTTGAAGATGAACGGGCTGAAGAAGATTACGAAGACCATCGTCCGCGTCGTCGCCGACGCGACGAAGAATGATCCATCCCCGGGGGTTGAATCTGGCCTGAACAATGCCTGAGGGCCCCTGGCAGCGGAGACGATTCAGATGGCTGACTTGAATAAGGTTTTCCTGATTGGGCGACTGACTCACGACCCTGAGCTTCGTTACACCCCTAACGGAACGCCGGTCGCTGATCTGAAGCTGGCTACCAGCCGCAAATATGCGACACGTGAGGGTGAGAACCGCGAGGAGACCCTCTACATCGTTGTCACGGTCTGGAACAGGCAGGCTGAAAACTGCTGTCAGTACCTGCGCAAGGGAAGGGCTGTTCACGTCGAAGGCTATCTGAAGGAAGAGACCTGGGAGACTCGCGAAGGCGAAAAACGCTCCAAAATCAAGGTCGAAGCCGAACGCGTCCAGTTTCTTGAGCGGAAAGACGATGGCAATCCTCCGCCCGCCCAGTCTTATTCCGACGAATCGGGCTACAACTCTGCCGGTCCTTCCAGTGGCGGGGCTTCCCAGCGTCGGCCTGCCGGCAACAATGCACCGTCTCCGCGTCGGCCGGCCTCGTCTTCTTACGACTCAGGCCCGCCTGATGCACCGATGGAAGACGACATCATCCCTTTCTGACGTATCCATAATTTTTGACCGCCCGCACGCCTTGCGACACCCGGGCACGACACCAAACCAGTTCACACAGATTCGAGTCGAGGAGTTTTAAGAAAATGGCTACCAGCACTTCAAAGTCGAAGTCAGGAGCAGCAAAAGCACCCGCCAAGCCACGTCAGCCGGGTGTTGAACGCCGCAGAAATCACCCCCTGCGTGCCAAAGACGGCCAGCAGACGCTGATCCTTCTGCAGAATGTTCCCTATGTCGGCAAGACGGGCGAAGTTGTCAAGGTTCGTCCAGGTTTCGCCCGGAATTACCTGGTGCCACAGGGTCTGGCCATCTTCGCCACACCTCACAACCTGCGTATTGTCGAACAGCACAAGCGACGCGCTCGCGAAATGGAAGCCGCCCGCCGCAGTGAACTGTCGAGCCTGGCCGCCCAGCTTAACCAGAAGTCGATCACCATAGAAGCCAATGCCAACCCCGAAGGCTATCTCTACGGTTCGGTCAATTCCGACCAGATCGCCACGGTTCTGCGTTCGGCCAATTTCAATATCAGCGAAGAAATGGTCCGCATCGACGGCCCGCTGAAGGAACTCGGCCAATACACCATCAAGCTGGCCCTCGGCATGGATATTGAAACCGAAATCAATCTCTGGGTCGTTCCCGCCCACACCGAGTGAGCATCGATTCACTTCAGGGGGGTACCGGTCAATGCTGCCGGTCCCCCCTTTTTTTGTTCCAGGCACCGTCCCCATTTTTTTGTTAATCTATCCATCAGAAATCTTCTTCCGGGAACAAGGATTCGTCGCCCATGTCTGTCGCTGAGAGAATGCCTCCCTACAACCTTGAAGCCGAGCAGGGGCTCCTGGCCAGCATCCTCATGGACAACACGGTCATGCACGACGTTGTCACCCTGGTCAAGCCTGAAGATTTTTATCGCGAGTCGCATCAGGTCCTGTTCAGCACCATGCGGCACATGTACGACTCCACCGAGCCAATCGACCTGATTACGCTGGCTGAACTGCTCTCGCAGAAAAACCTCATGGAGAAAATCGGCGGCGACGACGCCCTCATGACCATCGCTGAAAGCGTGGCCCATGCCGCCAATGCCAAATACTATGCCCAGATCGTCCGCGAAAAAGCCATTATCCGAAGCCTCATCAGCGCAGCCTCCGAGATCCTCAACGAATCCTATTCCAATAACCACATCGCCAAAGAACTGATCGAACTTGCCGAAACCAGCATCTTCGAAATCTCGCACACCCAGTCGGCCGGCCAGACGGTCGAACTGCGAGACGTTATCACCTCAACCATGGACCGCGTGGCCCAGCGATCTGAAAACCGCATGCCTGTTACCGGTGTCGGGGCCGGCTATGCTGATCTTGATGAAATGACTGGCGGTTTTCAGGGCTCGCAACTCATCATTCTGGCCGCACGCCCCTCGATGGGCAAAACCGCATTTGCACTGAATATTCTCGACCATGTCGCCATCAATCTCGGCATGCCAGTGCTCTTTTTCAGCCTCGAAATGGGCCAGAACGAACTCGGCGAACGACTCCTGGCCGCACGCGGCCGCGTTGAAGGCCACAAGCTGCGCACAGGCCACCACCTGGGCACCAAGGAAATGGCCAAAATCGGCGAGGCCTACGAAGTGCTTCGCTCTGCACCTGTTTTTATCGACGATTCGCCCTCACGTTCAGTCGTTCAAATTGCCGCCACCTCGCGACGTATCCTCAGCAAAGAAAAATGCGGCCTGATCCTCATCGACTACATCCAGCTCATTGAGCAGGAAGACTCCCGCGAGAGCCGGCAGGAACATATCGCCAAAGTCAGCCGCCGTCTGAAAACCCTCGCCCGTGAACTCTCCGTGCCGGTCATCGCCCTCTCACAGCTCAATCGAGGCGTTGAAACACGCGAAGACCGCCGGCCTCGTATGGCCGACCTTCGCGAATCAGGCGCCATTGAACAAGACGCCGACATCATCCTGCTGCTCCACCGACCCGACTACTACGACCCCAACGATTCGCCCGGTGTTGCCGAAGTCATCATCGCTAAAAACCGCTCGGGTGCCACCGGCACCGTGAAACTCACCTTCCTCCGCAATATCATGCGGTTCGAGTCTCTCTCAAGCAGCGACGAACGATTCTCGGGCAAAGCCGGCGGCGATCAGCCCTACTACGGTAACGGTGCTGATTCCGACGCTGTTTTCTAAACGTTCTGTTCGCTCACTCCGACAAAAATAAGACGCTCAATAACCCGCTTGTCGCCCATCGGCTGCACTCTGACACCATATCAGCTTGCATCGCCGGCTCGTTTCCTGTCATGAATTTCAAGACAATTCTCGTTACATCCGAAATCACAGGCCACACTTTTAACAAATCCGTTTCAATCGTTATCACCCAAACCTGAAATCATGTTGTTTTTATTCATCAATCGTCAATCAAACAAACCAATTGCTTTTCAAAACAACACCAAACTTGACAAACCCGTAAAGCAAATTGCAATAGAATCACACAAGACCATTGTTAGATAAGACTTACACACTTCAGCACATTCCCGGTTTTTGATACAAAACCAAACTTTTATTAATAGAAAAGAATGTATTAAAAGGCACGATGTCGATATTTTCCACCCAAACTGGTCGTATGAGTAAGAAAATGACAAAAAGTTATTGCAGGAACAGTCACATTATGAGAAAACTTTGTAATCAAACGTTCAAGACATGATGCCTGATATAGACGATCATATAACAATAACAAGGTCGGTTCTCTGAAGAGGTAGACGAGATGATCAATCGGTCCCTTAGAAACATGCTGAAAACATCAGTTGCATTGGCAGTGCTGGCAGGTATTGTAAGTGCTTTTGGAACGGGCTCGGCACTGGCTGGTTACAACCAGGGATTTGAGTTCACCACCACGGCTGACTTTCAAAACAATCTGATTTTCAGCTCTAACCCAAATCAAAACTGGTTCATCCAGAACAACAGCGATTCCGCTGATCTTAATTTTGTCTGGAACATTACTGGCACCTCCCTTGTTCCAGTCAACGGCTTCAACGCACAGGCCGGTACACCTGGCTCTTACGTCTGGGCAAACTATGGTTCCTCATCCGCCTCATCTGCAGGCACGGTGATCAGCAACTGGTTCCTGACCCCAACTCTTCAGTTCGGAGCAGGCGACACGGTTTCCTTCTGGACCCGCACTGCCGGCGCAAATTCTTCTTCGCCAAACACGCCTTCACCCTATCCTGACCGCATGCAGGTTCTGCTCAGCACCAACGGTTCAAGCACCAATGTCGGCACCTCCGCCAATGCAGTTGGTGATTTCATCACCCCGCTGGGCGACATCAATCCTACCTATGCCCAAACCACGCTGACGAGCACGGGCCCTGATGGATACCCCATCACCTGGACTCAGTACACCTACAACATTCCTGTCAGCAATTTTCAGGGCCGTATCGGTTTCCGCTACTTCATTCAGGACACCTCCATTCGTGCCAATCTGATTGGTCTTGATTCGTTCAGCACAACAGCCAATCTTGTGCCCGAACCATCAAGCTATGTTCTGATGGGTCTTGGTCTGGCTGGCCTGGCTTATCGTCGCCGGATGGCCCGTAAATCTTCCTGAGACAGACTCAGATTTATTCTTCTGCAAGGCCAGTGGTTCTCCACTGGCCTTTTTTATTTTTACCCCTAAACAAAATATCCTGGACATTCTGACAGATCGGCTTTCGCAAGTACCGAACAGTTTTGTTACATTTGCATGAACGACCAACCTTTCGTCACTCCCTCTCATACTCGAGATTCCATAAATGACTCGTTTTTCTGCCAAATCTCTCATCGCCCTGGCCCTTGTCTGGCTATTGTCACTGGCTTCGCCCCTGCTGGCCCAGTCCACCGGCACCGACCGCAAGCTGAATATCATCTGCTTTGGGGCTCATCCCGACGATGCCGAGTATAAAAGCGGCGGCGTGGCGGCCCTCTGGGCCAAGGCAGGGCACCGCGTGAAGCTGGTTTCCGTGACCAATGGCGACATCGGCCACTGGGCCATGGCGGGCGGCCCGCTGGCCAAAAGGCGCACCGCCGAATCAGCCCTGGTGGCCAAACGCCTGGGCGTGACCAGCGAAGTGCTTGACATTCACGACGGCGAGCTGGAACCGACGCTGGAAAACCGCCGCAAGATCACCCGGCTCATCCGCCAGTGGAACGCCGACATCGTCATTGCCCACCGCCCCTGGGATTATCACCCTGACCACCGCTATGTGGGCGTGCTGGTTCAGGACGCTGCCTATATGGTGCAGGTGCCCCATTTCTGCCCCGACACGCCGCCCCTGAAGTCGAACCCCGTCTTCCTCTATTCCAGCGACCGCTTTCAGAAGCCCTATCCCTTCAAGGCCGACATCGCCGTGGCAATCGACGACGTCTTCGAGCAGAAAGTTGACGCCCTGCTGGCCCTTGAATCGCAGACATTCGAAGGCGGAGCCCTGGGCAGCAAGGAACAGATGGAAGCCGCCCCGCCGGCCACCGACCCCGAAGGACGCCGCAAGTGGCTGCGCGACCGCTGGATGGCCCGCAGCAAGTCAGAAGCCGACCTCTTCCGCGACACGCTGGTGAAGCTCTATGGCGAGGACGCCGGGCGCAAGGCCCAATTTGCTGAAGCCTTTGAAATCTGCGAATATGGCCGCCAGCCCCGCCCCGATGAAATCCGCCGGCTCTTCCCGTTCTTCGGGAAATGACTTGCCACAGCGCGATTCAAAACAGATCCGCACGAATTCGCCAAATCAAATCGCGCCGTGGACGAGAGTCCACAGGTGCGATTTTTCGTTAATAATTCAGCAAACACACATCATTAACAACTGTCCGAGCCCATCGCAACCGTTGCCGAGGCCGCCCCGGCAACGGACTTGTAACCCCGGGCCAGCGCAGCGGCGGCCGGGGTCATGTCGGGATCGCCTGAATCAACCGCTTCAAGGCGCGATGCCCGGATGACTGGGAATGAGCGGGTTTTTTGCTTGCGTTCATCTCCTGCCGAGCCTCATGCCCTTCGGCCCCGAGCCCCGACAGGGTTGTCTGGTTTGGGTTTCTTCGCCGTGCCGGTTTTTTGATCGGTTCAAAGGGCCATTCGGGCCGGGTCATGCCCTGAAAATGGCAACACTCTCACCCAGCGCAGCGATTGTGCCTGTCCCCTATTTTCCACAAGGCATGTTACGCGTAAAATAAGTTATGATTTGAATTGAGGCAGAAAATGGCCATGCCAGCGCGTGTTTACGTTGAAACGACGATCGTGAGCTATTTGACAGCCCGGCCCAGTCGCGACCTCATCATGGCGGCTCATCAGCAGATCACTCACGATTGGTGGCATAACCGTCGATCAGACTTCGAGCTATGCATCTCGGAACTTGTTCTAGATGAGGCAGCGGCCGGAGATGAACTGGCCGCCCGTGAACGTTTGCTCATTTTGCAGCCCATGCTGGTGATTGAGACAACTGCCGAAGCCCTGGGATTGGCGGAAGATCTGCTCCGAGCGGGAGCGCTGCCGGGCAAAGCTGCCGCCGATGCACTGCATATTGCGATTGCGGCCAGCAAAGCGATTCCTTACCTATTGACGTGGAACTGCCGGCACTTGGCTAACGCCACCATGCGGCCTGTCATTGAATCGGTTTGCGTGGCCAGTGGGCTCAGGGCCCCGATTATCTGCACGCCCGAGGAACTTTTGGAGTCAAGGCCATGAACGATCCAGTGGTTGACGAAGTACGAACCATTCGCGATGCCCACGCGGCCCGCTTCAATTACGACCTGCATGCCATTTTTCACGATATCAAGAGGCGTGAAAAAAAGCGTGGCCTCCATTTCGTGAACGGTGTGGCACATCTGCCGACACCGATCAGCTCACCACAACCGACCGAGCCCATCGCAACCGTTGCCGAGGCCGCCCCGACAACGGACTTGTAACCCCGGGCCAGCGCAGCGGCGGCCGGGGTCATGTCGGCATTGCCTGAATCAACCGCTTCAAGGCGCGATGCCCGGATGACTGGGAATGAGCGGGTTTTTTGCTTGCGTTCATCTCCTGCCGAGCCTCATGCCCTTCGGCCCCGAGGCCCGACAGGGTTGTCTGGTTTGGGTTTCTTGGTGTTGCCGAAATTCATTTCCGGCTGAAAACAAACCGAAGCTCGCATCATCAATAAGTTGATGTCAGCAGGAAGAGAATTTTCGTATAATTAAGAATGATTCGCTTGTAGCTTTTTTTGATATTTCATTTCAGTAAAATCAACTTACTTTACATCAAAAATCCAGTTTTTTTGGATAGGTAATTTTTACTAGTAGTTATAATCTTAACTTTCTTTAATTTCTGATGTTACAGAGTTAATATTGATTTGTTTTGACTAAGATGATAATATTCTATTATGAGTGAACTTAAGTCAAAGGTCTGTGAGAATGCAGTACGTACTCTATCTTCTAAATTGTAAGCAATTAACATGTATTAGTGTGCAGATTCATTTTCTCTATTGACCTTTAATGAAGGTTCCTATTGATGAATTATACAGCAGGTGCACTTTTCTGTGGAATTGGTGGATTTTGTTTAGGGTTTGAATCCGAAAACATAAAAACCATTTGGGCAAACGATATAGATTCTGAGGCTATTTCAACTTACAAATTGAATTTTCCTACCGTAAATGATATTTGTAGTGATATTCGTGATATCATTAGCCAAGCATCAAACTTTCAATCCGTTGATGT
>JBEITT010000106.1:0-17608 GCA_040374745.1 Planctomycetaceae bacterium | reverse complement strand
GATGACGAGGGATTGTGTGATTGGCCAAGCGTGCCTCCCAGGGAAGTGAATTTGAGTTGTGAACTGCGAAAACTCAAATTACCACACCCTGGAAGATGTGTTTCACCGGACGGATACAATTAGAATGATTTTATAAGCAGGGAAGCAATTACAGAGCATAAAATAAATATGTCCAGGTAAGACTGGCATCATGATGCAGATATTGAAAAACTTCCTAAGACTTTTGGAAATATGGCCACACTATCCTTGATTAATTAAATAACACCAGACGTCAATAACAGCTCAAAGAAAAATTACATAAAAAAAAATGGCCGCAATCAGACAAGCTATACCGGCTTTTAGAAGAGTCTGACGAAAAAAATCACTGATGGATAGAACCCGGCAATTTCAAAACATTCTCTAACTCTCTGTGAATTCATAAATGGCCAGGGTTTAGATGAGCTAAATAAGACGAAGAAAAGCCGCGAAATTTTCTCCACGGCTCGTCAGAATTTTGAAATCAGTTGCCAAGAAAACCCCGCGATTTCATTAGTTCAATGATTTGCCGCACGCATTCCTTCACATCCAGTTTGCCGGTTTCCAGTCGCAGGTCGGGCGATTTTGGCTCTTCAAATTCGGCACTCACGCCTGGCATCCGGGCAATCTTGCCTTCGTCAGCCAGGCGATAGGCACCGCTCTGGTCGCGCGATCGCATCACTTCCATCGGTGCCGTACAATAAACTTCAAGCACCCGGTCTCGCCCAATAAGAGCCTTTGCCTTTTCACGAACGTCTTCATGCGGAGCAACAAATGCTGCGATGGTGATCAACCCGGCATCGTTCATCAGCCTTGCGACTTCGGCCGACCTTCGAAGGTTTTCTGACCGGTCATCGGCCGAGAATCCCAGGTCACGGTTCAGCCCCTGACGCATATTCTGGCCATAAAGCACCGTCACAGCACGGCCCTGTTCCCATAAGTGTCGCTCCAGCTCATAGGCAATCCGGCTCTTTCCGCTGCCGGTCAGGCCCACAAGAAGCACTGTTGCCGGTACCTGGCCAAATCGTTTTTCCCGATCCGCAGGCGGCACCTGGCTTTCACGCAACTTCAAACGTACGGTGGGCTGGGCTGACCAGCTATCGCCGATTCCCCGGCTACCGCCAGTTTCAAGAATCATGCCCGCACCAACAGTGTTATTTGTCAGCCTGTCAATCAGAATAAACGAACCTGTTGCTATATTCAGTCTATATGGGTCGCAAGCCAACGGCTGAGTCAGAGCTAGCTGCACATGGCCGACCTCATTCAGCTCCAGGCGTGATGCCGGCCGATGTTCTAGCGTGTTAACATCCACCCCATATCGAAAAGCCGTGACTTCGGCCGTCATTTGCCTTGTCGTCTGCTTTAAGGTATAGGTTCGCCCTGGCACAAGGGGCTGCTCAGTCATCCACACAACCATGGCCTCAAGCTCGCTGCTCACTGGCGGCAAATTGTCAGGTTGCACCAGCATGTCGCCCCGGCTTATGTCCACCTCATCTTCCAGTGTTAAAGTCACCGCCTGTGGCGCAAACGCTTCTTCCAGGTCTCCGTCATACGTAACAATAGATTTCACCCGGCTGCATTTGCCTGATGGCAGAACCATAACTTGGTCGCCCCGGCGTACCACGCCAGAGGCTACAGTACCAGCAAATCCTCGAAAATCAAGGTTCGGGCGGATTACATATTGAACCGGGAATCGCATGTCAGTCAGGTTGCGATCGCTGGCAATATGTACTGTTTCAAGATGATCAAGCAGTGGCGGACCTGAATACCAGGGCATGACATCGCTTCGCGAAGCAACATTGTCACCTTTCAGAGCCGACATGGGGATGAACATGATGTCGCGAAGCTCAAGTTTAGCCACAAAATCGGTGTAATCCTGCTTGATTTTCTCAAAAACATCGCTGGAATAGCTCACCAGGTCCATCTTGTTAATGGCTACGACAATGTGCTTGATACCCAGCAACGAAACAATAAATGAATGTCGTTTGGTCTGGGTCATCACCCCATGACGCGCGTCAATCAGGATAATAGCAAGCTGGCATGTAGATGCTCCTGTTGCCATGTTCCTGGTATACTGCTCATGGCCAGGCGTATCGGCGATAATAAACTTACGCTTGTCGGTTGAGAAGTAGCGATAGGCTACATCAATGGTAATGCCCTGCTCGCGTTCCGCCTTCAGGCCATCGGTCAGAAGAGCCAGATCAATTTCGCCCGCACCTGTTGTACCGACTTTCTCACTGTCACGCTTCACGGCGGCAAGCTGGTCTTCATAGATCATCTTGGTGTCGTGCAGCAACCGCCCGATCAGGGTGCTTTTGCCATCGTCCACGCTACCACAGGTAAGGAATCTGAGAAGTTCCTTTCGCTGGTGCCGCTCAAGGTAGGTGTGAATATCTTCCTGGCCAAGGTCTATGGCTTGCATCGTCAGAAATACCCCTCGCGTTTCTTCTGCTCCATCGAACCGGCTTCGTCGTGGTCGATCACGCGTCCCTGACGCTCAGAATTTGTTGCAAGTATCATTTCTTCAATAATTTCAGGGAGGGTCGTCGCCGTGCTTTCGATCGCCCCTGTCAGCGGATAACACCCAAGGGTGCGGAATCGCACCCGCTTCATCATCGGCACTTCACCGGGCCGAAGCCGCATTCGTTCGTCATCAACCATAATCAGCGTGCCATCACGCTCAACCACAGGCCTCATGTCGGCAAAATAGAGAGGAACTATGGGAATGTTCTCGAGATGAATATATTGCCAGACATCAAGCTCTGTCCAGTTTGAAAGTGGAAAAGCCCTGATACTCTCGCCCTTGTTCACCTTACTATTGTAAATATTCCAGAGTTCTGGCCGCTGGTTCTTCGGATCCCACTGGTGAAGGCGGTCACGAAAGCTGTAAACCCTTTCTTTGGCACGGCTTTTTTCTTCGTCACGCCGGGCTCCGCCGAAGGCTGCATCGAATTGATAATGATTCAGGGCCTGCTTCAGGGCCACTGTCTTCATAATATCCGTATGCTTTTTTGAGCCATGATCAAAAGGATTAATGCCCTGGGCCAGCCCTTCAGGATTAGTCCAGATCTTGAGATCAACACCTAGTTCCCGACAATATTGGTCGCGAAACTCTATCATTGCCCGAAACTTCCAAGTTGTGTCCACATGCATCAGTGAAAACGGCAACCGGCCTGGGTGAAATGCCTTCTGCGCCAACCGCAGCATGACTGCCGAATCTTTGCCGATCGAGTAGAGCATTACAGGACGCTCAAACTCGGCCGCGACTTCGCGTATGATATGTATGCTCTCGGCTTCCAACAGTTTAAGGTGTGTCAGATTATAGCTGCTGCCGCTCATTCCAGCTCCTTCAATGGGTCATCATGCAAATCCGTTATAATCTATACATAAACAAACGTCCAGACGGAGTTGGATTCACCTCAGGGCTGTGGCCAACCTTTTGGCCGAATAATGATCTCTGGCATTTTCTCAAGGAAGGGTGAGCCAGCCCGATTTTCGAGGCAAGCCCATACTCACCATGCCATGCACTAAAATTAATCAAATCTTGGTTTTAAACTTTTAAATCTGGGTATACAATTCGAATGCAATTCCTGGTTGATCCGTACGATCCATCTGATCGCTTTTTTAGCACTCTCAGACTACAAAATTGATAGGTTTAGAATTCATATTCATAAGAGTCCCGGCTTAATTACTTCTTCAACATTTATGTCTGGTTAAGTCCATTGTCAAAGTTCATGGTTATTTTTGAGACAAAAATTGAGCCCAAGCCTAAGCAGAACATTAGTTAAGTATATTGGGATTAGTTGCTCATTCCCATTAAGTCTCTGGCCATAAATTCAAACTGGTTTTCGTAGATTTTCATGCAGCCATAACTTGCAATCGCAGTATCCTTTGAATACAGCGAATACCAGCGTGCAAAGTGCTTGATGAGATCATCAGCGGTGGCGCAGCTAAACTCGCCATAATTGGGGTCAAACGCCATAAAAGTGCGATCCTGATTGATGTGAAAGCCGAGAGCATGCCCGCCTTCTATTCCAATGACTCTACGGTAGGGGCGTGAGTTCGCCAACGGACCAGCGTTCCACGAAATGTAGTAGCCAATGCGTTGGTTTATACTCAGAGCGATTTCCGATTCGCTGATTAAAGGAAGAAAGAAACTTCGCAATTCCGGTTCAAAATCTGATGCATCGCGAAAATACATGGTCTGGGAAAATTGCATTTTTCTCATCTGATTGGAATGGGCGTTCTGGTATGCCCGTGCCAAACGTTCCAGGAATTGATCACGGTTAATACGATTCATATCCCCCGTAAACTCGGCATTTCGTTGGGCAACTATCCCAAGGGAAAATGCCTTCTTTGATTCCTGACCTGCTTTGTCATAAATTTTATTCAAGAGATTCTGGTCGGGATTCTTCTTAACCGATAATTGGTCTGCTTTCTCCCAGAGTCTGATGGCGTTCTTCTCACTTTTGGCCATAGTCGCTTTAAGTTTCGTTGCATCCTTAATGGCATCTTCCAGATTACTACCCTATTTAAAGACATTCTGTTCATTCATGGCAACAAACATTCCCGAGCCTTTTTTCTGCAATCGACTCAATCCGGGGTCTTGGATTCGATCCGAGGCCATATCTCTTTTTAATCGTTCCTTAACTTGAAAGGTAGCCGCTGCCTCTGAACCATACTTTGCAATATCTCCAGTCCATCTCACGTGTTGTTTTGTTCGATATTCCTGGAATTGCTGTTCGATATTCAGATTAAACTCTGACTGCTGCTGGGTCTGGGGCTTACTTGAATCGAGCATCGACTGCTTGCCCGCAACAACCCAGCGGACGAGCCACTTTGTCGTTATTCCAGCGCAGATACCATTTGACAGCAGATCTTTATCGTCCATGTAGACCGATTGTCCGTAATTTTCCATTCGCATTTCAGGCTGAACATCACCAAACCACATATGGAACTGGTCCATTTTATTAATTGCAGCTTTAAGTTTGTCCGTAAAATTCTGCTGGATAAGATTCAGCTTTTCCAGGCTGGCATCGAACAGTCCGCTTCTGTTCTCAATGCTGTAAGTTCCCAGTAACCACCTGTATCCACGAATTGCATCAAAAATTGCTTTTCGCAACTCAGGATTCAGCTGTATTCCCTGATTCAGTAATAGCGTAATTGATTGTTCCAGCAGGTTCTCAATCGTTTTCCTGTTATAGTCTTTTGTCAGAGAGCTTCCACTATCCCGCCTTAAGGCGGCCATCGCGCCCTTGACCAGGATAAATTTGCCATTGGCTTCGATATTCAGCTTTGCTCCAAAAGTCCCAATGTCAATTCGCCTGTCAAATTTTGCCAGTTCTTTAAGATTTAGAAGAAGAAAATTCCCGAAAGCATTGATCTCTGCATTAGCCGTTGCCATCTTACATTTCCTGATACAGGTAAAGTTTATGGATTTCTAAAATCGACGTTGAAATGTTGGTATCAATTAATTCCGGGCCGGGGTTTCGAACATTTAAGGCGTATCAAACGGGTCTTCGTAATAAATGATCCCCTGATGATTCACGAGCTCAACGGCCACCTCCTCGGGAATTGACTTCAAGCCGCTTAGACAGAGGTCGCCCCGGTGACGACCAAACGCCCTCGCGGCCTCGATACTCAATTTCTTCAGGCCGCCCAGATGAATACTACCCTTATGGCGGGCCAGATATTGTGCTGCGGTATCACTCAGGGTTCTTACCCCGCCCAGATGAAGACTTTACCTGTGCCTTGAGAGGTGGCTGGCGGCTTTGTCTGAAAGTCGCAACAAGCTGCCCAGATGTATTCCATCCCTGAGCCGGGCCAACTGCTCTATCACTTCGTCAGGAATCGACTTGAGGCCCTTCAAAGCGAGTGGCCCTTTATGTTCGGCCAGTGCTTTGGCTGACGCTAATGAAAGTGTTTTTAACCCACCCAAATAAAGGATGCCCCGATGATTGGCAAGTGCAATGGCAATTTCCTCTGAGATATCTGTGAGGCCGCGGAGAAACAGATCGCCCTTGATTGCCGAGATTGCTTGGGCTGAACCTGCACCTATTTTTTTCAGTCCACTCAGATTCACTGAGCCCCTGTGCATGGAAAGGGCTTCGGCAGTTGATTGATTCAAGCTGGTCAGGCCGCTCAGGTTGAGTTCACCCTTGTGTCGGCCGAGGGCGGAAGCCTTTTCAACAGAGAGGCTTTTCAACCCGCTAAGGTCGAGCCCACCTTTGTGATGAGAAATGGCAAGAGCCGATTCAACGGAAAGTGACTTCAGCCCGCTAAGGTCAAGATCGCTTTTATGTCGCACAATCGTGGTTGCGGCCCTGTCATCAATCATCGAAAAATCCGCCGTATTTACACTACTTGCCATGTTGAACTGCTCAGCTACAAGATAAAGATTTGCCACTTCCTCACTGAGCACATTCAACTTGGCCATTTGATCGCTCCAACTGTAGGCATTTTTGTAAGCCTGCTAATACGATACAGCTGTGTTTCAGTCGTTTTTAAATCTACATGAATATCTCGAGAAATCAAGCAAAAAAAGCAGTCGTAAGTTCAACTGAAATTAAATTTCCGACGCAAAATGAGATAACCTTATTTGGAGAGGGCAGTGTAACGGTTATCAGCAATCGTTGATTTTTTCCAACTGGTTTTCGATATTAATCAGCAATCGTTGATTCATTTCAACAGGTTTTCGATTAAAATGACATGGTTCATGTAATTAATGAAATCATTGATCACAGTCGATGGCTGAATGCGACCCTTTTATGATTTAAACACTTGTGAATCATAAATATGCACTTTTCAATAGCCGCCGGGCTACAGATGGGCTGGAGGGCTGATATACTAGGATTGGTCGCGGCGGTCAGAAACTTTCATATAACCAATTTCTTTGATCGAAGTACTCAGGGAGTAAAACGAGAACCAACGGCTGAATTGATTGATCAGTTCCGTGCCATCCTGGCATTCCACTTCGCCGCAATTTGGATCGAACGCAAGGAAACTGCCGTTCGAGGTCTTATGAAAAGCCATGGCATGTCCACCATCATCAGTGATTTTCACACTTTTATCACCAAATTGATACTTGCCATTCCATTGACTTATGCCTGCATTCCAGCGAATATAATAGCCAATTCTTTTATTCTGCTGATGATTCATGTCTGATTCTGCCACAAGCGGTCGCAGCATTTGTTCAACAGATTCCTTGAAATCTTCGCAATCACGAAAATACATCGACCTGCCAAGCTCAAACTTTGTAATCCGCGAGGTCATTGCATTTGCATTTTTATCTGCAATATGATCAAGAAAACCCTGGATATCCCTATTTTCCTGCTGGTTTCTCACCTCGTTATTATATTGAAAGGCATTTTCAATCTGGTTCTTTTCAATCTGGTATTTCTTTAATTTTTCCAGATTCGCATCTCGCCTGCTTTTCTTGATGTTTTCATCCATTGATTCGATCATAATTCTCTCGATTGCATCAAAACGACCATTATAACCCTGCCTGACAGTCGTCTGAATTGATCTTGTTGGATTGCCTGGATTCTGGTTGTCAAATTTGTCGCCTTTTTTAATCTGACTCTGTTCCCTGTACAAAACCGTCATTTCTCCTCCCTTCTTAAGTAACCTTTCTTCGAAACTTTTTCTAAATTGCATAATAGATCTCAGAATTTCGTTGTATTGATCACCCAAGACGTTTAACTCGTTCAGTTTTGTGCTTATCAGATCGAGTTTCTCACGAAATACCGGGTCTCTCTCCGCCATTTTTCTTACTTCCCTCTGCCTTGCCTTTAACTCAGTCTTGTAATGAAGTATTCGCTGCTGCCAGACCGCTGGTGAATACTTCGCAATGGCTACTTCGACTTCCCGCTTAATTTCTTCTTCCCTATTATTAACATCATTTTCCAATGCTTGAAGCTGCCGAGAAATTTGATCGTATCGATCCGCGTTCTGCCTGTAAAGTGCATAGTCTGCTGAAAGGTTTGGTGTTTTTTTAGAATCCAGAATCGATGATTTGCCTCTGATCACCCATCGCGAAAGCCAGTGCAGGCTTACACCGGCGCAAATACCGTTACCCAGAATTGTAGAATTATTCATAAAACTCCCCATGCCGCCTGAATATATGTCTATTGGCTGCGAGCCACTGTAAATCTGATGGAATTGATCAAATCGGAACACAGCCTTACTTATGACATCCCTGAACTTACTCTCATTATCATCGAGTTCTTTGAGGCCGTGGCTGGCTGTTGCCGTATCGGGACTTGTTGTCACGGCAGCTGTTATATTGGAATTTGTTGTATTTACATTTATCGTTGTTGCAGATTGCATTGGCTGGTATGCACTTAATAGCCACCTGGCCCCGCGAATTCCATTAAAGATCGCCTTTCGTAAGGATGCATCCCGTATTGATGTATCTGTACAAAGCTTGTCAATCGCCTGGCTGATCAGTTCATTAACCGTTTGCTGGTTGTATGCCTGACTTAATGAACTGCTGTCATTTCTGATAAAAATTGAAAAAAAGCCACCCTTTTCAAATCGACCGTCCTGATGAATATTCAACCTGCTGCCGCGTTGCTGGCGTATGTCATTACATTTGTCAAACGATGCAAGCACATTCAGGTTGCCAATAAGATGATTCCCGAAATTCTTAACAACCGCATTGGCGAGGGCCATCAGCTTGCTCCATTTTTTGCAGGGTATCAATCAAGTGATTCCAGATTTGCGCTGCACTGGCCAGTTTATACCAAAATCACAAATGCTGACAGCAATTCATATTGCTTTTGCAAAACTTTTTATTTTAAAATCAAAATAAGCAGATCGACCGGTCGCTTTTTCAAGAAATATTTTTGAAATGTATAAGAGTTGCCGATTTAATTCTGCTGATCGAGCGGAATTTGCTCAAGCCCGCAATCACCCAGTTCAAACCAGAATCATAAAGCCAATTTCAACATGCCTGAATTGCTTTAATCAATCAAATAAAACATCGTAACAGAGTTCTCCGAAATTTATCCATGTAAGTATATTTGCTTGTTCGGAACAAACAAAACAATTAACAATGCTTATTTGTTTTTATAAATAATACCTTTGTAACTAATTTATATTCAATTACCTCATTGGCTTTTTGATTATATCTCGAAGGCTCGGAGGTACGACTTTTTTAAAACAAGACTCTCATTTAAATGAACTTTTTGTAAATTTAGAAACAAGAAAGGCCCCCGCATTGACAGAGGCCCAGAGATCACTGCTTATAATCAAGTTTGTGTCATTTGACACTTGTCAGTTCATCGGCCAGGAAGCCTGCCGAATAGATGGACCGAAGGGCTTCGATGATGGCCCGCGAATCGACAGAGACGGCCCTTGCCAGAGTATCGTCATACCCATAATCAAGGATCAGCGAATGGATATTTCCATCGAAGATCAGGCCGACAACCTTATTATTCCGGTCAACCACAGGGCTGCCCGAGTTGCCGCCAATTATGTCGGCCGTACTGACAAAGTTGAAAGGGGTCTGAAGCTTCAACCGCCCGGCAATCTTGGCATCGTGCCAGCTCTTGGGCACGGCGTAAGGCTCTTTGGCATCGTGTGCCTGCTCGTGGGCGAATGTGCCGCCCATGGTCGTGTAGGGAGGTATCCGACGTCCATCTGGTTCAGTATAGCCCTTCACGGTGCCATAAGCCAGCCGCAGGGTGAAGGTGGCATCAGGATAGACAGAGTCGCCCTTCTGCTGGAAAATCGCCTTGGCAATTCGGCCGTAGTTGGCCGTTTCCGCTGCCTCAACTTCGTCTTCTCGAGCCTTACGCACGGCCCGGGCAGCAGAGTCAAGAGCCACGGCAAGCCTGATCATCGGGTCAGACGACTGTGCGATCGCCTCGGGAGTCATCTCGGCAAAAGCCTTGCGGGCGGTCACATCCTTGAGCTTGGTTCCTTCAACCAGTTCTTTCGCCCGGTCTGCGGGCGACTTACCACCAAGGGCGGTTTGCAGGCTGGCGTCGGCCTGGCCGACTTTCGCCTGCCAGTATTCCAGGGCATGAGTCAGCTTTGCAACTTCATATTCCGGATAAATCGGGGCATCAGAGAAAAGGTCGAGCCTCAGCGATTCAAGGGCCGAATCGCGGAACTCACGCAGCCTTTCGGCGTTGGGCTTTCGAATTTCAGTAGCGTGCCTGACCAGTGTTTTGGCGACGCTGAAAAGGTTCGACTCAAGTCCAAGACCACGTTCGACGAAATTATAAGTGACAAGCGTCTGGGCAGCGGTTTTCTGGGCCGAGGCTATTTTCACCCACGCATCGCCATAGGCTTCCTGAAGTTTGGCATCGGCGGCAATCGCAGCCCGGAAGTCTTTTTCCGCTTTCTCTTTGGCTGCCATGAACGACTCGGTTTTCAGGCCATTGTAGCCGCCGGTGCGGGCCTTAAGACTATTCTGATAGCTGAATAGATCTTCCTTCGACTGTCGTGCTGCTTCAGGCCCTTTTTTGGCATAGTCGAGCAGAAAAGTCTCGCGATCCTTTAGAAAATCAAGCAGGAAAGGCAGGCTTATATCACGCAGATACCTGAGATGATCAACCGTGAAAAGCCGGCTGGTGCGGCCGGGGTGGCCGGCAACAAACGTCAGGTCGCCATCCTTTGTGCCTTCGGTGTTCCACTTCAGAAAGTGCTTGGGAGTGGCGGGCTTGTCGTTTTCATACACCCGGAAGAAGCAGACATCAAGGCAGTATCTTGGATATTCAAAGTTGTCGGGGTCGCCGCCGAAGAAGGCGATGTCGAACTCCGGAGCGAAAACCAGACGTACATCGGTGTACTTCTTATAGGTGTAAAGGGCATAGCGGCCGCCCTGATAAAGCGTCACCACATCATTCCGCATGCCGTTAGCCGAGGTCGCAGCCTTTTCAATTTCAGACATTTTTGCCCGTTTGGCCGAATTGGCGTCGGCATCAGACGAACCTGGCTTCACGGTGGCCATTACATCGGCTGTGACGTCTTTAATATCAATCAGTACGTTGAGTTCAAGGTCAGGGGCTTTCAGCTCCTCAGCCCGTGATTTGGCAAGAAAGCCGACTTTATAGAAGTCTTTCTCCTTGGTCGAGAGCTTCTGAAGGGTATCGGCTCCGACGTGGTGATTGGTCATGACAAGGCCGTCGGCCGATACGAACGAGCCGGAACCGCCGTTATTGAAGCGAACGGCCGATCCGCGAAGCTGTTCCACCCATTCCTTCGAAGGCTCAAACCCATAGGCTGCCTTGAGTTTCTGGAGAGGTAAGTTGTCAAATACCCACATGCCTTCATCGGCTGGTAGCACTCCGGTTGCCCCCATGAAAATTGCCGCCGCAAGGGCGATGCGTCTGAATTTGCAAATCACTGGTGCGATCTCCTGTTTGACAAATCATAGAGAAGCCGTCTCGCAACTGGCTTCATATTCATATCGTTCATTTATCATGGTCAACCGGCTGCTTAATTCAAGCCCGAGAGCTGTTTTCGGTCGCATTTCCGCCCAGCCACTTACCCATGCCAACCAGGAGCAGCATCAGGGAAATGCCGACAAATGTCAGCATGGCCAGAAGGTCGCTGTCGTGAATCGATTCAGGCAGGAATTTACCAAGTTTAATGATATCGCCCACCCCCGGAAGGATGGCCAGCAAGGCCACCATAATACCGGCTATCGCGCCACCGGCGATCAGACCCGAACTGAAAAGCACAGCAGGGCTGGAATCTTCCTGCCCTTCTGCATATTTCGGGCCTCGACGGTCGCAAAAAAGACGCACCAAGCCACCGACAAAAATCGGAGCCGACGCCGACAGCGGCAAATAAACCCCCACGGCGAAGGCAAGTGCTGGCACGCCACACAGTTGCAACACAACTGAAATCAGCACGCCAATGGCTACAAGGCCCCACGGCAGGTCGCCTTGCAGCACGCCGTCGATGATCAGAGCCATTAGTGACGCCTTTGGCGCATCGAACTTGACAACATCGCTACCATCATCCCGCTTGTTCACTCGCCCGTTAATCGCAGGGTCAACCAGATACCTGACCTTGCCCGACTTCTCCACAAGATACTTGCCGGCAGGCACATCAGGCATGGGCTTAAGCACTCTCCAAACTTTGTAAAACTGGCCATCCGGGCCCTGGGCAATCTCTTTGAGTGTGCCCACATCCTTACATTCAACTTTTGGAAGATACTCGGCTTTGGCCGTGACCACCGTGCTTGCCGTATTCAGAAGAAGCAGGGTAAAGCCGATGACAACTGCCGAACTAAGGGCCCCGGCCAGGATGGCAATCTGCTGATAGGCTGGAGTGGCCCCCACAAGATAGCCGGTTTTCAGGTCCTGCGAGGTTGTGCCGCCATTGGAAGCGGCCACGCAAACTATCCCCGCGATCGAAAGGGCAGCCAGACGATATTCTGGCCCAACCCAGCCGGCCAGCACGAACACAAGGCATGTAAGCAGAAGGGTGGCTACTGTCATGCCCGAAATGGGGTTGGAACTCGAACCAATTTCGCCGGTCAGGCGGCTGGAAACCGTAACAAAAAGAAAGCCGAAAAGAAGGATCATGATGGCCCCAACAATCCGGCCAGGCAGTTCGGTTGGAATCAGATGAGAGCCGGAAATGATAGAAACCAGCAGAAGAGAGCCACCAATGACGAACGTCATCGGCAGGTCGCGGTCGCGTGGATTGCCCGAATCGGCCGATCTGCCGCCGCCCCTGATGTCTTTCAGGCCCGATTTAATCGAAGCAAAGATCATCGGCAAAGCCTGGATCATCGAGATGATGCCGCCAGCGGCCACCGCTCCGGCACCGATATAAAGGATATAGGCGTCGCGAATTTCTTTGGGTGTCATGGTTGGAATCGGCTTGTCTCCGGGGAAAATTGCCCCCGGGGCATTCGAGCCGAAAAAGGCAATCATCGGTGTCAAAACAAGGGCAGCCAGAATACCACCGCCAATCATCACCGCCGCGACGCGTGGGCCTATGATATAGCCCACGCCCAGCAAGGCCGGAGAGACTTCGCAGGCCACCACACCGCCTTTCAGCCAGCCAATGGCACGGGCCGGCACTTCCTTCCACAAGTGCATGGCCTGCATGGCTATCTGATAGAAAAACGCGATGCCAAAGCCAGTGAAAACCGTGCGGGCCGAGGATCCGCCCGCCTCACCCACTTCCAGCACCTTGGCGCAGGCTGTGCCTTCGGGATACTTCAGCGTGTTGTGCTGTTCGACGATAAATGCTCGCCGCAGCGGAATCATCATCAAAATGCCAAGAAGACCGCCCAGGCAGGCGACGAGCATGACCCGAGTCAACTCAAGGTCGTAGCCCAGGATCATCACAGCCGGCATGGTTACGCCGACACCAAAGGCGATCGATTCACCGGCCGATCCAGTAGTCTGAACAATGTTATTTTCGAGAATTGTAGCTCGACGGAAGCCAAATTTCTCGGAAAGTGCTCGAAAAAGCGTAATCGAAAGAACTGCGACCGGAATGGAAGCAGATACAGTCATGCCTACTCGCAACACGAGATAAAGGCTGGAGGCCCCAAATATTATACCTAGTATGACTCCAACCAGAATGGCTGATTGGGTCAATTCATAATGCTGGTCCGGAGCAATCTCGGATGGGGTGGCCTGATCGGACATTTTCAGCGTAACCCTTGTGATTTAAGGCAGTTGGGTGACCCTTACACCACACACTGCCCAGTCAGGGGTTGTGGCCGATCAGCCCGGCAAAATTTCCGCAAGTCGGTTTACAATATCACGAAGTACCATTAAAGGCGACTGGGCAGCGTCGATATTGGTCACAATTTCTTTGGGGTAGAAACTCAAAGTTTCATAAGTCTCGGCATAGTATAGATCAAGCCGTTTGCGAATAACCTCATCGTTAGTATCATCAAGTCGGTTTTCCTTCAGGGCACGTGATTTAAGACGTTCCTTTGCCTTGCCTTCATCAGCAATATCAAGATGGAAAATCTGAACAACATCAAGAGTACTGGCAAGCAGTTTGGCTTGGTCAAGGTTGCGTGGCAGTCCGTCAAGAATTAGTACATTTTTCTCGGGTAAGAAGAATTCCTGAAGTTCGAGGATCTGCAGGTGGCGGCTCCAGATCCGCACGGTAAGATCATCAGGCACCAGGTTACCCTGCGAAGTGAATGCCATGACCTCTTTACCCAACTCACCGCCACGAGGCAACTTACGAAATATTTCGCCACACGAGACATGCACCATGCCCGGAAGTTGGCCCAGGATCAATCCCTGCGTGCCTTTGCCAGAACCAGGCATGCCAAAAAGCAGGATAGATTTGTACTTAACTTCCGGTGGAGTAAACTTTTCGAGTTTCATGCCCATGGGGTCCAGCGTCAGTCGCAAAAATCGAATGAAACCCGGTTTCAATCAGGAGTTTCGCGAGGCTTCTTGAAGTCAGATTTCTACATTATTATTATAGAAGAAAAATTGGCATTTAAAGTGAATAAATTCACAAACTCGTTAAACAAACCGGAAATTAACCAGATAAGGAATAGCTCAAGCACTAATTCTGTAATAATTTACAACGATTTTCTGAACAAGTTGCATCGCACCTTATTAAAAATCTCAAGAAAGGTGTCGGGAAGACCGAAGTCGAGCCTGTCCTTATCAAGGTGATATTCGGGTTTAGAGTATGCCAGGGCCTCAAACAATAAGCTATGGCCATCGGACCAGAAAGAAGATGCAACCATGTCAAGCCGTCTCGGATCAGCTTGGGTCAACAAGGTAAGCAAGTATGCAGTAGGAACTTATCGAGGTCGATTTGCAAAATATGCAGTGATCTGCGAACAAGTAAATGCACTGGAACCCGAATATTCCAAATTCAGTGATAGAACGTTGCTTGAAAAGAGCACACAACTCAAAATGAAAGCCCGGCAGGGCGAGAACATTAATAAGTTTGTTACTGAAGCCTTTGCACTGGTTCGTGAGGCATCAAAGCGAGTGCTGGGCATGCGTCACTTTGATGTACAGATTCTGGGCGGAGCAGCGATTCACTTTAAAAATATTGCAGAGATGGAAACTGGTGAAGGGAAAACACTTGTTGCTACTCTGCCCACATATCTCAATGCACTGCCCGGCAAGGGCGTTCATGTGATCACTGTTAACGATTACCTGGCTAAGCGTGACGCCGACGAAATGTCGCATGTTTATAAAATGCTTGGACTTACCACTGGCTGCATTCTCACAGATATGTCAGACGGCGACCGCCGTGCAAACTATTTGTGCGACATTACTTACGGAACATCAAAAGAATTTGGTTTCGATTATCTGCGTGACGAACTTAAGAAGTTGAACAATGGAGGCGAATTGTTCCGTAAAACCTTTGAGCAGGCATTTTTGGGTGAGGATACAGCCGAAACTGCGCAACTTGTGCAGCGTGGCCACTTCTGTGCAATCGTTGATGAGGCAGACAGTGTCCTCATTGACGAAGCCCGAACACCACTCATTATCGGCGTAGAGTCGAACCCCGACTTTGACGAATCAGCAGCCTATTTCGGAGCAGATGAAATTGCCCAGACCCTTGTTCGCGAAAAGCACTTTAAATGGAAGCTGGAAGAAAAGAAGGCTGAGCTGACAGGCCTTGGCAGACGCGCGGTTCAAATGCGTGCCAATCATTCGGCATTCAAGTCGATAACTGTTGACACTCTTTATGATTATGTCGAACGGGCACTAAAGGCGAATATTGGCTTTCTGAGAGATCGCGATTATGTGGTCATGGATGGTGAAGTGGTCATCGTCGATGAAGGCACGGGTCGTGTAATGCCCGGTCGGCAATGGCAGGATGGCCTTCACTCGGCCGTTCAGGCGAAGGAGAAACTGGAATTTAAAGGTGATACTTATAGCGCAGCCCGAGTCACAGTACAGGATTTTTTCAAAAAATACAAAAAGCTATGCGGCATGACTGGAACAGCGTGGCAGGATGCCCGCGAACTGAGACGCACCTACAAAATCGGAGTCTTCCGTGTGCCGACCAACAAACCAAGTCAGCGGGTGTGGGCCCCTGACCGCGTCTTCTCAACCGAACTTGAAAAGTTCGAGGCGGTGGCCGACCGTATCGTTGAGATCAACCAGCAGGGTGGCCCGGTGCTGGTGGGTACACGTTCGATTGCAAAGTCGGAATTACTTAGTAAACTACTGCGGGAACGTAATATAGATCATCAGGTTTTAAATGCCAAAAACCATGCCATTGAAGCTCAGATTGTGGCCCGGGCGGGACAAAAAGGCAAAGTGACCGTGGCCACGAACATGGCGGGTCGAGGTACCGACATCAAGCTGGGTGGTGGCGTGCCCGATGTCGGTGGCCTTCATGTGATTGGTACAGAGAGACACGAGTCACGTCGGATCGACCGCCAGCTTGCCGGTCGATGTGCCAGACAGGGCGATCCTGGTTATGCGCAATTTTTTATCTGTCTGGAAGATGAGATTCTTGATGCCTTTACGGAAAAGAAGGCAGACAAGATCAGAGACCGCCATGAAGGTCGTGGTGAGATCTCAACATCAAGGTTCAGAAATCTCATGGTTCGTGCCCAGCAGAAGAAAGAACGTCAGCACTTTAAAGACAGACACCTGCTGATGCACTATGAAAAACAACGGGCCGAGATGCGCAAGAACATGGGCCTGAACCCAGTACTGGGTTGATGAATGAATTTACAAGTCACTATTAAATAGTGACATACGCTAAAATGAAAAGACTTGCTGGACGCCTGAACAAACTAATTGATATGAAATCGGGCGAACAGGATGGATAAATGAGCGACCAAACAATTCTCACAAGCAGTGATACCCAACGTGCCAACCGCATTCCACCGGGCCAATTTCAGACGGTGAAATGGCCTGTATTGCATGCCGGTAGCGTACCGCGAATTGACTTGCAGAAATGGCAACTTCAACTTTGGGGACAGGTGGAAAGGCCGACAGTTTTAAACTGGACAGAACTTCAGGCCCAGCCGCATGTTAAGATTTTTGCTGACATGCATTGTGTAACACGCTGGAGCATGCTTGACAATACCTGGGAAGGAGTATCTACGCGACAATTGTCCAGTCTGGCGGGAGTTAAACCTGAGGCAAAATATGTTATTGCCCATGGGGCACATGGCTTTACAACAAATATGCCACTGGCCGACTTTCTTGATGAAGATTGCCTGGTAGCTTGGTCTCGAAATGGAGAGGCCCTTGACCCCGACCATGGCTGGCCTTTGCGACTTGTAATTCCTAAACTTTATGCATGGAAGTCTGCCAAATGGCTGACAGGTCTGGAATTCGCATCAACCGACGAACCCGGCTTCTGGGAACAGAATGGCTATCACAATCATGGTGACCCATGGACTGAGGAGCGGTTCTGGGATTAAAGGACACTTGGATCAAACCAACTTATAAAACCTCAAAAACTTCACTGTCTAGGTCGTGTGGACAAAACATAGGGGATTTAAGCAAACAAGGCCGATCTACCTTAGCAATGTCATGATTGCAGCAAGGTGTACGAACGCCAAAAAGTTTATCGCAGTTTTGTCGTATCGGGTTGCAACTCGGCGAAACCGCTTGATTCTATTGATGAACCGCTCAACAAGGTTTCTTTGCTTGTAGAT
>JBEITT010000188.1:0-4454 GCA_040374745.1 Planctomycetaceae bacterium | reverse complement strand
TTTTCAAGTGCAAGCCGGCTTTGTTGTTCTGAATATTCGGCCGTCTGACGCAGCTTCGCCTGCTTATAACCGAAATACAGGCTGCCACCAATCAGCAGCACAAGAAACGACACGGCACTTGCCGATGCCGTGGCCAGCCAGGGGTTGCGACGACACCACCGCAAACCCCGCGACACTGGGCCGATCGGCCGTGCCTTTACTGGAAAGCCACCAAGATAGAGTTGCAGGTCTTCTGCCAGTTCCATGGCCGACCGGTATCGCCTGGCCGGCTCTTTCTCCAGGCATTTCAGGCAAATCGTATTCAGATCAAGCGGCAGATCAGGCAGAATGCTGACTGGCGGCACGGGGTCGATGCTTCGTATCAGATCAAGCGTCTGCAGCGCCGTTTCAGCTACAAACGGCGGCCGACCTATCAGGCATTCGTAAAGAATCACCCCAAGGGCAAATATATCAGCCTTGGGACCAATGCGATTTTGCCCCGGCAGGGTCATCTCGGGAGCGATATAGGCCGGGGTACCCACAATATTGGTGCTGAGCGTGATATTCTGTGAATCGCCTTCAAGCCATCGTGAAAGCCCGAAGTCGATCACCTTCAGTGTCCAATCGTCGTCGTCGGCATCGACCGGCCGGCCGGGGTTGGTCACGGCCAGATCACCGCCCACCAGCACATTAGAAGGCTTGAGGTCGCGATGGATTACGCCTCGGCTGTGGGCGTGGTCAATTGCCCGGGCCAGCCTGGCGACAATCCGGGCAGCTCTTCGCGGAGCAATGGGCTTGCCTTTGAGAATTTCTGAAAGCGGCTGGCCATCGACGAGTTCCATCACGATATATGGCCTGCTGCCCAGCTTGCCGAACTCGTAAACGCTGGTTATGTCAGGATGATTCAAACGGCTTTGAATGGCCGCCTCGCGGTCGATGCGGTTCAGGGTCTCGGTTGATAATTTATTAAGATTCAGAAGTTTCACCGCCACATGGCGATTGATGCGGCGATCCATGCACTCATAAACCACCCCCATGCCGCCCCTGCTGATATATCGCACGACCTCGTATTGGCCAATTATGCGTGGAATATCCGGTTCATCTATCTTACTCTGACTCCCAAAAAGTGGCGGAATCGCCAGCTTTTCATCAACTTCCACCTTAAGTTCCAGCGGTTCGCCGGCCTGACGGGCTACATAGGCCATGCATGTCGGGCAATTTATAATGTGCTCAAAGATCTCGGGAAACTGGCCCACAGGCCCATCCATCAGGAGAAATTTATCAAGCTCTGGCAGACCCGGGCATTTATCAGACATTGCCTTGATTCACCGTTCAATCTCGTTTGTGGGGGTCAAGCATCTCCAGCTCGGCCCGAATCATCCGGCGCACACGAAATGTAATCACATCAATGGCATTAACACTCAGCCCAAACTCTGCGGCGACAATCTTGCTGGGAATTTCTTCAAATTCTCGCTTCACAAAAATTTGCCAGTTTTGCATATCGAGCCTTTTGGCTATTCGACGGCAGGCGATTTCAATAAGTTCCTGGTCGGCAATTAGGTCAATCAGTTCCATGAAAGAATCGCACACCTGCGACGATTCCAGCTTTTTTCTCGCAAGTTCCCTGCGCCTTTCAAGTGTTTCATCGTCTACATGCAATCGACGGCTTTTCCGCAGAATTTTGAGATAGCGGTAATAGGCAACCTTTTTCAGCCAGGCCCTGAATGTGGCATTAGGCTGCACCTTGTAATCATTAATCTTCTGAAAAAGCTCAAGCAGCGTTTCCTGCACCACATCTTCTGTGTCCTCGCTGTCGGCCTTCCACTCTTCGCACCACCTCCTGAGCAGTCGGCTATACTTTTTTACAAAAACAGGCCACGATTCGCTTGAATTGTTCTTGATCGCGGCAAGCAGTTCGAGGCTTGTCGATGAATCAAGAATCAGGCGAATTCGGGAATCTGAGGTGAATCGAATCGGCTTTTCTTGCATATATTGTAAATATATGGTTTGGGAACATTTTAATCCAGATCCAGCGATGCTGCGTTGCTGCTAATCCCTTATATCATTAAGAGTTAAGTGAAAAATGAACAATTTGTTCGGTTTCACTCTTTCACGTTGAACCAATACCAGCCCCGAATTCACCACTTTTCTGCACCCAGTGGTAATTCATTCAGTTCGATCCTTGCCTCTCGCCATGACGGATAATGAAGATTGAGCAAGCTGATGAATCGCTCGTTATGCGTTGGCTCAATCAGGTGTACCAGTTCGTGCACTATGACATATTCCAGGAGATCTTTCGGCTTCTTCACAAGTTCCGTATTCAGCCGGATCGTGCCAGAGCGATAATTACATGCCCCTCACTTGGTTTTCATCCGCTGGAGATAATACTTTGAGACCTGCACACCGATCTTGTCCTGCCATTTCTCAATCAAGGGTGGAATGGTCCTGTGAAGGATCGATTTATGCCATTCATGCACCACTTTTGCCCGCTTTGATTCGTCACTGCCCGGCCTTACATAAAGCGTTATCCGGCGATGGTCCAGCTTTAATTCGGGGCGATCATCCCGTTCAACGACAGTCAATAGATAACGCCCCCAAAAGATTGTATATTGTTTCACCCCAAATGGCACTTTGGCTAAGTGAGTAACTGGTCTGGTTTCCGGGTATATTTGAACATTGTCCCGGAGTCTTGATCGATGAGCGAGAAGAAGAAGCGGCGGAAGTGGTCGGCGGCCGACAAGTAGCGGATCGTCATGACAGGCATGCATCCCGGGGTCGAGATCAGTGATATCTGCCGCCAGGAAGGCATTAACGTGGCCCAGTTCTATTACTGGAAGATGCAGCTTTTGGGCTCGGCCAAGGCTATTTTTGATCAGCCCAAGGGCAGTCCCAAGGTCGTCGAACAACGCCACCAAGCCGAGCTGCAACGGCTCAGAATGGTCATCACCGAGATCACGGCCGAGAACCTCGACCTAAAAAAAGGGCTCTTGGGCTAGAGGATCACGGCAAATTGCCCCAGGAATTGCAAGTTCCCGTACATCAAGAGGTTGAACTCGCACATAAACGCAGCCTATGGGCCGTGAAAAGAACGCTGGTCGCTCTTGGAGTCTCGCCGCGAAGTTACTACCGCTGGCTCAAGGCCCAACCCTGGCCCAGGCCCGATTCGAAGTCGCCAACCTCTGTGCTGGTTCCACTTTACGAGGCACTTCCCGAGGAGAAGAAAGCCGTGGTTGTCTACGCCTGCAAGCATACGGACCTGCGACACCGTGAAATGGCCTGGAAGATGGTGGATGAAGACGTGGCGTATCTGAGCCCATCGACGGTCTATCGCATCCTGAAGGCGATGAACCTGGTCTGCCCGTGGCAACGCCGGACGAAGCGGATCAAGGCCCAGCCTGAGCGTGCGACGGCTCCTGACCAGCGTTGGAGCACGGATCTGATGTACCTTCAGGTGGGTGGCCGGACGTACTATCTGGTGGCGTTCCTGGATGAGTATTCGCGGGCGATCGTGTACCATGAAATCCTGCTTGGGATGGATGCGATCAGCGTGAGTAATGCGTCTCAGAAGGCGATCGAGCTTTTGCCGAAAAAAGCGGACGGCAGCCCGGAAACAACGCCGGTGATACGCTCGGACAACGGCAGTTGCTGTGTGTCGCAGGAATTTCGGTTGGTATTGAAGGAGAATGGGCTGACACATCACCGGATCACCCCGCATTGCCCGGAGGAGAACGGGCTGATGGAGCGGGCCAACCGCACACTTCGCGAGAGCCTTGAGGGAGAGCGGATGGAAAACCTGTTGGAGGCTAAGAAAGTACTCAAACAGCATGTAGAGCGTTATAATCAGAAGCGGCTTCACAGTGCCATCGGCTATTTGCCTCCTTGGGTATACTACCGAGGCGACCCTGAAGAACGACAAAAGGAGCGGACCAAAAAGCTGCAACAGGCCCGTCATGCCCGCCGAGAGCGGAACCTCAACTTACGTCAACCAACCCTACCCCTGGAAGCCCCGGAATCACTCACTTAGTTTTCGGGCCCTTTTGTGCCACTAAGGTTGAAACGGAACAATAAAGTTCTGACACGGCGTATTGATTCAACCTGAAATGGAGAGTCAGCCTTTTGGCTCAAGATAATTCTCACTGGTTTGAATCTGCTGAATTTCGCTTAAATTTCTGAAACCAGAAGGTCAGAAAGGGTGGCATTACCACCCTCTCTGGTTCCGGGCACCTGGCCGAGGCCGGGTTAATTGCCTTGAAGGCCATTCCTTAGGCCAGATTATTCAACTATATTTCTCGATTGACTTGGATCACAGGCCTGTTTCTGAAATCCATTGCAGCAATCCGCCGTGTTAAGAGACGACTTTAAACGTATCCGTCCGGTGAAACACATCTTCCAGGCCGTGGTAATTTGAGTTTTCGCAGTTCACAACTCAAATTCACTTCCCTGGGAGTCACGCTTGGCCAATCACACAATCCCTC
>JBEITT010000099.1:0-18866 GCA_040374745.1 Planctomycetaceae bacterium | reverse complement strand
GGCTCCGGTTTTGTTGTTGAGAGCTTTGAGGCAGCCATGTGGGCGTTTGCCCAATCAGACAATTTCGAAGAGGCCGTGCTGAAGGCTGTGAATCTAGGTGATGATGCCGACACCACCGGCGCCATTTGCGGCCAGCTTGCCGGGGCTTACTGGGGCGAGTCCGGAATTCCGGCCCATCTGCTGACGGGTCTTGGCAGGCGTGATATGCTGGAGGCTGTTCTGGAGCGGATCACTCGATCAGCCTGAAACCGACGAATTTCGACATTCAGAAAGCCACGCGACATGATGCCGATTGAGGAACCATCGGGCCCGGCAAATGCCATCGAAGAATCGCTTGTCAGCCGATCATTTGCCCGACGCATGTTCGCCGTGCTGTTCATCATGAACCTGATCGACTATGTCGATCGCTATGTGCTCAACGCGGTTCTTTCTGACATTCAGAAGACCTTCAGTATGAGCGACACCCAGGCCGGGCTTCTGGGCACTTATTTTCTCATTAGTTATTCAGCCTTCAGCCCCTTCATGGGCTGGGCCGGCGACCGATTCCGCCGCACCTGGTTATTGGCTTTTGGGGTAGGCATCTGGAGCTTGGCCACCGTGGGAACGGCCCTGGCCGACACAGCCGGTCATGTGGCGCTGGCCCGGGCCTTTCTTGGTATTGGTGAAGCAACTTATGGTGTTCTGGCACCGACTCTTCTGGCAGATGTATTTGCCAGGTCGAGTCGCTCACGTGTCATGGCGAATTTCTCGCTGGCCATTCCACTGGGTGGGGCGATCGGCATGATCTTTGGCGGCTTGGTGGCTAAGCATGGAGGAAATCTTATTCCCGGTTTTGAAGGCTGGCGAATGGCTTTTCTCATATCAGGTGTTCCTGGGTTGATCGCAGCTGTCTGGGCATTGTTCCTGCCTGAGCCGATTCGAGGTGCCAGCGAAGGTATTTCGGCAGAGAAGCTCAAGGCCGCTGAAAAAAAAGGGGCCAGCCGGCTGGATTATCGCGACCTGCTGGTCAACTCATCGTTTAATTACGCTGTGCTCGGTATGGCCATGTCCACATTTGCTGTCGGCGCATTGGGGCTATGGATGGCGACTTTTCTGACGGATGTCAGGCAATTTGAAAAGGTCGAGGCTACTTCATCTCTCGGTATGATCACAGCGGTTGCCTCATTGCTGGGAATGATGGCCAGCGGCTTTGTGGCAGACAAGCTCAGTGGCAGAAGGCCTCAGTGGCTTTTCCTTTTGCCCGGCATTGCTCTCTGGTCAGCGATCCCTTTCATGCTGGTGGCGATTCTCTCAACTACGAAAATATTCATCCTCGGCGGCCTGTTTTTCGCGATCATGCTGCTATTTATGAATATTGGCCCGTGTAATGCAGTGATCGCCAATGTGACGCCGCCTAATCTTCGAGCTGTGGCTTTTGCCGTCACGCTTTTCACCATCCATTTTCTGGGCGACATCTGGTCAAGCCCATTGGTTGGTTATATTTCAGACCTTTTTGGTGACCCCGAAGTCATGCAATCAGCCCTTGGGCAGGCATTTGAATCGATGGGTGTAACCCCCACGCCACATTCCGATGGCAAAACCTTGCGAAACCTGACTGCAGGACTGTTGATTACAGTGCCTGCCGTTTTTCTTTCGGGTTTGGTTATGTTCATCGGTTCGCGCCATCTGCCTCGCGAAATGGCACTGATGCTGGCACGCTTGAAGGCCACGAAAGTTGAGGTTTCCAAATCCTGATTCTATTTTCTGCTGATTCTATCAATGTCTGCGGAACGAAATGCCATGCAAAAAGAAACCAAGATTACTAAATCGGCTACTGGCAAGTCAGTCTGTGTTGCAACGAACCCTTTCGCTGCCGAAGCGGGCGCATCCATGCTTCGACAAGGCGGCAATGCCTTTGACGCCGTGGCCGCGATGGGATTCATGGAATCGGTTGTCACTCCCAATGGTACCGGTCTTGGCGGGTATGGCGGGGCAGGCACGGCGTTTATTGCTAAAACTGGTGAAGTGATCGGAATCGATGCCAACTGCGTTGCTCCTTCAGCATCCAGGCCCAACATGTTTCCAGTCATTCCAGGCAGAGACCCGAACGACATCAAATTTCCTGATACACGCCATCGACTGGGGCCCCTGGCGGTGGCCGTGCCTGGCGTGGTGGCAGGTCTGGGGCTCATGGTCGAAAAATTCGGCAAACTGAAGCTGGCTGACGTAGTCAAACCGGCCCTGGAGAAGGCCAATACCGGTGTGAACCTTTCACGTGGTGTAGCTGAAACCTGGTATAAAATGTTGGCTGAAGCCTGCGGAGAGAGAACCGCTGTAAAGATTCCGGCCGACGAATCAACGGCTCTCGTTGCTATGGACGGAATCGCTAAAGTCCTTGAGCAGATTGCCCGGCAGGGGCCCCAAGTTTTTTATGAAGGCCAGATTGGCCGCGATATTGCAACTCATCTACAGAAATTGGGTGGGATTGTCAGCGTCTCTGATATGGCAGGTTATCAGGCAAAAGTGTCGCCGGCTGTTTCAGTTAAAACAGGAACTTTTCAATCATTCGCTGCCCAGCCCTCTGCCGGCGGACTCACTTGTCTTCAAATGTTGAAATTGGCCGAGCGCTATAAACTTACGAAGTCAGACCTTGCGTGGGGCCTGCTCGACTGGTGGCATGGCTGGCTTGAGATTGCCAAAACGACTTGGGAAGATCGCCTGACCACCCTGGGCGATACCAATTTCATGAAAATATCACCGCAGGAACTGCTTTCGGAAAAGCATCTGGAGAAACTCTGGGCGATTATCGAGCGACGACTTAAACAGCCTGATCTGGGTCAGATCATTGCCCCCGACCCTCTTCGCGGCACGATTCATTGTGCAGCGGCAGATGTTGACGGCAACCATGTGGCATGGACACAAACGCACGGTGGCGGCTTTGGGGCCCAGGTCATGGTGCCTGGCTGGCAGGTGGTGCTGGGTCATGGCATGTGCCGGTTTGAACCACGCCCGGGCTGGCCCAACAGTATAGCTCCCCACAAAAGACCCCTGCATAATATGTGTCCGATTTTGATATTGAAAGATGGCAAACCTGTTTTCTCGGCCGGGGCGCAGGGTGGTCGTACCATCGTCAATAATGTGGCGGCAATTGCCATCGGGCATCTGGTTTTTGGCCGCGACGCCAGTGTGTCGCTTGCCGACCCGAGAATACAGGTTGAGACGATGGAGCCGTTCCAGGTTGAGAAATCACTGGGCGATGGGTTGATCAGCGAAATTCGCAACCGTGGCCACTTGCCAGCCCCGCTCAATCGAGACCCTGGCAGTGCTGAAGTAATCAGCCGCAACAATGACGGACTCTGGACAGCCCATGCCGAGCCACGCCTCCTGCGGGCAATGGCTGTGGCAGTCAATTAATCTTTTCCTCAAACCTTATCCAGCCGATACACACGCAAAGCATTATCGTGAAACAATTTTTGTTGATCTGTATTGCTTCGTTTCGCGGCTATTTCTCGCAGAGTGCTGACCCACTGAGCATAGGTGCCACCATTAAGGCAAACAGGCCAGTCGCCACCAAAAACCACCCGGTCCGGGCCAAACGAATCCCACACATGGTTGACAAAGGGCGAAAGCTGCGGAACCAGCGGTTTCTCCTTGTGAACACGGGCAATGATGCCAGAAATCTTGGCGGAGATGTTAGGCATAGTAGCCAGGTCCCTGATCCCGGCAAGCCATTTTGCTGAAGGGGGCTTTCGAACGTCAGGATTACCGCAGTGGTCCATAATAAAACGGGTTTCAGGGCAGGCTTTTACTAAAGCCAGACCTGTTTCCAGATCTTCGCCTCCCATGTTCAAATCAAAACTAAGATTTCGCTGGCCAAGTTCCCTGATACCTTTGATAAAGCCTTCAGAAACGACCTTTCCCGGTTTTGCCGGTTCTGTCTGCACTCCACATCGCAGGCCTTTGATATAAGTATTACCCTTGAACTGGTCAAGATAGGCAGAAAAATCTGCCGAGTCCGGTTGGCCCGAGATAATCGCTGAACGAGTTGGCCCTGACTTTGAAGCGCATAAGTCGCTTACCCATTTCGCTTCTTTTGTTTGATCTTCCGGCACCACCGCCACTTCCATATAAACGGCCTGTGCAATTCCCAACCCCGCTGTTGCTTCGGCAAAGTCAGAAGGCAGAAAATTCCGGTCAAGAACAGACCCTGTACCGATCCATCTTAGCCTCAGATTTGTTAAATCCCAAAGGTGCTGATGCGTGTCAATGATTGGTGAATATTCAGCGGAATTTGTCTGATTTCGATGAGCCAGTGAAGCCATCGTACCAATGACAACTGCCGAAAATTCTCTACGATTTGTAAGATGATGCATTTTAGTTCTCTAGGTTTGTAGGAGAATGAAAAGCTTGTTTGATTATTAACGGATTTTATTTCAAGTTGAACGATAACTCAATCAATAGCCCAAAGAAAAGTGACTATGATTACAATTCAGCCTATTTTATCTAATCGTTAATTTCCAAAAGTTTGTTCATGATTAATCTGAATTGCACGAGATGGCGAGGGTGGAGGTTGTCGATGAAAACAATAAGTTTCTGCGTTTTGAGTGAGCATGGAAAAGCTCTGCCCGGAACGCAAGGGCATCGAGTCGAAAGGAGTCGCACGATGGCCGACCAATCCAGATCACGTAAATTCCGTCTGACAGCACCATGTCTGAACAACATGGAGTTGGAACAGAGGGCTCTGCTGGCTCAGGTGCAGGTTCTGCAGGCACCTTCGTTTAATTCACAGTTCCCAAAGCCATCCAACAGTAATCCCAATTCGAAAAACTTCGTCAGGCTGGGTAACGGATTCACAAATATTACCGTCCGGGCTCGGAAAGTTATTTCTTATTCCGCTAATGGCGGTATGGGTACTGTCATTCAGGATATTGATGGCGAAAAGTGGGTTGCCTGGCTAAATTCGCCGCTTGAGCCACGATCAACTGCCGGTGTTATCAGAGCATTTCCTGACAGCGGTGGTAGAGTAAAGCTGGTGGTTGATGGGACTAATGAAAACTCGGAATTGATCATAGAGCCATTCGCGCGTTTCAGGCCACGAAACAAAGCCGAACAATTCTCGGTTCAGGTCGGCCGACAAGATAATCTGCTTCATGTGTCAGATATAATGATCACCAGCGGCAAAATTGGCTCAATTTTGGGCTATCGAACCGCTGATCTTTCGGGGACTGTCACCATTCCGGGAACATCTTCAATTTGGCGAATTGCCCTCAATTCGATTCAGCCTGGAGGATCGATCATAACAGGTGGTGACCTGAATACGCTGAATGTTTACAACGATGCCATTTTTGATGGTGGCGAAGGCTTGAAAGTAGGTCGAGATTTGAACTGGATGACGATTCGAGGGAATCTCGAATTTCGTAACGGAGCAGATTTCATTGTCGGTCGTGACATCGGCCTGAACACACAGCCTGCCAAGGGCACATCTGAGGGTGGTGCCGGCGCTTTTGTTTCTGGAAATACTTACATCAGTGCGAGCAGCACGTTCCAGGTCGGTCGATCGCTGGATAATGTGTTTTTAACCCAGGGTCGGTTTGATGGCGTGAATCACGTTTCCATACCCTCCGGTTCAGGTAATTTGATTGCATATGGCGGGTTCTACCCGACACCCTGATCATCGCCGTGTAATTAATCCAATTGAGGCGGTCTGGGTTGAAGCCAGTCTGCCTCAATTTTTTTGTTTCAGAGGATCACATTTTCCTGTCTGACGTCAACGTGACATTGGCAAACGACATTTACAATCATTTCCGATGAGAATTATATCTTCGTAAGGTCTTTCAACTGAATGAAAATTCCATTAAACAAATGCTGATATTGATGTAGATGGCAAAGTTAAATAAAGACAAAATGGTTAGAAGCAATAAATTTGAGGAGAATAAAAATAAAAACCGGGCAATAATGCGTTTTGCCCGGTTGATGCAATCATATGATGATTATATTTCGTACAGAGAAATACAATCAGGGTGATTCCGGCAGATCAACCTGCGTGGCACCCAGGATTTCCTTTGATTCATCGTCCTGAATAAATGCAACAAGTGACAACTTCTTGAGATCAATGGTTGGCTTCGTACCAAAGAAAGCCCGGTTTTTTTCGAAGTCGCTTACGTACTTCTCAATTTTGCCACGGACTTCTGTCAAGTCAATCTTCATGCTGTGATTCAGCTCTCCTGCTTTATCAAGCGAAAGCCCGTCAGCACCGCCGGGGAGGGCCCGAACCACATGATGATGAAAGCGAAGTTTATTGCTGCCAATGTATTTGACAACTTCTTCGGTGAGCACGAAACGCAATCGAGGTAGAGCTTTCTCGCCGGGCTTGTCACCGGTTTTGGCCTTCGCTGATACTTCAATAGTGTCACCCTTGCGGGTGGCATTCAGACTGACTGTAGCTGATGGTTTTTTCTCAAGAATCGGGTCAATTACGCCCCGAAACTGCTTATATTTCCCTTCTGATCCACCCATTGATCCACCACCACCCGCTTCGCTTTTGCCGTTGAAGATGGTAGTCGGTGTGCCCCGTATCAGCTGACCATAGTATTTCTGCCGGGCAATTGTGTCATCGTTGGTCAGTGGGTCAGGGCCCGGAATGTGCAGGTGGTATTGCAGCAAAATTACATTTTTGTGACTGTAGGTGTCGGCCAGTGCGTCGAATCCTACGTCGGCAGCGACACAGGGTGGGCACTGGGCACCAGTGAAAAGCTCCATCACAACCGGGCGAGCATCGGTCTTCTCAGCCACTTTTTCAGGCTTGAACGGTGGGACTGTCTTGTGATAGTTCTCATCGAGCTTCGATTCATAAGTGTCAAGCCTTTTCTGCACGCTATTGGCCAGGTCGGTCTTGCCTAAGGTGCGTGCTGTATCAGCCAGAATAGCCGCGATTTCAGCCTTTTCTTCAATATTGGCTTCTTCGGTAAGTGATTTATCAACTTCCTGTGCCAGTTCAAGAAGGACACCAGCTGCTGCCTTCTTTTTCCCGCGTAATGCTTTAACGACATTGGTACGAGTCTGGTTATACCAGTCGTCGCCATATTCTTTGGCCGAACTGAGCCATTCGTTAATGGTCTTCTTGATCTGATCCTCAGACATTTCGGCCTGATCAGCCAGATTCATCAGTTGTGCGTAAACACTGTTAATGTAGGGCTTGCCGTCGTATTTCCTGATAAGAGCTTCCAGTGCAGTGGCAATCTCTCTGGGGCTCTTGGCTGGTTGACCCTGGGCCGGGCGAATAGCAGCAATCATCTCGGTCATCACCTGACCCGACTTCATCGCCGCCACTTTCTCTTCTTTGGTTGGCTGAAGTTCAGCGGCGTATTTTGTACCTTTGAAGCTGAATGTGCCTTTAACGGCTCCATTTTTTCCAGCTTTACCCTGAAACGAATTGGTGCCTACCGGTGTCTTGATCTCGATGGTGACAAGGCCATCTTTTTCACTGACATTACCCAGAGTGGCCTGCGGAAAAAGCTGTGCCTGTGAGCTGACGAGCTTGCTATCCTTGCCGGCGACGTCAACAATCGCGAATTCATCCTCACCGAAGGCAAGTACAACTATTTTCTGACGCCCTTCCACCGCCCATGAGAGCGATGCAGAAAGAGCCATGCCGGCAATTGCCAGCGAGATTGACCGAAATCGCAACATGAAAGAAGGCTCCTTCAATTTGAGTGGATTAAAGAGTATAGTCGTATGGAATTGCTGAATAGTTGGTGAAGATTACCAGTGTATTTTTCAGCAGAACAACAAGCCAATTTAACAGTCTAATATTCCAAATCGCTGATGACAAGAAGGTTATACGGTACTTCCTGAAATTAACAACGGGATCATGCAAGGTTGTGATTTTCAGGGTAAAGCTGACAGTTCGCCCTTGAGATCAAAATTGATTTCGCCTCCCTCCGCAGTAACGGTAGCCGTCAGGGTTTTATTTCCAGGGCCATATTCTTTGGGCATTCTTTCAATAGCCTGTGTCGCTTCCTTGGGCATAACAAGCGCCGATTGCATTGGAAGCGTGACTAGTTTGCCATCAGGGGTAGTCTTGTATGAGAATACGACCTGATACTCGCCAGGTGCACAACCTGTCATCCCAAGATAACTCAGGGTGTATCTGCCATCGCTGCTGGTTTGGCCAACCGTCATTGTTCCTCCTTCTGCCCTGGGAATAAACGAAATGACAACTCCTTCCATTGGCATGCCATTGAAAGTGACCTTGCCGCTCACCGGCTTCACCGGCGGTACAATTTCAGAAATATTCACCGGTTTGCAGCCGAAGTTTAAAAATATCAAGCTAAAAAGAAATTGCAGCAGCAATCCTATCTGCCTGCTGCTGCATTTCGAAAGGAGAAACCGCTTATCGGCCTTTGCTGTCAAGATCGAAATCAAAGGCTTTATTTCCTTCTGTCTTGACGTCGACCATAAATGAAGTTTTGTCAAGAGCTGCATATTTATCAGGCAATTTCTGCTTAAAAGCACCCATCATTTCCATCTGGGTCGGGTCGCCTTTGATAGCTTCCGGCACTTTTGCACTGTCGGTGATTTCAATCTTCCTGATTGCCACCTTGTACTTACCGACAGCTAACCCAAAACGCGACTGAAATCTGGCTTTATAAGTGCCATCGTCCGATGTCATTGCCGATCCGGCCGTCGGTTCCGGATTCGACGGATCTGGTGCGAATGTCAGTTCAGCATTGGCAAGCGGTTTGCCATCCAGCTTCACCACACCTTCCACCGGATAAAGTACAGGCCCATCCTCAGAGCATCCTGCCAATATCAGGCTAAATGTCAGCATAAACAATTTTGCCCGGATTGAGCAAATAATTCGCCTCATTTAAATGTTTCCTTTCAGGAATGGATTGAAGATTGCCAGAAATTTGTTCAGGGCATCTTGGTTTTCGGGTCATTAGCCGCCGCCGGTGCGGCTGGTGACGGGCTGGAATTACCATTCGCCGCCACAGGAGCATCAAGAAACTTTCCTTGAAGATCGAAACTGAAGGTACCCCCATCTGGTTTTACTTCCGCTGTGAGCATGGTCTTGCCAAGCGAGCTGTATTGATCCGGGATTACCTCAATGGCCTGCATGGTTTCCGCACTCGGAGCCAGAGCGGATTGCTCGGAAAGAGTCACCGGCTTGCCTTTTGAATTCATCTTCAGGCTGACACCCACTTTGTATTGACCCGCACTGCAGCCTGGAAAATTCATGTGCGAGAGCTTGAATTCGCCATTGGCATCTGTCTCACCAATGGACAAATTTCCTTCAGTTCCTGATGGGTTGAAAACTACAACCGCACCGGCTAAAGGTTTGCCCTCATGAGTGATTTTTCCTAAGACCGGAACAAGCTTGGGTGGGCCCGGCGGTGCTTCTCTTTTGCATCCATTGATAAAAATAGAGACAAAAAGCAGGGCCAGACTGGGTATCCAGTCCCGTGGTTTCGCGAAATTATTGACTGACATTTTGATTCCGCCTGTGGAGACTGATTGAATCCGGTAGATTTAGTGAATCAGCCGGGAAATTGCCTTGAGAAGCATGATTCTGGCAAAGAAACATGCTTCTCCCCCAAGGATTTTTCAATAGGCATCAGCGCTGATGACTTCGCCGGCCGAAATGGTCTGAAGCGACCACCAGGTATAAACATTAATTGAGTTCTTAACGAAACGGACAGAGCCGTCACCCATGGTCATGTTCACTCCGCCTGGGTGCTTGCTGCCGATGCGCCATGCATAAATTGACTTCTCGAAATTTGGCGGGAAGCGGTTGTCATACCACGGAGCGTTCGGTACGCTGTTTGGGGCCCAAACGTGCGTTGGTGGATATACCACGCCATGTGATGAAGTATGCGAACCTGCGCCCCAGTAAGGCCCGAAATATCGAGTGGCATCCCAGCTCCACTTGAGTTTAGGAGTTTCGCCAACCATGACAGTGTTGCTCGTACCGTCTGTGACATTACTGATCATCGTGGACAGGTCTGTAAAGAAGAATCCTCGCAGTGTCGCATTGGGCATGGCCTTGGCCGGGCAATCATACTCCGTGAACTGGCTGGACATCATCACATAATTGCTACGCCTGGCGCGGCTCATGGCATAAGGGCCTGTGCCTGTGGCGTCAAAGTCAAACGGCTGAAACTCTTCGTCGGAAGGGCAGGTATAAGCCGATACCAGAGAGCTGACAACCGTGGAATTCGCAAAGTGGCTGCCCAAAAGCCTGGTGTTGCCATTTCTCCAGGCACTGTTACTTGAGGCCTGAGAGAAGTTATATGCATTGTGCAATGCACTCTGCTCAAGGAAATTAAGAATCATAGTGAAGCCGGTTGTGTTAAGGACCGTGCCATCGGGGTAGCCCGGAACCTTGTTCGTTACATCGCAGCTACCGGAAAGGATTTTTACCGGCGGGAAAGCCCCATTGGAACTTTCGTAGTTGTGAAGGGCCAGACCAATCTGCTTCATGTTGTTAACGCACTGGGCGCGTCGTGCTGCTTCACGTGCAGACTGCACTGCAGGAAGCAAAAGTGAAATCAGTACAGCAATAATGGCAATGACCACAAGCAGTTCAATCAGGGTAAAAGCCCTGTTGCGAACAGTTTTTGTATATCTGAGCATGTGCATTTGACAACTCCTTTGCAGAAGGATCAAGGTGGGGAACTGATACCGGCAGCATCAAGAGTGGATGGGGAGAATGACCTGTGTCAGAACTTAGTCTAGTTTGGAAGTCTCATCGAAACAACCACTTGGTCCCGGCAGGCCCAATATTCCTGAATTAGCAGCATAACCTAAAAGAGCAAGTCTCATTCCAAAGAGTTACTTAATCGTTTTTTTTAAGTCGATCCAAGCATCCTGAAATGATAGGACTCTGCAATCCCGGGGATGATCTAATCAGAATCTCGGTATCGAAACCAATTTCCTGAAATGAGCTACTGTCGACAGGACTTCTTAATCAAAAATGTAGTGTTTACGATTTCTCCAAAGTTATTGATCGAGGCAACTTGAAAGCAAGCAGGAAAATCGGTTATTATAAATTTATTACAGGTTTCATCATATCTCCTCATTGAGTAATCTCATCGTGAAATCCTCACGGATTTTCATCATCGGTCGGTCACTGATTCATTTTTTATGGCTCATTGTACTTACCGTTGGTCCTGTGGCCCTGCACGAACTGGTTGACTGCTCACACGGTGGGATGGCTGAAACCCTGGATCACCAGGAGTCAAATCATTCGCACTGGGCTGCACTGCGATCAATCGATCTGCCTGAAACTCTTTGTCAAGTGTGCACGTCGTTTGCGAATTATCAGTTCAATCAAATAACACGGGTCAGCCGCTTTTTTTTGGTTTTTTCAGAAAATCAGTCGCCGGCAGATCAGCATTTTAATTTTATGTTGGTAAGTTTTTCCGAGCCACCGCGTGCTCCACCAGTTAGCTGATAGTCACAGCTTATATCGGCTAAACTGCAGATTTACACATACCGACTATTGATTTGATCATCAGGGGTCGCAAAGCGAGAATTCACATGCACGCACCAATCCACAAACTTCGCTGGTCTAAAGGCTTTACTCTCATTGAACTTCTGGTGGTCATCGCCATTATTGCCGTTCTCATTTCACTTTTGCTTCCTGCAGTGCAGTCTGCAAGGGAGGCGGCCCGCAAAACCCAGTGCCTGAATAATATGAAGCAGGTTGGCCTGGGGCTGCATAACTATCATGAAATACATAACACCTTCCCGCCGGGTTATGTCAGCTACTACCGTCGCGACAGTGGTGATGAGGGAACGGCAGAAGACGACATTGGCCCTGGCTGGGGCTGGGCAAGCCAGTTGTTGCCCCAGCTTGAGCAGAGTGCAATTCATAATGCGATTAATTTCAGCCTGACGATGACTTATGCGGCCAATGAAACGGCTCAGCTCAGCAGAATCAGCACATTTCTCTGCCCTTCAGATTTCACTCCCAATAAGGTGCCAGTAAGGGATGAAAACAACAGCACCTCGATTTACACCGTGGGAACAAGCAACTACATTGGCGTTTACGGTGTCGGTGAAATTGGCGAGGCCCCCGGAAGAGGCAATGGCACGTTCTTCCGCAACAGTCGAGTCGGAATCAACCAGATGACTGACGGATCATCAAGTACTTTCGTGGTTGGAGAGAGAAGTCATAATCTGAGCTATGCCACCTGGACGGGTCGGGCTGTTGGTGGCTGGCTTTTTACAACCGCATCTTTTGAAGGCGGTACGAATAAATTTGACCCAGAACCCGAAGAATCCTTTTGTATGATTCTGGGGCCGATAGAGCTTTCAGAAGACGACGGGATGATGCGAACACCAAATTATCCATCTGCCCATGTGGAAGATTACTGGAGCCGCCATCCCGGCGGTGTGAATTTCCTCTTTGGCGATGGCTCAGTCAGGTTCATCAAAAATACGATTAATGAGCATGTCTATGCTGCCCTGGCCACCCGAAATGGCGGTGAAGTTATCAGTGCAGACAGCTATTGAGCCTTGAATTTCAAAGCGGTCAACACATTGCAGTCACTGGCGGAGGATTCTTTTGCCTCCGCCCAACCCTTGGTTTTTATTGTCGTAAGATGCTAAGTTATACTCTTATCAATTATCTGTCTGCAAAATGCAGGGGCGAACGCCCAAGAGAATGTCCATGAAATTGCCGATCCCACCACAACTGGCGCGTGATGCCGGCCGATTTCGTGATGTTGCCAGCATATTAGTCAAATATGGTCTTGCCAACTGGCTAAGTCAATATGACGTTGGTGTTCCCGACCGAATTTCACATATATTTAAAGGCCCCGACGGTCGAATTCTTTATGATCTTTCGACAGCCGAACGCATCCATCTGGCTATTACGGAACTGGGCACCACAGCCATCAAAATTGGCCAGATTCTCTCGACGCGTGCTGATCTCGTAGGGCCAGAGATTGCTGAAGAACTCAAAAAACTTCAGGCCGATGTTCCGGCTGATCCTCCAGAAGTAGTTCGTCACACGATTCTTGGTGAATTTGGCCGACATGCTGAAGATCTCTTTGCGGAATTTGATGATGTGGCGTTTGCATCGGCCTCTATCGGCCAGGTGCACAAGGCGACCCTGTTTGACGGTCGTAAAGTAGTTGTTAAAGTACAGCATCCCGATATTTCCAATAAAATTGAAACTGACTTCCGGATCATGATCCAGCTCGCCGAGTTGGCAGAGGCTTACGACCGTAATATCAAGCTCGTCAAACCCAAGGCCCTGGCTATTGAAATGCGGCGAGTGCTTCGCAAGGAATTGAATTTCCTGCGTGAAGCCCTTAACCAGGAGCGTTTTGCCAGCCACTTCACAGAGGATCCCCAGGTCAAGTTCCCTCAGCCGATCAGCGAATTCTGCACCGAGAAGGTGCTGACAATGGAATTCGTCGAAGGTGTCCCGGTCCGAGAAATCGAAAAAATCAAGGCCATGGGAATCTCAGATGAATCGCTGGCCGAACGCGGCGCCAATATTTTTCTGAAAATGATTTTTCGCGACGGCTTTTATCATGCTGATCCACACCCTGGTAATATTCTTGTAGACGATCAGGGCCGAATTATATTGCTGGATGCTGGCATGGTGGGAGTGCTTGATGACACATCCCGGTCAAATGTCGAAACGATGCTTGAAGCGGTGGTTGAACAGGATAACCGACTTCTGGAAGATGTCATCAGACGGATCGGTTCCACGCCAGAAAATCTTGATCGTGAAGCTCTTAGACAGGATCTGGCTGAATTCATCAGCGATTATGTCGATGTGCCAATTCGACTGCTGAATATCTCTGCCGTTTTAACAAATGTAACAGCAATAGTCAGGAAGCACTCCATCGTGCTTTCACCGCCCTATGCCATGCTCATCAAGGTGCTGGTCATGCTTGAGGGTACCAGCCGACTGTTAAATCCCCGCTTTAACCTGGCTGAACTTTTAATGCCCTATTATCAGAATTCGCTGATGCGAAAATTGAATTTTAAAGGGCAGTTGATGTATGCACGCAGGCTTCTGGTTGATTTTTCGCAATTGGTACGAGACCTGCCTAATAATGTCGGCACACTGCTTGATCAGCTTGAAACCGGCAAGTTTTCCATTCGTCTGGAACATCGTCGCATTGAATCTGCTGTGAATCGAATGGTACAGGGGCTTTTGACTACCGCGCTTTTCACGGGTTCAAGCATGCTTTGGAGCAGCCAGACGCCACCTACCATATATGGCACCTCCGTTTTTGGCTCTATTGGCTGTTTTGTCGCTGTTTTAATGGGTGTTCGCCTTCTGCGCGCCATCCAGCACTCGGGAGGTGTGGAGCAGCGAGGAAATTAAAATTGTATTAAGATCTGAACAAATTTGCGGCGACACCCCTTATGTGATTGACTACTGATCCTCGGGCAACTATCTTATATCATAACTCATCAAATCAAATTGCAATTTTTCTCGCACAACAATGAACGCCAACGAGATTATCGACCAGATCTTCAGCATTTTTCGCGAGCGTGGCCATCGCCAATATGGCGAGAATGTCACCGAAACCCAACATGCCCTTCAGTGTGCCACATTTGCACGCCACAATGATGAAGAATCGGTGGTGGTGGCGGCATGCCTGCTGCATGATTATGGCCATCTGGTGCATGATCTCGGTGAAGATATCGCCGAAAAAGGTGTCGATGCCCACCATGAAACCCTCGGTGCCAATCGGTTGAAAAACCTCTTTGAACCCATCGTAGTTGAGCCTGTCCGTCTGCACGTCGCCGCCAAGCGTTATCTCTGCTGGAAAGTGCATGATTACTACGAAAGTCTGTCTGAAGCCTCGCAAAAAAGCCTGACCCTGCAGGGTGGGCCTATGACAGACGCAGAAGGCAAACAATTTGAGCAACATCCGTTTTACGACATCGCGGTTCGTGTACGTAAATACGACGACATGGGCAAATTACCTGATATGCAGACACCGGATTTTGAAGAATTTCGAACGGATCTTCTTCCCTTTATTAAAGTATCCGTCACATGACTTCAAATCACTCCTCAGTTTACCCGCAATCGAATTCGCGATTTCAGATCCCTGAAAAAATCTTACCGTTCTGGTCCGTTATTGCCGCTTTTGGCACTTATTTCTGTATGTACTTCTACCGGAAACCCTACACCGCCGCCGCTTTTGAAATACAATTTGGTGGAGTCGGCTTCAAAACGATTCTTGTGACATCCCAGGTATTTGGTTATATGGTCGCCAAATTTATTGGGATTCGAGTGATTTCTGAAATGAAGCCCAGCCAGCGGCCCAAAGGCATTCTGGCCATGATCATCGGTGCTGAAATTGCACTCCTTTTTTTGGCTCTGCTTCCATCGCCGCTTAATGCAATCTGTCTCTTCCTGAATGGCCTTTCGCTCGGCATGGTCTTTGGTCTGGTGCTGGGCTATCTTGAAGGCCGGCGTCAAACGGAAGCCCTCGCCGCTGGGCTTTGTGCGTCGTTTATTCTGGCCGATGGCATGACCAAAACCGTTGGCGGATATGTCTTGAAATCGGGTGTCTCTGAATCTTCCATGCCCGCAGTGACAGGTCTGCTATTCCTGCTTCCTTCATGTTTTTTTGTCTGGATGCTATCAAAAATCCCGGCCCCGAATCTTCATGACAAAATTGCCCGCAACGAACGAGGCCTGATGACCCGGTCCGATCGCGCCGCATTCTTCCGCAAATATGCCGCCGGGCTTGTGCCGTTGGTGCTTTGCTACCTTTTTGTTACGATCATGCGCAGCATTCGTGCGGATTTCGCCCCCGAACTTTGGAAGGATCTAATTGGTTCCACAGCGGCACCTGCCATTTTTACGCAGTCGGAATTCTTTGTCACACTATTTGTCATGCTTGCCAGTGGACTTTCTATTTTCATTAAAAATAATCGAATTGCATTTCTGGTTTCACTTGGTGTTTCAATTGCCGGCTCATTGATTATTGTATTAAGCGTATTTGCCTGGGTGCATGAAATCCTCAGCGGGTTTGGCCTGATGGTCGCCCTTGGGCTTGGCCTTTATCTGCCTTACGTTGCCATACACACAACCGTTTTTGAGCGATTTCTCGCCCTCACCCGCGATAAAGGCAATGTCGGTTACCTCATGTATCTGGCTGATTCCTTCGGCTATCTTGGTTATGTGGCCGTCATGCTCTGGAAAAATTATTTCGGAAGTGCTGGCAATATGGCCGATTTTTATCTCCACCTCTGCATTTATCTTGGCCTCGCATCGGTCGTGTTACTCTTGATGACAATTTTCGCCTTTCGCAATATCAGGCCCGTTGTTGCCAATGTTTCCTCAGCTTAATCACTTGAATTCCAATCACATGTCAATCTTGGCGAATATCATCAGCCCAGCCAGACTCTTGCTTTTCGATAATCCATTGGGATTTTTTCGGCTAATCCATTAAACTAAGTTATATCGCGAACCTTCGCAGAACAGATTTCGGCGACCCAACTTCAAAAGACGACAATGAACGCTCCTGTGCATGCCTTCTGGGTAATGATCGGTGCGCTGGCTGTGCTGGCCATCGCCTTCCGCTACTACAGCCGTTTTCTTGCCTTCAGGGTTGCCGGGCTCGACGCCTCTCGCGTTACGCCCGCTCATGAATTCTACGATGGTCAGAACTACCACCCCACCAATAAATGGGTGCTCTTCGGCCACCACTTCGCGGCAATCTCGGGCGCCGGCCCTCTCATCGGCCCCGTGCTGGCCATCCAGTTTGGCTATCTGCCAGGTCTCATCTGGCTCCTGGTCGGCGTCTGCCTGGCCGGGGCTGTGCAGGATATGATGGTTCTTTTCGTTTCCACCCGCAGCAAGGGCAGAAGCCTTGCCGGCATCGCCCGCGACCAGCTTGGCCCCACCGCCAGCCTCTTCACCGCCCTGGCCATTCTTTACATCATCGTCATTGCACTGTCAGGCCTCGGCATCGTCGTTGTCAAAGCACTGGGCGGCGAAGAAGTTAAAATGAAGGAAGGCACCAGCATCATCCTTCCTGCCACCGCCGGCATCAATAAAACCATTCAGCCGGGCGTTGCCAAAATCTATGAAATTCCGCCCGGCAGCCGGTATGAATATGCCAAAGGCGAAGAGATGATCTTCAACGAAGGCTATCAGCTAGCCGTGCCGCCCCAGGCCTCGCTTGAAGCCGCCGATGGCTCGCCCGGCCTGGTGCTTCCCCCCGGTGCCCGCCGCCTCGTTCCAGGCTCAAGCTGGGGCACCTTCACCATCGCCTGCACCGTGCCCATCGCACTTTTTGTCGGCCTTTACATGTATCGAATCCGCAAGGGCAGGGTGGTTGAAGCCTCCATCGTCGGTGCCCTGGCCGTGCTTGCCGTAACCGTCGCCGGCGCCTGGGTTCCCGGCAGCTCGCTTGAAAAAATCTTCTCGCTCACGCGTGGCCAGACCATCGCCGCCATCGCCGCCTATGGCTTCATCGCCAGTGTTCTTCCCGTCTGGCTGCTTCTCTGCCCGCGCGATTATCTCTCCAGCTTCCTCAAAATCGGCACAATTGCCCTGCTGGTGCTGGGCGTGCTCTTCGCCAATCCTGCACTCGAGTCGCCTGCCGTCAACAGCCAGTTCGCCCAGGGCGGCGGCCCTTATTTTGATGGCCCCATCTTCCCCTATGTCTTCATCTGCATCATGTGCGGTGCCATTTCCGGCTTCCACGCTCTGGTCAGTTCGGGCACTACGCCCAAAATGGTAGGCAACGAGACCGATATTCGCCTGATTGGCTATGGCTCGATGTTGATGGAAGGCCTGGTCGGCATCGTTGCCCTCATCGCGGCGGCCAGCCTGCCGGTTTCCATGTATTACGACATCAATATCGACCTGGCCCGCCGGCCGCAATATACCAAGGCTCTTGCTGCGCTTGGTGTTGACCCTCATGGCGACCACGGCGGCGAACTTGTGACCATGGAAAAGGAAGTGCATGAATCGCTGCACGGCCGCACCGGCGGGGCGGTCACACTGGCGGTGGGCATGGCCCGCATTTTCAACCAGGCCATTCCGGGCATGGACTGGCTGCTGAAATACTGGTATCACTTCGCGATCATGTTCGAGGCCCTCTTCATCCTCACGACGATCGACACCGGCACGCGCATCGGCCGGTTTATCCTGCAGGAGCTGCTGGGGCGGATCTATAAGCCCTTGGGCGACCTTGACTGGCTGCCGGCATCGGTTCTGGCCACGGGGCTCATCGTCATTGCCTGGTCAGGCTTTATTTACACCGGCTCGGTTGAGACAATCTGGCCGATGTTCGGCATGGCCAATCAGTTGCTGGCGGTGGTGGGGCTGTGCCTGGTCACAACTTGGCTGATCAACAACGGTCGGGCCCGCTATGCCCCAGCCACGCTTTTGCCGATGCTTTTTGTGCTGACGACGACCAGCTCGGCGGGCTATTACGAGATCACTCGCAAGTTCATTGGCATGGTGAAGCAGGGCCAGGTCTTCCGCGGCTACCTGAACATCGGCCTGACGCTGTTTGTGATCACCTGCGTCTTCGTGATTCTGGTCATCGCCGTCAAACGCTGGATCGCTGTCCTGTCGGGCCGGATAGAAGTAAAGGCCGAGTGAGTGAGGTATATCCCTCTTCTTTTAAAGTGTTTGTTGGTAATGTCTTAACATGCTGTGCATAGCCAGTATAAATTGGATTTAACCTGTCTTTTATTAGGGACGTGAAAGTCGATTCAATTACTTTAAAATTACTCAAATATCTTGATTAATCATAATAAACTTTTCGACAAACTCCAATTCAGTATTCCACCCCGAATGAACTTGGCTAATTGCTTGTCTGACGGTAAATTATCTATTGATCAGGAGGTGGCTTTAATCGCGGTTGCTGGCGGGGTCTGGCAAG
>JBEITT010000018.1:0-61889 GCA_040374745.1 Planctomycetaceae bacterium | reverse complement strand
GGTCGATTTTCTTATCGGATGGAAGCACGAGATGGCAGTTTTGGTTTTGACTTTGAAGGCACTTACACCACAGTGGTGCCACATGAACTGATTGAATATGTTTTAGATGATGATCGCAAGGTTTCTATTCGTTTTGAGCGATCTGAAACTGGTGTGCATGTGGTTGAGACGTTTGAAGCGGAAGACAAAAATACCGCAGAATTGCAAAGGCAGGGCTGGCAAAGTATCCTGAACCGATTTGCCGCTTATGTTGAATCAAAAAAGTAATTGCGACTCCTGCAGGGCCATTCTCCGCAATAGATTGGCCTGAATCAATTGGCTCAGCGAATTTCGGATCAGATTTAAATGAAATCCATGATATTTTTGAATTGAAACTTTTCCGGGTTAATCTTTTCGGAATATCACGATGCGAACAGGTATCATTAATATATGTTACCAGCATCAAATCCAGTGACATAATTCTGATACAATCTTGCAAAGGATCGAATCAGAAATCATGGATTGACCGGAAAAGACATGGCCTGACAGTTTTCAACGGGATCGATTAATGTCGTATGAACAGACAGTTTCCGAGTTGTTTCATCGCCTGCTGATGCGGCATCCGGAACTGATTAAAACCCTGCCGCTTCCATTTATTCCCATCACGGAACAGACAAGTCTGCATTTGTCGGGAAACTTTGAGTCTCATTTTCTTGGCCGATTGCTTCTGGAGGCTCTTTTCGACGCGCTTGCATTAAAGCATCAACTGCCTGACTGGATGATCCTGATGGAGGGAATGTCAGGAAAGAAATATCGTTATCTGATTAACAATCTGATTCGCAAAATGCAATCGCCGGGTTATCTTGAAGTTGGCACCTGGCTGGGTTCCACGGTATGTGCGGCGATTTGGGGGAACCAGTTGCGAGCCATTTGTGTTGATAACTGGACTCAATTTGGCGGGTCAAAAGCAAATTTTGAACGGAATCTGCTGCAGGCCAGGGGGCCGGGTTGCGAATTTACATTGATTGAAACAGATTTCAGGCAAATTGACTTTGTATCACTCAGGCCCGTGAATATCTATCTCTTTGATGGCCCGCATTCGGAAATTGATCAGTTTGACGGTATCAGGCTGGCTTTGCCGGCACTCGAACAGAATTTCGTTTTAATTGTCGATGATTACAATTTACCCGAGGTTCGTAATGGGACCGAAAGAGCGATCAAAGCATTTGGTCTGACTGTTGACTGTGGTGTTACCATAAGAACAACCCACGACAATTCACATCCGGTGATTCAATGCCAGAACAGCGATTGGCATAATGGATATTTTATAGCTGTAATCAGAAAACCATGATTTGAAAATATCGCTGTGCCAAAAATGAAAATTCCCGGGATTGTATTTCAAATTCCATGTGCAAATTTAGTTTAAATCTCTTATTAGAATCGACATCATTTAACACGGAATCAAAAATTCTGTGGTTTTCACTGGTGTGCGTCAGGCTTTTCTAAGAAAATACCCGTTAATCAGCCGGTACCTGATCATCCTTTGATCAAACACGTTGTGCCGGGGCAATCAAAAGAACTCTGAGCTATCAAGAAAGGTCATTAGTGATCATGAAACGTACGATTCTTTCGAGCTTTTTCCTGCTCTTTACCCTGAGCGTTACTGCCCAGACTGTCAAAAAAGACATTGCCTATGCTTCGCCAGCGGCCGATCGGCAGATACTGGATATTTACGCACCCGAAGGCGCCAAAAATCTGCCTGTGGTATTCTGGATACACGGTGGCGGCTGGCAGGCGGGCGACAAGTCGGACGTCGGCGTGAAGCCGAAGTATTTTATGGAAAAGGGTTTTATCGTCGTTTCGACCAATTATCGACTGCTGCCGAAGGTAGACATGGGAACGATCATTCGTGATGTGGCCAAATCGCTGGGCTGGGTTCACAAGCATATCGCAGAATATGGCGGCGACCCTTCACGTATAATTGTAGGCGGTCATTCGGCCGGTGCCCAGCTTGCTGCAATTGTCTGCACCGACGAAAGTTATCTCAAGGCCGAGAGTGTTCCATTTACCGTATTAAAAGGTTGTATTCCTGTTGATGGCGATACCTATGATGTTCCGGCGATCATCGAGGTGGCCGAAACACGGGCCAGGGTGCATCAGTTCCCGCCGATCAAAAATGGCCATCGCGTGAAATTCGGTGAAACACCGGAAAATCACAGGAATTTCTCGGCGGTTTATCATGTGTCAAAGGGCAAGAATATCCCGCCATTTCTGATTGTTTTCGTCGCTGATCATCCTGATACTTCGGCTCAGGCTCGGCGGCTGGGCGATGTGCTGAAAGTTTCGGGTATTGGCGTAACTCTTTATGGCGGCCGGGAAACGAGTCACTCAAAGATCAATAACGACCTGGGGGTGCCGGAAGGCGAAGGCACGAAAAATCTCAATACTTTTCTGGCTGAAATCATGAAAAAATGAGCGTTCTGATTTGGTTTCATGCCTGCGCCGGTGCCAAAATCGGTTGACGCTTTGACAGGCTGGAGTTTAAGATTTCATGATTCACCCCTGTAGCCGGATTCTCCTTTGGAGAGACTGCGGCCTGATTCATCGATTCACTCATCGGTTCCGAAAAAAATGAGCAAGCAGGAAAAGCCGGAAAACAAGTTGCCGGAACATCTTCTGGAACACGCCACCGAAACGCACATCCACAACCCGGATGAATACCGTACAAGTCTTGAGAAGTGGCTGAGGCGAATGGTGGCGGGTGGCCCGGCGGCCTGGGGCCCATGGCTTGGCGGTATCCTGCTGCTGGTGATGGGATTTGCCTTTTTCAGTCAGGGTGGTGGATCGAGTAAGCCTGGTGAAGAGGCTTGGGCCGAGATTTTGACAGCCCGCTCGGCTGCCGAGATGAACACGATTGCTGACGTAGCCAACACCGGTTCGGGCGCTGCGTGGGCGAGCCAGATGTCGGGTAATCAATATTATAATCAGGCTCTTTCCAGCCTGATGACCAGCCGCGAAGAGGCCCTGGCCAATCTCGGTAAGGCTGAAAAGGCTTATGACGCCGCTATCAAGCGGGCCGCCGGCGTGAATGACACCGAACTGGTGAATATTTCGCGGCTGGGCCTGGGTCGTACATATGAAATGCAGGGTAACCTGACCAAGGCTATCGAGGCCTACGAGCAGGTGGCCAAGGAAGCCGCTGATTCATCTGTTGGCAAAAAAGCGGCGAAATTTGCAGAAATGTTGAAAAAACCCGAGGCACAGAGCTTTTATCAGGCACTGGCAAATTATAAGCCCCAGCCTGCTGCTGAAACCGGTCTGGGATCAGGGCTTGGGCTGCCGCCCAATCATCCTTCGCTGGACGGCCCGACCCAGATGACCACCAAGCCTGCCTTGCCTGACCCTGGCGATCTTCTGCGAGATATCGCTGCTCCACCGGCCTTGCCAGGCTCTGCCCCCAGCCCATCGCTGGCTCCGCCAGCCGGTAACGACCTGAAAGACATTGCCCCGCCACCGGCCAGCCCGAAAGCTGCCGAGAGCAAGCCGACTGAAAGCAAACCTGCCGCGGCGCCGGAATCCAAGCCGGCTGAACCGGCCAAACCTGCGGCTTCGGCTGTTGAAAAGCCAAAGTGAATCCAGGTGAGTTAGTAGGTCTTCGTTGAATCAGGGGGAACCAGGGTAATCTGCCCGGTTCCCTTTTTGATTGGTACGAGAAAATTGAATAAGAACTGGGGCAATCGCGATGAAACACGACCTGAAGACGACGCCCGAGGAGTTCACGGTCAAGTCGTTTCTCGCGACCGAGCCGCGTGTTGATGCCTATCTCGTCAGCCGATATCCCGACTTTTCGCGTTCGATGATTCAGAAGATTATCAGTGCGGGGGGCGTGACTATCAATGGCAAGCCGGCTAAGGCATCATATAAGGTGCACCAGGGCGACGTTTTTCATGTCTCGTTGCCCGAACTGCCCGAGCATCCGATTGTGCCCGAAGATATTCCGCTGGATATTCTTTATGAAGACGAGTGGCTGACAGTTGTCAACAAGCCTGCAGGCATGGTCGTGCACCCGGCCAAAGGCAACTGGCGGGGCACACTTGTGAATGCCCTTCAGTTTCGTTATGAAACACTTTCAAGTGTGGGTGGCGAGCAGCGGCCGGGCATCATTCACCGGCTGGACAGAGACACAACTGGGCTGGTGCTGGTGGCCCGCGACGACGAGACGCACAGGGCTATCGCCTCTCAATTTGAAAATCGGACGGTCGAAAAGAAATATCTCGCCGTGGTTTATGGCGAGCCCTCGCGTGACCGCGACTTCATAGAAAAGCCGATTGGGCATCATCCGACCGTCCGCGAAAAAATGACCATCAAGCCCGTGGCTGATGGAGGCAAGGAGTCGCGCACTTTTTACGAAGTGGTTGAGCGATATGGCCGTTATGCCCTGATTCGGTGCGAACTGCACACAGGCCGCACGCACCAGATTCGCGTGCATATGCAATCTATAGGCACGCCAATTGTAGCCGACAAGCTTTATGCCGGCCGTGAAAGAATTGGCCTGACGGAACTTAAGGGCCTTTCACAGCCGGGTCTGGCAATCGAAGGCGAAGAGCCGATCATCGTGCGGCAGGCACTTCATGCTCACACACTGGCCCTGGTGCATCCGCGAACCGGCAAGCGGATTGAGCTTCAGTCGCCCATTCCGCCTGACATGATCGGATTGATTCTTAAGTTACGCGAGCTTTTTCCGCCCGTGGCAAAAAAACGCTGAAGCCTTAAAATAACTCAAGTTCTGGGTGCATTCGCAGCCAGCCAGTCGGCCAGTATCAGGCTGTTTTTCATGAAGGTTTCCGAGCGAATAACTTCGCGCGTGGGGTCGCCCTTGGGGTGATAGCCGAGCTTGCCTGCTTCGACCCAGGCGCCACGCTCGTCGAGCCCGGCCATGATCTTCTGCACTTGAGCCAGCGAGGGCTTACCGGGCTGGCGTGGTTTGCGCTTTGAGTCGCGTTCCTTAAGCCGCTGGCGTTCAGTCATTACTGAAATTTTGTCAAATCGCTTGCGAATCGCCGGCGTTTTATCATCGACCTTGAAGCCATAATGCGTGGGCAGGTCGGTGTCGTCGTAAGTCAGCTCGTATTTTTTCGTGAAATAGAGCGGTTTATTGGTCTTAAGCTCAAAAAATCGGGCGATCCGGCCATCCGGCAACCGCGACTTTTCCAGCCATGCCAGGGCAGGGGCGATAGGTGCCAGATAACGCTTTTCGCCAGTTTCCAGATAGACATCCATCAGCGTATTCAATAGCCGCTGGCTCTCGCCGCCACTGATTGAGGGCGGTTCGAACTTGCGGGCCCAGACTGGCTTCATGTCGAAATCATACTGCTGTGCCCAGGCGGGTTGTGGGTCGGGCATCTGCGAATGGAGAATAAATTCAGCCGACTTCAGGGCTGCTGTGCGGTATTTCTCATCTTTTTGAATTCGTTCGGCAAGAAAGAGAATTTTGATCAGATTATCAATATTGCCATCGTTAAACGTGTAGAAAAACCAGTATTTGCCGCCCGGATAAGTGCGCGGCCATGTTTCAGGATAACTCGCCTTCAAATCAGCCGGCTTGGTTTTATCGGCCGGTTCCGCAAAGCCCTGGGCAAAGCCGCCATTCGGGAATTGGGCGTAAACAAGTGAATTCAAGGCAATCGTCAGGCTTTCGCGTATTGTTTTGTTTTTACCCTTGAGTTCCTCGTTAAGATAAAGCAGAAATTCAATGGCAGACTGAGTTTTATCGTCATCAAACGTGCTGACATTAAAGGCTTTTGCTTTAAGGGGGCCGTCCACCTTATAGGCGAATTTCTTGCGGGCATCGGGGGCAAATTCAATTTTGTCGTTCCAGCAGCCGCTGTGCAGTTGCCCTTTCACCAGGCATTCAGCGGCAGCAATCGATGCATCAAGAGCTTCAATCAGACCGGTTCGCTGATAAATTTGCAGCATGGCCAGCCCAACAGACGGCGTGCCTGGCGGCTGCACCCAGACGGTGTCAGGGCCGGTAACGCCTTCGCCTTCGCTTTTTTTCAGATCTGCCGAATATTGATAAACATAGCCGCCATGCTTTGCAGCCCTGGTGGCGTAAAAGACAACCGCCTGCCGCAACTTCTTGCGAAAAGCTTCGGCATCATCTGCGGCAAATGAAATTTTTGGTTTTAATGTTGAAGATAAAACCGGTAAAAAAATAGATTTGAGCCAAAATCGACGATGAGTGTGAAACATTCCATCTTCCATTTCAATTGTATTTACTGACTCAGGCGACGCCGAAAATGGATTTTATCGGAGTGCCGCTGGCCAGTCGATGGGGCCTTTGTGTCTGGTCATAAATTTCAGTGTCGGGTTCGAAGCCAAATCGCCAGTAAATTGTGGCTGCAATATCGCCCGGCGTGATGGGATCTTTTGCCGGATAGGCACCCTGACGGTCGCTCGCCCCGAAAACCGCACCGCCGTTCACGCCTCCGCCGGCGAAAAGCACCGTATAGCAATCGGGCCAGTGGTCGCGGCCGCCGTCGCCATTGATTTTCGGCGTTCGCCCAAATTCACCCATGGCCACGACAAGAGTCGAATCAAGCAGGCCCCGTTCGTCAAGATCTTCAATCAGTGCTGAAAGACCCTGGTCAGCCTGCGGTAGCAGAAACGACTTGTGCTGGTTAAAGCACTTGAAATGGGCGTCCCAGTTTTGCCCCTGTTGTCGAAAGTCGTTGACATTCACAAAGGGCACGCCGGCTTCAACCAGACGCCGGGCCATCAAGAGGTTCTGGCCACGCATCTGGCGGGCAAAGCCCATCTCGGCTCCGTTGCCGCCTCCGCCGCCTTCACCTTTGGCCAGCGGAGCTTCAAAGAAGCCATATCGTTCGCGACTTCTGGCCGATTCCCGAGTCAGATCGATTGCCTGCCGCAATTCCTGCGAATTAAGCAGCCTGTAGGCTTTGTCAAACAGAGCTTTTTTGGCAGATGTGCCGGTGGCAACCTTGTCGAGACTGGCAAGAAGGTGGCGGCGACTTTCAACGCGATTGATGTCAAGGCCGTCGGACAATCGAAAAAGCTCGGGGTTGAAGAGCTTTTTTTCGACATCCACATCAAGAACGAACGGGTCATAAGCCGCGCCAAGAAACCCGCCGCCCTGGCATGGCACAGGGTGCACATTGCGAAAAATGGATGGCAATGCGGCAAAAGGCGTTTCACAGGGCTGGCTACGGTTCAGCCATGCAAGGGCTCCGCCAAAGCTTGGCGTGGTTTGCGACTGAGGCTCAAAAAGCTCACGATCAGGGCCTTCCAGCGGGCGACCGGTGAGGGCATGAATCGAGGCGGAATCGTGTAGCCGTGCCTGGTGCGAAACGCTTCTAACCAGGGCCACTTTGTGCATGAGCCGGGCCATGCGCGGCAGGTGTTCGCACACATTCAAGCCCGGCACGCTGGTGCCAATCGGCCGAAATTCGCCACGCACCTCGGCCGGGGCGTCGGGCTTGAGGTCGTAGGTGTCGATATGACTCGGCCCACCATAGTAAAAAACCAGTATGCAGGCCTTAACCGGCTTTATTTCAGGGGCTTTTGCTTGTGCGGATTGACCCAGTTTCTGATTTTTGACCTGTGCCCGTGCCTGCATTTGCCAGAGACCGCCCAGGTGCAGACCCAAGCCGCCCGAGAGCTGGATCAGCCGCCGCCTGTTAAGTTCAGCCAGTATGGGGTTGGGCTGGGGCATGAATTTTTATTTTTCGGATATAGACGATTGTGTTGACGAGATGACTTGAGCAATCTGATTTAAGTTTAACATCTTGAAGTGCTTGTTGCATCTCGCAATTTGGAAACAGCAGGGTTTTATGTTCATCGCAGATTTATTGCTTGCATTTTCCGCTAACGAGAATAAACGACCCTTCGGAATAGAGCATATCTGCCCTTGACCGATTTAGCCAATTTGCCATGCTTTAAGGCTGTTTGAAATAGGCAGAATCGTGGTAAAAGGCATGGAACGTCTCGTCAGAAATTCTGAAAAAGCTCTTTTTTTACTGGCGACTGCCGCCCGGCTCTTGCTGGTGTGGATGCTCGTTGGCATTGATGCCAGCGGTATTTACACTTATGAACATGGCGAAATTGCCGAAAACCTGCTGGCAGGGCGGGGTTTTTCCGTGCGACTTCTGGGCACCTGGGGGCCGACATCGCAGCAGGCTCCGCTTGTTCCATTCATGCTGGCCGGTTGTTACTGGCTATTGGGTGTCGGCACATCGGCTGCCATCTGGCTTTTTCTGGGCATTCAGTGTGCCCAGGGTGGGCTATTGGCCGTGGGAACGCGGCGACTGGCGGCCAGAGCAGGACTTGATTCTCGATTTGCCATGCTGGCCGGTTTGTGCTCGGCATTTTTTCCGCCGCTGGTTTATTCTGCCAGCCATGTTCAGGTGGCATCAACCGCGTGTTTGCTCTTGGTGTGGCTGATTGAAGCCATAATGCAATTACGTGATGAGCCACGCCCGAGAAATTCAATAAAAGCAGCGGTTCTGATGGCTTTGGCCGTGTTGACTGATCCGATACTGGTACTTATAGGTGCGGCTGCCACGTTTTGCTGGATTATATTTGACAGGCCCGCAACGAGAATTGAAATCAAAAAGCTCATGGTGGCATGGTCGCTGCTTGTTATGTTCAGTCTTATGTTGATATCCCCATGGCTGGTACGAGGTTATCGAGTGCATGGTCGGCCGGTTTTTATCAAAAGTACATTTGGATATGCCTTCTGGCAGGGAAATAACAGGCTGAGTGTTGGCACGGATAAAGTGATGCGTGAATCCGTTGAATTGAAACTGGGGATGAATTCAAATTCATTGACAGAACTTAATGATAAACTCTGGGATGCGCGTCATGCGGCCGGTTGTGTTGATGATATTGCATTAACGAATTTCGAAAAACAGGAGCTTGGTCAGCTGCCCGAACTTGAGCGGTCAGAAAATTTATATCATCGGGCACTGTTTGAATTAAGCCGGTACCCTGGTCGGTATTTGCAGCTTTGCCTTCGACGATTGCGTTTTTTTCTCTGGATTGACGAGTCGAACCCGAAAACGGGGAGCCTGCTTTACCAGATACCCCAAAAAATTATGATGATTGCATTTGGTGTCTCATTAATCGTTCTTCCCACTGAAATTCGTCGAAAGCTCTCGCCAGGGATTCTGGCATTTGTATTAACAACAATCTTCCATTCCCTCACCATAACTGCACCCCGATTCGTTCTGCCCTGGGAAACGTTAATGTTTGTTTGTATTGCGGGGGGCTTGCAGCGAATAATCTTTCAAATAATACAACTGTTTAATTTCAGATACAATGATCAATCATTCAAGTCGCAATTGATTCGCCCGGCTGATTTGCAATAATATTGAATTTAATTATCAATTTTAACCTATCTGCCACCAGTTCTGGCCTGATGCAAAATATGGCAGATGTCAGCGGCCCATGCCGAAACGACCAGCCCCATATTGCCATTGCCCTGAATCTGGCTGATGGAGAGCATCGTCCGGTCGGTCATGATAAAAATATCTTCAGGCTCGCAGGCCTGGGCCATTGCCTTAGCCAGATTCTCACGGCCAGAATCGCCAGATGGTGAGCCCAGCCCCGCACCGGCCCAGAGAACGTCACGGAAAAATCGGGAAAGGTCTTCCATAAGTAGTATGGCTCGTCGCCTTTGAACTGACGCTTCTTTATGACAATTTTTAATGTGGTCCTCAATCTGCTTAGCGAGAGTGGGTGCGATTTGATTTGCACTGTCAGCAAGCTCAGAAACGACAAATTCAAAAAGGCCCCGGTATGTCTGGTCGGCCAGTGCCAGTGCCCTGGCAATACTGCCTTCCGCGGCATTTGCAAGCTGGCGGGCTTCTTCCGTGCTGGCCACCAGATGCTTGTCAAGCAGAATTGCCTCTATATCGGCCGCTGATAGCGGCTGAAATTTCACCACCTGGCAGCGGCTCACAATGGTGTCGAGTTGATTATCTGGCGAGGTGCCAATGAGTATCAGTACCGAGCCCGGTCCAGGCTCCTCAAGTGTTTTCAGAAAAGCATTCGACGACTCTTCGTTGAGAAAATCAGCGTCTTCCACAAGTGCAACACGGTTTTTGCCCATCATTGGCTTGAGAGCCAACTTGGAGCAGACGTCGTCACGGATCGTGTCAACTGGAATGACCTGTTTTTCCTCAGGCCGTCGGGCAATAATCAGATCTGGATGCGTCTCAACATCCACCTGCTTGCAGGCTGGGCATTGGCCACAGGGTTCAAGCAATTCCGGAGGATTTTCAGTGCAGAGCAGGGCTCGGGCCAGGGCTCGGGCGAATGTCGATTTTCCAACGGAAGGCGGCCCGACAAAAAGCATGGCATGCGGTAGTCGGCCGCTTTTGATCAATAGCCGGAAATGATCCACAACGGCGTCATGCCCGCGAATGTTCTGCCACGACATGGTGCACCTCGGCAAGAATCATCTCAAAAACGGCGTCGGGGTCAAGATTGGCATCAATCCGGCGGATGTTACCCGGAAAATCAGCCATACCAGTGCGAAAGCCTGCCCTGACCGCTTCCTGATAAGACTCGGGCCGCGATTCAATGCGGTCGCGCGAGCGGGCCATGCGGCCAATCGCCACATCGCGGCTGACATCCAGCACCATCGTAAGGCTTGGCAGAAGACCTGATGTGGCGGCATGCCCGACCCGCCAGATTTCCGCAGGATCAAGGCCACCGGCATAACCCTGATAAACCACTGTTGAGAGGAGGTATCGATCAGCGACAACAATAGTTCCTGACTGCAGTGCGGGCCGCACTCGCTCGGCTAGAAGCTGGGCCCGGCTAGCCATGAACATGAGCATTTCTGATTTCAGGCAGCTCTCCACGCTGTCGCGGTCAAGCAGCAGTGAACGCAGCCTGTCTCCCAGGGCAGTGCCGCCGGGATCTCGCACAGCCAGAACATCGTGCCCCTGACCAATCAGGAATTCGGTCAATCTGGCAGCCTGCGTTGATTTTCCAGCCCCGTCCGGGCCATCCAGACAAATGAAAAGGCCTTCAGCATTTCCGGGGCTGTGCCATGTCAGACTCGATGTCATCGTGTTTTCCGGCCTGGCGGTTGTTCAGCTCTTCCATATGGATGGATGCTGATGAAGCCACTGGTCGGCCTCTTCAAAGAGCTGGCGTATTTTGGAGTGGTAGAGGAGCCTGGAGATCTCCTGCAACGTGCCCCAATGATACCAATGGCCAGCTGTATCCTCCATATGTTCGACTGATTTATGCAGCCGGTCAGTCCTGACCTCAACCATAAAATAGGTAACAGACTTAATAATTTTCCGCCCCTTGCGGATATAAGTGTAACTGATGGACTTTTCAAATCCTTCACGCAGACGCCAGTCCGAAATACCAGTCTCTTCGCCAAATTCACGAAGAGCGGCCTGACGAGGCGATTCACCAATTTCAATGCCACCTTTGGGGAACTCCCAACGGGCTCTTGGGTTACGTACAGAAGCCGAATGCAGAATCAAATAACAGATGGCACCTGAGGGATCGATGCGATAGGGAATCACACCGGCCGAAAGTTCAAGAACCGCCACCATGCCTGAAGGTGCCCTATCCGCCGGCCCCACTGGTCGAGGGGAGCCCGGATTCAGGTTTGGTCGGTCATGACTCCGGTCGGGAGTCGTATCCATCCTTCAAGATCACTCCCAGAAGGGTGCCGTTACTTACCACAACATCTTCTTGCACAAGACGTTTCACCAGTCGCCCGGCACATGGCGAATGGATCACAAAACTCACCGGGCCGATTGTCAGTTCAACCAGCCTCTGGCCTGTGCGCAAATGCGATCCGACAGGCAGAAGCCATAATCCCATGCGGATTTTTGGTTCTGAACCATCAACGAGCGAATCAGGAACGCGAACCTCGACGAGAAGATCATCAGGTTCGGTTTTCATTCGCTATCCTGCCCAGCTTATGTCAAGTCGTCCTCATGGCATGCTTTTCAGACATACCAATCGGTGACACAATGAAATTATATCATGACGAAATCAATCTGACGAATTGATTTTGCAGACTCTTTCCATGTGATTTCCTAAATATCGAAATTGTATTGCTTTGTGTGATTCAGAATGATTGGTTGATGTCAGTTAATGTGACAAATATTCATGCATGACAGGTTCATTACTATTCGATTTGTCGCTATTTAGATATAACATACTAATGTAGAATCGGTTGGGCTCGCTTCCTGACATCTGGATGTGATTGACTATGAAAAAAAGACATTTTCTCATGTTGAATTGCTTATTCCTATTGGCGTTGACGGCAATTATGCCGACGAGATTGCCCGCAACGGAAAAAGCAGCATTGCCACTGGATCGTCTGGTGGGCAAAAGGGTTGGAGATTTCAGGCTTAAGGATGTGCAGACTGATAAGGAAGTCTGGCTTTATGGTCTGGCCATGGGCAATCGAGGTCTGGGCAGCATTCTTAACATTAAAAAGGTCAATGCAGTGGCACTGGTCTTTGTTTCGCCAGGCTGCCCAATCGGCGAGAAATATCTTCCCCGGCTGAACGATATGGCTAAAGCCTATGATGCCAGAGGGGTACGGTTTTTTGGCATCGCCTCAAATGCGGGCGATTCGCCGGAAGAATTGAAACAATGGGCTGTAGAAAATAAACTGACTTTCCCGGTCCTGCATGATATACGGAATGTTCAGGCCGATGCCCTTCTGGTTGAACGTACGAACGAAGTTATACTTGTCGATTCACGAGCCAGCATTCGTTATCGTGGCGCCATCGACGACCAGTACGGATATAAGGACACGCGGCCTGAGCCGAAAAACAATTATTTGAAAGATGCGATTGAAGCGGTGCTTGCTGAGAATCCCGGCAAGATTACGCAAAAAGGAACCGATGTCGCCGGGTGTGCCATTACCCGCGTTGAGCCTGAGAAATCGAAACTTGACGGTCTTGACCGGGTGCGACCCGCTTCAGAAGAAATTGCCGTCTATCTAGACAAAACCGAACCAACGCCTGAAGTTGGCAAGGTGAATTATGCAGAGCACGTGTCAAAGATCATTGAAAACAAGTGCCAGAATTGCCACAGACCTGGGCAGGTTGGCGGCTTTTCGCTGATGACTTATGACGATGCCCGCAAGAAGTCGGCAATGATTGCCGAAGTCGTTGATAATCGTCGGATGCCGCCATGGCATGCCGACCCGCGTTATGGGCACTTTGCGAATGACCGCCGTTTATCTCCGTCAGAACGTGCCACTTTGATGGCCTGGGTTGAGCAGGGCACCCCGCTGGGCGACGCCACCAAAATTCCAACTGCCAGAAAATGGCCGGAAGGCTGGACAATCGGCACTCCCGATATTGTCTTCGAGATACCTGAAACAAACACGATTCCAGCCCAGGGCACCGTACCATATTATCACCTGAGCGTGCCGACCAACTTTAAAGAAGATGTTTGGGTTCAGGCGGCTGAGGCCCGTCCGGGCAATGCGTCAATAGTACACCATATTATTGTATATGTGGTTCCGCCCGGTGGTAACCGGGGTCGGGTGATTGGTGAAGGCCGCGGGCACCTTTGTGGGTATGCTCCCGGCGATATGCCGTCTGTTTATCCGGAAGGTACCGCCAAGAAAATTCCGGCTGGCAGCACCCTGATATTCCAGATGCACTACACGCCCAATGGTAAGCAGACAGTGGACCGCTCGAAAGTTGGCCTGATTCTTAGCAAGAAGCCACCCCAGCGGGAAGCACTGACTGTGGGTATAGCCAACCCCGGATTTCAGATTCCACCAGGTGCAGACAGCTTCCCGGTTCATTCTGAGCAACGATTTCGCAACGAAGTACGACTTCTGGCCTTCATGCCGCACATGCACCTGAGAGGCAAGTCATTTAAATACACCCTTGAGGTGCCGGGTGCCAAACCCGAATTGCTCCTTAGCGTGCCTGCCTATGATTTCGGATGGCAAAGCTATTACACGCTGAAGGAACCGCTTATTCTGAAACCAGGAACCGTGATGAAGTGTGATGCAACATTTGACAACTCGGACAAAAACCGAGCGAATCCCGATTCTAAGAGTTATGTTCGATGGGGTGAACAAACCTGGGAAGAAATGATGATCGGTTATATCGATATTGATTTTCCGATCAATCCTGTTTCGACCAAATCTGGTGAGAAAGCCGATTGAGCCCGTTGCAGGCCAACAAGCTAGTAAAAGAGAAGCCCTGGGAGAAATCTCAGGGCTTTTTTGTGTCAGAATTAGACTGGCGCATTAGTTGCATGTTACGGAGTGCAGGGCATATGGAGAACTCGCTATGATGGACGTATGCGTTTGGCAAGCAGGCCAGGCGACAACGGGCGGCGAATCTGGCAGTCAAAAATTGAGCTCGAAATGAAAAAGACAGCAAAAAACCAACTGGTTCTGGCGTTTCATAATCATCAGCCAGTTGGCAATTTCGACGGCGTGATTCTGCAAAATTACGAGCAGGCTTATCGTCCGCTGATCGAAGTTTTTCGCAGATTCCCGGCAATCAAATTCTGCCTTCATGTTTCAGGGCCACTTTGGACATGGCTTGAACAAAACCGCTCAGTCTATTTTGATAACCTTGGCGAACTGATTGAAAGGGGGCAGCTTGAGCTTCTGGCAGGAGCCTGGGCCGAACCGATTCTTCCAATGATCCCCCGTCGAGACCGAATTGGCCAGATCAGCCACTTTTGCGAATTGATTGAGAAGCGATTTGGCAGGCGACCAACGGGAATGTGGCTGGCTGAGCGGGTGTGGGAACCGGGGCTGGTGGAATCGATAGCCCGAGCCGGCATCGCCTACACCGTGCTTGATGACTACCACTTTCAGCGAGCAGGCCTGCCCCCTGAATCGCTGGGTGGCTACTATTTGACAGAAGACGAAGGACAGCTGCTCAGGCTGTTTCCTAACAGCGAACCTCTACGTTATCTGGTTCCCTGGCAGGAGCCTGCAATGGCAATTGAATATCTGCTGAGAGCATCTGCCAGCGGTACATCGGCCGTGCATGTTACTGCCGACGATGGCGAGAAATTTGGCGGATGGCCCGGCACACATGAATTGATTTACGATAGAAAATGGCTTGAGAAATTTTTGACCCGGCTTACAGAAGAATCTGATCATATACAGACATCAACATTTACTGAAATAATAAGGGAATTGCAACCTGCCGGCAAGATCTGGCTTCCGCCTGCCAGCTATCGCGAAATGACAGAATGGGTGCTGCCGACTGATCTTCAGGCTGAATATGAATCCGCAAAGACGAATCTGGGAAAACTTGATGCGGAATATGCTCGCCCGATTGCGAGGTTTTTCGCTCCCGGCGGCTTCTGGCGAAATTTCCAGGCAAAATATAACGAATCAGCTGAAATGACGGACCACATGCGTGCGCTATCGCAGGTTGTTGCTCGAGTAGAAAACGCGCTCAAGGTAAAAAAGCAATCGCATCCGACCGATGTGGTGGCCCAGATGCAATTGGTCAATCAGGCCCGGTTGCATCTTTATAATGCCCAGTGTAATTGTGCTTACTGGCACGGCGCATTTGGTGGCCTTTATCTGCCTCACCTTCGTAATGCCATTTATCAAAACCTTATTGCATCTGAAAATGAAATTGATCGGATTCTGGCACCCTCAGGTGATTTTCTTCGAATGCTTCAATCAGATTTCAATTGCGATACTCATGAAGAAATCAGACTTGATAATCGCTATCTGATAGCCTGGATCAGCCCAGAAAGTGGCGGGCAGATTTATGAGCTTGACGATCGTCGCACCTGTACGAACCTTCTGGCAACCTTGAATCGTCGCCCTGAACCTTATCATCAGAAGGTGCGTGAAGCCGCCCAAAAACCAGCGGATGATTCACACGAAGGTCCTTCAAACCTGCATGACCGCATCCAGCTTAAGCACAAAGGGCTTGACCAGTTGATGGTCTACGACAGTTATCCCCGAAAGGCACTGGTAGATCATCTCTGGCCGGAAGCAACTGAGTTTGAGGCAGTCGTCAGCCATAACGAGCGGGCGTTGACTGACTGGGCCATCTCGCCATATCAATTATCTCATCGTACGAAATCAGAGGAACGTATTGAAATCACGCTTCGCCGGAATCATGATGAATTCAATAATAATCTTGTTTCCATCGAAAAACGAATTGGTATCAATCGGAATGAGGCTGTATTACACATCGCTTATCGCCTTTCAGGGCTTGCCGGATTGCCAAAAATGCAATTTGCCGTTGAAATTAATATTGCCGGTATGGCGGGGCATGAATTTGACCGACAATTTAAAGACCATGGATTAAATCCGCTGGGAACTCTCGACTCTCAGCTACAATTAAACTTGCCACCAAGCCTTACACTTGCGGATGGATGGCTTGATCTGGCCACGCGAATCGGCTGGGAAACGAACCCGCCGGAAAAAGTCTGGACAATGCCAATTCAGACTGTTTCTAATAGTGAAGGTGGATTTGAAGCGATTTTTCAAAACACGGCTATCTACGCAATCTGGAAAGTGGGCGGTAATGATTCAGATGAATTTGAAATAAAATTCAACTGGCAACTTTGCCCATCGCATGAAGGTTGTGGTGGTTAATGAAATCTGCCCTGTTACAATGCTGGTTGTTCTTTCAGCGGTTTTTTGATCGGAACCCTGTCGGCCTTATTCCATCTGATCCCTGGCGCAGCGTGCCTCAAAGTCTGCAGGAAGTGTGGTCGCGTGCCAGCCTGATCTCGTTTCCGGCAAATGAAACCGGTCCGCGTAAAAAATTATTCAAGTTCAATGATAATCGATCTTATCTGTCAAATGTGAGATCTTTCCGAGAAATACAGTCGCCTGGAGAATTTACCGGCCTTCGTGAATATCAGCCGGGCGATGACGTGCGACAGATTGACTGGCGTGCCACAGCCCGATCGAGGCAAGGGGTGGTGCGAACATGGTCTGTCGAATCTCTCGCGGAATTAGCCATAATCATTGATGTTTCAGCAAGTATGTATGTTGCAGTCGGGCCGGGACAATTTCGTCTGATTGATAAAGCCATGGAAATAGGTTTATTGATTGCCGCTGCAGGCCTTACACATCAGATGACTGTGAATGTAATACTGGTGAGCGATCGTGTTGAAATCTCGTCAGGCCCGATCTCAGGTCGAGACAAACTTGCAGGAGTTATCGAGTTACTGAGTCAATTTCAACCATCTTCAAGAAATACAAACTGGAATGAATTGGATTTGCAGTCAAACCTGAGTGGGGCCGTGCAATGGCTTTTCTGGATAAGTGATTACCACTGGTTGCCTGAGCCAGATGACTTTCTCACAACAATCTGCCCATATAAATCACATGGAATAAAAATTGAACTGCCCGATTACGATAATATCAAAGGCGACTTGGACACAGACCCAGAAACGGGTTATCGAATCAAACGATATCCCAGAAAATCAGATCTCAGAGACCGAATTCAGGAATGGCAAAATCGATCAGGGATGCCTGTTCTTTCAATGGTATCAAACGAATCACAGCCTGAAATGCAATTGGGTACATGGCTTCGAGCTGGTATCATGTAACTCTCTTTTTAAAATGAAATAATTAAATGAACGATCCAATTTATCAATCATTGCCGGGCCTTCCACCACCATGGATATTATTGCCACAATCAGAATCATTTACTCTTGGGATCTTTATGGAAATATTAATTCTTATGACTATTGGTGTTATTGTCGTGGCTGGTGTGATCACTTACTTGTCAGGACGCAAGCATGAATTTTCATTACGGTGGAACGAAATGAGTCTTAGGAAGAAATTGACATTAAGAACAGGAACTGATGCCAGATGGGGCTCAGTTCAGAGCCTTTCGAAATTGCTTGATGAAGCGGGTTTTGGCGATGACCAAATGACTCAGAAATACCTGATCAGGTTAAAAGTTATGGAAAATCATCGATATGGATGCAGCGATAATTCTAATTGAATTGAAATGGTGGTGCGGCCCCGCAATAGTTGATTGAGTTATCATTGATTCGGCTGATTATCAGCATTTAATTGAGTTCGCTCTTTTTCCAGAATTTCAGCCGTTGGTTCATCAATTTTGTAAATAAAAATCGACCAACCGACTTTGGCAATCGGGCGGGTTTTCAGGAAATAATCAAAAGCAGATTCTCTGGCTTCATAAGGGGCCCAGCGAGACGAATCATAAACCCGCCAAGGCAGGCCATGGGCCAGCGACGCACTGATGGCATAAAGCCCGGGGCTAAGCGGAGCTGAAGACCTTCCGGGTGGCTGGCTTGCAATCTTGCCTGTTCTTGCAGGCGGCAGGAACCAATCAAGCCCCTGACCTCGAAGTCGGTAAATGTCAGGATTAATCTGCCCGAAATAGGCAATGCCCACCGGTTCGCCCGGGGCATTGGCATCAAGCCAATTCTTCAGGCCCACCAAGTCCTGCCCCCAGTCCAGATTTGAGTCTATCAGGTGTTCGTCTGCATGCTCCGGCCCGCCAGCCACCCCATTGAAATAAGCCAGAAAATGCGGTGCGACCCTTGCTGTGGATAAGCCTGAGCTTGCCACCAGGGCTATCAAAACAAATGCAATCGGCTTTTGATACTTAAGACTTAGACCGGCGATTGTGGGCACGATCCGACCGCAGCCGATGTAAAGGTAGGGCAGGGCCGGCAGAATGTACCGCAGACCAATATTAATATCTGTCAGCAAAGTCATTCCGATGATCATGAACAGGGGCACGACAAGCGTCGCGGCTTCCTCACGCCAGGCTGTTCGACTGCGATGAACCACAAAAAGGGCAAGCATCGAAAGGGCCAGAATGACGAGTGTCGATGGTGGTGTTTTCACCAGAAATGCATAGGGATAATAATACCACCAGCCAGTGCCACGAATCTGGCCATTCAGATAGACCGGATAGCCCTCAACTTCACCTTCTTTCACCGTGGGGTCGGTGGGGTTCAAGTATTTTTTGGGGATGCCTTCGGCGTCGATCTTCTGGTCGTCGAAACCAGTCATGAATTCAGAGGGCAGGGGGCAGGGCATGTAGCCAATCAGGCTGCCGCGAAAGCGGTTCACGCGATGACTGCCCAGTATATCAAGCAATTGATTGCCTGATTGATGCAACCGTGTACGATTAGCCGGCAACTCACGGGTCAGGGTTTGGCTGTAAAATTCAAAAGAACCAAGTCGCTTTCCTGTGCCTTCAAATCGGTACCCCAGATTGACAACGATGATACTTGAAAACATGACGACAAGAGCATGCTTTAAGGCGATTTTTAGAGCGAGCTTTCGTTCTGGCCTGCTCAAAACAAGTAGCAGGTGCACCAGCCAGATGATTGGCCAAACGAAAACCATAAGAATCAGGCTGAACTTGGTGAGCAGACTGACCCCCAAACCAATGCCTGCAAATAAGGCACGCTGCGAGGTGCCAGTGCGTAAATATTGAACAAAAAGATAAGTTGCCAGAGAGCCGATGGCCGCGCTGGCCACGTCGGTTGTGATGAGACGGCCATGGGCCAGCAGATTTGGACAGGTGACCCAGAGGGCCAGGCTAAGCAGACCACCGGCATCGCCATGAATGCTGCGTGACCATCGCCAGACGACCAGCCCACCCAGAAGCAGAAAAAAGGGAATAACACTGCGGGCAGCTGTGAAGAGTTCAAAATATTCAGTTGCATAAAGTTGGGTGAAATCATGGCCGAACCCCGCTTTGTTCGGAGGCTCGTCTGACCAGTATCGGGTTTGATAGAGCTTTGCCTGTAAATCAGGCTTGAGAAATGGCCGGACAGCCATGGCTGCCATCATTTTGACCAGTGGCGGGTTATGGTGATAAAGTCGAAATCGGCCGGTTTCAAGGTAACTGATGCCTGCAGGCAGGTGCAGCACTTCGTCGATAGTGGGCCCTTCCTGCCGCAGACTCCACTGGGCGATGAGAAACTGGAATGAAAGTAATACGATGACTGGAATCAGCAGTGGCGCAGGCGTTCGGCCGTGATTCTTTGAAAAAAATGGAGAAGTGGCTGAATTCAGGTCCATTTTGGCACTGTTTTTTCAATTGATGGGATAAGTCGAGTACATTCACCCAATCTGGATTCCGCCCAAGGCTTCTGACTTGATTGTATGGATTGTGCCTGAATTGATCCACGCATCTGTCGAGAAAAAGCAGAGCAGACAAGCTCTGGCGAGCGAGTAATTATGATTCTCGTGCGTCTGATGGTGAGACCACATCTGCTGGAACAGATTTTCGAATGTATTGAGCCTTATGAACTTGATGCACTGATGGTGCGACAGGTTCGAGGCCTGAAGGCTGACTCAAGACAGTCGAACTTATCGCTTACTCCGGAAGTTGCCGGGTTTTCAGGCATGATGCATGCGGAGCTGGATTTTTTTATTGATGAAGATTCATGTGAAAGTTTGCTTGAGTCGCTTCGCTCAAAAGTGGCATGCGGTAGTTCTGATGATTGTCGTATCTTTTGCCTGCATTGTGCAGTGATTGATCCGGTAAAGAGTGTCCCGATGGCTCAGAAACTGAAATACTGAAACTCATCGGGAACAGCACCCAAGTAATCTCGAAAGATTATTTCTCAAGAATTCCGCGTTGTTTCAACCAGATTTCGCACAATTCCGGCCATTTTGAGAACGCCGGGTCGCCCATGCCCAGCCCAAGGCCATGGCGGCCTTTTTCAAACATGTGCAGCTCGCAAGGCACACCGGCCTTACGCAGGGCCAATATGAAAAGAATTGAGTTTTCGGCAGGAACCGGCTTGTCCTCGTGGGTCTGCACAATAAATGTCGGTGGTGTGTCTTTGGTCACCTGTGTTTCGTTTGATAGACTTTTCACCAGATCTTCTGGTGGATTATCGCCAAGCAGGTTCTTTTTGGAGCCGCCGTGACCAAATTCAGTCGCCATGGCGATGACAGGATAGCAAAGAACCATGAAATCTGGCCTTGAGCCAGCTTTTTCAATCGGGTCATCAGCCTTGGGGTTGCCGACGTCGTAATGGGTGCCCGCCGTGCTTGCCAGGTGGCCACCTGCCGAAAAGCCGAGGATGCCGATTTTGGAAGAATTAACCCCGAATTCGCCTGCACGGGCTCTTACGGTGCGGATGGCTCTGTTTGCATCGTTAATCATGGCCGGGTGGCGGTATCGTGGCCCAAGTCGATATTTGAGCACGAAAGCGGTAATGCCTCGCGAGGCAAGCCACTCCGCAATCGGCTGATTTTCATGGGCAGCCAGACCACCGTAGCCGCCGCCGGGGCAGACCACCACCGCGACGCCTGTGTTTTTGCCGGAAGGCTTAAAAACTGTCAGCGTGGGAATATCAACCGCTTCCTTGCCAACGGCGCCGGGGGTACCATCAGGCCAAAGGGTGATAACCTGTTCGTTTGCAGCCATGGCCGGCAGAGTTAATGAAATCAGGGCGAGCGAGAGAAACACGCATCGTTGGCTGATAGAGTTGTGATTCATGAATTTGATCCTATGATTTACAAGGTGGCTTGATCTATCATCAGACTGATTGGCAGACTGTTTTTCAAAGGATAATCGTTTTGAATCGCGAGTGATAGAGAGGCGAACCGTGCAAATTGAGTTGAGCCCGGTTTATTGATTAAGATAAAATGACAGACTCTCAGTTCACGAACCATTACATGGTGCAAAAATGAATTCAGGCATGCAGAAAAGATTGACGATCATATCGAAATTCCGTTGCATACCAATGGTTTTTGCCTGCGTTCTTTGTTTCTGTATATCTCCTCACAGCCTTCAGGCGGCTGAGGCCGAAATCACCCATGCTGTGCCCGGAACATTATGGACGTTACCGTTTCTCTCGATTCTGCTTGGCATCGCTGTATTGCCGCTTTTGCCTGCCACGCATCACGCCTGGGAAAAAAATTCCAACAAACTTCTGCTCAGTCTGGTCTTATCGATTATTACACTGAGTTATTACGGCTTTCGATCGACACCATTTCATGGCAGTGCCACGGGGCTGAATGCCGTGAGGGCCGTGCTTGAACATGCCATTGTGGAAGATTATGTGCCATTTGTGATACTGCTTTTTTCACTTTATGTGGCTGCAGGCGGCCTTCGACTTGAGGCCGACCTGGTGGCCTCGCCACGCACCAATACATTGCTTCTGGGCATAGGTGCCTTGCTGGCCAGCCTGATCGGCACAACGGGCGCATCCATGCTGATGATTCGGCCGATTTTACAGACGAATTCCGAACGGACAAAAGTCACGCACACGGTCGTCTTTTTCATCTTCCTGGTGTCGAATGTCGGTGGCCTGCTCACGCCGATCGGCGACCCGCCACTGTTTCTCGGATACCTTCAAGGCGTGCCTTTTCTCTGGACATTAAAGCTCTTTCCCTATTGGCTGGCCATGGTGGCATCGCTGCTGGCTATCTACTACATCTGGGATAGCCGAGTATATCGACACGAGCCCTATCGCAGCCTGATCGCCGACCGGACAATTGTCCTTAAACCAAAAATTCTGGGAACGGTAAACTTTCCAATTCTGATACTCATGGTCATCTCAGTGGCAGTGCTTGTGCCCGGCCGCCAGTTGTTCGGAATGACCGTGGTTGATCACTCCCGCGAGCTGGTTTTGCTGGCTCTGGCAGTTCTTTCACTTGTCATGACGAAGAAAGAAGTCAGGCGAGCCAATCAGTTTAATTATGGGGCGATTCTGGAAGTCGCCGCTCTGTTTCTGGGCATTTTCATCACCATGCAGGTTCCTATGGAAATCCTGAAGGCCAAAGGGCCATCGCTCGGGCTTGCCTCGCCGGTAGATTTTTTCTGGGCATCAGGAATACTTTCGAGCTTTCTGGACAACGCGCCGACTTATCTCGTTTTCCTTGAAACGGCCAAGACACTGCCGCTGGGCGAAGCCATGGCCAGCATTACGCTAAAAACCGGCGAAGTGGCCGAATCACTGCTGGCAGCCATTTCGCTTGGGGCTGTTTTCATGGGTGCTAACACCTACATCGGTAATGGACCCAATTTTATGGTGAAATCAATTGCAGAACAGTCGGGCGTGAAAATGCCCAGCTTTTTCGGCTACATGGCCTATAGTGTGGGCGTGCTCATTCCGCTGTTTTTCCTGATCAGCCTGCTGGGGCTTTGATCCGTCCAAACTGATTTCAATTCAAAATGCAATAAGGAGATTTTCAATGCCTTTCAGCCTGATTCCTGAATATTCCCGCCGCGTTTTTTTCAAGTCTGGTCTGGTTGCGGCTGGTGCGATGGGGCTTGACTTGCTTTCACCAAAACATGTTGCCGCCAGAGTAGAAAAGGCTTCGGGCTCGGGTAATCAACCGTGGATTGCATTTGTTTCTGATACGCACATCGCTGAAAATGCTTTGCAGATCTCCCGTGATAACAATATGGCTGATAATCTGAGAAAGGTTGTTGGTGAAATTCTCGCAGAGAAATCAATGCCTGAGGGCGTTCTGATAGATGGCGATCTGGCTCTTGGTGCCGGTACAAAAGGCGATTACAAAACTTTTCTCGGATTGGTCAAACCGCTTACGGATGCCGGAATACCGGTGCATCTGGCACTTGGGAATCACGATGACCGTGACAATTTTCGCGATGTCCTTGCAGATTCAAATATGATTCGCGATGGCCGGGTTGCAGCCGTTGACAGCCATCATGTGTCAGACATGTTTATCGCCGGCATTCGATTTATCATTCTTGATTCATTACAACGGCCAAATTATACGCCGGGTAATCTGGGTGAAGCCCAGCGAAAATGGCTGGCTGATGCGCTGGCAAAGTACGAAGATGTGCCGACGATAATCTTTGTGCATCACGACCCGAGTCTTGAAATGAAACGGTCGCTTGAAGATACACCCGAACTCTATGAAGTTATTGTGCCCCGGCGGCAGGTTAAGGCGGTGGTTTTCGGCCACACGCATGTCTGGAACCCCGGGCAGCAGCATCAGGGCATCAAACTACTGAATATCCCGGCCGTGGCCTATAATTTCACGCTGGTTCAACCGCAGGGCTGGTGTAAATTCATGCCTCTGCAGGGCGGGGCGATACTGACGCTAAATACACTTGACAAAAATCACTCCGCAAACAATTGCCCGGTGCTTTTGAACTGGCGATGAGCTAAGACATAGCGAGTTCAACGTGACCCCAGATTGAAACGTTCAGGATGTCCGCCCTCGGTCTTGAGAACTGCGATCGACAACATCAAAATCCACGACAAGTGGCAAATGATCTGAAGCGTCGCGGGTCAGGCGGTTACGGAACACAAATCGCTGATGGCAGCGAACGCCGTGGCGAATGAATATTTTGTCGAGCGAAGCCACTGGAAACCATGCTGGGAAGCTGCGAAGCTGCACCACTGGCAGAGTGACCTGCAAAAAGCCCTGATGGGCCAGGCATTTTGGGAAGAGGCGGTTGCCCCAGTCGTTGGTGTCGCCGGCCACCAGCATTGGTAGCCCCGCCCAAAGATCTCCCTCAATCAGCCCGGAAAACCGCACGGCCTGCCGCACCTGGTCCGGGTGAGTCAGCCCCAGATGCCAGTTGCCGATGGCCACGGCGCCATGCGGCGTGGCGATTTTCGCAAGTTGCACACCACGCGGTTTGCGATTCCCGATACGCAGCGAATGCTGTCGGGAATATTCCATCCCCCACCGAGAAAGAATCAGATTACCATAACCGCCTGATCGACCCACGGGTACATTAAGCTGGAAAAGTCGGTCGAAACCGAGCTTCTGCGAAAGCAACTCCGGCTGGTCGTGCATCGAAGATCGCCGCACATGCGTGTCAACTTCCTGCAGGCACAGAATATCGGGCTCAAGCATCTCAAGCACGGCCAAAATTCGACCAATATCATAAGCACGGTCGCGACCGCCGATGCCCTTATGAATATTCCAGCTTACCAGGCGAACCGGCTTTTTCATGATTCGGTTGAGGCCTCAGTTTCGGTATGTAAGGGTGCCGCCTTCTCTTTTGGCGAGGCGGTCCGCGAAGCCGGTTTCAGCTCGACTTCAATTGTGCCGGCCCTCACCCTTCTAATGCCCTGGGTGATTCGCCAGTGATGATAAAGCAGATAAGTCAGACCAATTCCAACCACATTTGGCCCCGGAACGAGAGTCAGCAAAACGGAAGGCAACAGCAGAAGGCCAGTGAGCAATGCCAGTCGCTTGTGCTTCAGTTCACGTATCTGCCAGAATTCGGAAAGTTGCCCGTGCAGGTTCTCGTCGTTTTCAGCGTCTTCAGGCAAAATAATTTCCAGCTTTTTCGACCTGTGAAGTCGCCGCAGCATTCGTGTTTCAGGCTGTTGGGCACCAATCTGGCGGTCAATCCAGCCACGGATTCGTTTTAATACTCCCAGGTGTTTTTCACTAACCGCTGAATCGTCATCGTCATCATCGTCGGGCCCGGGCAAGGCCTGAGCCAGCTTCGACCATTCAATCCTGGCCGGTTTGTCGGCTGTCCGAACGACTCGGGCTGCGATTTGAACGGGTCTGATTTCACCAGATTTTTTCATAGCACCGGCACAAAAAGGCGTGCAATTCCATCGCGAAGGTTAAGCAGCAGCGACTTTCGAAGTTCCTCGGGCGGCTTCCATTGCCGGGCCCCGGCAATCTGGCTTTGCCAATAGGCCTCGGCCTGGGCGGCAAGTTCAGCACTGTGGCATTCGGCATTGAATTCGAAATTCAGCCGCAGGCTGCGTGGATCCCAGTTGGAAGAGCCGAACATCACCCAACTTCCGTCCACCAGCATCAGCTTGCTGTGGTTAAAGTCACCGCCATCGGCCCACACCTTCACGCCCATTTCCATGACTTGCTGCAGGAAATCAACCGAAGCCCACTGCACCATGCGGCTGTTGGTCGGGTCGGGCACCAACAACTCGATTTTCACCCCCCTGACTGCCGCCACCCCCATGGCTGAAATGATGTCGGAAGGCGGCAAAAAGTAGGGCGTAATGATTTTCACACTATGCTTCGATGTTGCCAGAGCCGCCAGAATCATGCCATGGGTCAGCCGGGTGTCGCTGTCGGGGCCGTCAAGCATGCCTCTGGCGTGCATGTTTCCCATCAGTTCCGGCGAAACGGCCCATGTCTCTCCGTCCAGTGACTCGCCGGTCGTGAATCGCCAGTCCTGCTCAAAAGCCGCTACCAGATCAGCCAGCACCGGCCCTCGAATCAGGAAATGGGTGTCGTCCTTCGGAGTCACATCAGCCGGTCGAAGCTCGGGCCAGAAAGCGACATCCACATTCATGCCGCCGGTGAAGCCAACTGAGCCATCGACTACAAGCAGTTTGCGGTGATTTCGCAAATTGGCATAGCGAATGAAGGGCAGGGCCAGCGACGGCATGAATCGCCGGGCTGGAATGCCTTTTTCTGCCAGCAGGCGATACACGCTGCGGCCACCATGGCTTGAGCCCATGAAGTCAATCAGCACGCGCACCTGCACGCCGCGTTTCATGGCCCGGTCAAGTGCATCGACAAATCGTTGCCCGGCCGGGTCATCCTTAAAAATATAACTGGCCATGGCGATTGACCTTGTGGCCCCTTCAATGGCCTGCAGCATGGCTGGATAGGCCTGCGAGCCACCCACAAGCAGACGCACATCGTCGCCCCGGCTTAGCCGATGGCCCAGAATGCGGTCGCCCATTTTTTTTAGCGTGACCATCTGCACGTTGGCCGGCGCGGGCATGTTGTAATCAACGGCTGATGTTGGTCGGTGTGGCCGGCGTCGCTTGCGTCTTTTACCAAGAAACGACTGGCCTGATGCCCGTTTCTCGCGACGAATGCTGTTCACACCCACAAGCAGATAAATCAGGCTCCCGATCAGTGGATAGCCCAGCCAGAAAAGGCCAAGCCAGCCAATTGCCGATTTGTTTTCGCCCCGTCGCAGAATCACGTGGATGGATGCCGCCAGTGCCGCCAGAATGCTGAAAGCCCCCAGCAGCTCTATCAGTAGATAATCAGTCGTGGTGATCAATCTCGAGAGCATTCGTTTTTCGCTTCCTGCGGTCGCTGAATTCGGTGGGCCGTTTGCGGGGTTTTATTCTCTTCGATTGTTTTTCAACACATTCTCATTCTACATCACTTGCCAAACATGCACCGCGATTTTATGATGGTGAAAGTTCAACAAATTCTGGCCTGCATTCTCAAGCAGATGTCAGGCTGAAATCCACACTTGACCGAACCTGATTCCTGACGATCCTTTTCCTGGCCACCGCCGTGGTGGTTTTTGGGAACATTCAGCTAATGGCGTGAATTTTAAAGAGGAGTCTCCCCATGTCGTGCCCGGGTGCCAGTGGAAACAACCGTCGTGACTTCATTCGCAAGACAACCGTTGCCGGCGCAGGTGCAGGGCTTCTTGCCACCGGTAGCCAGGCCGATGCCTGGCAGAACCAGCCGGGTCAGGGCGACGACGCCGTGCCCCGCGCCACACTTGGCCGCACAGGTTCCAAGGTGACCAAGCTGGGCATGGGCACCAGCTGGGCCCTGAGCCCCAGCTTTGTTCAGGCCGCCCTTTTCGCAGGTGTTCGCTATATCGATACCTCAGAATCATACGAAAACACCAACAGCGAAAAAGTGCTGGGCCAGGTTCTGGAACGCACCAAGATGCGTGACAAAGTTTATCTGGTCACCAAGAACAGCAAGGGTAAAGTTGCCGGCGACCAGGCCCCCAAGGTCTATCGCGATCGCCTGGATGAAAGCCTGGAACGTCTCAAGACTGACTACGTTGACAGCTATTACATCCACGGTGTGGGTGGCCCGAAAGAGCTCGCCCACCTGAGTGACCCAGGCGTCAAAAAGGCTTTTGAAGATTTGAAAAAAGCTGGCAAGATCAAATTTGCCGGGCTCTCATGCCACGACGCCCTGCTGGTTGAATTCATTAACGCGGCTGTTGATTGCGGCTGGATCGACCAGATCATGCTGAAGTATAACTTCCGCGACAAAGTCAATTCCGACGCCATGGAAAAAGCCCTTGACCGTGCCCACAAGGCCAACATCGGCCTGATAGCCATGAAGACGCAGGGTGGGGCAGAAGCCTCATATCCTGACCGACATGCCGACTATGTGCAGAAGGGCTTCAAGAAGGAAGTGGCTGCCATCAAGACGGTGTGGGCCGACCCACGCATTTCGTGCGTTGTGAGCGAAATGACAACCTTCAGCGACCTGCGTGAAAACGTGGCCGCCAGCAAGGCACCACTCACGGCCATGGAATCGAAACTGCTGGAACAATATCGCGAACGCACAGCCAATCTTTACTGCCACGGCTGCGGCCACCTTTGCGAGACCGCTGCCCGCGGCGTGAAGGTCTCTGACGTCATGCGTTATCTGCGTTACTATGAAGCCTATGGCAAGCGTCAATCGGCCAGGGCACTTTATCAGGCCCTGCCGCCTGAAGCCCGCATGATGGCCGACCTGAATGTGGACAAGCTCGATGCCTCCTGCCCACACAACCTGCCCGTCAGCTCTCTGCTGAAGAAGGCCGACCAGCTTCTCGGCTGATTCGGCTTAAAGCGGACAATTTCGATAATGAAAAGGCCTGGGTCTTTCTAAGATCCGGGCTTTTTTGTTAATGGAAATTGTATTTTGATTAATCGGCTGACCATGGTGCGTTTCGCGTGCCGCGCAGGGTCATGATCCACCAGAGAGCAAGAAAACGGTTGGCCTGGCGACGCCAGTAACTTTTTCTTGGCGTGAATTGCATTTCAGGGCCATAGTCGACATGAGTCATTGCTTTTTTTGCAATTGTCTCAGTCGTTTTTGCATTTTCAACAGGCTTGTCAAACCAGACGGCGCAGCCCGGCCCACGCCTTTTATGAATGGCAATTCGCACCGTTTCCGCGAAAAGCCAGCCCGGTGTTGGCCTGTTTTCATGCTTTTGCTGATTCTCACGCCGATCCATCGCCAGGACACTCAGTAATTCCTGATCGTCATTTAATTGCATTTGTTTCATTCCAAAACCATGTGACTGTATTACGATTGATCGGATTATTTTGATTTCCTACACCAACGAGCCGGAAGTTCTGATAAAACAAATTAATATATGAATAATTAATAAAAATTAAGAAAAGTAAAAATGCTGTCATAAACTAATAAACAGTGCATCACTTGTTCAGCACAAACTTCCGGCTCGTTTTTCACTTCCATTTCTTCTTCATTCTTATGTAATTAATCTCTATGAAAAACGAATTTTAAGCGTCATTTCAATTCGCTGAATACGCAAAATCCCAGTCGGGCTAAATTAATTTTAATACAATCCGCAAATCTTCTCACCTCAGCCCTGATAATCCGGTGCAATACGAGTTCCCTCTGGCCAGTCGGCCCGGCGCCAGCCCAGCCCATCAGGCCGCACGGGCTGCCCGGCCAAAAGTCGCTCATATAAGGCACGCAGTTCGTCGGTCATGGTCTCGGCCCGGAACTGGTGTGCAAATCGCCTTCGGCCCTCGGCACCCATCGCCGCACGTTTTTCTGGATGATTGGCCAGGTCGAGAATCGCTGCCTTCAGCCCTTCCAGATCCTGCGGCTTGAGTAAATGACCCGTTGATGGCAGAACCACTTCTTTGGCACCGTCGATGTCGTAGCTAATCACAGGCCGCCCGACAATCAGCGATTGAGGCAGCACGCGGGCCAACCCTTCGCGAAGGCTGGGATGCACTACGGCGTCTACCGCCCCAATCAGTTCCGGGATGCGGCCAGGAGGAACAAGGCCAGTGAAGATGATGGCATGGGCCATGCCCAGCCGTTCGGCATCGGCCTTGAATCGATCACGCAGGATTCCGTCGCCAATAAAAACAAAGCGGACATTCGGGTTTTTCTTCAGGATTTCAGGCGCCACGGCCAGAATGTCATCGTGCCCCTTCAGCTCAAAAAGCCGGGCGACGGTGGCAAAAGCCACATCCTCCGGTTTCAGGCCAAGCTCCATTCGCACTTCGTTACGCGGCCTGGGCGGGTTCAGAAAAGCGTCAACATCCATGCCTGAATAAACAGTCAGGAATTGCTCATTTCGGCCTACACCGGCGGCCAAGGCCTGCTCGCTCATGGCGTCAGCCACGCTGACTATGGCATGGCATCGGCGTGCGGCCCAGCGTTCCACACCAATATAAAGCGCATTTTTATGCCATTTTTCGAATCGCCCGAAGGGCATGCCATGAATGGTGTGCACCACGGCAGGCACTTTTCCCTGCCAGGCGGCCTGCCGGCCGACAATACCGGCCTTTGAGCTGTGGGTGTGCACTACATCGGGCTTGTGGCGACGTATCGATCGACGCAGCGCTTTATATGCGGCAAAGTCGGTGCCGGGCCGAATGGCACGGACCAGTTCGGGCATAAGCTCAACGGTAAATCCCTGGCTCTCGGCTCGGGCAAATAGATCACCCTCCGGGCCTTCGGCTGGCCCGGTGATCAAAATCACGTCGTCGTGGTGTCTGTGGTGCAGCCCTTCGACGGTCAACAGGGTGTTCTCCTGTGCCCCGCCCACGATCAGCCGCGTGATAATGTGCACTATCTTCATCGCTTTATTTCACCCATGCTGCGCGATATATCTTCAGCCAAGATTGAGAATTATAGCATTCTCACCAAGTTTTTCACCGTGGCCTGCCTTTTGAATTCAAATGAGACACCTCGATAATTTCGGATAAATTACTCCAAAAATCTCGTCTTGCTCCTGTATCCTAGGCCATGCGTGCGGTATAATTCGAAGATGCCAGGCTGGATTTGACTGATTGAGCGTCAGGTTTGGTGCGTTTGGATGCAACTGGAAAGGCAGACACCCATGAAAATGTTCCGTTCCAAAAACCTTAGCCGCTTGTTGATCGCCCTTTTGATTGGCACAATCGGCATGCTGCTTTATCGAGGTGCTGTTGCCCAGACTCAGGACGACCTCAACGGGCGGCGGGCCAAAAGGTCCACTTTCATGCGGATGAAGCTGGAATACTCTAAAAATCTGCTGGAAGCCCTGACCACAGAAGACTTTGACAAAATTTCAGCTAATGCCAAAGCCCTGAAAGCCATGTCGATGGCCGCTGAATGGGAAGTGCCAGAAATTCCGAGTGTGCAGGAATATCTGGCATACTCTGCTGACTTTCAGCGAGTGACAGATGATCTAAGAAAAGCGGCTGAGCGTAAAAATATCGATGGTAGCCTGCTTAACTTCAATCAGCTCAGCGTAAATTGCGTAAAATGTCATCAGTACGTCCGTTTCAAGCGTAATTGATTCTGGTCATCTAATCCAAGGCGTAAGCGAATGCCTTCCGGCCAACCACTTCAAACTCATCCCGGCCACCGGCTGGGGCTCCTGCAATGTGTCAGCATGAACATGGCGATGATGGTCGGCGTCGGGCCGTTCATCACCATGCCTTTGTTTGTTGGCAAGATGGGTGGGCCGCATTCGCTGGTCGTCTGGCTTGTCGGGGCGATCGTCGCCATTTGCGACGGCATGGTCTGGGCCGAACTGGCGGGCACCTTTCCCGGCGCTGGCGGCACCTTTCATTTTTACGATAAGGCTTATGGTCAAAGCCAGACGGGCCGCCTGCTAAAATTTCTTTTCGTCTGGCAGTTTCTTTTCAGTGCCCCGCTCGAGCTCGCTTCAGGGGCTATCGGATTTTCGCTTTATCTCGGCTATCTCGTTCCTGGGCTTGATGTTGTCGTCACACAGTCGCCCTGGCCCATTCGTGTTTCGAACCTGACATCCGTCGCCGTTATGCTGGCTGTCATCGCCCTTGCGTGGCGTAATGTCAAGGCGGCGGGGCAGTTGATGGTCATTCTGTGGCTCGGGATGCTTGTTACAGTGGGGCTGATGATCCTCGGCTGTTTCTCACAGGCCGATTCGACCCTGCTGAAAACAGCGGCCAGCCAGTTGACTGATGCCGTAAGTGCGGCCGGTTCAGGGCAGTTCACCCTCTGGCTGGGCATGGGCGGAGCCCTGGCCATTGCCATGTATGATTTTCTGGGCTACTACCAGATTTGCTATATGGGCGAGGAGGTGACCGAGCCTCAGCGCAATATTCCGCGATCGATTCTCATCTCGGTGTTGATCATCGCCAGCCTCTATTTCTGCATGAATCTCAGCCTTTTTACGGTAATGCCATGGCAGGATGTGGCCAAGAGCGAACACATTGCCAGCGATGCCTTCGAACGGCTCTTCGGCGGCACGGCCGGGCAGCTTATCACGGGCCTGATTCTCTGGACATCACTTGCCGCAACATATTCTGCTGTATTAGGATACAGCCGCGTGCCATATGCCGCGGCCCGCACCGGTCATTTTTTCAAAGGCTTCGCCGAACTACACCCCCGCCATGCTTTCCCGCACCGGGCTCTGCTGTTTCTGGGTTTAATTGGCTGTCTGGCGTGCCTGGTGAATCTTGAAGCCGTGATTGCCGCCCTGCTGACCAGTCGAATTCTCATTCAGTTTCTTGGGCAGATCATCACCGTGTTTTACATCAGAAACCGCCCTGATCTGGCTGGCCAGATGCGGTTTCGCATGCCACTGTTTCCGATTCCGGCCCTGCTGGCCTTTGCCGGCTGGTCTGCCGTTTTTCTCACATCCGACTGGCCAGCCCTGATTTATGGCGGCCTGAGCACAATCGTCGGCCTGGCTGCGTTTTTCATCTGGTCGGCCAGATTGCACCGTGGTCAACCACAGGTCTGATGATCAAAAAAAGCGGGCGGCCTTGAAATTCCAAGCCCGCCCGGCAGCAAATCAGGTTGTCAATTTCCAAAGGCTTAAATTCCCTGGCCAGTTATGCCAGGAATTTTTCCAAGGCGTCGAAGCCGCGACCGATGGTCTCAAGATCGGTCGCAAAGCTCATGCGGGCATACCCTTCCGATCCGAAGGCCGAACCCATCACCAGGGCCACATGGGCTGCTTCCAGGGCGGTCATGCAGAAGTCGGTCGAGTCCTTGATCAGCTTGCCGCCCAAGGTTCGCCCAAAATGGCTTGAAACGTTCATATAAGCATAAAACGCACCATCGGGTGGGATGCAGGTCACGCCCGGCAGCTTGGCCACACGTTCCATCACATAAGCACGTCGCTGGGTGAAGGCCTCAAGCATTCTGGCCACTTCGTCCTGCGGGCCGACCACTGCTTCAAGTGCCGCCGCCTGGCTCACAGAGCAGGGGTTTGAAGTCTCCTGGCTTTGCAGGTCGCCCATGAATTTGGAAACAGGCTCGGGTGCCACAGCCCAGCCAATACGCCAACCCGTCATGGCATATGACTTTGAAACACCTGAAACGGTTACCGTCCGGTCGGCCAGTCCAGGGCGAAGCGTGGCAAAAATATGAGCTTGGGCATCGCCATATGTCAGGGCTTCATAGATTTCGTCGGAAAGCACGCCAACGTTTGTTTCAAGCACAGCGTCGGCAAGAGCTTCCATCTCGGCACGGGTGTAAACGGAACCTGTTGGGTTTGAGGGGCTGTTGATCATGAGCAGTTTGGATCGGGGCGTGACGGCCGCGCGGAACTGGTCGGCCGTCATTTTGAAGCCTTGCGACTCCGGACAGTTCACAACAACCGGCGTGGCACCAGTCAGCCGCACCAGGTCAGCATAGCTAACCCAGTAAGGGGCCGGGATGATCACTTCATCGCCGGGGCCCGTTACGGCCATCAGGGCATTATGAATCGACTGCTTGGCCCCGTTTGAAATAATGACCTGGGCCATTTTTGTGGGCAGGCCGCGGCCGGAGTAATGAGCGGCAACAGCCTCGCGCAACTCATTTGTACCGGCGGGCGGCGTGTAGTGCGTCTGGCCGCCACGCATGGCCTTAATCGCAGCTTCCTGAATGTTCAGGGGGGTGTTGAAATCAGGCTCGCCCAGGGCAAAGTCCATCACGGCAATGCCCTGAGATTTCAGCTTCTTGGCCGCAGCACCCATGGCCAGCGTCGCTGAAGGGGCAATCAGTTTGGAACGTTCCGCCAGTGAGAGAATCGACATGAGCAACAAACCCGGTAGATGAATGTCATTGTTCTGTGAAAGCCCCTGCCGGAAAAATGCGAATCAACGATCCGTAAATTCCCATGCATTACCTCAGGCTAATGCTAATCAAAATTTATAGCAAATCCATGCCTGATTTTCGAGCGATTCGCGCCAGACACCCGGCCCAAGCCAGACTTTCTTTCGATCAATCGTTCGCCATTTCCCGTCAAATTCCCTGATCATAACTTGAGCCAATCTCAAAAAATTACATGAGAAAAATTCGCATTTAACAATCATGACGAATCTATCGGATTTAACATAGTGAAAGTATGAAAAGATGCCGGAAAAAACGTACTCCACAGGTTGAATTGCAGTAGATACAGGGTAATATTGGATAAGATCGGCAATTTGGATAAACAGCAGTCAGTTTGCGTGTCACGGCATCTGTGAGCTTTGTTTTCCAAAGGGCTTCCTCGGTGAATCGAGTCCTGATTGTCTATCAGGCTCCGAAGTAATGGCGGATGAGTCACCCCGATTCCGCTGACACAATCAAATTAAGGTGTCAAGAAGGCAATGCGTCGCGTTGTGATCACAGGACTGGGCATCGTGGCGCCGAATGGAATTGGCAAAACGGCGTTTACCGAGTCGATCCTTGAAGGTCGTTCCGGCGTGTCACGAATTGATTCGTTCGACACCAGCGGGCACCGGATCAAGATCGCAGGCGAGATAAAATCATTCGATGTGATGCCCTATCTGGGCGAGCATCGCAAGAGTGAGAAAGTCATGAGCCGCGCGGTGAAGTTCGCCGTGGGTGCAGCTTCAATGGCCGTGAGCGATTCCGGGCTTGATACCGCCAGGCTCAACCCCGCGCGTTTCGGCATCTGCATGGGTACAGGCATAACACCCATGGAGGTGCGTGAACTGGCCCGGCCCATTGCCGATGGCTTTGCAGAAGATGGTTCGTTTGACGTCAGCCGATTCGCGTCGGCCCAGGCCGAATCAATCTTCCCGCTCTGGCTGCTGCGGCATTTGCCGAATATGGCCGCCGCCCACATTTCCATTCTGCATCATGCAATGGGGCCAAACAATACAATTGTCACAGCCTGTGCGGCCGGAACGCAGGCCGTGGGCGAAGCCTTCCGCCTGATTCAGCGGGGCGATGCCGATTATATGCTTGCCGGTGGCTGCGACAGCCGCCTTGACCCGCTGATGCTGGTGGCCTATGACGCCATGAAAACCGTGAGCGGCAGCGACCGTCCGCCCGGCGAAGTTTCCCGGCCATTCGACGGCGAACGCGACGGTTTCGTGATGGGCGAAGGGGCCGCCGTGCTGATGCTTGAAAGCCTGCAATCAGCCAAGCGCCGCAAGGCCACGATTTATGCCGAAGTGACAGGCTATGGTTCGTCGTTCGACGCGTATGGTATCACCCGCCCCGAGCCGGAAGGCAAGGGCGCGGCTCTTTCGATGATGTCGGCCCTGCGGGAAGCCAAACTCGATCCTTCGAACGTGAATTATATCAACGCCCATGGCACTTCAACCAAGCTCAACGACATTATGGAAACCAATGCCGTTAAGCGTGTTTTTGGCCATTTGGCGACCAAAATACCGATGAGTTCGCAGAAGTCAATGGTTGGTCACCTGATTGGTGCCTCGGGTGCCCTTGAGGCTGCCGCCACTGCGATAACCCTCTCTCGCGGGGTTATTCCGCCGACGATCAACCAAACGACTCGCGACCCGAACTGCGACCTTGATTATGTGCCCAACACGGCCAGGGAACGCATGGTTGACACAGCCATGACAAACAGTTTCGGCTTCGGCGGCCAGAATGCCTCTCTGGTTTTAAAGCGACTCGTCCGGGCGTGAGTTAGTGTGTGATGCTTGTAAATCGGTTGATCTTGCCGCGATTTTGAGAAATCGCGGTTTTTAATTTTCACCCCCCACCAGCTTTTTCAGTGCTTCAGCATAACGTCGGCCGAGCTCGCGATAGGCTTCCGAATTGAAATGCACTTTGTCGCCATTGTGGCCAAGCCCATCTGAATTGACAAAAGCCGTATGCGGCACTTTTTCCGGGGTGGCCTGAATTACATTCATTACCCGCCTGCGGTTCTCATCCGGCGGCGGATTATCGGCAAACTGCCCAAGCTGGCCCAAAACAACAGGCAGTGCTGGCGATTGAAACTCGCTGCGAAACCTGGCAATCAGGTCGTGTAGTTTCATTTCATAAGAGCCTGAGAGTTTGGAATTGCCGTCAGATTCACCCTGATGCCACAAAATGCCCTTCAGCGTGCCTGACTGCTGTGCAATGCGTGTCCGTTTCACGGCATCGTCCCACGGGTGGCTCTTGGTCTGGTCGTGATAACCGCCGGGCGTCCACGAATCGATCGCCGACCCGCCAGCCGCGGCGGGAATCAGCCCTATCGAGACATCCGGCGGCAGGCTTTTCAGCATCTCCGCAGCAAACGTCCGGCCCAGGCCTACACCCGCGGCGGGTTTGTCAAAATGCATCGGGTCAACCGCCGGCACCCACCGGCCCTCTTTATTCAGCATGAAAACGCGAGGCATCGGCGTGCGATCGGCTTCAGTCACCTTGCCCCGGCCCGCCATGTTCGACTGCCCGGCCAGCAGATACAAATGAAATTTCGATTTTTCGGGAAGAACAGGGGCCGCACCCTCATCGGCCCTTGCCAAGCTCCATCCAGACAAAATCGAGGCTGATGTCAAAAGAAAAACGGTGAATGTTCTTCGAAATGTTTGCCGATTCATTTCACAGAGCCTTTTTTGCCTTGGATACTGATATTCACCTGAGGGTTGAAACCCCCATTGATTTTGGCAGGTCAGTCTTTCATTTGCCAGAACTTTCGACTCTCCTGATTTGATGATTGCATATCTGAGAGAGAGAGAGACGAATGGCTTGAGCATTCCTGAAACAGGCTGATTTATACCAGCCCTTGCCGTTTTATCGTAAATATGCCATTCGTTTTAATTCTAAAAACTCTGCAATCTGGTTTTAAAACTTTGAGAGACCGGATGATCGGTGCCAGGGGATGGATCGAAGTGTCTGTTGTGTAAGTGATTGTGTTTTAGGGTGTTAACAATTTGCTTTAAAAAATTTTCGTTTCGTGACAGAAGGTGTGGATATTTAATATGCAACGAGCTTTAACCAGATCCATGAGAAGAGGTAAAGCAAATGGGTTATTCCGGTGCCGATCCCTGCCCTGGCTGTAGTCAAAAGGGTTGGAGCAAAAAACAGTGTGAAAAATGCGGTCGAATTACATGTACCAAATGTGAACCACAGGCAAGTTGCCGCTGCGGCGGACGCAAGAAATCGGTTTAAGAGTAGGTTTCGCATATCCGAAAAGATTCTGTAAATCGTGAAATTGAGAAATAATTCATTCTCCCGTAAGTTCGGGAATTGATGGCATCTCCTCAATAATCATAACTACATGCCTGATTTTCAGGATATATCATCCCTCACCCTCGGCCTTGATTTCGTCGGAACCATTTCCGACTCGCCGGAGTTTTTCCGCATTCTCTCTCGTGTCTGGCGGGGCCGGTTGTGATTATTTCAGGATACGACAGTGTTGAAGAACTCGAGCGAGACCTTGAAGAATTTCAGATCCGTTACGACAAGGCCATCGCCGTGCCGCATTCAATGAGCAAGGCTGATATTATCCTTGAGGAAAATGTTGCATTTTATTTTGACGATCAGGTTTCCAACCTCTCGGATATCGACAAAATAACAACCTGTTTCCTGATACGAAACGCTGGCAAATTCAATGACGTGACCTGCCACTGGAAGATACCCTTTCGCTGTATTGACAAGGATCAAAACGGCTAAAAACTGTAAAAAGAAACAGACAATTACCAACATAAAATCTGAAGGAATCAAATTCATGTCAGGCAGGCCAAAGTGGTATATTCTCAGAAATCAGAAACCAACTGGCCCATTCACGAATGATGAATTAAGAGGAAAAGCAGCAATAGGTGAAATTTCTCCAACGGATCTTATTAAAAAAGAAGGCATGACTGAATGGATAAAAGCCAGCCGTGCCAAAGGTTTATTCAGTGGATCGGTCGAATCGTTTCAAAGCCAGGTCGCTGGTTTTGATACGGGTGAATTAAATCAACCGGTTTTCATTCCATACCCTGAATTTGAACAGTTAAAAAGCGAAGTCGGAAAACTTAAAGAAATAGTGCTCGAAATACAGAAGAGCAATAATGCAAACAGGAAAACTTTTTCAACGTCTGATGAATCATTACTCGAGAAAAATAAAAAGAGCTATTCAGCTACATCTTCAATAATATCAGTAGTGAAATTGTCTGTTGCATTGGTGAGTATGGTCGTTTTAGGTGTTACGTTAGTCGTTACAGTGTTAGCAGTCTCAGAGAGCTCTAATCAAATCACTAAAGAAGAATGGAAAAAGACTTTTGCTCAATTAGAATCATGGGTGGAAGGATTTGGAAAAGCTGTAGAAGTAGGTCAAATGGAAAAGGCCCTTGGCAAACCAGTAAGAACTCAAACGATTGGAGACACTGGATACTGGTATTATAAATGCAAGGATGGCGACATTCAGATATCCTTTCAAATGAACTGGTCTGAAGAACTTATTTTCAAAAGATCTGGAAGGAGAGATCTTAATAATGATAATGACATGAATGATAGTTTTATTTTCAACCCCCAGATTAATGATTACTAGAGATTTTGTCTTATTTCAAAAACATTATAATTGTTAAGTATCCATAATTCAATTTCTTCTTTACGCTCTGGAAGATTGAAGGTAGCTAAGTAAACAAACATGAAAAAGATAAGCTGAACTTCGAAGTATCCAATGCTAAATTAATCGTGCTTTGTACTACATCATTATTTGCTGGATAATCGATGGTTTTTAAAATGATCACATAAATTTATTTTTTCTGCATTAGATCGTGACAGACACGCACGATAAAAATATTAGTGTACAAAACTGACCAATATGGAGGATTCTGTTTTTGGCAGAAAAATTGCAGCATGGGGCTGCAAATTTGGTGGATTTCTCGACTTGCACTTAGGAGGCTTCTGATGATTCGCAGGTTAATGGCTTTGTTGTTGGTCGTATGCTTCTATCCAACTATGTCTTATGCTAATTATCAGATGTATGTATCTATGAATAACGATACAATTGTAACTTATGACATATCGCCTGGTAGTAGCTCAGCCATTGCCGCATCTGCAAAGACTTTCGCTAATACAAACCTTAGTCTTCCCAACGGCCTTGTGTTTGACAGTTCAGGCAATCTTTATGCCGCCAATGGTGGAACTAACACCATTTCAAAATTTAACTCATCAGGGGTGTTCCAGTCTTCAATAGGACAGGGAAGCCTGAGCGGACCGACTACAGGTTTGTTATTCGATACGTCGGGAAACCTTTATGTCTCTGATTATTTTGGAAACAAAATCACAAAATTTAATTCCTCAGGAGTATTTCAGTTTTCTTTTGGATCTTCAGCAAACCTTGATCTTCCAAATGGCCTTGCATTTGATAATTCAAGTAATATTTTTGTAGCAAATGGTAGAATGAATTCTATTGCGAAATTCGACTCACTGGGAGTATTCCAGACTTCTTTTGGCTCATCCGCAAACCTGAGTCGTCCTGGTGGCGTTGTAATAGACAATTTGGGCAATCTTTACACGGCAAATTATGACAGTAGCACAATTTCAAAGTTCAATTCCTCAGGAGTGTTTCAGTCTTTTCTTGGCTCTGGATTCTTAAATAAGCCGAATGGTCTTGCATTTGATAGTCTTGGCAACCTTTATGTTGCAAATGATGGTAGTAAAACTATCTCGAAGTTCGGCCCTGCAGGGAACTTTCTACTTTCTTGGAACACAGTTTCTAACCCTCGATTCATAGTTTTTGCTCCCGCTCCAGTTCCCGAACCCTCGTCTTTTGTTTTGCTGGGCTTTGCCATTCTGGCTGCTGGCTGCCGAAAGCGGTTTTCACGGTTTTGTAAAATCTAGGCCGATGTGTACTTTTTGCACATCACTTGCCGCTGGTTTCTGATTCTGATACAAGTAGTCTGACAGATATATTCGCAGGCCACTTGCATTTGTCAGGAAATTTGATGTCAGATCATTCCAGTTCGGCCACCGTATCATCCATGACATTAAACGGCATGCGTTCATCGGAAGATCAGGTCTGGCAGCGTGTTTTGCAACGGTTTACTCCGCGTGTTTCTGCATGGCTGGCACGCGGCGGCGTTGCGCAGGGCGATATCGCCGACCAGGTTCAGGAAGTCTGGCGCAGCGTGCTTGCCAGCCTGAAGCTTTTTGATCGAAGCGATGAGAAACATAGCTTCGGCGGCTGGCTTCACACAATCACAAACCGCAGAGCGAACGATTATATACAGCGAAAAAAGCAAGATCATCTGTTATTGAAATTATTGATTGACGAAGCCTCGCGGCAATCCGACAAAATAGAGGATCTTACCGAAAATACGATTTCCAATCGCTCCATAAAACTGCATAAAGCATGCCATCAGGTCAAATCAGTTGTGAATGAAACCACATGGCAGGCCTTTGAAATGTATGTCATCGAAGATAAACCGGTTGACGAAGTGATGATCGCTCTCGATATCGCCGAACACACGGTTTATACGGCCAAATCACGCGTCCTCAGGCGTTTAAGAGCCCTCATGGCCGAATGAGAGACAAACCCTCTTGAGTTCCAGTCCTGATCCTCCTTCACCTGAAAAATGGCTGGAATATCAGCGGGGCACGCTTTCAGAAAGCGAATCACGCCGCATAGAGACTTATGTTGAAGCGCACGGCGTGCCGCCTGAACTGGCTGCCCTTCGGCCTGATTCAGCCGACGATTCGCTGGTGAATCAACTACGCCAACTCGCTGCAGGGCCATTAGATAACACAGTAAATTCAAATGTTTTGCAGGCCGCTGAAAATGTAAAAGCCACTCCGGGAGAAGTCGATCAATTAATGAAATTATTTCATGATCTTGGTGAGAATTGCATTTCAGACAAATTGATTGAAGTTTCAGAAATTGGCCATTATAAAATCATCGCCAATGTCAGCCGTTCACGCATGGGGCGGGTTTATCGCGGTGTTGATAAACGCACGGGCGCAGCGGTTGCATTGAAATTTCCGCCGGAAGTGCTGAGCAAGCGAACCCTGGAACGATTTCAACGGGAAATTAACGTCACCCGGCGGCTTAAACATCCTCGCATTGTCACAATGGTGGCTGAATTGCAATTTCGCGGCCTGCCGGTTTATGTGATGCCATGGGTTGAGGGCATTGATCTGGGCCGGGTTGTGCGGGCCGGCGGGCGTTTGGCGGAATCCGAATCGGCTTCGATTGGCTTGTCGGTGGTGAAGATACTCAAATACCTGGCCGAAAAGGGCGTGGTTCATCGTGACATCAAGCCTTCCAACCTGATGCTGACACCGTCAGGTGAATTGGTGCTGATCGACCTTGGCCTGGCTTTACTCAATAATTCGGAAATTACCGACGGCACCTATACCGAGAGCGTGCAGATTATTGGCACGATGGATTATATCGCCCCTGAACAGGCCCGCGATGCCCATTCGGCCGACTTTCGTGCCGATATTTATAGCCTTGGCTGCACTTTGTGCAAGCTGGCCACGGGTCTGGCACCTTTTGAACAGGCCGGTGGGCGGCACGCCCTGCAGAAAATCATGGCGCATTCGCTCGACCCGTTTCCCGATCTTCAAGAAAAATACAATGATATTTCCATTGAATTTGTCAATCTTCTGAAACGGATGTGCACCAAGCAGGTAGGCGAGCGATTGACAGACCATGATCAAATCATCGAATCGCTGAAAAAAATGGCAGTTGACGCTGATTTGAAGCAATTGTATTTAAATTCTTTTGATTCCATTTGGAGTGTCAAACATGATTCAGATTTGCTGGCTGACAATTGTCAAATTAAAACACCATTATTGAAATTCAGTCGCAGAAATGCAATTGCTGCAGGCCTTGTGGGTGTGGCAGCTTTAGGGGTGTCGCAGCGAGATCGCATAAAAAACGGGTGGGAGCGGATGGGCGGGCTTTTTAAGCGTCAAACTGATTTTCTTTTTGCCGAGAAACCGAAGAAATGGCTTGACCCGCATTCCGTTTTTATCATGGATGGCAATTTAAGAACGATTCATGTGATTGATCCGGATACGAATTTTCAGGTGACTGGATTCACACCGCCATATTCTGGATGGAATCTTGCAATCACCCGATCAGGCCTGATGTTTGGTGCAACTTCGCAGGGCAGGATACGAAAAGTTGATTTGAAGACCAATATCGGCCGCGATTATCCGAATTTGGTTTTGGATCAGGATTTGAACGACAGTCGTGGTAATGGTAGTGGTGGCATGGTTTATGTGAACGCCAAAAGCCTTTATGTAACAGGGAGAGTATCTGGAAGATTGTATAAAATTGACACAACGACTATGGAATTTGATAAAAGCTTTGGAGAAGGCGGTTTTGTCAATGTCGGCTCTATTGCATTAGGTGTAGATCATGATCCTGAAGGCAATCTTTATGTAGCCTGTCACACGGGTGTTACCAAAGTCAGCCCTGATGGAAAAAAAGTGCAAAAGAATTTTATTTCAGGTTTAACGCGTGCAACGGCTGTCGGTGGGTTCAGTGAAGTCTTCGTAGATAACATTTTTGTGGCGAATGAAAAAAAGATATTACGGTATTCAAAAGAAGGCAACTTGATAAATCCCAGATATATCATATGGGAATATGAAGTCGATCATTTATTGCTTGATCGATTTTTAAATCTTCTCTACATTTCCCAATATGGCTACGTTGACCGTGTGGATATTTACAAGACGGGATTGCGGGGCATTCCCTATCGCCAGATACCCGATATTGGTATGAATCTGGCACAGATGACGATTCCCGTGCCGGATTGACCGGAATTGGTTATGATAGTTCTGCAGGCCGCTCTAACCCAAGAATGCATGGCAGCGAACGATCATGGCACGAAAAACCGGCGGGAAAACCAAATCGCAAGCTTCGGAACATCAGCCCGATTTATCAGGATCGACAGCCACCGAAACGTCTGCGATTACCGTTTCCGGGGCTCGCACGCACAATCTGAAAAATATCGACATCGAAATTCCCCGCGACCGGCTTGTTGTCTTCAGCGGCGTCTCGGGTTCGGGCAAAAGCAGCCTGCTTTTCGATACCGTTTATGCTGAAGGCCAGCGGCGGTTTCTCGAAACGCTTTCCACCTATGCCCGGCAGTATCTTGACCAGCTTGACAAGCCCGATGTCGATTCGATTGAAGGCCTGCCGCCCACCGTTGCTATCGACCAGAAAATCGGCACGTTCAGCCCCCGGTCAACTGTCGGAACCATCACCGAAATCCTGGATTACCTGCGACTGCTTTTTTCCAAGGAAGGCGTGCCGCACTGCCCCCGTTGCGATATTGCCGTGCAGACACAGTCGCCCGACCGCATTGCCGCCACCGTGCTGGCCATGCCCGAAGGCCAGCGGCTGATGCTGCTGGCCCCGCAGATTCGCGGCCGAAAGGGCTATCACAAAGAGATTTTTGAGGCAATGCGCAAGGCCGGCCTGGTGCGGGCCAGAGTCGATGGCCAGATTACCGAGATTGACCCTCCGCCGGCCCTTGACCGTAACACCCTGCACACCATTGAGGCCGTGGTCGATCGCCTTGTGGTGCGTGAGGGGATTGCCGCCCGACTGGCTGAAAGCCTGCAAAACACGCTGAAACTGGGCGAGGGCGTGGTCATTCTGGCTGTTGAAAAAGACGGCCAGTGGGCCGATACGCTGCTTTCAACCAAAGCCGCCTGCCCCTCGTGCGGCCTGAGCCTGCCCGAGCTTGAGCCCCGCACCTTCAGCTTCAATTCCAGCTATGGTGCCTGCCCGCAGTGCGAGGGCCTGGGCTTTCTGAGCCCGTTCGACCCCGACCTGGTGCTTGTTGATCATTCGCTTTCCGTTGCCAGCGGGCTGGTCACGCCTTGGATCGACCCGGCCCTGATCGACCGCCTGAAACCACCGCTTGATACCATCGGCACCTGGCTAAAATCTCAGAATTTGAGTCTGAAAACCCCTTACAACAAGTGGCCTGAAGATTCAAAAACGGCCTTCTGGAACGGCGTGGCTGCCAACAAAAAAAGCGGCACGGAAAAATTTGCCGGGCTGAATAAGATTCTTGAAAAACAGCTTGATGCCGCTAAAAACGACCGCCAGCGAGAGGCCCTTAAGGCCTATCAGACACGCCAGACCTGCCACGCCTGTGCAGGGTCGCGACTGCGGCCTGAAAGCCGCGTGGTGCGGCTGAATGATACCCGAATTGAAACCATCGCCGCTTGGCCACTGCAGAAGGCTGAAGCTTTTTTCGCGTCGATCAAGTTTCCGCCCGACAGGCAGGCCGTGGGCGGGCCACTGGCCAAAGAGATTGCCTCGCGACTGTCGTTTCTGAATCGGGTAGGGCTGTCGTATCTGACACTTGACCGTGCTGCCGAGACCTTAAGCGGCGGCGAGCTTCAGCGAGTTCGGTTGGCGGCCCAGGTGGGCTCGGGGCTTGTGGGTGTGGCTTATGTGCTTGACGAGCCGACGGCAGGCCTGCACCCGCGTGACACCGACCGGCTGATTCAGACGCTGACCGAGCTTCGCGATATCGGAAATTCCGTTCTGGTGGTTGAACACGATGAGTCGATGATTCGCCAGGCCGACTGGCTGATTGAAATCGGCCCCGGGGCCGGGCCCGATGGTGGGCGGATCGTCGGCATGGGCCATCCTTCTGAAACGGTCAACTGGGCTGAATCACCCACAGCCGCTGCCTTGAACAGCCTGCCCGTGCCGCTTCAAGACGGCAAGGCCTGGAAGCCGAAAAGCCATGGCGAATGGCTGCAACTTTCAGGGGCAGCTGAAAATAATCTCAGGAAAGTGAATGTGCGCATTCCGCTGGGCAAGATGACGTCTGTCACTGGTGTCTCGGGCTCGGGCAAAAGCACGCTGATTTACGACATTCTGGCTCCGGCGGTGGGTCGGGCAATTGGCCTGAAGATGCCCCGGCCAGGTCGATTTGAATCGCTTTCAGGTGCGGAACTTGTCAAACGCCTGGTGCTGGTCGATCAATCGCCGATTGGCCGCACGCCGCGCTCAACCCCGGCCACATATACCGGCCTGCTCGACGAAATCCGCAAGGTTTATGCCGGCACACGCGAGGCCCGCCTGCGTGGCTTCACGCCTGCCCGATTCAGCTATAACGTGGCTGATGGCCGGTGCCCGAAGTGCGAGGGCCAGGGCCAGCTGAAAATGGAAATGCAATTTCTGGCCGATACTTATGTGCTTTGCCCGGAATGTCGCGGCCAGCGGTTTAACAGGGCTACACTGGCCATTCCATTTAAAGGCTATTCCATCGGCCGATTGCTCGAAACGCGTATCGACGAAGCCCTGCCGCTCTTTGAAAACGTACCGAAAGTCTTCGACGGCCTCACGGCCCTGCATGAAGTTGGCCTGGGTTATCTGACACTGGGGCAGTCAAGCACCACGCTATCAGGCGGCGAAGCACAGCGGGTGAAGCTGGCGGCCGAACTGGTCAAGCCCTCAAGCCAGCACACGCTGTTTCTGCTGGATGAACCAACCACAGGGCTGCATTCAGGCGATGTGGCCCGGCTTTGTGGCATACTGAAACGCCTCACCGAACAAGGGCACAGCGTGGTAGTGATCGAACATCAGCTTGACCTGATTGCCCAGAGCGACTGGGTTATCGACCTGGGCCCCGAAGCCGGTGACGAGGGCGGTCAGGTGGTGGCCATGGGCAAACCTTCCGTTATTGCTGCCTGCCCGCAAAGCCTGACCGGGCAGTGGCTTGCCATGGGGCGATGATGCCTTGAATCTGGCATTGATGCGTCATCGCGATCTTATGACAAAGAAAAAGGCATGATGAAATATCATGCCTTGGCGCGTTTTATCGTTACGAATATTGTCAGACAATATTTTTGTTGCGACGACTCCTGACGAACATCAGTGCTGAAACAGACAGAGTGCCCAATACCCAAGTGGAAGGCTCGGGAACAACCGTAGGTTTAACTGCTACAAATAAAGGAGCTGCCGTTGTGGCCCAGCCAAATTGGAAAACGCCAGCCGAGTTGAATTTTGAAATTGTACTGCCAACACCGTTGGTCACATAAAAGTTACCAGTTGAATCAAAGGCAATAGCATTCGGGGCAAGGGTGTTGCCTGATATTGTTGAGTCAAGCCCTCCTGTCAAACCAAAAACCGAAATGGTGCTGCCCGCCTGATTCACGGCATACAGCTTTGCAGAAGGAGAAACGGCAAGACCTGTCGGTCCATTCAAATTTGAATTGATAGTCAGGACAGCCGAACCGGAAGTATCGAATTTAGTAATGGAGCTGCCAAAGTAGTTCGATGCGAATAGATTTCCGGCAGAGTCCGTTGCAAGGCCCGAACCTGCACTTGTGATTGACGACTGAAACGCACCTGAAGAGTTGAATTTCGAGATTGTTCCACCCACGTTATTACCCGCATAAATATTTCCTGCGGGATCAATTGCGAGAGCAATCGGCGAGCTGAGATTCGAAGAAATGGTTCCCAGAACCGATGCGCCAGGACCGAATTTCGAGATCGTACTGTTGCCATTATTGGCGACATATAGATTACCGGTCGAATCAAATGCCAGACCTTGCGGACCATTTACGTTTGACGTAAACAGAGCCAGTGTACCTGAAACGGCACTGTCGGTCGGCTGGCTGACATCGTAGGTCACAATTGTGCCATTGTTTAACGACACATAAAGCAGGTCAACAGCCTTGGCAGAACTCATTGAGAGAAAACCAAGACACAAGGCAATTGCCAGTCGTAACAGATTAACACTACGGTACATCATTCACCTCCACAGAGAATATCGTGAAGCAGTTACATAGAGAGGAAAGGTGGCATACCCTTTGATTTCTGTAATATCGTTTGACAAATCATGAATCAAGAGCCCGGTAAAAAAAAAGTCTTCAGCTAACGCAATAATACATTTAATTGGACGGAAAGATAATGCCACTAATTACTGGAAGTTTTAGTCGTCAAGAATTTGTAAGATCATCTCATCAAATTGTATGGAATTCTGTTAATCCCGTTCGAAAGATGCTTCATCATTTTTTTAAATTTAACCTGCAGCCTCTCCAAAATCATGCGAGAGGCCACAGTCAAATGCAGGTTGTGATTTTCAAAAGAATGTGGCTTTTCTTATTTAACTGCCGAAATTTGCTTGATTTCGTCGTCGCTCAATTCGCGGTCGAATATCAACAGGTTGTCAAACGCGCCAACATAATTGATTCCGATCAGAATCGCGGCTTTTTCCGCATCCCACGAATATCGCTGGTCGCGGCCTGAAACTTCGCCCTGCAATTGCCCATCAAGATAAAGCCGGGCCCGTCCGTTTTTCTCGCCTGAATTGAAATTGCTGAAGCTGATGGTTATATTCGTCCACTTTTCGCGAGAAAACGGCGGTTTGTGCAGCACCACCGCCGGCTTCTCGGTGTCAGGCATTTTATCAAAGTCGCGATTGTCCGGGTTCCACACTTTCAAATCGGCCAGCACGCCAAGCCTGAACTTTCGCGGACGATCGTCCTTCGTAAAATCATTCCAGAACGCTGCGTCGTTCCAAGCCTTCTGCGTGATCTGCAGCGGGTCCACAAATTCCTTCGGCAAATCCTGCTCAGGGTCAAGTTTCAGCCAATACGAAATCGTGCCCGACCACGACCCCTTCGCCTGATAGGCCAGATTCTCCTTAACTTTATAAAACAGAAAATTCTTCCGCCCCGGCCTGAATTGCAGCATGCGCCCGGGGCCCACGCCGCCAGTCACTGTCACTACCTCTTCCGCTTCCAGCGTGGCATCCACCACCTTGCGGTCTAGCGTTTTGCTGGAATAGAGCCGGGCATCGCCACGGGCGAAATCCGCTTCAAAGCCCCGATCAAAAGTCGCAGCAAAGCTCAGTGATTTCACCGCCGATTCCGGCAATCCCAGCCGCGCGGCTACTTCCGCCGCCGATTCCGCCTGTGCCAAACCAGGCACAACCAACCCACAGATCACGGCCAGACTGCCAAAAATCAAGCGATTCACGTCATTCACCTTTTTATGATTGCCAAGTGTCAAAACTGTTTGATCACTTCGATTCGTATCGCGTTTCCTTACCATAGGCACCAATGCGCACCGTATAGCTTGAGCCATCGGGGGCCACCGTCACGCGGATAAATTCGCCGCCGGTGGTGTCCTTATTGGCCGTCACCTCGGCGGGCATGTTGTCGGCTTCGCTGGTTGTCACATTCCGGTGCAGGGCATATGAGCCCTTCAAATTCGGCAGTTCCCGCAGCCATTTCACCGTCGCCGCAGAGCCGCCCTTGCGCGGGCCGTTGTTCATGATGGCCACGGCCGGGTCAAGCGATTTCAGCAGTGTCGGGTGGTTTGAAATATCCATGCCGTGGTGCGTGACCTGATACAGATCAACCACTCCCACCAGATTGACTGGGCAGACAAGCTGTTTTTCGATATTCCATGTCAGGTCGCCGGCGTCAAAAAAGTCGAATTTGCCGAGGCTGAATTTCGTCACGATGGAAAGGGCATTATCGCTGCCGTCCTTTGGCTTGTCGGGCAGGGCGGCGTCGCAGTGAGGGTTCGGCTTGGACCCGGCGGGGGCGGGCATCACCTTGCCGCTGGCGGCCAGCACCTGCACCTTCAGGTCGCCCTTCAGGGGAATGCTGTCGCCGGCCTTCAGCACGGTGCGTCTGCCCATGGCAGCCTTGCGATAGGCAATGCCCAGCTTGTCGTCGGCCTTCGGGCCATCAGGAAAGTTGTCGGGGTCGGCGCCGGGGTCTTCCGGCAGACCACGGTCGAGAAACTGGCCGATTTCAATGCGTTTGGCCAGCCCTTCCACGCCACCGTAATGGTCGGTGTGCCAGTGCGTGCTCAGCAAGTAATCCAGCCGGTCTTTCTTCAGCACTTCCTTCAGCACATAGACGATCCGCTTGGGATCGCGGTCGTCCAGGCCCGGCCAGCCGCTGTCAAGCAGCATCGTCTGCCCCTCAGGCGTTTTGATCAGCGTGGCCGCACCGCCCATCACATCCACAAAAACAATCTCAAGTGGCTCAGCAGCCGGGGTTAATGTGGTGAATATTGCGAGCCCCAGAATCGCCGCAAGAGGGCGAAGCAATCGGCGGATCATGGCAGGTTCCTCATGTTTTTTGGGAGATTTTGGTTGGCAGTTGAATTGAATAGTAAAATACACGAGCAGTCAGGGAACATTCAACATTTTGCGTTGAATCTTTGCCGGTTTATTGATCAGGGCATACTTGCAATCGGCCGCACATAAAGCCGGCCGTCTTCTGCGCCGATGACAAGATCTTTCTTGCCATCGCCGTCGAGGTCGGCAAGGGCGGGCTGAGTGTCGTGGGCGTCGAGCTTGCGCCGGGCCAGCGGGCCGGTGTCTTCAAGCACCCAGTTATCACCCGTTTTGCCACGGTTTTTCAGCAGGCTGGCGTTCGACGAATTCAGCAGAATGTCCGTCAGGCCGTCGCCGTCCCAGTCCGTCGCCACCATCTTCCGCCGGCCACTTTTGCCGCGAACGCCGCCCGATAACTTCAGCGGCTTGCCGGAAGCATCGGTAAAAACACGCTTGGGCGGTAGCAGAAACAGGCCGCCGGGACGTTTTTGACGCTCCCAAAGGGCCAGATAGCCTTCGTCGTCAAGCATCACAATGTCTTTCAGGCCATCGCCTGTCCAGTCGGTCACGACGGGTGTCGTACGCCACTGCGTCACCAGTTCCCGGCCCGTTGTCGGCCACCAAACCCACGCCGGTTTTGGCGGCAGGCCCGGCCAGGCCACTTCCACCGGCCGGTCGGCTTCAAGCACAGCCTTTTGCGGCGTGCCCACATTGCGAAACCACCGCACCGCACCCCAGATGGAATTGACGATCAGGTCAAGCCGGCCGTCGGTGTCCCAGTCGGCCACACTCAGCGTGGAATAGCCCCATTTTGTCTCGGCCGGGCCCTGAATCGAGCCATTGCCGCCTGCTTCATACTTGATCTCCCGCCCCGCCGCCTGCAGGGCCACGGGTGCGGCCCATCGCGGCTGCTTCTTGCTGCCCTGACCAGTGTCAAACAGGCCAAGATTTTCAAAAAAAAGGATCTTGCCCGATGTATTGCCCACAATCAGGTCGTCGTCGCCGTCGGCGTCCCAATCGGCCCCGACAGGCGTGGCCAGGGCACCCGATTTCAGCGTGTCGGCCTTTTGCTGAAAGTAATAAGGTGGCTCAAACACCGGCAGTCCGCCTTGAACACGCCCTGTGTGTTCAATCAGGGCCACGCGGCCGTCTTCATCGCCCACGATAAGGTCAGCATCGCCATCGGCATCCCAATCGACAACCGTCGGCACAATCATGCACAGTTCCATCTTCAGCGTTCGGCCACGGGTGTCACTCAGCCGTTTTCCGACTGAAAGACGCATTTCCTGCTTTGTTCCGACATTTTCAAAATAAGTGAAGCCGTCGGTAAATTCGCCGCAAATCAGGTCAAGATCGCCATCGGCGTCATAATCGGCAAAGCAGGGCGAAGGCCAGCCGTAAACATCCAGCGGGCGGCCACCGGCCTGAATCTGCTGCGGCTCGCCGAAAGCAGGCGAAGCATCGGTGCCCGTATTTACATGCACAAAAACATAGCCGTGCAGCGGCCCCTTCAGCCACTCGCCGTTCCGCGTATAGCCATCGTCCCAGCCGTAATCGCCCCAGTCATCCACCGCCACAACAAGGTCTGAATCGCCATCTGCATCAATATCCACCAGTTGCCATTGGTCGGCCCGGCGGTTCCCCTTGTTCTTGTAGGTTGTGGCCTTGGTCGCAATCGGCTTTGGCTCGTTCAGGATACTCTTTCGGAAATTCAGAAATTCCCGCCCGGCACCCAGCAAGCGATCCTGACCGTTGACAACACTATGACGAATATTGTGCGGAACCGTTCTGGCATCAAGCCGCACACCGGCCTTAAACACCGGCTTTTTGGCATTGCCGCCAGGGTTTTCAAAGAAATAAAGCCCGTTGTAAGGCTTATCAGGGCAAAGCACGACAAGATCACGGTCGCCATCGTTGTCAAAATCTATGGGCAAAGGCTCAGCCCAAAGGCCCACACCCAGGTCAACCACCAGTCCGGGGTTGTTATAGACCAGCCGTTCCAGATCATTTTCCTGGCAAATTGCTGATGACGAAATCACCAGAAGCAATACGACCGCTGAAAAATATCGATTTTTCATCATATTTTCATAAGTTTATTGTAAAGGCAGTTGCAGGCTGACTTTCTTGCCGTTTCGCAGCACCTGCACAGCCATTTTCTGGCCCTTTGGCTTTGTTACGCCATAGGCAAAAAGTTCAGTCTCTCGCAGAAAGTCATCGCGGCCATCCACGCTCACCAGCACATCATTCACCTGAAAGCCGGCTTTTTTGGCGGTGGCATGTTCGCCAAACTGCCCCACATGCTTCACCCGCAGGGCCATTTTGCCCGGCTCAATGCCGGCCATCTTCACTTCGTCAGTGGTCATATTTTCCAGCCTCAGGCCACCGGTGGCCATTCGCCGCAGGTTCCAGCTTGTCGGTCGCCACGAAAGGTCGCTTTTCTCCCGCCATCCTTTGGCAAGCGTGATCTTCACGGTCACGGGCTTTGATTCCCGTAAAACTTGCACGTCCAGCACATCGCCATCACTGGCATTGTGCAGCACCCACTGAAAATCAGCGGGCGAAAGCATGGCCTGCCCATTCAGCCGACTAATATCGTCGCCTTTTTTCACACCCGCTTTGTCAGCAAGCGAGCCAGGCTCGACGGCCAGCACTCTGGCCTGGGAATCCGGCGAAAGCCTGATCCCGATCGTATCAGGCAGTGGGTAGGGAAAGAGATTTTTCTGGTCGAATGGCTCGCCGGCGTTTCTTGTCAGGTTCCGTTCGGCGTCGCGAATCTGATGACAGTGAATGCAGCTTCGGGCGATATTGCCCGACTTCGCCAGTGTCGAAGTATATGTTCCCAAGAGGGTTGGCATCAGTTCGGGGCGGAAGTAATCAGGCGTGTCCTGCGGCTTTTTGCCGGAAGTTATCTTCCTGACATTGTCGCGATCGGCACTTGCGGCCAAGTCCAGCACGCCCTTCATGGTAGCCTGAAAGCCCGCAATCGTCATATCATCATCTTCCGGCCTTTGGCTGCGTGTGCCGAACCGGGCCAGAATCTGGCGGTCGGCATCCATGAAAATCACATGAAACGACTGATCCCAGTCAAATTGAAACTGCCGCAGATCCAATCCGTTGGCCTGAGTTATGCGCACGCATTCAAATTTGTCGAGAAGTGCCGTGGTGGCCTTGTCAGGCTCGATCACGCGACGATCAAAGTGGCTGCACGCTTCGCAGGGCACGCACCGAAAGACGATGAGTACCGGCTTGCCTGTTTTTTTTGACTGGGCAAGCGCTTTATCAAGGTCGTTATAAATCCACCGATTCTGGCCGGCAAATTCCGATTGGTCGGCCAGCAGCTTGTCGGTTGGCGTTTTCCTGGCTTCCTGGGCGATGACTGATTGACAAATCATGCTGCTGCCTGCCAGAAGGACTGCCAAGGCCGACACAACATGCAAAAGATAGAACTTCATCCGTTTCTTCCTCACATTTTTTTGATGATTTGGTTCGTCGGAAATCTCTTGAGGCCGGTCATTAGCAGTCAGGTTAATCAATCGGTCCGGGCCTGTCCAATTCTCTGTATGACATTCGCTTGGAAAACCGACCGATTGACTTTCCCTCGGCATGCTTTATACTGTGACAGGTAAGCCGAAGTGGCGGAACTGGCAGACGCGCCGGATTCAAAATCCGGTGCCCGCGAGGGTGTGTGGGTTCGAGTCCCACCTTCGGTATTTCAATATGGCGTTCAATCTCAGCGACCGCGGCCAGCTTTGGTCGCGGTCGTTTCCGTTCATGGGCTTCCTGTCATGTCAGCCGAAACCGCTTCCAAATCGCCACTTGTCGGCATCATCATGGGCTCCACTTCCGACTGGCCCACCATGAAACACGCCGCCGATTTGCTTGAAAAACTCGGCGTGCCCTTTGAATCTCGCGTCGTCTCAGCCCACCGCACGCCCGATCGCATGTTTGAATATGCACGCTCGGCCGCCAGCCGTGGCCTGAAGGTCATCATCGCCGGCGCTGGCGGTGCAGCCCACCTGCCAGGCATGGTCGCCTCGCTCACCCATCTGCCCGTACTTGGCGTGCCGGTGGAAAGCCGCGTGATGAAGGGGCAGGATTCACTGCTCTCTATCGTACAAATGCCAAAAGGTATTCCGGTCGGCACGCTGGCCATCGGTGAATCGGGCGCTGCCAACGCTGGCCTGCTGGCTGCGGCCATCATCGCCCTGATCGAACCGGAAGTCAGCCAGAAACTGCAGGAATTCCGCCGGAATCAGTCGGAATCAGTGCCAAACGAACCAACCCCCTGACTTTCGTTACAAACCATGAAAGATCGCTCACTGAAACCTGGCGACACCCTTGGCCTGATCGGCGGCGGCCAGCTTGGCCGAATGTTTGTGCAGGCCGCCAGCCAGATGGGCTTTCGTGTGGCGGTGATCGACCCTGATCCCGATTGCCCCGCTGCCCAGGTGGGTGCCATTCCAATCGTCGGCCGCTGGGACGACCGCCAAAACATCGCCCGACTGGCAGAACTGACAAAAGTTATTACGGTTGAATTTGAAAACATTCCGGCCCGATCGCTCTTCTATCTTGAAAAGCTCGGGGCTGTGTGCAGGCCAGGCTGGCGTGGTCTTTGGGTCAGCCAGCACCGGATTCGCGAAAAACGCTTTCTCGCCGGCTTGGGCTGCCCATTGCCCCATTGGTGCGAAATCAGACAGGAATCGCATCTGAATCGGGTTGAAACAGTTGTCGGTTTCCCGCTGATCTTGAAAACAGCCTCGGAAGGCTACGATGGCAAAGGGCAGCTCAAGGTTGAATCGCCTGAGAAACTCGTCGGTGCATGGGAATCGCTTGGCAAAAGGCCCTGCGTGGCCGAGTCGATCGTTCCTTTTCAGGCCGAACTATCCATCATCATTGGCCGCGACCGCTTTGGCAACACCGCCTGCCATGGCCCGATGTGGAACCATCACTCGAACCACATACTTGATTGGTCGCTATATCCATCGCCGTTCGGGCCAGTGATCACAACTGAAGCCATGCAGATCGCCCGTACAATAGTCAATGCTCTTGATCACGTCGGCCTGATGACGGTCGAACTGTTTCTTACAAACGACGGAGAACTGATCGTCAACGAATTGGCTCCCCGGCCCCACAATTCCGGCCACTGGACAATTGAAGGCTCGCCCACCAGCCAGTTTGCCCAGCAGGCCCGCATCCTGGCCGGTTGGTCCGTGGGCGAAACTTTCACCGATTCGCCCGCCTGCATGGCAAATCTGCTGGGCGATGTCTGGGCTGCTGGCGAGCCCGACTGGGCCGCCGCCATGGCTGCCGACACCGGCGTGCAATTGCACCTTTACGGCAAGTCGAGCCCCAAGCCAGGCCGGAAAATGGGGCACCTGACGGTCGTCGATGCCGACCCAGGCCAGGCCCGGTCACGCGTCATTCATTGCCGGAATCAACTTGCCGGAAGAGGTTCTGATAGATGCAATACCTCTTCACTTTCCTCCTGAATCTCTTTCAGCAGCCACTCTGGCTAGCCTTTTTTCCTCTGGCCGCTTTGCCGTTATTATTGCTACGGTTTCAGCCTCACAGGTTCAAGCCACTTCCATCAGGCTGGGGACTTGACAAAGCTCATTTCAATTTAAATTCTTTTTCGCTTCGCTGGTGGCGCGCTTTTCTGGCAAGCATGGCACTTGCCTGCATGATCGTGGTATTGTCTCGCCCGGCTTTTCCTCGAATTGCATTTCTTGAAATGACCCCTCGCGGGCATCATCGCGTCATTGTCGTTGACTGTTCCGGCAGCATGGCCCAAGTAGACCAGGGACATTACGATTCAAGGCTGAAGCGATTGACGAGTGCACTCAACCGCGAAATGCAATCGCGACCCCACGACAGATTTACCATGATCAGGGTAGCTGGCTATGCCGACCGTGTCGGCCCGCCTGCCGCTTCACCTGAATTTCTTGCGGCTTTTCTTCAGCAATTACAGCCTGCCAGCCCTGGCGAAGACGGCACGAGCCTGGCCGATGGTCTTGTGCTAGCTCTTGATGAACATAACAGATACGGCGCAGAAAAGGCGAAAGAGTCTTCCATACTGCTGATTTCCGATGGTCGCGATAATCCGCCAGACCCGGCTTCGCAAAAACTCAACGAAATTGAATCTTTATTCATTCAAAATGAAATCACTCTCAATTGGTTGAAACTCAGCCTGCCTGAACCTGTCGATGAAACAGAGGAAAGTCGCAGGCTTGATGAAAAGGCAGTGAACACAATCACTACACTCGTAAAATCTTCTCACGGATCGGTGATCAATCTTGATCAATCGGATGACTGGTCTTCCATTGCATCAAAAGGTATGGCACTGACTGAAATACAAGCTCTACCACAAATGACATCAGCAACGATTCTATTTTTAATTCTTGCAATATGTTTTACGTTGATGGCATTATGCACAGATGTTTCATTAATTCGGCAAATATCTGATTTCTCTAGATATACGAACTTGATCAGGCCTTTCTTAAATTGCATATCGTTACTTCTCATGGTATTAATATTATTAAAATCCAGTAAAATAAATAATGTTATCAAGCAACAGTCAATGCCTGTTCAATATGCGGAAAAAGCAATTGGTATTGTCATCGATGTCAGCCCGAGCATGGCTGCAAAAGATGCTTCTGAGGGCTCTCGGCTTGATACAGCAAAACTGATTTCATCAGCAATGATCCGGCAGATTTCATCACAAAATCATGCTTTGGTTTCGATCTTTGCATTTTCAGGCCGAACTGTTCAACTGACACCTTGGTCAAATGATTACAATTCAGCTGACACGGTGAACCGTGAATTATCCTGGCGACAAATCGCCCCTGATGGCTCAAACTGGCAGGATCTGACAACAAATCTGATCGACTATTCCCGGAATCTCATGAATTTAAACAGTTCCCTTAAAGGTGAAATTCAATTCCTGATTCTGACCGATGGCGAATCTTCACAACGGCCGGAAAATGACTTGGTTATATTATTACAAGACCTTCAAATTAAGATAAATGCCATAACTCTGGGCAGCGATGTCAGTCCAGGCGCGACATTCCAGGGAAATTCTTCAAGATCTCAGTTCTGGATTGACAAGAGAACGGCAAAACCCGCCCGTTCTCAGCGAAGCGATGAAATAGCCAGAATGATCACGGAGCAGACAGGCGGATCCTTATTAACAGTCGGCACTGCTCAAGCCGACCCATTCCAGATTGCACGAAATCTCATAGGAGAACCTTTTCAAGCTGAAATTGTAACGATAAATGATGAATATGAATTATTGCATTATATCATTATTGCATTAATTCTCTCACTTTTCACAGAATTAATATCGATTATATCAATTCATAAAATTTTCTTCCTCTTTTCTTTTTTTTCAATTCTGGTTCTGTCATCTTGTAATGACGATCCAAAAACCACGAAAATCAGTGTGGTTCTGAAACAGTCGCAATTATTAAGTGATTCCGGTTATCCGCTTCAGGCAGAAAGTATATTGCGATCAGCTCAATTTAAAAATCGCAATAATCCGATGGTAAACTATCACCTGGGGCTCGTCCTGCTCGATCAGAACCGCCCTGGAGTCGCCTTGATTGAATTTCAAAAATGCATTGATCTGATAGCTGACAATTCATCGACAAATTTGTTATTAAAGGCACGTGCTACATATGCAGTGGGTTATTCGCGAGCACTGCTTGGCCAATGGAATGAAGCCTTGGTAGCCATGCAGCTGGCCTTGGATCAGCCATTTTATCAGACGATTGAAACTCTGTCGGAACGAAATGAAATCGAAAAAAATATCAGTTATATTCAGTATCAATTCAAATTATCCAAGAATAAGGATAATGGAACAAATGGCTCACCCAATAATTCTTCAGGTGAGACGTCTATATCTCAAAATACACCTGTCAGGATAGAGCTTCGTGAGCGGGCCCGGCAGGTTAAAAACCGGTCCAGAAGCGTAAGACAAACCTATGAAAAGGCAGGAGATCAAATTTCAGGCCCGTTACCGATGATAGGTGAATTGGGCCTGATAGACTGGTGATTTAAATATAATGCGGCTGGTTATTTAGCCTGTTCCGAGAGTTTCTGCCGTCGCTGAAGGTCTCTGAGTGGTTTAAACCCGATAAGAATGATACCTTGATCCTTGATCAGTTTCTTAATGTCAGGGTCTGTTGTAAAAGTCTGATATTCCTCAAACCTTGTTTTCCAGCTCCCGGAAACGGCTTTTGACTCATCGGTAGCCAGCGATGCATGGATATAAAGCTCGGTCACACTGGCTTGAGATTTTTGATAATGCCAGTCCAGAATGGCTTAACACCCATGGTTTTGGCCTGAGGCAGTTCGTCATAAATGAAATAATCAGGAAATACAATTCCTATGGCAGCGAATTTTTCCCGCAGCCCATTCTGGCCAAATCGGTGCAGAGTTTCGGCACCAGCCATGCGCACCGGCACATTGAACTCCTCTGCCAGTTGTAAATAAACTTCAAGATAGGCCGGGTTAAGCTGAAGCGTGCCCATGTGCGAATCGATGTGAGTTACATCGACGCCGGCGGCGAGGGCCTTTTTGATCTGGGCACGTGCTTCAATAAGGGCCTCTTTTGGATTAGATGCTTTATAAACAGCCTCTTCATCGCCCCAGAGGTAGCCTTCCGGGTCAAGCAATCCGGGCACTTCACTTTTCGGTGCAACCGGCCCCCAGCGGTAAAATCGCCATTCGCTGGTGTGGGTCAGGTGAATACCGAAATCGCTGTTTGGGTGAGTTTTAGCGTAATTGGCAATTTCAGGAAACCAGGGGCAGGGCACCATGATGGTGGCCGAACGCATCAGGCCGTTTTCCATGGAGTCGATGGTAGCCAGGTTCGCGCTGTGACACATGCCACAGTCGTCGCCATTGACGATCAGCAACTTGTCGGTAGCCTTGTAGCCAAGCTTTTCAGCCAGCGTTAGTTCGGCTGCAAGAACTTGAGTCTGATTAAGCAGACTTGACACAGTGAGAAAAAAGACCACCCGGAACCATCGTAATGTATTAGCTGAATATATCTTGCAAGAGATTTGCCGCATATCGGGTTTCCTTCAAACGGTGGTTCAAAGCCCAGAAAAGAGGTTCTCTTCCGACTCAAACAATCGGCTGACCGATTCCCGCCGATGAATCGAAAGGATCGCCTGCGCAAATAGAGCCGCCACGCTGATGATTGTCGCGTTGGGCGGCAGGTAGTTTGGCGGATGGTAAATTGTGTCGGTTACCACAATTTCCTTGATCGGGCTGGAACCTATCTTAGCCGCTGCATTGGCTGCAAAAACGGCATGAGAAACGCAGGCGTAAACATCATTAGCGCCGCGATCTTTGCAGGCCCGTGCCATTTCAACAAGCGTCCCGCCTGAGATCGTAAAGTCATCAACAATAAGGACATTCTTGCCTTCTACCTGGCCGATAATGTCAAGCACTTCAGCATTTTCAGAGTGGTCGACCCGCATCTTATTGCCAATCACCACAGGACATTGCAGCATCTCGGCATAACGATAAGCCTGCTTGCCGAAGCCGACGTCAGGTGACGCGACGATCAGGTCAGGAATCTGACGACTACGAAATTCATCAACCAGCACAGGCATCGCATAGAGATGATCAACGGGAACCTTAAAAAAGCCTTGAATCTGTGGGCTGTGCAGATCCATGGTCAGCACGCGGTCGGCCCCGGCGGCTTCCAGCATGTCGGCTACCACACGTGCCCGGATTGAAACGCGAGGCTCGTCTTTCTTATCCCCTTTGGCATAGCTGAAATAGGGAATAACGGCCGTAACCTGGCTGGCCGAAGCCCGCTTCAGGGCATCGATCCAGAAACAAAGCTCAACCAGATTGTCGTTTACGGGTTTATCGGTCCCCTGGACGATAAAGACGTCCCGGCCCCTGACATTCTCCAGCACCCTGACGAAGATATTACCTTCGCTGAAAATCTTCGTCTCGCTCTGGGCGATCTGCACCCCCAGTTTGCGGCAAATCGCCTGGGCCAGCCGGTGACTTCCACTGCCTGCGAAGATCTTCAGCTCGCCGTAAGGATCATGCTCCTTGGGCGAACATATCAATGATTGATCCATGTTCTGATTCGTAAGCTGGGGACACGAATATGCCTGAACGTCTCCTTACAATAACCAATCTTGCTCATGTCTTCACCTGCCCTTTTTGATTAATATGAAAATTTCATTAAGACCAAACCCAGTCAGATTCAAGATTTAAGTTGTATTTTTTCCATTCTTTAATGGCACCGCAAAACTCAATCTGGCCCAGTGCATCCCACTGCATGGCATCCCAGCCCAACCCTTTCATAAGAGTTGATCGTAAATTTGCCGGGTCAGTACCAGCCTCCCTCAGCGAACTAATCTTCACTGCCTGATCCCGCTTCGCCATCCGCTTGCCCGAGCCATCCAGCACCAGCCCCAGGTGCCAGTATTCCGGCCGCGGCAGCCCCAAAGCCTCCTGCAGCAAAATCTGCCGCGGCGTGCTGTCCGCAAGGTCGTGCCCCCGCACCACCTGATTCACCCCCATCAAGCCATCGTCAATTACCACCGCCAGTTGGTAACTATAAATTCCACCTGCTCTTGCAACAATAAAATCACCGCCTGTCGTTGCCAGGTCATGCCGCTGTGGGCCCCGCACCATGTCGTGCCAGTTCACCACCTTTCCCGCCGTTCGAAATCGCCAGGCAAAAGCCTTTCCCTGGGCTTCCATTTCCAAACCCCCTGTTGCCGTAAGGTTTGAACATGTCCCGGGATAAGTTCCTGCCCCCTCGCCGGCATGGGGTGCTGAGGCTGCCCTGGCCACATCAGCGCGGGTGCAGGTGCATGGATAGACAAGCTCCTTGGCAATAAGTTCTTCCAGAGCATTACGATAGATCGGACCACGCTCTGATTGAACATAGGGCAGTGTCGGTCCTCCGCAATCGGGGCCTTCATCCCACGTAAGGCCAAGCCAGTGAAGATCTTCAATGGCTGCGGCAGCTGCTTCGGCCCGGGCCCGGGTGGCGTCAAGGTCTTCCATGCGGAAGATCAGTCGCCCGCCACTGTGCCGGACCACCAGCCAGGCAAAGAGAAAAGTCCGGGCATTACCAATATGCAGGCCTCCCGTGGGTGAAGGGGCCAGACGTCCGGTGGTGGTAGTTTGCCTGGAACAAAAAGCAGGATTCGGACTGTTCATGTGCTCCTTGCCTGACAATTCCCTGACTTTGCTCTGGAGAATTCCAACTATGACCCTATAATAATTTTACATGCCGGACGAGCTCAAAAACATCCGACCCATAAGATTCGGAAACTTGGCCAGGCACCTGATGTGATGGACCTGACATGAACGACGACCTGAAGCGCGAGGCGCGGAACCTGATCGACAAGATCGTCAATCTCCGCGACTCTCTTTGACCTTGGTGATAAACTCGAACGCCGCAAGGAACTTGAGGACCGGATGGGTGAATCGACATTCTGGAACGACCAGGATGCCGCAAAGGTCACCATCGACGAAATCAAGTCCCTCAACAGTGTTCTGAAACCTTTTGAGAGCCTTAGTTCCCAGGCCGACGACCTTCAGGCCCTGATGGATCTGATCATCGAAGCCGGCGACGACTCGCTTGAACCCGAATTGGCGGCGGCCGTGAAGACCGGTGAGGAGGCTTTTGAAGCCTTCGAATTGCAAAGCATGCTCAGTGGCCCGAACGACCACTGTAACGCCTTCGTGACCATTCACCCCGGAGCCGGCGGCACCGAGGCCTGCGACTGGGCTGAAATGTTGCAGCGAATGTATATGATGTGGGCCGAAAATCACCGTTACAAGATCGAAATTGTCGATCGCGAAGCGGGTGACGTGGCCGGCATCCAAACCGTGACCCTGGCTATCCGTGGCGAAAATGCTTACGGCTACCTGAAAGGCGAATCGGGTGTGCATCGCCTTGTGCGAATCAGCCCTTTTGGTTCGGCCGACAAACGCCAGACATCGTTCGCCTCGGTCGACGTTCTGCCAGAAATCGACGACAAAATCGATATTGTTCTCCGCGATGACGAACTTAAAAGAGACGTCTTCCGCTGCGGCGGCCCCGGCGGCCAGCACCAGAACAAGACTGAATCCGGCGTTCGTTATACCCACCTTCCCACAGGTGTCGCAGCCGAAAGCCGAAGCGAACGCTCGCAGCACAAAAACGACGCGCTGGCCCTGCAGTTGCTCAAGGCCAAGCTCATCCGCATCGAAGAAATGAAGCGGGAAGCCGACTTCGCCAAGGCCTATGACGAAAAAGGCGAGATTTCGTTCGGCAGCCAGATTCGTAACTATGTGCTTCAGCCATATCAACTTGTGAAAGATCTGCGGACAAGTCAGGAGTCGGGTAACCCCCAGGCTGTGCTCGACGGTCGTATTGATGAATTCATTAATGCACTGCTCCGCATGCGTCTTTCAAAAGGTGAAGCTGCACTGAAAAAGTAATTGTCTCCAGCAGATTCCGGGAAGTAACCTTCTCCAGATCTAATCGAAAAAGGCACGCCCTGTCGTGCCTTTTCCACCTAAACAGACTTTCCCCCAGGGTGAAGCCATGGCCCTTGCCAGCAGCTTCCCCGGGGGAATTGTTGATTAAGAATTTAAATTGAATCGAAATACAATCGTAATTGCATTATTCCTGCTGTTTTTCGTCAGATTCCGGCTTCTTCGGGCGTTTTTTGCCGTGCTCCTTAATGTTGTGATACCGCACATCAAGGCTCTTCCGCCGATATTTCCGGAAATGTACCCGGTCGGCCCGCACCTGCTTCCGGTCCTCG
>JBEITT010000205.1:0-3203 GCA_040374745.1 Planctomycetaceae bacterium | reverse complement strand
TACAGCATTATTTGATGCCTGCAAGAAATTCATTGAACGAATCAACAAGAATCCGCTCGAAATGATCAATAGACTTTGGCCGAGATTCGAATTAGACCCGGAAGTCGAAAAACTCGGGTTTTCAGGATGAACTGGGTTTAATATAGTGGGCAGCCAGATCTTTCAGACCGTCGCCGTTCCAATCACCATGAATCAATTTATAGTTGCCAGGTTTATTGACCGTGATTCTCTGAGTTTCCCGATAATATGGGCCAGGGAAAAAGATCAGGTAAGCTGGGGTTAATACCGCCACCAGCAATATAATGGTTGTGATAACTGTCGCACGACGCCGGGCCGTGTTTGGTTTGGACTGAATCTGATCGCGGAGGTCGGTTGCGAAACCATCAATCGACTCGTAGCGGTTCTGCGGCAGCCTGGTCGTGGCTTTCAGAATGATTTTTTGAATATCGCGGGGCAATTGATCAAAACCATCACTGTGGGCCAGGTTTTCCGGTTGGTTGGGCATTCGGCCGGTAAGCATGTTAAAAATCACGACGCCAAGGCTGTAAATATCGGTTTGCACGCTGTTCGGGGCACCGGTAAGACGTTCGGGGGCCATAAAACCAGCGGTTCCGGCCGTTTGCTGCGTGGTTTTCTGGCTTTCTTCAATCGCAATGCCATAGTCCGAAAGCCAGGCCTGGCCCGAGGTGTCGATCAGAATGTTGGTGGTTTTGATATCACAGTGCAGAACCTTGTTTTCATGCAAAAACTTGAGGCTTTCGCAGATTTGAAGAAGCACACGCAGAACGGTTCGGTGATCGCGGAACAGTGTGTCGCGGCACTTGGGCACATATTTCAGAATCAGGAAAAGACGTTCTGATAATGTAAAAAGGTCATAAACCGGCAGGATGGAAGGATGGTCAAACCGGCCCATCAGTCGGGCTTCGTTTATGAAAAGCTGAATGCTGTCAGGGGTTATGACAGACGACTTGTAAATTTTAACGGCTACAAGGCGTTCAAGAGTAAGATCATTAGCAAGCCAGACGTGCGCACTACCGCCTTCGCCAATGATGTGAACCAGTCGGTAACGATCTTGAATGATGTCTCCCACTTGGAAACCGTCGGCCACAAGCAACTTATACAAAGGCAGCGATGCAAAGTCAATCGAGCCGACTGGGGTTCTCGTCGATCCATCTTTGTCATGGAGCAGCAGGTCGGTTGGGGTCCGGTCCATCCAACGGGAATCGTTAAGTAAGCCGATCACCTGTTCAAGTTGCCGGGCCAATTCCGGATTGTTTCCCGATAGCTGTAAAAAATCGACCGGTTCGCCGCGTTCGGCACGGGCTTCCCATTCGGAAATCAGTTCGTCGAGTGTTTTGTCTTTTGACATAGGGCAAAACCTGAAGGAAGCTCAGGAGTAATTGAAGTCTAACACCGCCTGTGCGACTTGTAAATAATGAGGCATCAGAGAGAACAGATTCCCTGAACCGGATTGTCTTGCCATTGAATTCCTCATAGTGGAGTTGTGCATATCAATAATTGCGAACGTGGTCAGAAAAACCGGACAAAATTTTTCTCAGAACGGCTGTGTGTTTCGTAAACTATTCTTTTAAAAGGTTTTAAGTTTTTTTAGTGTTAAGGGTTCCCACTGATAGCGAGAACCGCAATCAAATAAGATGATGCATCAGAGTTCACAATCCGTTTTTCATGCGAACTGGTGCAGGCTGTGGATACCAAGATCGCCTGGCGATTTTCTAAGATTCTGTAATAATTGGGCTTAGATGTTTTTTGTTGTTCATGGCAAGAAAGTTTGAAAAAGCTGTGTCCGGAAATCCTGGAATCGTTCGCTTTTTATTTTTAAGGCAAGATCGACACACCGGTGTACTCATTCAGATCTCCAGATCGCCAAGGGGTTTAGTATCATGGCTCGCAACAGCATCCGCAATAAAAAGGCTCGTCGTTTTTCTTTTTCGAACATCCTGGCCAAGGAGATTCTGGCTGAGCAACTGGAAGACCGAGTAGTGCCGGCTTATATCAGTGGCGATTTTGGATGGGTGGGCAGTTTTGAGACCACGAATATTAGTGTGGTAAATAACCAGCCCGACAATACAATAAGATCCTCTGTCGTGGATGCCACGGGGAATATTTATCAAGTCGGTAATTTTTCTGGCACTGTGGACTTTGATCCAGGGCAAGGAGTGGCTACGTTAACAAGTACTTCCAGCCAAAGTGCTTTCATATTAAAGCTAAATGCCTCAGGTGAATTTCTCTGGGTTAAATCTATAAGTGGAACGAGTACGGTTAATCCAACCTCTATTGATATAGATATAAACGGAAACCCGCTTGTTACTGGTTGGTTTAGTGGGACAGCAGACTTTGACCCAAGCAATAACAGCAATAATTTAACAAGTCGCGGCAGTGATGATATTTTTATTGGAAAATTTGATTCACAAGGTGTTTTTCAATGGGCTCATAACATAGGTGGAACTGGAAATGATAGAGGTTTCTGTATAACCTTAGACACATCAGATAACATAATTTTAGCAGGGAAATTTTCCGGAACTGTTGATTTTGATATTAGCAACGCTACGTCTAATCTAGTTTCTGTGAACTCACTTGGTGATATTTTTGTTTTAAAGATGACTAACAGTTTTAATTCTTTTGAGTGGGTTAAGGGCATTCAGTCATCAAATGCAAGTGATAATCGTGTTTATGACTTGGAATGTGATAATAACAATAGCGTTCTTATATGTGGATTTATATCAGGTTCTATCGATTTAGACCCCGGCGTCGGAACAGTTTTGATCACTAATGCCAGCTCAAATTACAATGGATTTTTTCTAAAATTAGATCAAGCTGGGGCGTATAAATGGTCAGAGCAAATTAGATCCTCGGTAGCGTCGCACTGCTTTAGTGTTACATACGATAACCTAAATAATTTGTATATTGGTGGTAGTTTTCATTCAGTTGTTGACTTTGATCCTTCTGCAGGAATTTTTAACATGGCTTCTAGTGGACTTCACGATTCATATCTTCAAAAATTATCTCCTGAAGGAAATTTCGTCTGGGCTAAGTCCTGGGGTAGTTTTGCTGATGAAGGAGTTAATTCGATAAAATACGACAATAAAACAGGTCTTATTAAAGTTGTGACTAGCTTCAATAGCTCATCTATTGATGCAGATCCAAGCTCCAATATTTTGTATCCGTCCGGTGAAGCACACGGC
>JBEITT010000019.1:0-61578 GCA_040374745.1 Planctomycetaceae bacterium | reverse complement strand
TCTTGAAAACTTTCAACCGCTTTTCGACCATCTTCCCGACGGTGTTTTTGTGAACATTGCCTGGCGATTGCTGGCGAAAGAGAAGATGAGGCGGTTTGACCGAAGTCAAACACCCTTCAAGGCCTGATCGACATTTGTCGATCAGGCGGCGGATGATGGAAAAACCTGATATTTAATCGACCGACGCGGCCATTAACCAGGGTGCCTGCGGCGGATGCCGGTGTTTCTACTGGCTAATTCCAAGAGAAATGATGCAAATTGCCCAAGCTGCCTGATTGACACTATCAAAACAATGCTAAAGATCGGACGCTGGCGATGCCGACGAAGAAGAGTGATACTGCAGAGTCCCGATCACGCCGGCGAATGCACGAGCCGGGATGCTGCTGAGAAAGCCCGCACGAAGAGGATTTCAGACAGCCATGGCGCGAACCGAGAGCCCCCGAACCCTGCCTTATCTTTCAATGGTTGCGGCACTTGCGGTGGGTGTGGCTTTGCCGGTGGGGTTAGCGATATTTAACCCCACGCTGATGTTCGAGCGGGGCTGGGAGCAGTTTGCCGGCAGCGGCCTGTTCTTGCTGGCGATCGCCGCCCTTTCGGCACGACTGCTGGGTTTTTGGCGAGAGGAAAAGGGTCTGCTCAGAGCCGACGAACATCTGGAAAAGCAGATGCGTCTGCGGGCAGTTACGTCGCAGGTGTCGATTCGGGGCCAGGCTGAACAGGCCAAACCGATGCCGACCACCGGCAATTCTTTGGCCGAAAAGCGATTCCTGCAGCTTCTGGGGGCATCGCGCACCAGCGGTCTCAATGAATTCCAGCAGATTATGGAGCTCAATCGTGAGCAGTCGGCACTTGACCAGGAGCACGAAGCCGGCCGGTTCACGATGACCAAATATATTCTCTATCTTCTTCCGGTAATTGGGTTTATTGGTACGGTTGAAGGCATCTCGAAGGCTCTGGCCAACATCAGTATTGTGCTGCCGATGGTGAAGGACCTTGACGGCTTCATGAACAACCTGACAAGCGTCACATCGGCCCTGCAGATTGCGTTTGACAGTACGCTGCTGGCTCTTTTCCTGTCGGCCACGCTGATGTTTCTGCAGACGATGATGTTGCGGCGGGCTGAGGATGTGCTCTCGCGGATTGACCGCTGGGTGGTTGACAGAGCACTGGTGCCGCTGGTGGCGGGTGCATCGGTGCCCGAGGTGGCTGAAAAACCGGCCGAAGATACTGAAGACCTTACCGAAGAGCGTTGGGAAAACCTCTTACAGAGTGTGGATGAAATTGCCCGTGCCCTGGGTGTGGGGCTTGGCCCGCAGACCGAGAAGCTGCAGGTGGCGGTGGAAAGGCTGGCCCAGAGTCTTTCAGGCATGGACGCGGCGACGCAGCGGCTGGGCGATGTGGGCGGCCTGACGCAGCAGATGGGCAAACTTACAGAGCTGGGCCTAAGGTCAACCATGGCGATGGAGCGGATGGAACATTCGCTTGATGCCATGGCTTCACGAAACCGCTCGGAATCGGCCCTGGAAGCGGTGCGGCAGAGTGTCGAGCGAACCACGACGGCTGTCGAGTCGCTGAATGCCCAGTTCCAGCAGTCGTTTGAGAAGTCGAGCCGGCAAAGCCAGGAAAACCTGGCCCGGACTCTGGCAAGCCTGAAGGACGCCATTGAGCTGATCAATGTTTCCATCGAGCAGGGCAACACGCTTTACCGAGGCATTGTGCGAACAATGTTCGACCAGCGGGAAAGCGACAGCCTGAAACGGGTGGGGTAAATAATGAGACCGGGGCGGCTATTTCCATTGAAATTCAACTTGCATGGCCGCCCTTGTCAGGTAGAATATAAGCAGTTTCGCCTTTCTCCAATAATCGTACAAATATCAATGCCGGGGAATTGCAACATGATTCGACGTAATGGCCTGATATTATTCGCGTGGCTTTATGCCACGACATGTGGCTTGGCAGGTTATGGGCTTGCGGCAGATGCAAATGCAACTTCGGCAAAATCAGCCGTGGCCCCGGCGATTTCCACCGAAGGCAGGGTGATTGCCCGGTGTGGCAAGGGATTTCTCGAAGACGTGGGCGGCCACAAGGTGCTGCATGTGGCTGGCAGCCATTATGAAATGGGTTTTCAGCACGGTGCCCTGCTCAAGCAGGACGTGCACGAAATGGTGCGGTATCTGCTGGATGTGAAGTCGAAAGACATTACATTTGAGTGGAATGGCATTAAATTATTGAACCCGCGCAAGGTGATTGCCGGCATTCAGGCCACGCAAAAGAAATTCATACCAAAGTGGTATTTTGAAGAACTTCAGGGCCTGGCCGATGGGTCGGGCGTGCCGCTGGAAGATGTCATCGCCTGCAATTTCATTCCGGAACTGTTTCACTGCTCAGGCTTTGCCCTTTCAGGCGGAGCCACGAAAAATGGCGAGCTTTATCATGGCCGCGTGCTGGATTATGGCTGCGACTGGAAACTGCAGGAACACCCGGTGCTGATGGTGGCCAGGCCCGACGGCAAAATTCCCTTCCTGAACGTGACATACAGCGGGTTTGTCGGTAGCGTGACAGGCATGAATGCCGAAAAAGTGAGCCTTGGCGAGATGGGCGGCCGAGGGCTGGGCAAGTGGCAGGGCGTGCCGATGGCCGTGCTCATGCGCTGGGCCCTGCAGGAAGCCAACACACTGGATGAAGCGGTGGGCATTTTTCGCGATAACCCGCGGACATGCGAATATTATTATGTGATTGCCGATGGAAAAACCGGTAAGGCGGTGGGGATGGAGGCTGGCGCCGATGTGTTTAACACCGTGGCCATGGGTGAAGCTCACAAATTGCTGCCACATGCCGTGAAGGACGCCGTGCTGCTTTCAGCGGGCGATCGTTATGAACTGCTCGTGAAACGGGTGAAAGAAGTTCATGGCAAGATCGACGCCGGTGCTGCCATCAGGCTGATGGATCGGCCGGTGGCCATGAATTCAAACCTTCATAACGTGCTTTTTGAAACCTCAAGCACCCGGTTCTGGGTGGCCCATGCCGGCAGCGACGGTTCGCCAGCCGCCAATCAGCCTTATCTTGGCTTCCAGCTTAGCGAACTGCTGAAGCACACCGCCCCAGGCGATGCCAAAGAAATTGCCGGGCCAAAGAAAGATACCGTGGTGACCCAGGCCGGAGCCACCAAATGAAATTGCATTTAATTTAAAATGCAATGATAAATAGAACCGGGGCCGGGAAAGTTACCTTTCGCGGCCCCAGTTTTTTGAATTTGAATTGTATTTATTCTGACAAATGTTACTTTGCCTTTTTAGCAATTTCTTCTTTCAGGGCGTTCAGCTCGGCGGGGTCTTCCGGCTCAAGGCTCAGGGCCGTTTCCACTGCTTTGGCAGCCTCGGCCCATTTGTCTTGTTTGACGAATGTTTTAGCCAGCAGCGTATAGGCCTTCACGTTATAGGTGTCGATCACCAGGCAGTCTTCAGCCCATTTCAGGGCTTCGGCGGCATTGCCGGCACCCAGGTGGCGTTCGGCCAGGGCCAGTCGCACGTCGAGGTCGTCGGAATCGCCGGCGGCAAGCATGGCCAGGGCGTCGAGCATTTTCGGTATATTCTTCTGGCGCAGGTAGATGCGTGTCAGGCCGGCAATCCACTTGGGGTTATAGGGGTCGTCGCGTCGGGCCAGTTCATAGAGCTTAAGGGCTTCGTCCAGCTTGCCGTCATTCATTTCCAGCTCGGCCAGCAGGTCGATCACGCGGGGGTTGGGGGCCTTCGGGTCAACGGCCTTTCGCAGAAGGGCGAGGGCGGCGGGCTCGTCGTCGATACTTGTCAGAAGCCTGGCCTTCACATAGCTGGCCAGCGGGTGGCCGGGCTTCAGTTCAAGGGCTTTGTCGGCGGGGCGGCGGGCTTCTTTCAGTTCGCGGCGGGCGAAGTGGTCATAGGCCAGGGCGGCCCAGGCATCGGCGTTATTGGGGTCCTTTTCCAGTTGTCGCTGGAGTTCCGAGCGGCTGGGCATGGTGTCGTCGGTGCTGCGGGCCCTGATCTTGCCCACGACTTCGTCGAGATAAGCCAGATAGTCCTTCTCAAACTGCTCTTTGGTCACGCTGAAGTTCGATTCGACAGCCGTCCGGGTCGATACGCCCTGGGCATAAGAAATCAGCATCTTTTTGGTGGCGTCGGGGCCAAACTTTTTGGTCATGAATTCGGCGTAAAGCTGGGCCTGGCAATAGGCCATCTGGCGATCTTCCGGCTCGTTGGGGCGAATGAAGCCGAGGTTAATCGTGTCCAGGTTCAGCACGCCCTTGCGATTCGGCACCCGTTCCAGCAGCATCACATTCCAGGGCTGGGGGCGGGGAAAGCCTTCGCTCTGCACGGCCAGGGCTTCAGTAAACCAGTGTGGAATATTGAAATTGGTCTGCTGCAGGGTGATCACGTGGACGAGTTCATGGGTCAGCACGCGGGCCCAGTTAAAGGGCTGGCGGGTGTTTCGTGGGCTGGCCAGGGCCACCACGCGGCCGGTACAGGCCCCGACAGTTGGCAGAAAGGGCAGGCCAATCGTTCGGCCGCTGAACCACTGGTGGTTCTTCATGATTTCAATGCGTGTCTGGCCAGCGGGTTCAAAGCCGAGATCTTTGACAATCGCCGGATAGATCCGCTCAAGATATTCAGACATGGCCCGGGCCAGAAGTTCGTCCTGCGTGGGGTCGTAAAGCACGCGGAAGTGGTCGCTGACCACCTCCTTATAAGTAGCCATGTGGGCCAGCACCTTCAGCATGTTGTCGGCCCGCACGTTGAAGGGGTCGAGGTCGAAGGCTTCGTCAAAAAGGGCATGGGCCTCAGTCTCGCGGCCGATCTGCATATAAAGCATGCCCAGGCCAATTTTGGCGTCGGCACGGGAGGGGTCGGCGGCAATCGACTTGAGAAATGCCCGCTCGGCCGGGTGATATTTGCGGCGGTCAGAAAGCCGCTCGCCCAGGGCATAATAAAAAGTGGCGGGCGACTTGTTCAGGGCCAGCACCGTCTGTTCGGCCTGCACCAGGCCCAGCTCGTCGGTCACCAGTTGCCGGGCGGCGGCCAGTCGGGCCAGTGCGTCTTCATCCTTCGGGGCCAGGGCCACGGCTTCGGTGGCTGCTTTCAGGGCATCGTCGAAGCGTTCGTCAGAAATGTTCAGGTCGGCCAGCAGCACTTTGGCCGGGGTGTAACCGGGGTTGGTTTGCAGGGCTCGTTCGGCACGCTGCCGGCCGGCGGCCAGTTTATAGCCGTCGAGGTCGGCCCGGCCCAGTGCCACAAGCACTTCGGGGGCCAGCGGGTTTATGCGCAGGGCCTTTTGCAGTTCGGGGATACCGCGTTTTTCGTTATACCCTGCCAGAAACAGCTTGCCGGCGGCCGCATTGGCCTGCCAGCAGTAAATGTCCTCTTCCAGGGCTGCGTCGTAAAGCTCGGTGATGATGTCGGAAAGGGCTTCAGAAAGCTGTTCGCCCCGCGTGCTGGCCCGATAGAACCGCTCGGCGGCCTGCCCGGCCGTTACCATGTCAAGAGCCGAAAAGGCGTCGGGCTTGGCATTGCGGTGCTTGATAAACCATTCCGAGGCCGCAGTGGCTTCGTCGCGGCGGCCCTGGGCGTCAAGCATGCGCACCTGCAGCCAGCGGGCGGCGATATGGTCGGGGCTTTGCTTCAGGGCCTTTTCCAGCAGGGTGCGGGCTTCGTCCCAACGGCCAGCGTCAAAAGCCCACTGGGCCTGAAGGGCGGGAATGTCAGCGTTTTCCGGATGTTTTTCGGCCAGTTTCGCCAGTGCTGGTGCGGCGTCGGCGCGGGCACCAATTTCCGACATCGCCATGGCGTGGCCAAGGCCTGCCTGCACTTCCAGCGATTTGTCGGCGGCAACGGCGGGCAGTTTCAGCAGGGTTTCATAGATTTCGACTGCCTCGGGCGCTTTGCCTGTCTGAACCAGCAGCCGAGCCTCTTCCAGCTTCTCCTCGGCATCATCCTGTGCAGCAAGCGGGCCAGTGCCCACACCCAGCATCACAAGCAGGGTCAGGCAGAATAAAGGCGCAGACGACCACCGGAGTGGGTGAAGGAGAAATGCCATGCCGCGTGCCTCAGATGAAGATGAATCGTAAGCGACTGTTGGAGCCGTGTTTGTAAGCAGTGCCGCCCGGTCCCGATCAAGTGCTCGTCAAAAATATTTTAACCATCCCGGAATGATAAGAAAACTATTCAAAATGAACGATTCTGCCGGCGCATCAGTTTTTCAGCTCCGAATGCTGCCGGGCCCGGCGTTTCTTCCGCCAGAAATAGGGCTTCGGAATGGCCGATTCGGACGGCATTGCGTTAAAAGCAGTGTCAATGCCCGGCTGCCACGTAAGAAGACGCCATGCCAGTGCCGAATCAATCGATGCCGGCAGCACCACGCGTTTCATAAACTGAAAATGCCGCAGCGAACCCAGCATGACGAAGACATGAAACAGGTCGTGCGACCCGAAAACACCGGGCCACATATCCGGATAGTCTCGCCAGTGAATCAGGGCCCCAATGGTGTAAAAAACGCCGCCTTCGGCGATCATCCGGGCTTCTTTCCACGATACATTCCGGCACAGGTGAAAAAAGCCCGGAATAGCCGACCAGCCCATAGCTAGATAAATCGATGTGGCAATAGGCTTGGGTATGTGCTCGACGGTCATTCGCAGAACCGCTGCCGAGAGAGCCGCCAGCCAGATCAGAAGCAGAATACGACCGCCGCGGGCAGCATCCAGAAGGTGCACTCCGATCGGCGTGAAGGTGCCGGCGATGAGCAGGCCAATTCCCATGTGGTCAAGGCGGTTATACCATTCAATCTCGTCAGGGGTGCCATGCACTGAATGAAACACGGTGGAAGCCGCTGCGCACGAAAGCAAAGTGGTGCCGTAAATGCTGACGGTGAGCTTCTTGACCGGGTCGCCCGCCTGCTTTCGAAGCCGATAGAGCAGTGGCAATGCCAGAATGAACCACAGCCCGTGGGTGATGGCGCTGGCCGGCTCGCGAAGTTGGTGAACGAGGTCGTTCATCCGGCGGGTCCATTCTATTCACTGAATTCAGGACGGCGCGGGGCTGGGCGTCGATTCACCCCAATAATCCGCTCAACATGAGTACACTCAATCTGAATCTATCGGACGGAGAGGTGGAGTTGTATCAGAGAATCCGGCATGGTTTGCAGAAATGAATGGAAAAGTTGAGCATTGGAAGGGTTTTGATGGATATTAAGGATGTCTGGCGGTGGAAAGGAAAATACATCTCTATTTAACGATCTAAAATCTGTCACGGCGAAGTGAATTCTTGCAAAGTGTGAGTCAGGTCTTACGCGGAGATGTCTGAAATATCGAAAACTGAATTACTCTTGAATCGCAATTACACAGGCCATTACTTCGCAAGTTTTGGAATTTTGGGAGTTCGCCTGAGTTATTCCAGACGCGTAAGTTATGTCAATCGAACAGTCACACGCTCACTGAATTTCTTCACAAAAGATTGATACAAAAACAGCAATTTCAGGGGTTCAGCCGCAAAAGTCGGCGGGCATTCCCGTTCAAAATTTTCAGGGCATCGGCGTCAGAAAGATCCACAAGCACGCGGGCAATTGAAGAATGGGCAATCAGAATGGGCGAGTGCGAGGCATAGACCAGGCGGTCGCCCCAGCCGTTGTCAATCAATATTGGCAGGGCCAGGCCCGTTTCAACCCGTGCGGTATCGACCCAGAGATTCGGCACGGTCTCGGCCTTGAGGGGACGCAAAAGTGTCATCAGAGCACCCGACAGCAGAAACGCCTGGTGCGGATATTTCCGTGCGGTGTTGAGGATGTCGGTGGCTGCGACGTCGGGCACCTGGCCAAGTGCATGCTGGCGACGGATGTCGTCGATATTCACCACAACCTGCAGCACCGAGCCATGATCGTGGGCCCACTGCACCAGGCCAGGCATGGCCTTGTGCTCGCTGAGCCGATAGCCGTGATAATTTGGGTGCAGGCGGATGACTGGCAGGCTGGCCTTGTGGAAAGTCCAATACGATTCAAGGTGTTCCCGCCAGGTGGCCAGGGTCGGGTCGATTACCGGTACTGTATTAAGTTCAATTCCACCAGAGGTTTGTGGTTTGACGGGCGAATCGGTGGCGTGAAGGTTGTCGTGGCGCAGATGGTCGATGCGTCCGGCATAGATTCGGGTAATGCCCCAGGGGCGAAGCGTGTTGACTAGTCGGGCGTGGTCGGCAGCAAGGTTTCGTCGCTCATAAGGGCCAAGAAAGGCAGCCATGTCGATGATCATGACGATGCCTTTCCAGGGCTGGCCTTGGTGCTGACACTGGCCGGTTCAGTGCGGGCATGTTCGGGCAGGATGGCGTTGAGATTGCCCCAGAGAATACGTTTTTTGACATCGTCCGGCAGGTCGGCGCCCAGCACTTTGCCAAGCTGCACGGCCATCTGTCGGCCGGTGGCGTCGCTGCCGAAGATCACGCGGTTTGGCCCGAGGCGAGCAACAGCCATTTCAACAATACCTGATTCAGGTTCGCTGCCGCCGGTTTCGGCATAGACATTTTTCAGGTGCCGCACGCTTTCAATGCCGTGAAAACCAGCCCCGCCCAGGTGGCCCATAATGATGCGGGCCTCGGGCACGGCGGTGGCCAGTTCAGCCAGGTCATCGGGCGACGATTCGCCGCCCTGATTGCCGCCGGCCTTGATCCAGACATGCTGAAGTATGGGCACACCAAGCGAGGCCGCATGACGAACAACCAGGATGACGCGGGGATCGCTGGCCCTTACGGCGACCCATAACTTCACGCCTGCCATGCCCTTACGAAGCACCTGGCGGTCGATTTCGGCACGGGCGGCGTCGGGTTCGGCGGGGTTCACGTAAGCGAAGCAGATAAAGCGATCGGGGGCCAGTTTTTGCACTTCCAGGCCAAGGTCGTTGGCCTCGGCACAGGCGGCCATTGGGGGTGAGGTGTTCCAGGTGCGGCCGAGGTTCATGAGCACCATGCGCGAAACGCCGGCGACATCTGCCTGACGGATCAGAAAATCAGCGGCCTGGCGGGGTGTGGCACCAGAACCAACCTGAGGCACGGGGAAAGGATGCACATGAACATCAATCACCTGGCCTGGTGGCCTGAGCTTTTGGCGAAGGGCGTTGATGTCGGTATTTTGCCGCACAGGTGAATAATCCGCAGCAAAGATAAGCGATAAACAATGCCGGAGACAGGATTTGAACCTGCACGAGAAAAAATCCCACCAGCCCCTCAAGCTGGCGCGTCTGCCAGTTCCGCCACTCCGGCCTGGAGTATGAGGTGTGTGCCTCATGGAATACAGTCTAAGGTTTGTTTCCGGAAAGTCAAGCATCTGCCACAAGGAAGTCTCAAGCCGGCCAGCCGATTCAGCCGAATCAATTCACGTCAATAGGTGCGCTGGGCAGGGAGGCCGTCGCTGTGTCATTGGTTTGTTCGCGATGGTTCATGAACCGGCTTTCCGCCTTTTTGCCTGCGGTTTTTTTGTTTGCCGTTTTCACAGGGGGCATATGGTCGGCCAGAGCGGCTGAAAAAGCCGCCTCAAATTCACTTGCCGGTCACGCAGTGCCGGGTCGGGCACTGATTCTGGCGACGGCCAACGGGCAGAATCGGTGGCAACTGCCGGTGCGTGGCAACCGGGATGCCTGGATTGTGGCGGTCAGTCGGACAAGCGGGCATGACGACCCTGACGAAGTCAGGCTGCGGGCCCGGATGACGGCCAGCCAGCCACGCCAGGGGGCTTACGGGAGCACGATTGCCTTTGATTCACCGGGCAAGGATGCCGGAGTGGTGAAAACAGGGCACCGGGTGAGCCGACCGGTTTTTCAGGGTCCGCAGAAGCCGCCGCAGGAAGCCGCTGCCGAGCGTGTTTTTCAGGTTCAGACAGGCGACGGCAGCAGCGACGACCTGGCGCAGTATGAGGTGGTCAGGGGTGGGCTGGTGGGTTCGGGAAAGACGGTGAATGTTTATCTGGATAAGGCCGAGAATGCTGCCGGTAAACAAAAGCTGGCGGCAGAAGTAGTCAGGATTATGGACGAGGAGATTCCGGCGGCCGTAATTCCGAGGATAGGTGCGGCGGCGGATATTGATGGCGATGGCAGAATCGCCGTGATTCTGACCCCTGCCCTGAGCCGGATGGCCGATGGCCGGCTGGCAATTGACGGATTTGTGCGGCCCACCGATTTTGACCCGGCGGGAAGCCTGCCGCGAAGCCATGCGTCAGATGTCATTTTTATCAATAGCCGGGTGAATGACACCGGTTATTTGAAAAGCCTTCTGGCCCATGAATATACGCATGCCGTGGCAGCCACGGCACGGCTGGCCATGGCGGCGCAGGCTGGATCAGAAATTGAGGAAGAAGAGAGTTGGCTTGAGGAGGGATTGGCCCACCTGAGCGAACGCTGGGTTGATGGCTCGTGGGCAAACCTGAATTACCGGATCTCGGCCTATTATGAATCGCCCGAGAGCAACAGGCTGATTGTCAATGACCAGGCCGGCCTGGGCAGTGGTCGATCCCACGGTCATCGGGGGGCGGCCTATCTTTTCCTGAAGTGGTGTGAAGAGACTTATGGCAGCGATTTGCCGCGCCGGCTGATAGAGTCGCAAACCACAGGCAGGCGGAACCTGGAAGAGGCGACGGGCGTGGGCTTTGAGAAGCTCTTTCGGGCGTGGACGGTGCAACTGATGGGTGAAATTGCCGGTCAGGGAGCGATAGAGAGTCTCAGGGAAAAGGCCCTTTTGGATGACTGGCTGGCTGGTGCTCCGCGAGATACACGGCTTGAGGCTGGGTCGGGTCTGGAAGAGATTGCCTGGCGGCCGGCGGCCACGGCAACGCGGTTTTTCAGAATTTCTGCCGAGTCGGGCCTGGCGGATTTGGGGCATATTGAAGTGGAATTAAGCGGAGCGGAAGCCGGTGCGTATCAGGTGACGGCCCTGCCCCTGCGAGACCACCACATGGGCTTTGACGTGCGGGTGCTGGCGGAAAATGAATCTGGCAGCGACGGGGCAACAATGCGGCTGCTGATTCAGAACCGCGACCCGCACCAGGGGCTGACATTGCAATCAGCCGCGTGGGAAAACACCGCCGCACGAACCGAGAGTGAATGGAACCAAGCCCAGCGAGGGCTTTTTGATATTTTGATGATTGCGCGGATGTTTGGTGGATACAAGATTGGGCCTGGCAAGTCGATCTTGACACCACCCCTCGTGATTCCGGCCAGGCGAGGAACTCCCGGGGGAAAAATCCAGTGGAAGCTGGTGGCGCACGATGAATCTGGTCGGCCTGTTTTCAGCCGGGCAGTTGAAGAGTCTGGAGGCAAGGTTGCCCCTGAGCGCATAGCCACCGGAGAATCGCCGGGGAACACCCGCGTACGCTAGGTGGCTACTGGCTCGCCGGGATGATTTATTTAGTCGTTGATTTATCGCCCGAGCGGGCCATGGTTTCGGCATCGGCTTTGGCTTTTTCAGCCTTGGCCAGTCGATAGGGCACCACGCGTTCTTCGAAGAATTTCTGCATGTGGCGGTAGTCGGGGCCATGATTGACACTGACCAGGCCAAAGTGGTGGGCCACTTCCTGCTCGGAATCTTCCAGGCTCCAGCCGCACATCATGGTGCGCCAGGCGATGTGGGCCATGCTGGCCCGGTTCACGCCGTGGTGGCAGTGGAAAAAGACGGGCTGGGCGGCAGGGTCGCCAATGATTTTGGCGGCGGCTTCAAGCTGGTCAGAGACAAACTTGCGGGTGTCGTCGCCGCGGACATCGTGAATGGGCAGGTGCACCCAGTTTACGCCTTTTTCCTCGCAGATGCCCTTCTCCATTTTGACCAGTGGGTGGCTATCAGGGTGGGCCAGGGCGATGACGGTTTTAATCTTGTAATTGTTAATGATTCGCCGCAGGGGAATGGCCTGCTGCCAGCCGCCGCGATAGACCTTGCCGGGCTCAATTTCCATGAATTCACGGGGCAGGATATAGTCGTGCCCGTGCCGCCACGATTGCTCAGCCGCGACCCCCGCCAGAGTAAAGCCCAGGATTCGCTTGAGGTGTTTTCGCCGGTTCTGGTTCATAGGGAGCATCCATGACTCGGGGCACGCGATGGCCCGCTGGCCAGATTGGCCACAGCTATTGCCAATAGCGAGCAATATAACTCTTATCGACAATCCGGCAAGGCGGATTCAGGTATGGCCTTGCGATTGGGTGCCATGTTTAATTGGAGCCGGGCAGGATGCTTGATGACTTACTGAAATTCCATGATCTTTTTACGCAGGAATGTGGCACGCAGAACATTGCGTTCGTCGACCGCCAGGGCCTGGCCGTGAATTTTCTGCAGGTGGGCGGGCTGGGTGTTAATGAAAAGTTCGTTGACCTGCGAGATGGTCATGTCGTCAATCAGGCCAAGGTTGATGCCCATGCGCACGCTGGAAAGTAGCAGCATGGTCTCTTCGCTTGAGATGGTGTGGGCTGTTTTCAGCACGCCATAGGCACGGCTGACCTGGTCCTGAAGCACCTGGCGGCGTTCGTTCAGGAGGGTCTGGCGGGCCTTGCGTTCATATTCAATGAGCTGGGGGATGACGTCGGAGAGGCTCTGGATGAGCTCGGTTTCGCTTTTGCCGAGTGTCTGCTGGTTGGAAATCTGGTAGAAATCGCCATAGGGCTGGGTGCCTTCACCGTGAAGACCACGCACCGAGAGATTGATCTTCTGCAGGGCGCGGAAAAATTTGTCGAGGTGGTTGGTCTGGCCCAGGGCCGGCAGGTGCAGCATGACACCGACGCGAATGCCGGTGCCGACATTCGTGGGGCAGGCCGAGAGGTAGCCAAGTTCCTGGCTGAAGGCGAGGTCGAGGTTCTCTTCCAGGCGGTCGTCAAGGTCGTTGATCTGTTCCCAGGCTCCTGAGAGGTCGAAGCCCGAGCGCATGACCTGAATGCGCATGTGGTCTTCTTCGTTGATCATGACCGACGCGCTTTCGGTGTCGTTCAGGGCAACGCCACGCGGGCCTTCGCCCTCTTTAAGCTCGCGTGAGATCAGGTGCCGCTCGACCAGAAACTGGCGGTCGAGTTCGGGCATTTTTTCGACATCGAAATAGCTGAGCCGCGAGCCCGATTCAGTGATGGAATCGCGAACATGGCTGACAATTTCGCCCTTGTCGGTTTTGCTGGCACGCGAGATGAATGGAAAGTCGGCCAGGTTACGGGCCAGGCGGATGCGCGAGCAGATTACGATGTCGCTCTCGGGACCTGTTCCCTTAAGCCATTCGCCGGGCGATCGCGTGAGTTCGTCAATGGTCATGTGTTTTTTTCCGTCGGTTCTGGCGAGCCCGAATCAAGTCACGCAGCTCGGCGGCTCTTTCGTAATCGCTGTTCTGGATGGCGGTTTTCATTTCAGCCCGGGCCAGCAGAATATCAAATCGTCCGGGTATTTTACCCGGTATTTTTCCTGTATGCACCGATGCAGGCTGATTTGTGTCGAAGAATTGGGAAATGGCCTCGGCAAAGATTTCGTAATCGATTGGGCAACCCAGTCTGCCGGTGGTCCGGAACATCATCAGGTCGATACCGCAGGCCGGGCAGATTGGGTTCCGGGTTTCGGCCCTCGACCGGTCGGGTTGGCTGCTGCTGGCCGATGGGATTTCGGGATCCATAAGACGTTGCCCCGAACCGGAGAATTGTGACAGCCTGGCGTCAGGCATTACCGCCTGAAGTTTTTCGTGTTTCAATTTCCCTGATCTGGTCGCGCACACGCGCGGCCAGTTCATAGTCTTCCGAGGCAATCGCTTTTTTCAGGTCGTTTCGAAGCTGGATCAGCGAAGTCTGGGTTTTTGTATCACGGGGTGCCCGGCGTGGCGATTTGCCACAGTGTCGCGTTTCGTCGTGAATATTTTCAAGCAGAGGCATAAGTTCTTCACGAAAAACGACGTAATCGTTCGGGCAGCCGAGCCGGCCGGACTGGCGGAAATCCTGGAAGGACATTTTGCAGACGGGGCAGACGCGTTTTTCGGCCGGGCTTTCAGGCGACTGCGTTTTGGCCATCTGGCTGATATAGGCCTTAGCCATGTCGGATATATTCTGTTTGCCCTTGGGTGCGGCATTTTCTTCCAGAAATGACTGCGCGTGCTCGTGGCACAGGTGGTGTTCCTGCCAGTTGCCATTGCGGTCGATGTCGGTGATGTGATGACTGACTGGCTTGGAACAGCGTTCGCACTTCATAGGTATGGCCCGGGCGTCATGGTCGAAAAGTGGCCGACTTTCACAGAGTAATTATAAAGCCTGAATCGTTCCGTCAACCAGCCTTTGTTGCGGATTGCATCCGGCGACCTTGCGGGATCAACGGAAAATACAGGATTTTGAGCCAAAGAAAAACACCGCAGAACTTTTCGTCCTGCGGTGTCTGAGCTGATCCGAAATCAAGGCGGGATATTATGACCGTTTTTGCATCCGGCGACGCATGCCAAGAGCCATGACTGCACCAACGGCCAGCGAGATGACTGAGCCCGGTTCAGGCACTGGCGAAATGCCGGTTTCAATCACATAACCGATCTGGGTACCGCTTGCATTGATGGCCGAACCCGTGATGTATTTTCCGTCTGTCGAGATTCCCCAGGCCGTGGCCAGTCTAAAGCCGGAAGGGAAGCTGATTCCCCAGTTAGAGGCAGCGTATGTCTGCAAAACCTGGGCACCTGAACCAGGCATCCAGATGGTGGCGGTCATATTGGTGTAATCAGGGCTGGCCACTGTGCCATTCCATGAATGACCGACGACAACCGCCTTGCCAATACCTGCGAGGGGGTCGGAAAGATCCTGTGCCCGGGTCTGGGTGAAGCCGGAAAGGGTGCCCATGTCAACCAGTGTGTCTGAGATCGAGCGATCAACAATGAAGCCGCGGCTGACCGAATTTCCGCCTGAGTTGACGTAAGATTCACCAATCAGCACGGTGCCGCTGCTGTTGATGCCAAGCACCTTGCCGTAGGGGTTGGCGATGGTGCCGTCGAGCACGCCATTGCCAAGTTGAACGGTGCTGTTGGCAATACCCGCCTGGGCGATAACCGCCACGCGGGCGCCATTGCCAACTCCAGCGGAATAACCCGATGTGCCACCGACCAGACCCGTATCAGACACGGCACCTGCCCAGCCGAAATTGGCTGCCGGAACCCAGCCTGGCCCCTGAACATGCCCCAGAGCCGTGCTGCCTGTGCCATCAGAATTCCATGATGCCATCTGGCTGCTGCCAAAACCGGCGGCAAGCTGGCCGCTGTTGCTGATAGTCGCGCCAATGGTAAAACCCAGGAGTGTGTCAAGCTGGGCGACCGACTGGCCGGCGGTTGTCCAGACCATGCCGCCTGACCAGCTTGGAGTGACTGCATAGCCAGAGGCTTTCGTACCGTCGGCCGAGATGGACAAAACGCGACCAGGCACGCTCAGAACATTAGTAACTTGCGGAGCGCCGAACTCTATGGGTTTGAAAACGAGAGCCGTTTCGCCTGCTGCTCCAAGATTTGTGGTAGCTGCGACCATGCCGTTATTGGAGACGCCAAAGCCAATTGTCCCCGCATAAAATCCGGCCGCTGGATCAGCAGGAACACTCGATTGAAAAAAAACGACCTGACCGGCTTGCAGGGTTGTCATACCCAGCAGACTGGCCAGCAATGCCAGACCTGTTCGTAAAGTATGTTTCATGTTCATTACTCGCCTAGGCTTACATTCAGTTCTGATACGAACTGGGTGTAAAAACCAATTGTTGTTCGGATAGCTTCCTAAATTTATAACGGATTTGTATTGTATTTCAAAGCATTTGATCAGTCTGATACTAATTTTGTTACGAATGTTGAATAAAAGAAATTCGTTTTTATCAGGAAAAGTTTCATCAACCAAGTGACAAACCGCAATATCCACGATTTAGCACATAACTTTTCAAAGGCGAATAGCCGTTGTTTTTTTGCAACAACTAGGCTTTCAGACGATCAATTAGGCAGACTTCCATGTGTCCACCGAAGCCTGCAACTATTTTCAGAACCTGCACCAGCGGCGAACTTTGCGCATTTGGGCCCGGAATCTTCAGGGGGCCGGGTATTTCGCACTCAGGCCCCGGGTCAAATGGTGGAACAACCTGTCGTGAAAGAGCTTCGCAACTGATAGCCAGCTCAACGGCCCCGGATGCACCCAGACAGTGACCAATGGCAGGCTTGGAGGCCACAAACCAGGGGCGGCCTGCCGAATTGCCCAGCACACGCCGCACGGCCTGGAATTCCAGCGTGTCAAATTCTCTGGTTGCGGTGGCATGCAGGTGGATCATGTCGGGCGAATGATTATCCGACTGGCCAGCAAGTGCTCTGCTGATGACTCTCTCAAGAACGTCGGATGTCAATCGTGGGCGGGTGGGATGGAATGCTTCGGAGCCGGCCTGGCAGCGGCTGATGACCAGTGGGCAGGGGCATCTGGCAAGGTTGACATCTGCCAGTCGCTGCAGCACAAAAACTGCTCCCCCTTCTCCGATCAGAAAGCCATTGCGGTGTCGCGACCATGGCTTCAGCCATGATCTCACCGGTTCGTCCTTGTATCTGGGTCCGGCCAGTGATCGCATTCGGGCAAATGCTGAATACATGAGCGGCTCCAGCGAGGCATCGGCTGCACCGGCCAGCACCATGTCAACCTCGCCACGTTCCAGCAGTGCAGTTGCGTGGCGCAGGGAGGTCAGGCCTGAGGCACAGGCGGTGACCGGGGCAAAAGCGGGCCCTTCGGCCCCAGTTTTTGCAGCAACGAATGCGGCACCTGCCGAGGGGCCTGCGAGAAAGAGATCAGCGGGAACTGGCCGGCCCTGATGGCTCAGGTGGTGACGCTGCGACAGATTTTTGACAGCTCCCTTGCTCAGGCTGACGACGACGCCAATGCGATCAGGCCTGACACTTGAAAGATCAAGAGACGCCTGGCCAAGAGCTTCTTTCGTGGCAAAGTCAAGGATGGAAAAAACCGGGTCGTCCCACGGTGCTTCAAGCACCGGCCCACCGGCAGGCAAAGGATAGCCAGCCCAGTGCTGCGGCCCGAACGGGCTATCATTCCAAGTGCCTGTTGCAGCACCTGATTCGCCGGCAACAAGGCGATTAAAACAGGATTTCATTCCCCAGCCAAGGCTGGTGACAAGCCCGACCCCGGTGATTGCAATCGGGCTGGCGGTGTTGGTCATGCCAGGGATGGCCATTCTCAACTTACGCTGACTTGCTCCTGACAGACCTTATTGCCCTGACATGAGCCGCTGGCTCCGGTGTCATGGTTCTGGCCTTCACATGCCGATGCCGTGCCGGCATTGGCGACGCGTGGCGTAAGGCCCAGCGTGGCCAGCATGCGGGCGTCGCGGTCGGTGGCCGGGTTGGGCGTAGTCAGGAGTTTGTCGCCGGCAAAGATGGAATTGGCACCGGCCGCAAAGCAAAGAGCCTGCTCGGCTTCAGTCATTTCAAGCCGGCCGGCTGAAAGCCTAACCATGGCTGTGGGAATAAGGATTCGGGCAGTGGCGATCATGCGTAACATAGACCAGACACTGACAGGTGGTGCCCCTTCCAGAGGGGTGCCATCAATCGCCACAAGCCTGTTCACCGGAACGCTTTCCGGTGGTTCGGGCAGGTTCACGAGGGTGTGCAGCAGGTCGATGCGGTCGTCGTCAGTTTCGCCCAGACCCAGAATGCCGCCACAGCAGACAGAAATGCCTGCATCTCTCACGGCCGAAAGAGTTTTCAGGCGGTCTTCGTAAGTTCGGGTATGAATGACTTCGTTATAGTGAGCGGCCGATGTATCAAGATTATGATTGTAAGCGTGCAGGCCGGCTTCTTTCATGGCAACGGCCTGTTCAGGCGTGACCATACCCAGGGTGCAGCAGACTTCCAGGCCTTCAGCGGCGACGCCACGGATCATTTCAAGAACGCGGTCGAACTGCGGGCCGCTGCGCACTTCGCGCCAGGCGGCACCCATGCAGAAACGGGTGGCACCTGAGGCTTTGGCGGCCCGGGCACTTTGCAGCACGTCAGCCACCGGCATGAGGGCCTGGGCATCGACAGCCGTGTTATAACGGGCCGACTGGCTGCAATAGGCGCAGTCTTCAGGACAACCGCCGGTTTTGATGGAAAGCAGCACACAGACCTGAACTTCTGTCGGGTCGTGATGGGCCCGGTGCACGGCATTGGCCCGGCCGATCAGGTCCATCAGCGGCAGATGATAAATCGAGGCGATTTCTGGGCGTTCCACGCGATCCCGGGCTGTCTGTGTATTCATCTTATGTGATTTGTAACACCAGGTTGAATATCGATTTTAACTCTCAGCGACGAGAGGCTTTGCATGCACCCCAAAGAGCACCGAAAGCAAGTATGCCCCAACCTGCATAGCCGTAGAATGGCTTGCCGGCGGCTTTTTCTTCAGTGCCGGGGGTGGCGGTGTCCTGGGCGGTGGCGATGGCAGGTACCGCCAGAAGCAGCAGGGCGAAAAGGATGCGGGCGGGCTTTTTCATCGATTCACTTTAACCTTTCTTCGAGGTGCCAGTCCGGTTGGTCGGGGTTTCTCTGAGTCGTGCATCGGTATCCATTCCGCCAGTGGCCTGACACGTGCCCGAAAGGCGTCGCGAGACATGGCAACAGCTTTCCATGCCATGCCCCTTGATCGCAGGTGGGCGATGTAGTCATCAAGTGCCACGGCCCAGAAGCGGTAAAGAAAGCCACGAAAGCTGAAGCCGTTTTCAGCCTCTTCCGGCAACTGGTAATCCGGTGTTGCTTCAGCATACACGAAAACCAGCGCGGCGACAAAGCCCGGCCCGAACATCTTCTGCCAGCGCACCAGCGCATCCAGATCATCCGTTGTGACCCAATTTTCCCACGGGCGGCGGCCCCTGCAGTCTTTTCCCCACTTGCCCTTGACTTCAACCAGAAGATTTTTGGCAGATCGAGGATAGATCAAAAAATCGGGGTTCTTGAGCGTGCCTTCGTCTGAGAGCGGCCGGCGGCATTCATCCACAGCCACACATGGCACCATCTGTTGACGGATGTAAGCCTCAAACGCCGCTTCGTAATGATTCGAACGCCGGGCCATCAGGCAATCCTCTGGAATGGAGACTTCATTGCGATTGACGGCTGCGCCGCTGCTTTCTGGCCTCACGCGCCCGGGCCAGAAATTCACGGCCATAGGCTTCAATGGCATCGGGCGTTTCAAACGATTGTTCAAAGCTCCAGGGCGTGTCGTATTCGCAGCTTTCCGTGCTGTAATCGCGGCATACCTGAGGCCTTGTATCATATACTGAACAGCTGTTATCGGGCAATAGATACTGGCATTGTGTCCAGACGACCAGGTTCCACTTCGTTCGTTTTTTGCCTTTTTTCTCTTCGCTTTCAGTGAAGATCAGGGTCTGACCGTGGGCCAGAAACCAGCGAAGTTCGTCGAAATCGAATGCGGAGCGGGGCGTTCGCAGGGGCACGGTGAAATAGCGGCAGCACTTGCCCGGGCAGTGGTTGCAGATGATGTCGTCGGGCGTGGTTTCGTCGCGGGGCACTTTGCCGGGCGGCAGAAGGTCGGGGCGAATGATGTTGAGCTGGATCTTGCGAGGGTCAGCAGGCACCGGTGTTGGGTCTTTCCGCCAGGGGCCCGGGAAAAGTGTCAGAAGAGATCGGTTCCCGTCAGCTTTTCTTCGGTCCAGTCGCTTCGTCGGGCAATTTCGTAAATGGTTGACCTGATTTCACTTGAGCGCAGGTTGGCCCGGTCAAATGTGCGAGTCATGAGGAACATGGCCTGCCCCTTCACGTCGCGTATGGAGATACCGCCATAAGGCAGGTCGTTATTAAGCCTGAGTACAAATTCATAGTCTTTATCAAGCGCCGGCCCGCATACGGAATAGACCATGAGGCTGGTCTGGCCCAGCGGGCCGCGGGCGATTTCCAGATAAACTTCCTGGATACGGTTTTTCTGGAGCCGCACGATCACGCGCCAGAGGTCGCTGCCGCCCTGAACCAGGCCATCGACCCCCTCAAGGCTTTCATGCACAATGGTTTCGATGTCCTGATAATCAAAAAGTACATCCTCAAGTTCATTGCCCAGTTCCCACGCCGAGTTATATCGATCTTCAGGCTTTTTGGCCATGCAGCGTTCAAGGATGGTCTGGATGCGGTCGGGCACATCAGAATTGATCTTCTTCGCTTCCGGAATTGGCGAAGTGCGGTGCATGCGGAAAATCTGATTATAAATATCTGAAGTGTAGGGTAATTGCGATGTCAGCAGGTAGTAGAATGTCACGCCCAGGGCGTAAATGTCAGACTGGGGCGTGGCACTGGCTCCGGCAAAAAGTTCGGGTGCCATGAAGCTGGGCGTGCCTGATACAGCATTCGATCTTTCGGCGCGTTCGTTAATGTTATAGACCAGCCCGAAATCAGCCAGCAGGGCCCGGCCGTCGCCGCCCAGCAGAATATTGGCCGGCTTTACGTCGCGATGCACCAGGCCCCGGTTATGTGCGGCATCCAGCGCCTGGCAGACCTGGCGCACAAGATCAGTGGAATTAGGAACTTCCAGCACGCCGTTCTGAATGACGGCCTCGCGCAGGGTCACACCGCCGGGTACAAATTCCATTTCAATGTAGTTATAACCGCGATCAGTGCCAAGGTTATGTACTGTCACGATATGAGGATGCACAAGCCCGGCCGCGGCGCGGGCTTCGGCCCAGAATCGCTCGCGGACCTGCGGTTTTTTGGTGAGCAGGCCGGGGCTCATGATCTTCAGGGCGCAGGGGCGATCAAGCGATTTGTGTGTGGCCCTGTAAACGCGGCCCATTGAGCCTCGGCCGATCATCTCTTCAATGTAATATTGCCCCAGCACGGTTCTGACCAGGTCGTCGATCACCGGGAATCCGTCGCGCAGCAGGCCCGAGGTGCCCGCTATGATGGTGTCGTCGCTGGCCACCGTGGTGGCTGATCCGGGCTCGACGGCTTGTGTGTCAGCCTGTTTTTTTTCGTCGGGCGGTGGGCCCACTTTTTCTGGCACCAGGGCACACAGGCTCCCGGTGTGTACCAGCGGGCAATTAGGTGGCGGCTGATGCGGAGACAAATCGGCATTTTGCACCAGTTCATTGCACTGGGGGCAACGAATGGTGTGCGGAAGTGGCGGATCTGTCTGAAAGTTTGTCATGTCAGGCCAGGGCGGAAAACTCATTTCTCCGACCCTATTGTGACATAACTGCCGGAGAGACTCAATTGAACTTCAGCGAAATGCATAAGCCGGTGACGATCCTGAAATGGATCAGCCACCGGCTTTGAGAGCATAGCCCGGGCATTGAAATTGCCGGGCGGAATTGTTTCTGGCGAAATTATTTCACGCGATTGAGCCGCATGATCCGGCCCGAGACGTTCCAGTCCTGGATAAAGAGATTGCCGTCTTTATCCCAGGCCGAGCCGTGGGTGCCGCTGAAGATGCCTTCGATCCATTTATCCTGTGGAACGTTGAAGTTATTGCGTGCTTTGGGGTCGGAATTATGGCCCAGCACGGCGATGATAGTGTTACTTTTGTCAAGAATGACCAGCCGGCCGTGGAGGTCGGGCACCGCGACATGGTCGCCCTGCACAATGGCCGACGTGGGCATGCCCAGGCCGGTGACGACTTCGTCAATAAAGTTGCCGTCGAGGTCGTAATGCAGAAGGCGGCCCTTGGGCTGGTGATTGCGGTCGCAGATCAGCAGGCGGGGTGGCTCATAACGGGTGTCGAGCGTCATGCCGTGGGCGGTGTTGAACTGCTTCAGGCCATTGCCTTTTTCGCCAAAGTGCTTGATGTATTTGCCGGTTTTATCGAACTTGAAGATGTGATCGCTGGCATAGCCATCCGAAAGGAAAATATCGCCATTCGGGGCCACAGTGATGGCCGTGGGGCTGAACCGCTTGAGGTCAAGGCCTGATTCCTTGGGGAACGGCAGCTTCAGCACGATTTCGCCCGTCACGGCATTGATTTTCAATCCTTCGGCCTTGGTGTTGCGGGCTCCATAAATGAATTCACCTTCGGGCTCATCGCGATACTTGATGTCGTGCATGTCGGCATACTGGTCGCCCAGAAACTTGCGGGCAATCTTGCCATCGGGTGAGAAAACAAACAGACCGGCATGGGCACTGGTGTAGATATTGCCGTTTTTGTCAACGGCCACGCCACCGTGAGTTGAGCCCAGCACCGATTTGCCATCAGGGCCCAGCGCCCAGCCTGGCACGGTGTCAAACGTCATGTGGCCACAGCCCATGCGAACGGGTGTGGGTGATGGCTCGGCGGCAGTGGCCAATGGGGCCAGGCCAAGTGAAAGGGCAGAAAAAAAGAGCATCAAACGGCGATTCATGAGGACTGATCCATTGATTTTTGAATTTGAGAGGGTGGGGAAGGCAAGCAAGACTTCAGCGGGGGCAATGCCCGGGGTCAAGGCTGCATTTGGTGAAATATATGTTAAAGCGTCGGAAATGGTTTTTCAATTGGCAGCATTGGTCAGAGGATGAAGAGAATTACGGCTGGCTAACCATCAGAAAATGATTTAAACAACTGCTGTGTAATTACTTGGGATATTGATCTGGACGCTTTTGACAATTTCTGGTCAGATGCCTTGAGATTGACGATGGCTTAGAAGTTCCGGGTTGACCACGGAGGGAATTTATCATGAAACGGAAATGCCGCAGGATTCGTCCGCAGATTGAGGGCATGGAGCAGCGTGATGTGCCCACTGGGTTAGGCTCGATTCGAGCCTCGGCCATTCGTCGGACTCCCCTGCCAAGACAATGGCAGCCGCAATCGATCCGGGGCACTGGTTTTGGGGCCATGATTGATACGGGCCCCGGCACGGTGAAGCTGGATACGGCCCGGCCGCCGTTTAATCTTTTTAACAGCAATAACTGGAATACGGTTTTTGGCCAGCTTGATCGTGATGTGGCGACGAACAAGGTTAACGGCTGGCTGGTTGTTGGTGTTTCGGGCGGTCGCCAGGTCAGGCTGGAGGTGACTGGAAACGCGGCAAATACAAGTTTGCTCGGCAAAATGGTGAACCTGCGATTCACCGGCAGCGGTGAATTTGCCAATTCCATTCGCCCTGGCAATATCCGTCTGATGCTCAATACGCCTATCCGAGGGCGATACTCTATCACCTTTGCCTGACGCAAAGCTATACAGGCAAGTTGCTTGCAAATTTTGCTAGAAAATTTTGCCTGACCGGACTTGACAGCATAATCGGAACAAGCCAGATTATTGGCAATGAAGGACTATCAAGATCATTGATGGCTTGGTGGTCTTTCTTCTTCTGATACACAACTGATGTGTAGGCAACGAGGCTTCATGGACGGGGCCCAGCCAATAAAAAACCTGTCCCCTGAAGTTTCTGACTCTGCTTCTTGAGGATCACCAGGCGTCTGCTGGGCAGGCCTGATTTGCAACCATGGATGGGAAAAACAACATGCGTATTCTTGTCACCGGCGGTGCGGGTTATGTCGGCAGCGCCATGGTGCCCATGCTGCTTGAGCGTGGACACAAAGTTCGTGTTTACGACAATCTGAAATTTGGCGGCCAGGGCCTGCTGCCCTGCACTTCAAGCCGAGATTTCGAGCTGATGAAGGGCGATGTCGGCGACGAAAAAGGCCTTTCCAAGGCACTTGAAGGTATGGATGCTGTCATTCACCTGGCCGCAATTGTTGGCTACCCGGCCTGCAAAAAGGAGCCGCAGGTGGCTACCACAACCAATGTGGACGGCACCAATAACCTGCTTAAGCTGCGCAGCCGCGACCAGAAGGTGCTTTTTGCCTCGACCGGTTCAATCTACGGTTCGATTCCTGACTACGTTTGTAACGAAGACACCCCCCGCGCCCCCATCACCCTTTATGGTGAAACCAAGGCCAAGGCGGAAGAAGCCATTCTGGATGCCGGCAACTCGATCGCCTATCGTTTTGCCACGGCCTTCGGTGTTTCGAACCGCATGCGGCTTGACCTTATGCCGAACGACTTCACCTATCAGGCTGTGAAGAACCGCAACCTGATCGTTTATGAAGGTGGCTTCAAGCGGACATTTGTGCATGTGCGTGACATGGCCCGGTCGTTCATGTTCGCCCTTGAAAACTGGGATAACGTGAAGGACGACGTTTATAACGTCGGGCACGAGTCAATGAATTTCACCAAGGAAGACGTGGCCCGGAAGATCATGAAATACGTTGATTTCTACCTCCACTTCGCCGAAGTGGGCAAGGACGACGATCAGCGAAACTACGAAGTTTCCTACGAAAAGATTCGTCGCAAGGGCTTCGAAACCACGATCGACCTTGACACCGGCATCGCCGAACTGGTTCGCGCCTGCCAGCTGATCAGCTTCTCGAACCCCTTCGCGAACGTCTGATCAAAGCTAACGATTCAAGTGCAGGGCACAATTCCACCAACCGCGAATTGTGCCTTGCACTGATTGATCCGGGCATGATCACATCAGAATATCCGTATGGATTGATCATGCTGCCCGGTTTTCACCCTGAGCGTCAACACCACTGGAGCGAGACGGTTACATCATGAGTCATCCTTTCTGGGCCGGCAAGCGAGTCACCGTGACCGGCGGTGCAGGTTTTCTGGGTCAACATATTGTCAGGCGATTGTCTGATGCCGGTGCACAGGTTTTTGTCCCCAGACAGAAGGATTATAATCTTACATCGCTTGAGGGCTGCCTTCGCTGCCTGCTTGAGCATCCGGCCGAAATTGTATTCCATGCAGCAGCCTATTATGGTGGCATTGGGATTAATGTTTCCGAACCAGGCCTGCTTTACTACCGAAACCTGGTCATGGGCGCCAGCATCATGGAAGCCGCCCGCCTGACAAAAGTGCAGCGGGTGGTGAATGTCGGTACGGCGTGCAGCTATCCCGGCTTTCTCGAAGGCGACCTGAAGGAAGACGACCTGTGGGCCGGCCCCTGCCACCCCAGCGTGATCAACTATGGCCTGACCAAGAAAATGCTGGCCGTGCAGGGCAATGCCTATAAAAAGCAGTTTGGGCTTGATTCGATACACCTGATTCTGACGAATCTTTACGGCCCCGGCGATTCCTACAACCCCGAGAGGTCGCATGTGGTGGCTGCCCTGGTGCGCAAGTGGGTGGAAGCCGACCTTGAAAACAAGCCAGAAATTGAAGTGTGGGGCACGGGCAAGCCTGTTCGCGAATTTATTTACGTGGAAGACTGTGCTGATGCCATTGTGCTGGCCGGTGAGAAATATAACAGCACCGAGACACCGCTGAATATTGGCACGGGTGTGGGCACGACAATTCGCGAGCTGGTTGAGACGCTTAACGACGTGACCGGCTATAAGGGCCACCTGAACTGGAATGCCGACAAGCCGGATGGTGCCATGCGGAAAGTGCTTGACGTGACCCGCATGAAGGCGGCACTGGGGGGCTGGTCGCCGCCGACAACGCTGCGAAAAGGCCTGGAAAAGACGGTGTCGTGGTATCGGGCCAACAAGGCGGAGGCTGATACGAAATGGTAAGTGCATCAAAACGACGACTGGCGACCGTGGCAAGGAAGCTGACCCGCCGACCGGCGGATGGTCACACGACTCGAATTGATTCTGCACACACCTTGCCGCCCAAAGCCGAACAAGAGCCCGGCAGCCGCCCGAAACGCATTCTTTTTGTCAACCAGTATTACTGGCCGGATCATGCCTCGACGGCCCAGCACCTGGCCGACCTGGCCGAAAGCCTGGCCGCACAGGGCTATGAGTGCCATGTGCTGTGTGGCCTTGGGCAATATAAAACCGGCGTGGCCCGCCTGCCTGCCTATGAAGTGCATAATGGCGTGCATATTCACCGGGTCAAAGTTTCAGCCCTGGGCCGAAAGACCACGCTGCACCGCATGTGCGATTACCTGAGCTATTATGTTCAGGCCACGCGCAAGGCCCTGTTCATGCAACATTTTGATCTTGTCGTTACGCTGACGACCCCGCCGCTGATTGGGCTGGTGGGCACACTTTTGAAGCTGTTTCGCGGCTCAAAACACATTTTCTGGAGCATGGACCTGCACCCGGATGCCAGCATTGGTCTGGGGCGGATGTCAGAGACAAACCTGCTGGCCAGATCTCTGCAGAAAATCAGCAACACGATTTATCGATGGGCCGACAGGGTGGTAGTGCTGGGGCCCTATATGGGCGACCGGATCATTGCCAAGGGTGTGCGCCCGGAACGGATGCGTGAAGTGCCAGTGTGGAGCCGCCGCGACGAGATTTTTCCGCGTGAGCGTGCCGGGCATCCGCTGCGCGAGGAACTGGGGCTGGAAGAGCAGTTTGTCGTGATGTATTCCGGCAACCTGGGCCTGGCGCACCAGTTTGAAGAAGTGATTACGGCTGCTGAATCGCTGGAATTTCGGCGAGATATTACATTTCTCTTTGTGGGCGACGGGCCACGCCTGAATCAGGTGAAAGAGGCTGTGGCGGCGAAAAATCTGACGAATATCAGGTTTATGGATTATTTCCCGCGGGAGTCGCTACATTTGTCGCTCTCAGTCGCTGATGCACACCTGATCACCATGCGCGACGCCATGACGGGCATTGTGGTACCCGGCAAGCTGTATGGGGCGATGGCTTCAGGCCGCCCAACGATTTTCGTAGGGCCGGAATATTGCGAATCGGCCGATACGATTCGCGATGCAGCCTGCGGCCAGACTATCCGCACAGGCGATGGGGCAGGCCTGGCGAAAAATATTCAGATTCTGGCGGATAATCCGGAAAAAGTCGCCGAATTGGGTATTAACGGCCGCCGAGCCTTTCTCAGAACCTTTGAAAGCCAGTTATGCTGCCAGAAATGGGGCCGCATTGTGGCAGAACTGCTGGGTGAAACCGTCAGAAGCCAGGCCCCTGCTTCGCCAACCCGGCTCGAGCCCGCAGCAGCAGTGCTTGAAGCGGCCTGAACCCGAATACTCTGCATGCTTTAATCAGCTCATAAAGAAAGCATTTGCGGGTCAGGAACCTGATGTCAGTAACTGTCGGCCGAGAGTACTTCGCCTGCTTTGCTGGTCATAAGGGCGGCATAGACTGCGATATTGATATTTTCCTTCAGGAAGCGTACGGAACCGTCGGCCAGGGCCACATGGGCCCCGCCCGGGTGAAATGAATAAGTGGCGTAAAAATTGGCACAGTTTATGGCGCAGGCACCTTTGTGGCTTGAGATGCCAAGCCAGTTTGAGCCCTGATCATAGCCTCTGGCTGAGAAGAGATTACCTTCAGCCCAGCCACATACCGGCACGCTGAGAGATGATGTGCCTGCCGTGTTTGGTATGCGTGCCCTGCCGGTTCGATGGATAGCCGGTCGGCCGGCACACTCAACCAGCATGATGGTGTTCGACAATCCATCCGTAATTTCACGGAAGTTACGCCGGCCGGAATTTGTATTTCCCTGAAAGACACCATCAGTATTGGGAGCCGTTCCCTGAATGACTTTCGGCGGGTCCCAAAGGTTGCTGAAAATACCAGTGCTGGCTGCAAAGTCAGCCACTGCGGCAGGCCAGCGTGTGATGCCCGACCCTGATGGAATGGATGCCGGGAAAAAAGTGTTCAGCCGAAATTCTTCGGGTGTGCTTGGGCAGATAAAGGCCTTGATCTGATATTGCACAGCCGTGCTGTTAGCCACAACATTATTATTAACTTCCTGATTATAAAAATTATAAAGCGTCGACTGATCAAAAAATGGCAGAAGTTGCGTGCCCCAGTGCCGGTTGGGCGAAACTTCAGTGGTCGGCAGCGATTCCATCGCTGAATGAAAATTGTGAATTGCCAGCGAAACCTGTCGCAGGCTGTTGGCGCACTGAATGCGGCGGGCTGCTTCACGGGCCGACTGCACAGCCGGCAGAAGCAGGCCAATAAGCACGGCGATAATCGCGATGACAACCAGCAGCTCGATCAGAGTGAAGCCCGGGTTGAATTTTGGGCCCGGTTTGGACGATTGCATTTTCATGAGGATTCCAGAAGTTCTGAATCTGTAATTGGCAGTATGATTCAAGGCCTTGCCTGCATGGTGGCCAGGTCGGGTGGCCTTACACGAAGTTTGGGTTCGGTCAGGCTGAGCAGAAAAGCCTGGAGATCGGTAAGATCCTGCCGATTAAGGCCCAGCGATTTCAGGTGCCTGGATTTGGTCGGAAACAGGGGGTCGTCCTTCTGATCCGGCTTGCGGCGCAGTGTGGCCATGCCGGCGTTATACATGTTCAGCACGCCTTCCAGCTCAAACAGGCCATTGTGCATGTAAGGGGCTGTGTTGCCAATATTTCTGAGGCTTGGTGTGCGAAATCGGCCGACATCTTCGGCCTTGCCCGAGACACGGTATCGGCCCAGGTCCTCAAGAGATCTGCCGTAATAACTCAGGCCCAGGTTATGGAATTCAAAGTCTGAAAAATAGGGGCCATAATGGCAGTTCATGCACCGGGCATCGCGACGAAACAGGTCGAGACCCAGCACGGCTTCGTCTGAAAGTGCCTTGGTGTTGCCTTTTAAATATGCGTCAAACCTGCTTCGGCCCGGCTTGACCGATCTTTCAAACGCAGCGATGGCCTCGGCCACCCGGGCAAGCTCTATTGGCCGACCCGGAAAGGCTGCTTCAAAGGCCTTACGATATTCAGGCACTGCCTTTAATCGCGACTCAACCAGTTCCGGAGAACTTCGCATCTCAGATGGGTTTGAAAGCACTGCCACAGCCTGTTTCTCCAGCGATTCAGCCCGCCCGTCCCAGAAGAGTGCCTGGCTGGCCCCGGCGCTCATAATGCCGGGTGCATTTCGCTTCAGGGCCTGACGCGAATGGCCAAACGATGTTGATCGACCATCAGCCCAGCCCAGGTCAGGGTCGTGGCAACTGGCACAGGCCATCTGGCCGGTTCCCGAAAGCCTGGGGTCAAAAAACAGTGCCTTGCCCAAATCAACCTTCTCTGGCGACGATGGATTGCCAGGCGGGTCGGCCGGCGGTGTCGGCAACCCGAGTTCCTGCCATCTCACGCCATCGTCAATCACGGGTTTCGGCCAGTCTTTCGCCGAGCGGCCATCGTAAAGTGACCGTACTTTGCCGATGCGTTCTTGCCGCTCTTCTCTGCTCTGCACGGGCCTTGGCGGCAAGCGTTTCTCGGCAGATGTCTGCCCGGCTGGTTCATCAGGGCCTGGAACCTGACTGCTGACCAGGCAAATCATCAGGAAAATCAGCTTCATGACATTCACCCAATCATGGCCTTCAAGATCAACACGAAGAATTCAGCCCCGGTTTGTTTCAAAAGACCTTTTCAATGTATTCACCATTGACCAGAGCCGACTACTTACATTTGAAATTACATGGGTCAGTGATCAAAATTCAAGTGATCTTCATGAAATTGAACAAGGCAGACTCAATTGGCGGCGATCAAAGGGCCACGGGCTTGCCGTTGAGGCGAACCTGAATCAATCATGGGGGGGAGTTGCGTCATGCGTGAATGGTCATGAACAGATTCGATCCGGCCCGAAAAATCAGATTTTAAAAGCCGCTGGAGATTCAAGAATGAGCGATGCAGTGGAAGAACATAAGGCCGCAGCCGACAAAACCATCGGCGTGGCTATATTGACTGTTTCTGACACACGTACGCTGGAAACGGATACGTCAGGCGCTGCCATGGCCGAAAAAGCAGTGAGTGTCGGTCACGATGTCTGCTGGCGATTGATTGTGCGCGACGAACCCATGGAAATCCAGGCAGTTCTAGGCCGAGCGACGACTGACCCTTCGGTGAAGGCCCTGCTGATTACAGGCGGCACGGGCATCAGTCCTCGCGACCAGACCGTTGAAACAGTGGAGCGGCTGTTTACCCGCACGATACCCGGTTTTGGCGAGCTTTTTCGCATGCTCAGCTATCAGGAAATCGGCTCTGCATGCATCCTGAGCCGATGCACCGCAGGCCTGATCGGACAACTTGTCGTGGTGCTGCTTCCCGGCAGCCGCGCTGCGGTGCAACTGGCCATGGATAAAATTCTGATCCCGGAGTTGCCGCATCTTGTGCGAGAAGCAAATAAAACCTGATCAATTTCATTAAGGTTTTATTTGCACGGCTGATTCAATCAAATTCATCTGGCTTCGGTTAAAGCCATAATCAGACGGCAAATGCTGCCGCATGAAGATTTGGAACATGCGCTGGCCGGGGTAAAGACGAAAATCCGTAGTGGCATACCCCGCCCAGTTGTAAGACCTGGCCAGTTGCTGGTCGTTCCCCATGCCCAGAGTCACATCGGCGATGGCAAAACCAAGGCCGAATTTCATCTGACCTTTGGCATCCTTAAGCTGGTTCGTGAACATTTCGTCAATCGAATCAGGGTTGAGAATCTGTTTACCCTTGAATTTTCCGCCATCGACCAGCATCTGGCAGAAATTGGCATAGTCGTTCATGGTTGAAACCATGCCACCCCCGCCCGAGAGAAAGCCAAAGCCCTTCTGAAAGCCACTGGTGACCCCCTTGTCAACCACAAATGGCTTGCCATCCCTGATAGTGTGAACGCTAACCAGTCGAGACCGCTTTGATTCAGGAACCGAGAATCCGGTATCAATCATCTCAAGTGGTTTGCAGACAGCTTCCTGCATGTATTTATCAAGTGTCATGCCTGACCATATTTCAATCAGCCGACCCAAAAGATCTGTATTCAGGCCATAAAGGAACCGTTCGCCCGGCTGCGTGACCAATGGCAGAGTGGCCCAGGCCCGGGCCGCTTTTTCCAGGCTGATTGGCGGTGGATACATGCCCATTGGCGGGCCGTATTTCAGGCCGAGCCGGGCAAAGCTGTCGCCATATTGCGGTTCGGCACCATAGCTGTAGCCTGATGTATGGCGAAAAAGGTCGCGAACAGTGATTGGCCGGCTCGCGGGCAATTCCTTGAAGCGATCGCCTGCAGCCACAAGCACTTTACGGTTGGCTAATTCGGGTATGTATTTTTCGACAGGGTCGTCAAGCTGAAATTTTCCTTTTTCAAATAATGTCATTGCCGCCACGGATGTCAGTGCCTTTGACATGGAATAAATGCGCACAATGCTATCTGGTTTAAAGGGAGAATTGTCGTCGGAATCAGCCAGCCCGACCACTTCGTTATAAATTGGCTTGCCATTCTGCACTACCAGGTGAGCTGCACCGACCACACGGCCGCCAGAGGCCTCTTTTTTCAGCGATTCAGTGGCTTTACTGAGAATTGAATTATCAAATTGAATTTCATTAATATGGCCTTCATCAAGCCAGGCTGATTCCATTTCGCTGAATGTCAGCGATTGTATTTTCGCCGATCCACTGCGTGCTTCCAGTGAATAAGAAAGATCATCGGATTTGGCCGCGACTGTTATCGGAATATAGGTCAATCCATTGTCCGCAAAAATTTCAAGCCCCGTTTGATCGACAAGAACAGTGAACTTTCGCACGCCTTCAAGCATCTGGGCTTTGGCGATCTGGTTGTTCACTTTCAACTGGTTTGCCGCTGAATCATAAATCAATTCAGTGCCACGCAGCTTCATAACCAGCACCATGTTTTCGCCAGGCACGAAATCAAGATCAATCCGGGCAAGCTCCGCCTTGTACCCTGCCAGCGGGTTGGCGTCGCCTGGCTTGAGTGATATTGGTGCAATTGATTTCCGCTGTGAAACGAGCGAATCAAGCTCCTTTACAGGTGTCCATGTCAGTCGGGGGCCTTCGGCGGTGCTTATCAGTTTCAATTCCAGTGGAATTGTCATCGACTGATTAAATGCCATTCCAGGTGTGGCTGTCTGGAACCAGCCGATCTGTATTCGACGGCCATCGGTGGAAGGAATATCACTGAATGTCTGGGCCGCATAGAAGCCCCTTCCACGCTGGCCTGTCAGTTTGGGTGTTTCGGGCTTGAAGGTTTTACCGTCGAAAGAGCCCACCATGTATTCGCTGTTGGCGGCGGTGAGTACCCATTTTTTATTGGCAGGGTTGCCATCGACCGGCAGTTCGAAGAAGTCAGGGCATTCGTAAAAGCCATCGATCGTGCTGGTTTTTTCCCAGTTTTTCAGGTCGGTCGATGTGAAGAAGTGAATGGTGTGAATCTTGTTCACTTCGACATAAAGTGTCATCACCCATTTTTTGGTTGGTTCGTGCCAGATAACTTTCGGGTCGCGGTTGCCGCCGGTGATCTGTCTGATAATTGGATTTGCATTGTATTTCGTGAAATTCCGGCCATCGAGGCTCCAAGCCATGCACTGCACGGTGGGGTTGCCGGCGGCAGTATAAAAAAGCACCAGTGGCGGCTTGCCAGGTTGGCCCAGGCCCGAAGTGTTCTGCCAGTCAACCACTGCCGATCCGCTGAACATCGGGCCAAGTTCATCGGGCAACAGTTTGTCGCCAAGTTCACGCCAGTGAACCAGGTCGCGGCTCACGGCATGGCCCCAGTGCATGTTGCCCCATGACCATCCATAAGGGTTATGCTGAAAAAAGAGATGATATTCGCCATTAAAATAGACCAGCCCGTTGGGGTCGTTGTTCCAGCCACGACGGGGCGAGAAATGAAATTGCCCGCGCAGGGGTTCGCGATAGAGCGACTGACTGCCTTTGATCACATCTGACTGATCAATTAAAGCCAGCGTTTTTGAATCTTCCGGCAGTTTATCTACTTCAACTGTCAGATTTTTTCCTGCATATGCCGAAACATCCATGGGGGCCCACCAGTCGGGGGCCTGATTTACAGCCAGTTCCATGTCGTTGCGCACGATCAGCCGACCATTTTCGATGATGCGAACCACGCGCTTTGGGGCACCGGTTTTGATCGGGAAATTGACAAATCGATTTGAAATCAGCAATTCCCGTCGGGGGTTGAGAAGGATCCTGGGCGGCTTTTTGTCGGTCTGTACGATGTGGTCTATGTTAATGTGGCCCCATCCGCCGGTGGCATTGTCAATAATTTGTATTACAGCTGATTTGCCGGCCAGGTCGGTCACATCCCAGTAATCAGGTGCCAGAGCCTCACTGCCACCTGGTTTGTCGTTGGGTCCGGTTGCATTTCGTACCGGCATCCCGTCAATCAAGAGATTCATTGCGAGTTTTTCAGGGTTTTTGCCGCCGCCGATCAGGAAGCTGATATATTTTCGTTCGATTTTAAATTCAGGTGAAGTGAGCGTGCCGGAATTGTCGTCGCCACCGAGAAACGAATTGACAAGCCCCCTGCCCTTGAATTCGCTGACAGTCATCTGGCCTTTCAGGGTTCCGCGGGCTGGTGCCGTGCCAAAGGCTTCTCCTTTGACCTTCCACGACCCATAAGAATCGTCTTCAAAGTCGGCTATCAGGATGTCATCGGAAGAATAAGCCAAGGGTGAGAGGCTTAACAGCAGGATAAATACTGGTGTGAGTTTAAACATGTTTTGCCTGACTTCTTTGACGTTGATTCGACAATACATCGGCTGATTTTGATCAAACCGGTCCTGGCTCGCAAGCATTTTTCGTGTCGGTTGTGAATTTCAACGGGCAGTATGCTGAACCCGTAGAGAGGAGATCACCATTGATTTTCAGGCAGGCGTTTTGTCAGACTGATGAACAGGTTTTGATATGAAAAGCCAGGGCGAGGTATCAAATGCAAGCTGATCAGCAGGAATTATCGGGTCCAGGCTTATCAATCACGCAGCGACGCCACGACCTTGATGCGCTTCGTGCTTTTGCCATGCTGCTTGGCATTGCGCTGCATGCAGCTATGTCGTTCACCGGCTTTCCGTGGGTGGTGCAGGATAGTCGCAGCAGTTTTGCATATTTGCTTTTCATGCTTGTCATTCATGGCTTCCGTATGCCGCTTTTTATGATGATCAGTGGTTACTTCACCATGTTGGTATATCGGCGCAAAGGCCTTGGAACAATGTTCCGTCAGCGTGTTCTGAGGATATTCCTGCCATGCATTATCGGTCTGGTTACATTTGTACCTGCTCTTGAGCTGGCGTCAGTCTGGGCGAGCGGTTTGGCTGGCAGGCAAGCGGCCAGTAGCGGAAAAAGCGGCGAAAAGCCGGCAGATTTTCGTGAGGCGATTGCAAAGCATGATCTTGAATCGGTTCGCAGCCTTATCAATTCCGGAATGGATGTAAATCAACCAGATGCCACATTCAAGTTGCAACCTCTGGCCTGGGCCTGCCTGCATGGCGATCTTGAAGCGGCCCGTTTATTGCTTGCCAGGGGGGCCGACGCGAAATCAAAGACAGCCGACGGCAATACGCTTGTGCATCATTCGGCATTCATGGGGCATGCTGACATTTTGCGGCTGGTGATCAGCAGGGGCACTGATCCGGCTGCGATCAACAACGATCAATCAACGGGGATTGATTCGGCGTCGGTGCCTATGGAGACAACGATTTATCTGGCCAATCTGCTGGGAATTAAAATGCGGGCTGAGTCGGAGCTGCTGGCCGGGCGGGAAGAATGCAAGATATTACTGGAGAACCGGGGAGTCAGGCCGAAGTCAGCCGGGCCTGTTGCTCGGGGATTTCTAAGCAAGATTCGCCGGAATTACGCTGATTTTCTGGGTTCTGACCGATTCATGCCGGGCCTGACAAAGCATGGCAAGCCATTAAACCTGATTCTGACACCAGTGTTTCATCACCTCTGGTTTCTCTGGTTTCTCTGCTGGATTGTGCCACTTTTCATTCTGTGCCTGATCTTTTTTCAATATAAACCGATGCCGGCGGCTGCCAGAGTTTTCACTGAATCAAAATATCGGCTGGCCGCCCTGGTGTTGGTCACCATGCTGCCACAGCTGCTGATGGGCTCAATCTCTCCTAGCTTTGGCCCTGATACTTCAGCAGGAATAATTCCACAGCCACATTTACTTTTGTACTATTTCATTTTCTTTAGCTTCGGGGCGATTTATTCTGATCATCAAATGCAATCGCCGCCACTGGGAAAGAAATGGAAAAGCCTGATGGCCGTTGGAATCCTGATATTGATGCCGGCAGGGCTTGCGCTGGCCAGTCAGGCAGTCATCGGGGGGCTGATTCAAGTGGCTTATACGTGGTTTATGGTCTTCGGAATGATCGGCTGTTTTGAGGCCTGCATCAAACAGGAAAGCCCCGGAATCAGATATTTGTCAGATTCTGCCTACTGGCTCTATCTGGCTCATATGCCATTGGTATTGCTATTACAGGGCATGGTAAAAAACTGGCCTTTGCCATCGCTGTTGAAATTCCTGTTTATTTGTATTGTGGCGACAATTCTGCTACTGATTTCGTACCGGTTTATGGTGAGATACACCTGGATCGGACGGCTGCTTAACGGCCCGCGAAAGAAATGGGCAGGTTGATTGCAATTTGGCTTAAATACGATTGTTGCCAGTGATTTTGGATTACAAAAAATACGGAATTTGCTGAAAAGTCGGTTTGTGAAGGTGAATTCAGGATATTATTCGCCAGGGTTGGGTAATTGATGGGAAGCCGGGCGTTATAATACATCTGCATTGACGGTCACTATTGCTCTTGCCACTGAATGACACCCCGAGAGATAAAATGAGCCAGCGATTTGAGAAACTGACAGGCCTGATTGCCGCCCCGCACACACCGCTGACACCGGCTGGTGAATTGAACCTGAAGATGGTGGAAAAGCAGGCGGAATTGCTTTTGAGCGAAGGTGTTTCAGGGGTATTTATTGGCGGCACGACCGGTGAATGCCACAGCCTATCGGTGGATGAACGTCTGCAGCTGGCCGAGCGATGGTCAGACGTGGTGAACAGGTCGAGGCTCAAGCTGGTGGTGCATGTGGGCTGCCAGAGCCTGATGGACAGCCGAGAACTGGCCAAGCAGTCAGCACATCTTGAAAATGTGGTGGCCCTGGGCGCGATGGCACCCAGTTTCTTCAAGCCGCCGAGGGCAACTGAAGCTGTTGAATGGCTTGCTGATGTGGCAGGTTATGCACCTGACAAGCCTTTTTATTACTACGATATACCATCGATGACAGGCCTGGCATTACCAATGCTGGAGATACTGAACCGGGCGAAAGAGAAGATTCGAAACTTTGTCGGCCTGAAGTTGTCGAACCCTGATATGCCGAACCTTGTGGAATGCATGAATGTGCCGGGAATTGACCTGCTTTTTGGTTGCGACGAAGCCTTTCTTTTTGGCTATGCGGCCGGAATCAAGGGGGCAGTCGGTTCAAGCTATAACATTGCGGCTCCGCTTTATTTACGCATAATGGGCGCGTTTGACCGGGGCGATCATAATGCAGCCCGCAGCGACCAGGCGACCAGCGTGGCGATGGTGCGGTTGCTGGCATCATTCGGTTATCTGGCGGCATCGAAATATGTCATGACTCTGAAGGGAGTTAACTGCGGCCCCGTGCGATTGCCGCTGAGGAATCTCGATGATGCTTCGAAGCAGGCAATCGCAGACGGGATGGAGCGATTGGGTCTTGTGCAAGGTAGTGTTCTGAGCAACGCCTGATTTGAAAATCAACAGTTGGGGGGTGAAATGGCATCAGGTCGTTTACCCCCTTACAATTGCTGTAGAAGTTACACAAGTTATTATTGTAATAAAAGTTGAATCAGGAAGAAGAACTGTGGTTTTCTGAAGTTTTTATTAAGAAAAAGTTGCATTTGATTGAAATTGGCAACATGCAGTAATTAAGGGTACATGACTCTTGACAGTGTGAGTCTGGCGTGGTCTAATTTGGCTGTGAAAGATGAATTTCACAGAGGGTCCTTCGGTCAACGGTTTGCCGAATCAGGCGGAACAATTCTGGGCCGCCATGCTGATTCCAATAACACTGCCTCATATTCGTTGTTCCGATTATTCCGGTATTGACACGGCCTTGGCCGTGGCAGATCAGGCCTGGAGAACCCATGAATTCTCACTTTCATGCGCAGGATGCGATGCGTCGTCTCATCCAAGCTGCTGTAGGAGTCGCTCAAACCCATCCGACTGAATCTATGAAAATAGAGATGTCTGATTCGGCGAGAAGGCAAATTGGCAGTTCTGAACGGGAAGCGGATCGTCAGGCTGGTTCGGCTGCCGGCTCGAAGAGTCCCAAGCTCATTTGAGTCAAATCAGTCGAGAAATCGTCTTTATCTCTCTCATTTGAATCCACATTTTTCGGAATGTGGATTTTTTTTGTTCACAGATTCATGAAATTGTATTTCAACGATCAGTTTTGATATGAATCTTTTATTTTCTGATAATTCTGGCTTGTTCTATGGCTGATCTGAAATTAATGCAATCGATTTTCATATTGTCGTCTGGACAATAAAAAACACGCGGATAATAAACCCGCGTGTTTAAATTTGGCAATTGAATTTCTGAGACTTCACACGTTGTAAGTGCTGGAGGAGGTGGTTCCGCCACGGCCTGTCCAGTTCGTGTGGAAGAATTCACCGCGTTTTTTGTCGATTCGTTCGTAGGTGTGGGCCCCGAAGTAGTCTCGCTGGGCTTGCAGCAGGTTGGCCGGCAGGCGATCGCTGCGGTAACCATCGAAATAGGCCAGGGCGCTGGTCATGGCCGGGGCAGCAATCCCCTGGGTCACGGCCAGGGCAGCAGCACGACGCCAGCCTGGAGCGGCTTTTTCAAGGGCGGCCTTGAAGAAGGGGTCGAGCATGAGGTTCGGCAATTTGGCGTCGCGGTCGAAGGCGTCCTTGATATTCCCAAGGAAACGGCTGCGGATGATGCAGCCACCGCGCCACATCAGGGCGATGCCCGACTTGTTGAACTCCCAGCCTGTTTCTTTGGCCATTGATTCAATAAGCTCATAGCCCTGGGCATAGCTCACGATCTTGGCGGCATAAAGGGCCTGTTCGATGTCGTCAATTAGCTGGGCTTTGTCGCCGGAATAGGCTGGTGAAGGGCCGGTGAGGATCTTCGAAGCGTGGACTCGCTGATCCTTCTGGGCCGAGAGGCAGCGTGAGAAAACGGCCTCGGCGATGAGTGTGAGCGGTGTGCCGGTATCGAGTGCCGAAACAACTGTCCACTTGCCGGTGCCCTTCTGGCCGGCGGTGTCGAGGATCTGATCGACCATGGGCTTGCCGGTTTCAGGGTCAACATACGCCAGAATGTCACGGGTAATTTCAATCAGATAGCTATCAAGCACGCCGGTGTTCCAGCGGCCGAAGACTTCTGACATCTCGGCGGCCGAGAGGCCCAGCAGTCGTTTCATCAGGTCATAGGCTTCGCAGATGAGCTGCATATCGCCATATTCAATGCCGTTATGCACCATTTTGACAAAATGGCCGGCACCTTCGGGGCCGACCCAGTCGCAGCAGGGCGAGCCATCAGCCACTTTGGCAGCGATCGACTGAAAAATGGGTTTAACATGGGGCCAGGCATCAGGGTTGCCGCCGGGCATGATGGAAGGGCCTTTGAGGGCTCCTTCTTCGCCGCCTGAAACGCCGGTGCCGATATAGAGAATGCCTTTGGCCTTGAGGTCGCGGGTGCGGCGAACCGAGTCGGGGAATTGGCTGTTGCCGCCGTCGATCAGGATGTCGCCCGGCGAAAGCAGGGGTAGAAACTCATTGATAACAGCATCGACCGGTGCGCCGGCTTTCACCATGATCATGATTTTTCGCGGGCTTTTAAGCGAGGCAACCAGCTCGGCCGGGGTATGGGTGCCGACGATATTTTTGCCAGCGGCGCGACCGCCGATGAACTCATCAACCTTGGAAGTTGTCCGGTTGTAAACCGCCACGGTGAAGCCATGGCTTTCCATATTCAGGACAAGGTTTTCACCCATCACCGCCAAGCCGACAAGACCAATATCCGCAGTGGGTTGCATCGTCAGACCAAGTACCTTTCCGCTTTTTTCCGTTATTTGGAAAGCCGGCCGATGAACTACACAGCCTGCCTTTATTTTCAGTACCATAATCTAACGAATTGGTCGAAATTGGGCAAATGATCGAACCGGCAAAATTGATGTATACGTTATTGCGACCCAGAATGGTTACGAGTAAGTTTGGTGTGAGATTCTTTTCTGCAACCAATGTCATATGTTAGGAGCCATACCTTGAAAAGCCTGATTCTCGCAATGTTGATGGTAGTTTCACTGAGTTTAAGCCATTTCATGAGTGCCGCCCATTGTCAGGAGCCGCAGCCAGATGGTGAAGTCGTGGCAAGCTATCCGATGTTCACAATTGGGCAGATTTCGCCTATTCGAATAACCAGGATCGATGCCGGCAAGGGCACCGCAATTTTGTCGGTTTCAGGTCAGTCGGGCTTATTTGCAAATATTCCACGTGGCGAAATTTTTTTATTGACGCAAGATGAGCAGACTCGCGAGATAAGGCTGATGATTCGCGCCAACTTGGATGAGATTTTGGAAAATAACGAAGTTGTTGTCAAAATCGGAAAAGAGGCTTTAAAGGTGGTTCGCCCCGGACCGGTCATTCCGATTCATCCTATCAATGGTTCATTTAATTTACAGAGCCAAAATGTTTCGCCGGTTCCTTCTCGCAAATTCAAAATGTTACCTGAAGTGGTGTCATTTGGCGAAACTACGAAAGGAAATGATGGCAATCAAAAAAACAATGCCATTTCGGCGGCAAGGCAGGCTGCCATGCGAGCCCAGTCAACCAATAACCTCAAGCAGATTGCAATGGCTTTGCATAATTTTGAATCGGCATTTGGCCATTTTCCGCCGGCAGTGATTTATGGCCCGGATGGCAAGCCCTGGCATTCATGGCGAACACTGATTCTGCCATTTCTTGAGCAGGCTGACCTTTACAACAAATACGACTTTACGAAGCCGTGGGATGCACCGGCCAATAAAGCGGTGGTTGAAACGGTTGTGGAGGTTTATAAAGACCCTGTTTATGGTAAATCAAATGAAGCGATTGCCCACTACGGTGCCATTGTCGGGAAACAAGCCGCTTTTCTGCCCGATGGAGCGATCGTCTCTGATAATGGTTCACCGCTGGCAAACATGGCGAAAGGCGGCAGGAAAATCAATGCCTTTACTGACGGAACTTCCAACTCAATCATGGTCGCACCGATCGGTGATGAGCGCAAAGTGCCATGGGCCAAGCCGGAAGACAACGTTTTTGCCGAGCCCTTTCCTTCTCCGGGCAAGCCTGGCGGGCTGGGGATGCCCTATGAATCATTAGATGGGAAGTCTCGATTCGGGCCAGTGGCTTTTGCGGACGGATCGGTGCGAACAATAAAAAGCGACATCAACCCCACTTTGTTGCATGACCTGATCACAATCAACGGCGGGGAATTAATCGACTTCGGTAATATTCAGGAGCCTGCCCCGGCGCGACCGGCATTCCCGATATTCAAGCTGATTCGCAGGCCGGATGGCTCGTATTCTGCCAAAATCGATTGATTTTGTAAGCATCAGCGATAGCGATATCTCACCGTCGGCGGGTTGCCGTGCCAGCCGCGGTGAATAATGATTGTCGGGGCCTGATTCTGATTCACCCCCGGCCTGGGATAATAATTCACTACAGGTGGTACTGATGCTTGCGGATTGACCGGCACAAAGACCCAGACCACGTTATTCTGGCCTGAATTGCCGGGTTTGGGTGACGGCGGATTATCTGGCTGGGGTGCTGGTGTGGGAGCAGGAGCTGGTGTCGGATTCACAGGGCCCGAGTTGCCGCTGATGCCGAGCTGCTTCAGAACATCTGCCGTGATTTCGTCGATCTCTTTTTTACCATCGGCACTAACCGGGGCTTCCGGCTGGTTCGGGTTGACCGTCTGGGCATATGTGTTGGCCACCATGGTCGCAACAACCTTGGCGGTATCGGCCTGGCTGTGCTTCTGTTCCAGCATCAACTTGCCGACGTTCAAAGCCGGTTGTTCCACCTGGCTTTTCTGCAGGGTTGTGAGTTGTGCCCCAAAAGCCCCGCAGGCTGCCGCGAGGCTAAGCGAAATGACCAGAAAACCGAGTCGAAACATGTAGTTCATGATGATTCTTTCTGCAGTCAGGCTGGCAGGATTCATCCATGAACCGCAGTGAAATTCAGATTCCCAAAAGATTTAGTCGAGTGTGCGAATCGTCCAGAAGTCGGCCGCAAGCTGAGGGTTCGTCAAATAGGCATAAGGTATCTGGCAATAACCACCAATGCCCCAGCCGTCGCCCCAACTGTTCCTGACCCAGAAAAACTGGCCTTCGTCGTCATAGCCCACACCCATCATGGCATGGCCGCCGATGGTTGGCTCATCGGTGCCGGGCATGGGCACCTGGCCAGAGTTGGCTACCTGGGGGCTTTCAAACGAGTCGAAGATCGTCATGCCGAAGACGAATGGCTCGCCGTCAGCCAGGGTGCCGCGTAGATGGTCAAGAGTCTGGTTCAGGCAGAACGACTGAAAGACTTTGTGACCGGTGGCCTGGCTCTGGGCATCGGGGGAGGGGGCGGTGGCAAACTGCGATTCGTCGTAGGGCCAGATCTCTTCCGGAGGGTAACCATTGTTTGAAACGGCCTGAATGCCTTCGCGGATCGACGCCCCGCTGTCGTAGGGAATGGTGCCGCGAATAGATCGTTCGTAATAGTAAATATAGAGACGCGAAGGCGTAAAATTATAGCTAAGGGCTTCTTTGCCGAGCTGAAACTGAATGGCCCCGGCGATGGCATTGGCGGTGCAACTGCCCAGATTGCCCTGATTGTAGGGTGCCGGGCAATTTTCGCGGAGATCGACCATGGCTGGGAATTGGGCGACCTTGTCGGCCGGCGGTGCGGCCAGGAAGGTATCCCTGGGGTCGGGCAGATCACGAATCCAGCCGTATCGGGCGATTTTAGTGGGCATGACGCAATATCGGCCTTCGGTGCCAGCATGGGGATCATTCTTTATTTGAAAACATACCACACCAATTTACGGAATAAAAAAAGACTCGCTCTTACCGGCCGCCAGGCCGCCTTTCGGCAGTCATTCGATACGAATTCAGCTTCCGGCGTGTTCTGAATTCACGAAGGCATGGGCACAAGGCCCAGGGCCTGACGCACGATTTCTCGCTCAGTGCTGACCAGTTCCACCAGCACCGCTTCAGCCTGCTTTTCCGGGGTGTCCCTGAGCTTGCGCGGGTCGGTGGCCTTCAGCTCCTCAAGCCTGATCAGATATTGCACACCATAGCGGAAGAGCCGCAGCGGCAACTCCATGCGCGGGTGCGGGCCAAGCACTGAATCGGCCACTGCGACATAAGTTTCAAGAACCCTGCGAGTGAATCGGCCGGGATCGAGCTTGGCAAGCGATTTGACGAGCCTATCGCCAAACCAGTCGAGTGGGCTGGTGTCGGGTTTTCCGCCGGGCCATGTCTTCTGCTCAAGTTTTTCAAAATGCTGAAACAGCATTTCCAGTCGCTGGCGGAGACTTTCCGTATCAGTGCTTTTCTCGAAGATGATCGCAAGCATTGAGGCAGTGTCGCCGAAATAGTCTGATTGATCAATCTTTTCACGAATTTCTGCCAGCTTGTCAAACGCCTCCGGCCAGCGATCAGTTGCAAAAAGTGATTCGACTTTGTTGTACCGCTGAAGGGGATTATTTCCATCGATTTCAATGGCCCGGTCAAAACAGGCGATGGCATCGTCGTAGCGTTTCATGTTATCAAGCGAATTGCCCTTGAGAAACCATGCAAAAGCATGATCTGGCTTGATCTCCAGAGCCCGGTCATAACAGGCGATGGCTTGCAAAAAATCATGATCAATAGTCTGGAAATAATACCCTGCCTGAAAATAATCTTCTGCATTTTTGGTAATAACCGCTTTCTCCTCCCAGATTTTGGCCAGTTCATGTTCGCGGTTTTCCCGGCGTGCCTTCTCAATTTCATCGTCAAAGATTTTGAGCCTTGGGTCGGGGCTGGTTGCCGATCGTTCGATGGCTGCTTCAAAATAGACGCGGGCTGATTCCGTCGTCGCCTGGCTGCGGTGATTTTCAATCGAGGCCGGGTCATACCAGCAGCGGAGGAAATTGACCAGCAACTCAAGCAGTTTGCGCTCTTTCACTTCAAACGAGATGCGCATGAGTGGCTCGGCCAGCTCGTAGAAACTCTCGCGGCCGCGCGTGGTCTTGGTCAGGTAGTTGCGTTCTTCCAGCAGGTTCATCTGCTTGCCGATCGTTTTTTCGTCGGCCACCAGCCGGCGGGCCATGGCCGAAGGCGAAAGGGCCAGCGGGCTGCGGCAGAATTCCTGGATGACCGTGCGCTGAAGCGGGGGGAGCGACCAGATTCGCTCCTGGTAGTAGGGGGTCAGTTCGTCGGCCAGTTTTTGAAACGGGGCAACCAGATGATCAAGCGATTCGGGCGTGACCAGGCTGCTCAGGACCATGTAAACCCGCTGATTGCCCCCTGCCAGATGATGTATGGCCCGCACGCGGCCGCGGCCTTCGGGAGACTGGAGATAGGCGAGCAGATCGTTCTGGCCGCGCAGGCCGGCGAGTTTTTTGAGGATTTCATGCGCATCATCGGCTGAAAAGGGCTTCAGCGCAATCTGGCGGAAGAAGCCGTAAAAGGGGCCTTCGCGGTCGTTGAATTCATCGGAAATCTGCTGGCTGGTGGCAATAACGGTGGTGCGCTGGTGGTTGGTGAGAAACGACCGAAAGGCATGCTGCCCTTCGCGTCCAAGGGTTTTGAAGACATCGTCGAGATTTTCAATGATGAGCACCAGCGTGTGCGACTGAAGGCGGTCGATAATTTCCCGTGAAAGGGCCTGTGCCACCTGGGCATGTGGCAGGTCGAGGATGGATTCAAGCTGTTCCAGCGGAAATTCGGCAGGATAATCAGCGGCAAGAGCACGATAAATGCGCACGAGAAACTGGGGAAAGCTGGCCGAGATTTCATCTTCATTAAGGATGGCGATGCGGATTTTCTGGCTGATTTCCGGTTTCTGGCCAAGCCGGTGGTGCAGCAGGGCGAGAAAATTGGTTTTGCCGATGCCTCGCTGCCCATGCAGCAGAATATAGTGCTTGGCCGCCGTGAGTGCGCTTTGGGTGACCTTTGAAATGACATCCTGCAGCAGATTTTCCCGGCCGGTGAAAATCGCTTCAAGCAGTTCCGGGTTGGTCTGGAATGGCGAAAAGACCCAGAAAAACGGTGCCTGACCCGAAGTCGGCAGGTTTTGTCTTTTGTCGGACATAGTCAGGCGTGAAGCCTCCACCAGCGTCGGATCAGCGGGAAGCGAAAGAGATAATCGCCGGCCGGGTTACGCTTGAGGTAATGGTCGTTTTCGAGCTTTTCCATGATGGCGCGGAGATCCTGCAGGCCGGGGCTGGATTCAATGGCATTCTGAATCGCGGTAAGGCTGAAGGGGCTGGGCGGGTCGTCGTCGCGGCCGTCATGCGCCAGGGCATGAAGAATTTCATAGGCCAGTTGCTGTTCTTTTGGGTCGGGATAGTAGGTAAGGATTCTTTCGCGAAAGTGCTGGATGTTCCAGGGGTCGTTGGCAGCGACAAGCTGTTCCTGAACAAAGGCGCGGATTTCAGGAGCACCCCCGGTGCGCTGATCGTCCTTCCAGCGGGCGACGACATTATGAATGTAGTAAGGGAAATGATCGACTGAACCCGAAATGGCACGGGCTGCGGCCCTGATGTCAGGGAATTTGAGATTTTCGCCACGTATCAGTGCATGGGCCAGGGCCTCTCCCCAGGCAGGAGAGATTGGTTCCATCGAGGTGGAATAAAATTTATTGAGCGGACCTGCCGCGATTTTGGCCTTATTCAACTGATAGATAATATGGTGGATTCCGATCGAGCCGGTAAGAATAACCCGCAGATCAGGGAATTTATCAGATAAGCTGCGAATAAAGCTGAGCAGAGTATTTGTTCGTTCAATGCCCTGCTCGCCTCGCAGGATGTTCTGAAGCATAAAAGGCACTTCGTCCCAGAGAAAGACAACCTGCTCCTTGCCAGCCTCTTTAGCGACCAGAAGATTGTCCATTGCTGACTTTATCAGTTCCTGCCAGCTCCTTTCTTTGAGGCCAAGTTCAAAGTCCTTGTATTTGGCGTTGTTCTCTTCAAGAAATCGCTGAACCCAGTTAAGAGCCCTTTTTCCAGTGCCAAGATGGCCCTGAATTTCGTCATAAACCAGTTCCGCAAAATTCTCTGGCGAACCGACTTCTTCAAAATTCTGATAGATGGGTTTCCACCCGGCGGCTGGGTTGGAACGCATCTTCTTGATGACCTGAGTTTTACCAATACGACGTTCAGCATTCAGCAGGACACTTTGTTTTTCCAGGCGATTCCAAAGCTGATCGATAAACAGATCTCGGCCGACGACGTCTCTGGGGTCGAGGTCTCCACCAGGGTTCGACTGCATCGGCGGCAATGAATCAATCAGCGGTTCAGACATCGTTGAAAACTCCATGTGAGTGATGATCAACCATCATTACAATTATTCTATCATAAAATAACGTACGTCAATATAGACGTACGTTAATATAGACGTATTTCTGATAAGACGTGTTTTAATTTTGGTGTACGAAAGATAATGGGGGTAATCAAAACGAACTGATTTGGCTTTTGGCCTGGTAGTGTAGATTACTATTGAATATTGCTGATTCAGGACTTGTGCATGATCATCATGCGAGGCTTACCGGCGAGATCTTTGCGAACACCCATGAATGTCAGGCGAGGGTGGGTGACGAAAGCTGCTGAAATGGGCTGTGCCTGGTCGTAGCCGATTTCGATCAGCAGATAGCCACCGGGGGCAAGTTTTTCCGCTGACTGATCGACCAGTCGGCGGATGATATTAAGGCCATCGCTGCCGCCATCGAGGGCAGAGAGTGGTTCAAAGTCGCGCACTTCGTGATCGAGCAAGGCAATGTCGCCGGATGGGATATAAGGTGGGTTTGAGAGGATAAACTGCGGTTTTTCGTCGGGCGTGAGCGGGCTGAGCAAGTCGCCATGGCGAAACGAAACACGGCTGGAAAGCTGGTGCTTTTCGGAATTGATGCGGGCTACTTCCAGGGCATCGGCTGATTGATCAATTGCGATAAAGCGTGCTGTGGCATGATGTTTCAGACTTGCGACAGTGATACAGCCACTGCCTGTGCCGACATCAACGCAGAGCGGGTTCTCGATCGGTTTAGCCAGTTCCAGGAAGGCCATGACCAGCGTCTCGGTGTCGGATCGAGGGATCAGCACATGCTGATTGACATGAAAATCAAGTGAGTAAAACTCTTTATGTCCAACGATATAAGCGACGGGCACACCACTGGCCCGTTTTTTGACCATCTCACGAAAGCTGGTTCGGCCCAGGGTGCCGACTTCTTCATTGATGTGCATGTAGAGCTTCATGCGTGGCCAGCCGAGTGCATGGGCCAGCAGAATTTCGGCTTCCAGTCGCGGGCTATCAAACTTGCGGGCGGCGAGAAAGTCGGTTGTCCATCGCAACAGCCGGCCGATTGTCCAGACTTCATCCTCAGTCCGTTTTTCGCTCATAGTTCACCACCGAACTGCTCCCGTCGGTCGTGATCAATCAGGGCGATGGTCACAGGGTCAAGGTCGCCGGCGACGATTCGGTCGAGGTTGTAGAGAGTCAGGCCGATGCGATGATCGGTCATGCGATTCTGTGGGAAATTGTAAGTGCGAATACGTTCCGAGCGATCGCCCGACCCGATCAGTGAGCGGCGGGCTTCAGCGCGCTGGCTGTCGATCCGGCTACGCTGGGCATCGTAAAGCCGGCTGCGCAATATGCGCATGGCCTTTGCCTTGTTTTTATGCTGGCTGCGTTCGTCGCGGCAATTAACAACCACACCAGTGGGAAGGTGAGTGATGCGTACGCCTGATTCGGTTTTGTTCTGGTGCTGGCCGCCCGGACCACCGGCCCGCATGACGTCGATGTGAAGGTCTTCGGTGCGAATATCGATTTCAACTTCTTCAGGTTCGGGCAGAACGGCGACTGTGGCAGCGGAAGTGTGAATGCGGCCCTGTGTTTCGGTGGTGGGCACCCGCTGAACACGATGGCCGCCGCTTTCAAATTGAAGGTGACGCAGGGCCCCTTCGCCCGAGACGCTGAACGAGGCTTCGCGAAAGCCGCCCAGTTCGGTTGGTTCAATGTCAAGAGCTTCGAACTTCCAACGCCTGATTTCACTGTAACGGCGATACATTTCAAAGAGGTCGCGGGCAAAAAGAGCGGCCTCGTCGCCACCGGTACCGGCCCTGATTTCAATGATCACTCCGCCCCGGTCGGCCCCGACCTGGGCATCGTAAACCAGATTTTTCAGCGTGTTGACAATCTCTTCCCGACGACATTTCAGTTCATCGATTTCGGCCAGGGCATAGTCGCGAAGATCGGCGTCAAGTTCTTCAGCAGCAAGTGTCTCTGCTTCGGCGATCCTACGGTCGATTTCAAGATAACGCCCATATGGCACGGCCAGGCGTGCCAGTGCGCCGCGTTCGCGGGCGATCGTCGTGATGCGGCCGGGGTCTGAGGCAATGGCCGGGTCGTTCAGGGCTTCATCAAGTTCGGTGAAGCGTCGCCAGTCGGCCTGAAGTCGTTCCAGAATCGTCAGTTGACCACTCGACATGATTCGTGACTGGTGCCTGTCGTGCCACTTAAAAAGTGAGTTTGCCAACAAAACCGCAAAATCTGGTTTTGCGAGCCGAAAACTTCCTGCCTGCATTAAAATACAAAAAAGCCGCATTACTGGTAAGGCGGCTTAAATTGATTTTCAGATAAAGCCGGGGAGAGGCGGAAGGATTAACCTTCAGCCTTGGCTTCGCCTTCGCCCTTCTTCTTCTTGCCATAATTGCTGCCGAATCGCTTGTTGAAGCGGTCAATCCGGCCGGCGGCATCAACGAATCGGTTGCCGCTGCCCGTGTAGAAGGGGTGGCTGGCCGATGAAACGTCGAGAACGAAGAGAGGATATTCCTTGCCGTCTTCCCACTTAATCGTCTGATTGGTGCGAACAGTGGAGCGAGTCAGGAACTTGAAGCCGCATGATGTGTCAGAAAAGACCACTTCGCGGTAGTTGGGGTGAATGCCTTTTTTCATATTTCCGTCAGGTCTTTGTAGGGAACATTCGCGATATTTCAAGCGGCCAGCGTCCCCGGATTCTCATCCGCATGACCGCCACTTTTTTTGTGAATAAAGTAGTATATCGACAGATTCCAAAGAACTCCAGAGGATTTTTCAAGTCTCCCCTGATTTATTCCGCCTTGCCTTTTTTGAACTCAGGCAGGGGCTTGCCATCAAGCAACGCCTGAATAGTTTTTTCTACCTGCTCATATGTAAAAAGGTTGTTGGGGTCTTCCAACGTAAACCTCTTCACTTCCTTGCCTTGTGCATCATAGATGAACACTGAGGGTATGGCTGAAATGTCCAGTTTCTCGAAGGCAAATTCCGGGTCTTCGTTCATCAGAAGATTGGTGAAAAGAGCTTTTTTCGAAACCAGGAATTCGGTTGCCTCTTTCACGGCTTTTGCGTCGGCAGTATCGTCAAGTGAAAGTGAAACCACTTTCAGCCCTTTGGCTGCATATTTCTCGTGCATCTCAACCACATGCGGGAAATTTTCCTTGCAGGGCGCACACCAGGTGGCCCAGGCATCAACCAGTGTGAATCGCTTGCCGTTACCCGGAATCACAATCTTCTGATATTCCGCCCACTTTGCAGGAACCAGCCTTACACCATCGACTTTCGTGGCAGCGGGCTTGCCTTCACCCAGATTCTTCGGGACTACCTGGGCCTGGGAAATGGATGTTGTAAGCAGAACCAGACCCAGCGAAAGGAGTAATTTGTGTGTTGAGGAATTCATGGGGGCGTGGCTTCCATCACGAGGGGGGCAAGAATCTTAAAGTCAACTCAATATATTTTACAAAAAAAAAGCCGTGTTACCAAGCGGTAACACGGCCAAACTGCGAAATGATGGTACTCTGGTCAGGCTTTCAGCTGGCCGTGAGTCAAATTATCATCTCTTGTAGGCAATGCCGCAACCACGGGCGCGGGTTTCCTTGGTTTCCGGTGTTTCGCCGGCCAGAGCGGCGTCAACAGCCGACTGGAGGTAATTCTTGCCGGCTTTGGCTTCGTTATTGTTGTCGTCCATGGCGCCGGCATAAACCAGTTCACGGGCTTTGTTCAGGACGAAGAAGTGAGGGGTGGCAACAGCACCGTAGGCTTTGCCGCTGGCGCCTTCGCCATCAAAGCCGTAGGTGAAGTTATAGCCTTTTTCGGCGATTTTCTTGCCGATGGCCTTCAGGTCGTCCTGCTTGCCATAGGATGAATCGGGGTCGGTGCAGCAGATAGCAACCAGTTCAACAGACTTGCTCTTGTTCTTGTTGACGAAGTCGATGATACGGTCTTCGTACTGAACGACGGCCGGGCAGTGGTTGGCCAGGAAGACCACCACAACAACGTCCTTCTTGAGGTCGCCCAGGTTCAGCGTGGTGGCATCACCCTTGGCGGAGACAGCAGGAATGCCGGCAAAAGCAGGAGCCTTGTCGCCAACTTTAACTTTGTCAGCGGCCAGGGCGGGGATTGTCATGGCCAGCATGGCCAGGCTTAGAATCATCTTACGCATTGGGAAGTCGCTCCTTGGATGCATGTCTCTCAGATTTTTTGAGAACCAGCATATATTACCAACGGATGGCACCGGGTGAACACCACCAGGCGCAAAATCAGGCAAGTGCAGGTCAGTAAGCAAAGTTCAAGCACAAACGGGTGGTTTGCACAAGCCGGGTACTTACTGGCCAAGAAGAGTGAAGACGGGCAATTGCCAGACGCACTTCTTCTTCAGTCTTTGTTCAACATAAGAATACCGGGTTGAATCGTCAAGAGATTACAGTCAATTCCGATCCGGATTGATCCGAAGATCTGACACATTATTCAGTATCGACTTTTTCGAACAATTACACAAAACAAAGGGTTTGCATAGCTTTATTGGTTTATCAGGGTTAAAAGGAGAAATCGTCAGTCAGCAGGTCAGAGATTGATACTGCAAAGAAAAAGCGGGGCTGGTCTGGCCCCGCCTGAATTGAAAATAGCCGATTCCCGAATTAACGTGAAGCAGCTTTGACATTAGGCACCTGCTGAAGTGCAGCGGGCACTTCCGACCGGTCTGACTCTGAAATCTGCGTGCAAAGGTGCATAGTCACACCATCGACTTCATAAGCCAGTTCGATCATCATCACTTCCACGCCGCTTTCCGGCTTCTTTCGTTTGGCAACCAGCTTGCCATCGTTTTCTTCAATTTTGACATCAGCCTTTGCCCATTTGGCCGAGCGGATGTCGCGGTTCTTTGATGTCGCCGTCCAGACATTCACAGCCGTTGGTTTCTGATTGGTTGAAACGGTGATGCCATATTCGGTGGAGTCGGGCCGTTCAATCAGATCCCATTTCACTTCCGGCAACTTCTTGCCATCGCAGGCGATGCGATAGAGCCCGGCGACGGTTTCCAGGGCCCATTCGCGGTTCTGTTCCAGGCCGTGGCCGGCGTTGGGCAGCGAGCAAATTGCCTTGGGGCCTTTGAGTTCAGGGAAATAAAGCCGGGAGGCATCCTGTGTCCAGTAGCGGTCATTGGTGCCGTTGATCATGATTTTGGGGATGGTGGCCAGGCGACCATCGCGATAGGTATAGGGATCGACAATTTTCCAGAGAGCGGAGCCATCGGTGGTGTTCGCGGTCTGCATCAGGCCACGTTCGACATAGTCATGGATCTGCTCGCTGTATTTGCCCCATACCTTGAGCTGGTTATCACCCTGGGCGGTCAGGTTCAGCACGTCAATGACCATCGGTGCGATGGCAATCACGCGTGGGTCAGCCGCTCCTGAAAGCCAGGTTGTCCAGCCACGCTTGCTGGCTCCTGAAACAACAAACTTGTTGATTTCCGGCTTGTCGTTGGCTTTTGCCCAAAGAGAAACAGCGTCCATTGCCTTGACTGCCGATTTGGCCATCGGGAAAAGCAGCGGCCAGTTCAGATCTTTGGTTTTCAGGTAGCGAATAAATGTTTCGGCAATCAGGGCGTCTTCCTTCAAATTGCCCAGCAGTGGTTGATTGGGCACGTGGTTCAGCACCGCCACGCGTGCCCGTGCTGCCTTGGCCAAAGCTGAGCCGACAAGGCGATCGCCACCGCGGGGTGTATCGCCATTGGATCCACCACCGATATAAATAATCGCGGTATCGGGATGATCCAGTTTCATGCCGGTTGGCTCAATTATTTCGAGCCGGTGCTGCCACAGCATTCCCTGCCAGGTCTGTGAATGAACCTTCAGCGTGTAAATTGTTACGCCCAGGGCTTCAGTCTTTGCTTCCTGTTCCCAGTGAAAGGTGTCGTCGTTTTTTTTGATATAGGCATGCAGATCGGCCCTGACCGACTGCGACGACAAACCCGTTATGATGCAGATAAAACACCAGAATCTTCGCAAGCTCATGGTATATTGACTCTCCCTGATGATCAATCGCAGACGCTCCGGCAAGGGTCTGCATCGAATGAAGTAATGCACTTGGGCGGAACTGTCGGATAACCCGACGCTGACAATCACGATTTAAACTCGTTTGGAATCTTATGATACTGGTTCGTCTTGTTTTTTTCACTGTTATGTCGGGCGTTTTTTCGAAAATTTCCCAGGCCGTCGGTAGAGGTGATGGGTGTGTCGGGCGATTTATTAAAATTGAGTGAATCAGGCTTCTGTACCAACACGATGTAGCCTGATATTATCTCAAACTGTGACAAAATGATGATCACCTTCTTAAAACAGGGCTAATTTGCTTGTGTGGCTGATTCGACTTTCCATTCGTAACCCCTACATGGTCGGGGCTCTGGTGCTGGTTCTTGCCATCATGGGCGGTCTGAGCCTTTTTGTCATTCCGGTCGATATTCTGCCTGTGTTCAAGGCTCCGGCTGTGCAGGTGCTCACTTACTATCCTGGCATGCCGGCTGCATCTATCGAAAAAACGATAACCAACCGCATTGAGCGATGGGTCAATCAGGCACCAGGTGCCCGTGCGATCGAGTCGCGCTCTGTACCGGGTGTCAGCATTGTGAAAGTCTATTTTCGCGATGACATTGACCCCAACGAAGCTCTTACGCTGACCAATTCACTGGCCCTGGGTGCCCTGCCCACCCTGCCTCCCAACACCTTACCGCCTGTGGCCATGCCTTTTGATGCAACCGGCACATTGCCAGTGGGCATTCTGACAGTGAAAAACCCGGAAATGGACGATGCCCGGCAGAAAGACCTGGCGCGAATTGAAGTTCGCAGCATGTTGGGTGCTGTGCCAGGCTGCATTGCACCGGTGGTTGTCGGCGGGCTTGATCGTACCGTGATGCTTTATCTTGACCCTGATAAAATGGAGGCCCGAGGCCTGGTGCCCATGGATGTTGTCGGTGCCCTGAAAAAAGGCAACCTGATGGTCTCGCCAGGCACCCTTTATCTGGGTGCCGAACAGCTTTTGCTTGACAGTAACGCCATGGTTGAAAAGGTGGAAGACCTTAATAATCTGCCGATTTCATTTGTCGGTAATCAAACAATATTTCTTAAAGATATCGGCAGGGCTGAAGATGCAGCCATGATACAGACTTCTCGAGTGCGTATCGACGACAAAAACGAAGTTTTTGTACCGGTTTATCGCCAGAGAGGTTCAAGCAGCCTGAGCGTAGTTGATGGTGTGAAGAATATCATTCCTGAAATGCAATCAAAATTGCCGGAAGCAACAAACCTGAGTCTGGTGATGGACCAGACCGTAGCCGTGCGGGCTGCCCTTAAAGCTCTTTTTCAGGAGGGTTTAATTGGAATTACGCTGGTTACATTGATGATTTTGCTTTTTCTGGGCGATTGGCGGATGACACTGATTGCTACATTTTCCATTCCCCTTGCCCTTCTGGGTGCTATTATCGGGCTTTATGCCACCGGAAATACAATTAACACCATGACACTGGCCGGCCTGGCTCTCTCCATCGGCCCGCTGGTGGACGATGCTATTGTTGAACTGGAAAATAACCACCGGAATTTTCATCTGGGCAAATCGCGGGTTCGGGCTGCGCTTGATGGCTGTGCTGAAGTGATAATACCTGTGCTTGTGGCCACCTGCACCACAGTGATAGTGCTTTCGCCGCTGGCGGTCATGCCGGGTGTTGCCGGGTTTCTCTTTCGCCCCCTGACAATTGCTGTTGGTTTCGCGATGGCAACTTCGTTTGTGCTGTCTCGAACATTTGTCCCCATGATGTGTGCCAAATTTCTGCCTGACGAAGAGCATTCCGAGAAAAAGAATCATTCGGCAAGAGTTCATTTCATCAGCCGCTGCTGGCAAAATCTCTCCCAGCAATTTCAACGGATTATTGATGCCATCCGGGACGAATATCTTCACCTGCTCGATATGGCTTTTCAATGGCGAAAGGGCGTCATTCTGCTGGTATTCAGTCTCTTTCTCGGTTCTTTGATATTATCAGGCAGTATCGGCCGTGAGTTTTTCCCACGAATAGACTCTGGCCAGATAACACTCAGACTGCGTGCCCCTTCGCATTCGCGGCTGACAACCACCGAAGAACGTGTTAAAAGAGTTGAAGCCTTTTTGAAACGGGAAATACCCGATTCTGATCGTGAAATGATTGTTTCGGAACTTGGCCTCAATCCGGATTGGTCGGCCGCTTATACCACCAATGCCGGGCAACAGGATGCCCTGATTCGAATTCAATTGAAATCCGGAAGATTGAAAAGTTCGCAGGAATACGCAGCCATCCTGAGGCAGAAATTTTTGCAGGAAACAGATTTCGACGACCTTCGTGCCGAGTGGGATACTGGCGGTATGATTTCAACTGCATTAAATTATGGGGCATCATCACCTATTGATATTGAAATCTCGGGCGGAAATGCGACACAACTGGCAGATGCCGCAAGGCAGATTAAAAATTTGGTGGCTGGTATTCGTGGCACAGTAGATGTCAGGGTGGGACAGCGCGAAGATGCACCCTATCTAGTTCTTGAAGTTGATCGCGAAAAGGCCGCGCGATTGGGAATGAGCACTGAAGACATCATGCAGCAGGTCGTGGTTGCATTCAATTCCAGTGTTTCCATTCATCGTAATTTCTGGATCGATTCCCAGTCAGGTAATCAATATTTTGTGGGAGTACAATATCCAGAAGAGTCTCAGAGGCACCTTGAAGACGTACTTTCCATTCCTGTGACCGGTTCTGGCCAGCCACAACCAGTCAATCTGGGCAGCCTTGTCAACCTGAAACGCAAAAGTGGAGCCGTTGAAATAACACATTCAGGGCTTCGTCGCGTTACCAATATTCTTGTAAATACAGAAGGTCGCGACATTGCTGGCACCGCTGAAGAAATAAAGTCAAAATTGCAATCACTATCTCTGCCAAAAGAAATTCGGATGGAAATCAAAGGCGAGTTTCAGCGGATGAATGAATCATTCATCCGTCTTGCGCTAGGCCTGGTGCTGGCAGCAGTTCTTGTATATTTACTGCAAGTTACACTGTTCCGATCGTGGACCGGGCCGCTGGTAATCATGTTCACAGTGCCTCTTGGAATAATGGGGGTGATTATCATGCTATATCTTACAAACACATCCTTAAATGTTCAGTCGTTGATGGGCGTGATTTTTCTCGTCGGAATTGCCGTAAATAACGGGGTGCTGCTGGTCGAGTTCGCCAATCGCCAGCAGATAAGCGGACTGAGCCCCAAGGCCGCTATCCGTAATGCAGCCGAAACTCGATTCAGGCCTATTCTGATGACATTTCTTGCAACCGTACTTGCGTTGTCGCCCATGGCAATCGGGGGCGAGCACGGCAATGAGGCAAATATTCCACTGGCAAGGGCCGTTGTCGGCGGACTTCTGAGTTCAACCAGCCTGACCCTGTTTTTCATACCAGTCATTTACACAATGATCATCCGAAAAGTTGATCCGATGATTGACATTACCGAAGATCATCTGATCGATCCTGCCATCGTGAAATCTTCATAATCCAAGGGTTAAAGGTCATTACAGTGATAAATAGAAATCGTCATATTTCCTGGTTTCATTTAATCCGAATGATATTTATCATTGGTTTCATTTTTGATTGCCTGGTCATTAAGACTTCCACTGGTCAGGATTCATTAAAACCAGTTACGAATGATCAGGACGTGCGGGTCAAAACTGCCAGGCCTATTCCCAAACCTGAAATTACATTCTCTGTTGAACAACCGGCCGATGTTGCTCCTTATTATCGGGCCGAACTTTACCCTGAAATTGCCGGGAAAGTGGTGTTTCTCGAAAAAGATCTGGGCGATCCTGTCCGGTCCGGTGAAAAGATTCTTGAAATTCAGCCTTCCTCTGAAAAAATGGCAGGTTCGATCTCGCGAGAGATCAAGGCTCCTTTTGATGGCGTGATTGCATTGCGGTCTGTTGATCCTGGGACGTTTGTCCCGAGTGCCGAAATTGTACCAGTGGCTCGGCCTCTGGTGGTGATTGAAAGAAATGACATAGTTACTGTCACCATGAAAGTCCCTGACCAGTATTCTACATACGTCAATCAAAATACAGTTGCGCAAATCCGAATGGACTCCCTTCCCGGCCATGTGTTCCAGTGCAAGATCAGCAGGGTTGCTCCTTCTCTGGCAACAGGCGACCGCACATTGACGGTACAGGTCGATCTTTATAATCGATCAAAAAATGAATTTGAACTGTTAAAAAACCGATTTGCAAAGGATGGCGGTGCCGACTTGAAAAGCCGCAGAATTCCTGAATTTCCGGAAGGTCTTGGAAATCGACAATCAGCCGGTTTGATTCCGGGGATGTATGGCAGAATGCGATTGATTTTCAATTCGCCGGTAGACCGACTTTTCATTCCGGGAAGTGCCATAGGAAGATCAGGTGGCATTGACTACATTTATCGTATTGAAAATGGTGTCGCACGCAGGTTACGCGTCAAGATTGAATTTGATAACATAGATTATGCCAGTGTAATTATTCCCGATAAATCCCCAAGTGAATCATTCTTGAAATCGAATGACGAAATCGTTATTTCAAATCTGTCGGAACTTGAGGATGGACAGAAAGTTTTCAGCTCCAGCATTAAGGCAGTTTCGAGCAATTAGTCTTACAAGCGGGATTTTGTATTAACTTTCAAGTCTTCTGCAGGTTGTCTGGAATGAGAGTTGCCTGAAATAGTCTCTTAATGAGATAATGAGTTTATAAAGTCCGCCTTGAATTCGTCGGGAGTGGCAGTGATGAATCAAACTCATCTAGAGAATCAGATTATATATGTTATTTTGGCTTACTATCATGAAATCTCTTCGCGTGATGAACTTATTAATTTATTTAAAGAGTGGATGTCAGAAAGAAGAGGATCGTTTGCCGACCTGCTGAAAAACAAAGGGTTACTGAGTGATCGTGAGATCATATTGTTATCACAGAAATTAAAAGACCTCAGGGCGGAACCCGGATCACGAACCCGAATTCAATCGATCATTGATCAGTGTAGTGGTCTTGTTCAGGAATTGATCATCCGCACGAACAATGAATCGCTTGCCAGTCTGAGTTTGCTGTCAAATCAATTCTTTGTCACAAGCATAAGTTGTCATTCGAATATTGGTTTCGTTAAGAAAAGCGGTCAAATTGATTTGGGATTTGAATCATCAACCTCGTCGCCCTCAGATGCAGAATTGCAACTTTATCGGACAAAAATTCAAAATGTTTCTGATCACAATTCTGGATCTTCCAGCTTTTCAAGTTCTGGTAATAATTCAGGTGATTCGAATCACAATTCCATTTTGTTTTCTTATGAAACCTGTTTTGAAACGACTGGATTTGTGGCCAGAGGTGCCATTGGCGAGGTCTACCAGGCGAATGACACCGGTTTTGCCAGAAATGTCGCCCTGAAAAAAATGCAGCAACGAGACGCGGATCGATTGAAAGAACAGCTTCGAGCAACTTTTTTGCTTGAAGGTGAAGTTACGGGAAGGCTTGATCACCCGGGCGTTCTGCCGATGTATGGGCTTGGCCAGACCCGTGAGGGCAATCCGTTTTATGTAATGAAGTATATTGACACGCCTGATTTTGAAAGCCTGATTAATCAATTTCATGGCACAACATCGGGTGATACAACCGCAACCGTAATTTCAAATGAGTATCTCCGGAAACTATTGTCACACTTTTCGGCTGCGTGTCAGACCCTGCAATATGCACATGATCGTGGCGTGCTGCACTGTGATGTAAAGCCGGCTAACATTATGACTGGGCGTTATGGCGAAACTTATGTGGTTGACTGGGGCATGGCACTGTTATTCAAAGTTGATCAAAATGGTGAAATACGATCATCGCATCATTTTGTTGAACCGATTCAACCTGTTTTGCAGAACAGCCGGCAGGCTTTACATCGTGATCAGGGCGGAATGAGAGATTTTATCGGTGGCACTTTGGGTTACATGTCGCCAGAGCATTATCAGGCGAATCGCGAGAGCCGTGTTTCCGGGATGACTCCGGCAGCCGATATTTTCAGTATGGGTGCGATTCTTTACCAAACTCTGACGGGTGTCATGCCGGTAAATGCAAGTCCGGATGAAAGCATGGAACAGCGACTTGGCAGAATTGCTGAAGGGCGTTTTGAATCGGCATCATCACTCGTCAGTGGTATACCCCGGCCGCTGGATGCAATCTGCCGGAAAGCGATGGCGAGCAATCCTGCAATGCGTTATGAAAATATCAAGGATCTGGCAACTGATATTGAGAAATGGCAGGCCGGTGAACCAGTCAGTGCATACAGTGAAACATTGCTTGAACGAGGGTATCGCTGGGCCAATCGGAACAGGACAGCTGTACTATCAAGTGTAACTGCTTTAATTGTAATACTGGTAGGTGTTTTTATCATGGCTTTTATTGAAAAGCAAAATCGGCTTGCTATTCAGGCAAAAAATATGGAGCTGGTTTTTGAACATCGTCAGGCCATGATTAATGCTGAGGAGGCCAGTCGGCAGCGAATAAGAGTCGAAGAACGCGAAAAAATGCGGATTAGAAGCGAGAAAATCCTTATTGCAACGATAAATCGTTATATCAAAGATGTCACCAACCATCCGGAATTGAAATCCAGACCTGATCTTGAGAGCCTGAGGATTGATTTGTTAAAAGGGCCGCTTGAATATTACATTCAGATTGATGAAGAATTGCAAAATACACCTGATACCAGTGACGAATCAATGTCGCTTCTTGCAGAAGGATATACCCAGCTCGGTAATCTCATTGCTGAAATCGGTCAAAAATACGATTCGCTTGCCGCTTTCGAAAAATCAATTGTTATTTTCGAACGATTATTGAAATCTCAGCCTGACAATACAAACTTTCAATTTGGTTTCGTCCGGGCACTTCAACGTGCAGGAGATCTGAATCGGATAAGGGGCGATGTAAAATTATCCGAACTGACAACTGAAAAAGCATATAAACTGATTAACCAGATGATTGAAAAAACTCCAGGTGATTTAAAACTGGTGAATGAACAGGCAGACATTGAAGATGATCTGGCTGTGACCTATCGAGCCACCGGACGTTCGGAAAAGGCTCGTGAACTTTTTCAGAAAGCAGTTGCCAAGAGAGAGATACTTGTGAATTCGGAACCCGGGAAGAAAGACTTTCAACTCGATCTGGCAACAAGTTATCGAATGATGGGTATTGCATTACAAGATATAGGTAGAAATCAGGAAGCCAGAGAGAATTATTTGAAATATCTTAATATCATTCAAAATCTATCAGTTGATAACTCGGAGAGCTGGAATTATCAAAGCAAACTCTCAGATGCTTATCTGACCATGGGTATAATCGAACAAGACCTGAACAATACCAAAAATGCAAGGGACTACTACAGCACGAGTAGAAGCCTGCTGAAAGATCATCTTGCAGAGTCGCCAGTTGATCCCGCTTCCGAAAAATCACTTGCATTTGTGCTTTCATTATTAGCTAGCCTTGATGAAGAAAATCTTCCATCAATAGCAATTGAGAATTATTTAAAATCAGTAATCATTCTGAGAAGCCTTGTCAAACGGTTTCCCTCTGTTGCATCTTATCAAGCTAATTTATCGACTTCGCTGAAGGGTGCCGGAATCGCTGAATTAAATCAAAAGAATCTGTCCAGTGCCAAAACCTATTTCCTGGAAGCTCTTAAGGTGCAGCAGCATTTACATGACCTGCATCCTGAACAGGCTGATACAGAAGCTGGAATTGGTGACATACTCGAAAAACTTGCAACTGTTGAAACATCTGGCGAATATTCTTTCGAGCTTTTATTACGTGCAATTGAAAATCAATCCAGAGCTTTGAAACGAAATAATCAATTTCAGATGTTTCAGGCTTTCATGGTCAATCACTGGAATACCATTATTACAAAAGTCAGCCAGACAATCGACCCTGAATCCAAATTCAATCAATTGCTGAAACTTTTACCCACATTGAAAGAACTTTTTCCAGGTGATGGCAGCTACGATTTAATCATGAAAAAACTCAACTTGCAGCAAGCCCTTTTTTACATCAAGAATCCAGGAGGAAATACGGATCAATATACCAGAGGGCTGAATATCACCAGCCAATTCAGCGACTTAAAAGATCCTTCGCAAAAAATCATCAGGGCGATCGCCAACTATCGTAATAAAAGATATTTAGAAGTTATCGATCTGCTTTCAGATCAATTCGGGAAAGCACAGGCAAACGAAGGGTCTGACAATCCAGTTGAGCTTGCATTTCTGGCCATGAGCCTTTTTCGGCAGGAAAAATTTACTGATGCAAAAAAGGTAATCAGCAAGCTGGATGAATTGATGCAAGAATCGCGTTTTATGAACGACGCTGACTCTCGCGATGCCTATGAAGAAGCAAAGCGGCTGATAGAGCCGCTTTCGCTACCTGAAAGTCCGTTTCAGAACTGACTCTGTCAATTTAAATTTCATTCCATGTTGGCTTTGCAGGCAGAAGTGCTTCAAACTCAGCAATTCGGTCAGTCATATAATTGCCTTTGTAAGTTCCTTCAAAGAATTTTGGAAGGGCCTCGCCATAGAGGCGTTCCCAGGACAAATCTTCCTGCCCCGGATTAATTGGGTAAAACAATACTCCAGCCGATTCTGCCGCCTTGCGGTCGCCGGGCGCGTCGCCCACCATGAGCACACAGTCCCGCTGGTATCGATCAGCCCCGGCGGCCAGATTCAAATGTTCGGTTTTTGAGCCCTGTTCCTGCCCCGCAATTAAATCGACAAGCCCATCAATCCGGTGCTCTGCCCATTCCTTCCGAAGTGCAGAGAGCGGTGTTGCTGAAACCACCATCACATCAGCCTTGTTGCGAAGCATCTGCAGGCAATCTGTGACAAATGGGAAAGGTGGCAGGTTGTGAACAACAGCATCAACCGACTCATTAACTGCAAGACTCCAGTCGAGCAGGGCTCTCAGTTCAGCGTTTTCGGTGCCAGCCACTTTTGCTTTGAGAGTTGGATTGGCAAGTTTGGTTTCGGTAGCTATCCAGTTGCGTGTCTCAGGAATTTCCGGTGTTTTAAATCCTCTGCGAAGCACTTCGGGGCGTTTTGCCAGAAGATCAAGTGTTTTGACCAGCCCAGGAAATCGATTCACTCCGCGGTCTTTCGAATAGAGATTGACAAACTCCCATGTCTCTCTGGCATATTTTCCAACGGCCGCAAGATGGTAAAATTCAATAAACCTGGGAATGAAACATTCCTTGTGCTTGACTTCCATTGAGTCAAAAACACAGCCATCGGAGTCGATCCCTACAAAAAACTTGTGTTTTGATTGAAAACCACGAAGAACATCCTGAGGGTCGGACATGGCTTGAAGACCTGCTTCCTAATGCATTCCAGATCAGTACAACGGCACACACATTCGAATATATTAAGCGAATTGACGTTGAAATCAAAGATTCCCGTTCCCGGAGTATTCTATAAAATGCAGGATAACAAGGGTGATCCCCTTAATTCATCAGCTGAGCCATGCAAAACAATCTTGAGGAATAAGGAGCCCGGACGGCGTTCCCGCTTCACCCAGTTTCTGATTTATCTCTGGGTCTTGCCGACAAGTGCTGTGGCCATGCCCTTGCTGGTGATGAGCCCACTGACGGGTGGACGAATATACGCTTTGAACGGGCTACTGGAAGTCGAGGGAACTCTTGTGAGATGGCTACTGAAGAGAAGTTTTTTGAGTGCTTCTGCAGTTACGCTTGGTCATGTTGTGCTTTACGCTGATGAAGCGAGTCGCAAAAAATTCAGATGTCATGAGCTTGTGCATGTAAGGCAGGCCGAACGCTGGGGCCCTTTTTTTCTACCATGTTATCTGGTGCTTGGCTTTTTGCAATGGCTGAGAAGCGGGCATGGATACTGGGATCATCCCTGGGAAATTGAGGCCAGGGATCAATCGGGGATATAAGGTGAAACTAAGGGGTGTTTTCAATCGAGACATCAAGAAATCGCTTGAATTACTTTTCGCCACCGTACAAAAAAGTTATGATGTGAATAGAAATTGAATCAGATTGAGAGTGCGATTCGCAGGGGAGAAGGTCGGTCTTTTGAAATGAAAGTCACTTTGGAAGTGGTGGAAGGGCCACATGCCGGCCTCTGTTTTAATTTTCACGATCGAGACAATTTTATTGTCGGTCGATCGCCGAAAGCACACTTCCGCCTGCCTCATCGAGACAAGACTCTTTCTCGATTTCATTTCATGGTAGAAGTCAATCCGCCGTTTTGTCGACTTATTGATATGGCCAGTCGTAACGGCACTTTTCTGAACGATAAGCCTGTGAGCGTGGCAGCACTGACTGACG
>JBEITT010000070.1:0-27667 GCA_040374745.1 Planctomycetaceae bacterium | reverse complement strand
GAATTTTAATAATTTTATATATTTAAATGAATGGCATGCCTGTAAATCTGATTAAATCCAAAGTGGCGACCATGGAAGAGCTATTTGGATAGTGATTTCATCATGTCAATAAAATTTCGTTAAGATTTTATTTTATTAACAATGTTAATAACTTTTTTCATGTGCATGCTGACTTTAACAACCGGTGTCATCTGCTAAATGACAAAAAAACTGTTCCTGATTTAAAATGACGCGTCAAATGTTACGATTCACCCAAAATCTTTCCCATCTTCATCTCCACTCACTTCCACTACATTCTCCATGAACGTATTGTATGTGCCGGGGCGGGCGACTAAAATCTGGTAAAGATGTTGTGAAGTTGGGTCAAGAGGATTCACTTCGCGGCGGCCCCATGATGAATGAACGGCAAGCCGTGGCCCGGAAGCTGCGATTGTCCTGATGGATCCGGTCGGCAAAAAGGTCTCTCAACCTGCACCTCAGGCGTGGAGTCGTTCGAAAATCATGGCCGAGCTTCATCATGAATGCGGTATCGCAGCGGTTTATCTGCGACCAACCGCTGAAAATGTCACCCTGCCCAATGGCTTGAAAACGGCCGACCAGGTGGCCCGGATGGTTCCGCGTATGCTGCTTGATATGCAGAATCGCGGCCAGCTTGCCGCCGGAATGACCAGCTTTTCACCCACCCGCGCCTCTATTCTGGCCACCCACAAAGACCTGGGCACAGTTGCCGAGGCCTTCCGGCTGAACGCCAAGCCGGAATTTGAAGCCCTCATGAAGCACCTGGGCGGGCCGGCCGCCATCGGCCATGTGCGTTATGCCACCTGCGGCACCGACGACCGCGAAGCCGCCCAGCCCTTTGAACGCGACCACGGCCGCAAGTTCAAGTGGTTCTCTTTCGCTTTCAATGGTCAGCTTACCAACTACGCCCAGCTCAAAAAGGAGATGCTCGCCGACGGCGACTATCACCTCAAGCGAGACCTCGACACCGAAATCATCCTCCACTCCATCAGCCACGAACTTCAGGCAGCCGAGCCGCCAATAGACTGGGTTCAAGTCTTTGCGAACCTCGCCCGCCGCTTCGATGGTGCTTATAACATCGTTCTGCTCACAGCTAATGGCGAAATGATTGTAGCTCGCGATCCGCTGGGCATTCGCCCGCTGTGCATTGCCGAAGAAGGCCCACTTTTCGCTGCCGCCAGTGAAAGCGTGCCCCTGGCCAATCTGGGTTTCCATCGCATTCGCTCGCTTGAACCTGGGCAGATGGCGATTATTTCCCCCGAAGGCATTCGCTTTGAACGATTTGCGAACTCGCCTCGCCATGCACATTGCTTTTTTGAATGGATTTACTTTGCCAATGTGGCCAGCACGCTTGATGAACGTTCAGTTTACCTGAGCCGGGCAATGCTTGGCCGGGAATTGGCCCGGCTGGAAGATGTACAGCTTGATCAGAATACTATTGTTGTGCCCGTGCCCGACACCGCCAAAGCCGCCGCCGACGCCATGGCCTATTCCCTTGGTGTGCCATCGGTTGAGGGTCTCATGCGTAATCGTTATCTGGGCCGCACCTTCATTGAGGGCAATGCCGACCGGGCCACCAAGGCCCGACTGAAATACACGCCTCTGCCCGAAGTGCTGAAAGGCAAAAGGGTTCTGCTGGTGGAAGATTCGATCGTCCGCTCTACCACCATGCGGGCTCTTGTGCACGAGATTCGAAATCGTGGTGGGGCAAGCGAAATTCACCTGCGGATTGCCTGCCCGCCCATCGTGGCGCCTTGCTATTACGGCATTGATATGTCGCAGAGAGCCGAACTGTTTGCTCCTAAGTTTCTTGACGAAACCGGCGGCATGCTCACAGCCGAAATCCAGGCTAAAATGGCGGCTGATCTGGGCGCCGATTCGCTGCGATACCTGCCGGTCGAAGCCCTGTCACGTTCTGTGGGTCTGCCGACGGAACGTCTTTGCCAGGCGTGTGTTACGGGAGAATATCCGACCCATGCCGGTGAAGAGCTTTACCAGATCGATCTATCGCGTGAGCTGAAGGCCAACCGGGTTATGGTGCCCGGGTTGGCCGCATTGGTGGGCGGTGAAACCGGCAACGCTGGTGAAGGACAGCGTCGGGCTTATGAAAGCTAATTCAATAATCGACTGTAAGCCATTACCCTGATATGATTTAGTCAGTAATAACATTCACCCGCCGGTAGCCATGAAAGCCTCACTCGTTCCACTTGATCACCCCGGTCCCATTATTCCGCTCACCAGGCCTGTTTATGTGGTGGGTCGGCACCCATCGTGTGATATTCACATTGATAACGACAGTCTATCTCGTCGGCATGCCATTCTGGCACTGACGGATGGAACAGTGGTCGTGCGCGACCTGATTACCACAAATGGCACGAAAGTGAACAGTCAGCGCATTAAATGGGCGGCACTCATGCCGAACGACAAGATATCGTTCGGCACGGCCCGTTATCGGCTTGACCTCGCTCCCGATACCGCAATGATTCCCGACAACCTTCTGCACGATGGGCCGATCAAGTCGATGACCGACCTTTTTGGGAATCCTGATTCACCCGTTCCTGGACCAATTTTTCAGTCGCATCGTCAGGCTGTCGAAAGTGATATGGATTCGGGCCTGGGCGACGACAGCCAGAATACCGAACTTGGCGGCTGGCGGCCCGACATGGAATAAGGCGGCCGAAATACGTCACCTTAAACATAAGTGCCGACACCTGGCAGTGACAATCCAATCAGCCCGGAAACCACTCGCCTGAATAGACTTCTGTTGCTGGCCCGGTCATAAAAACGCTGGCCGAATCAGCAGGCCATTCCAGCTTTAGCGGGCCGCCCGGCAGATGTGCGGTAATGGCGCGGTCCGTGCGGCCTGTGAGCACGCCCGCCACACAGACAGAGCAGGCTCCGGTGCCGCAGGCCAGGGTGATACCCGAGCCGCGTTCCCAGGTGACCATGTCCACAGTCTGGCGATCGCGCACCTGGGCGAAGTGCACATTAATTCGTCGTGGGAAGGCGGGATGATTTTCAAGCAGTGGCCCGAACTTGTTTAGATCAATGGCTTTAAGATCATCCACAAAAATCACGAAATGGGGGTTGCCCATGCTCACGGCCGTACCCTTGAATTTTGTGCCCAGCACCTCAAGTTCTGCTTCAATCGGCGGATCACCGGGCAACGTGGTCGGAATTTCTGCCGAATTGAGGATTGGCTGACCCATATCGACCTTGATCCATGCCGCCTTGCCTTTTTCGTCACGCGTAATGTCAAGCGTCAGCACGCCCCGACCTGTCTCAATCTTTACCTGGGGCTTATTAGCTATACCTTTATCGTGTATAAACTTGGCAACACATCGCACACCGTTGCCGCACATTTCGCCTTCCGATCCATCAGCGTTAAACATGCGCATGCGGGCATCAGCCACGGCAGAGGGCAGAACCATGATCATGCCGTCGCCACCGATACCGAAATGGCGGTCGCTGACGAGCCTGGCCGTTTCGTTCAGGTCGTCGGGCAGGGGCTGATCAAAGCCGCTCACATAAACATAATCGTTGCCAAGCCCGTGCATCTTGGTAAATTGCATCGAATGTATAGTCCTGCTATTCAATGACTTCTGAATCATTCCCGGAGTTTGCCGCCTCGGCCGGTTGCACCGGCCTCAAGAGACATAATAACCATTACCGCATGAAAATCGTAACGACAATTCACCCCCTGAGTCTCTAAGATATGAATTAGACATTTCAGTGATGAAAAACTGGCACAACAGACCAATAAACAGCAAACTGTAACCTCTGGCAAAAATATGTTAGGCATTCCACAGCCCTCAGCCTACGACCTCAATTTCCGGCTTGCCGGCATTCCGGTTCGCATCACTCCCGTTTTCTGGATCATGTCCATCGTATTGGGCTGGGGTAATGGCGAGCCAATGGCAGTGGCTGTGTGGGTGGGCTGTGTGGCGGTTTCTATTATTGTGCATGAAATGGGGCATGCCCTGACCAACCGCATCTTTGGTCTGCGATCGATCATTGTGCTGCATGGCCTTGGCGGTGTCTGTGGCTCTGAGGACAAACCGATCGCCTCGTGGAAGCGGGTGCTGGTCTTATTCAATGGTCCGGCTGCTGGATTCCTGTTTGCTTTCCTGATTTTCCTGGCAATCAAAGCCCATAATCTCGGGCAGTTGCTGCCCAGTGTCAGGCTTGATTCACCCGTTCTCACTGAGATCATCAACGACCTGCTTATGATCAACATCCTGTGGGGGACACTGAATCTGATCCCGATCTGGCCACTGGATGGCGGGCAGATCATGGGTGTGCTCATGCGGAAAATCACAAAATGGCGGGGCCAGGAATTCATGCACGGCATTTCGATGCTGGTGGCGGTCGGGCTGGGTGTCTGGCTCTACCAGCGAAATGGCGATGTCTATAATATTTTCCTGCTGGGGTTGATCGCCATGCAGAACTTTCAGATGCTCCAGCTCTTGCACGCCCGCCAATCACAGTTACCTGATGACGACGACCAGTGGTGGCGGCAGAAGCGATAAGCGTTCTTCTTATTCAGCTTGAAGATGCATAATTCTTGTGTCAAATCCTTAAAATCGGTATTGACGTAATTTTTTGAACCTGTTAGATTTCGCCTGTTCGTGAAATTATGGCTGAGGATAGCCATCGACTCACGATGCCGGTTTACAGGATGTTCGAACCGGCGGAAAGGATTCAGAAATGCAGAAACCTGTATGCATGACAACTGATTGGAACATTGTTGCCCCTGGCGGCAATCAGAGCCAGTCTGTCGAATCCTATTTTACAGGATCTCCAGGAAAGACCAGGATGGCTTCCATGGCGGTCGTTACAAGATCGACTTTTAAGTCCAACGATGATTCCAGAGGCGCTCAATCGCGCGGGCTGGCTTCCGGTAAATTTCGCCGGTTCGCCTTCACGATTTCGGGCCTCATCATGGATGATCACGAGGGAAGAATCATGCACCGGATGCGACACAGCCTCACCTTCTCGTTGATTGCTCTTCTGATTTTTACCGCCGGCTCGGCCCGTGCGGACCTGATCCAGCCGAACGCCGTGCGGTCGTATCCCGACATCGCCGCCGACGTCAACGGTGTGGTCAACTATACCTATTCCAACAGCGGTGGCCTGTTTACGATGAAAAACACGCCATTTCTGCTGGCCACCGGCCCAAATGCCGGCGACGAAGCCACCATTCTGCCAACAAGCGACGGCGTTCGCAGCCAGTCGATTAGCGTTGCCCTTGATTCAACGGGCAAATTCGTGACAAGCGACTTAAATTCCTATCAGCTTTACGGCTCAACAACAGTCGGCGGCCAATCCTTCTCGGGCCTGTTGCTGCAGGGCACCCCAACTGCCTTCGGCTCACAGGATAACGGCCAATTCGACGCTTTCGACCTCAGCATCCAGGTCACTGGTGGTGCTCTGGCCAGTGCCTTCGGCTCAAATGCTTATGTGCTCATTCGCCCTGAGCTGCAAAGCTCGTTCACAGGTGCTTTTGACACCGCTTTCTCAGCCCAGAAGGCCACCAGCAACACCCGTGGCAACTATAATCCGGTTCCCCCGGTTCCAGAACCGGCCACCTGGATGATTTTGATCGGTGGCGGTGCCGGCCTGGCCATGTTCAATCGGCGTCGCCTGCGTCAGGCAGCCCAGCGGATCGACGACTAATCTTCTAAGCTCCAGCTGCTGAAAAAAAAGTAGTTAATCGTCAAGTCAATAATGAAACCCCGGTTCGTGGCCAAAGCCTGCGAACTGGGGTTTTTCTTTTCCAGTGGACAACCTGTCAGTCAGCCATCAGCATGGTAGAGAGCTTGCCCAGGGCCTCGTTCTCAATCTGCCTGACTCGCTCACGCGTCAGGCCCAGACACTCACCAATTTCTTTCAGTGTCTTGGGTGGGGCATCGTTCAGGCCGAATCGCATGCGAAGCACCGTGGCCTCACGTTTGTCCATCTCGCCCAGCCGGTTCATCACCAGCTTCAGGTTGTCAGCTTCAACCATCTCGACATCAGGTGCCTTGGTGCGTTCGTCCATCAGCATCTCGCCCAGTGTCCAGCCATTCTCAGTCTGGTCGGTCTGGGGCACCAGGTTATACACATTGATGGCTTTTTTAACGATAGCCAGCTTCTTCTTGGGAATTTCCATGACCTTGGCAATTTCGTCAACGGTCGGAATTCGCCCCATCGTTTCCTGAAGCTCAGCCGCCGCTTTCCGCCATTTGGTCAGCAACTCAACCATATAAGCCGGGATGCGAATCGGCTTGGCCGTATTCACCAGAGCCCGCTTGATCGATTGCTTGATCCAGTAACTGGCATAGGTTGAAAACCGTGTGCCTACCGTCGGATCAAAGCCCTCGACCGCACGCAGAAGGCCAATATTGCCTTCTTCAATAAGGTCTTGAAGGGCAAGGCCTTTGCCAACATAGCCCCTGGCTATGTTTACCACCAGCCGCAGGTTGGCCCTGATCATCCGGTCGCGGGCATCCTTGTCACCCTTCGCGATCAGCGTGGCCAGGTCTTTTTCTTCCTGGGCGGTCAGCAGAGGCGTCTCGTTAATCTCCCGAAGATATGTCTCCAGGGGACTTTGCACCGTATCACGGCGATGACGTCGAACACGAGCCATGGGAACCTCGACGATCCAGGAGAAAAGAATCGCTTTACGACAGAAATGCCCTTGCGAGGGGGCACTTAAGTCCGCTTCAACTCATCTTCCTGATGAATCCACGCCCAACTCTGGCGTGTTTCGTCAATCGTCAGGTTATCCCAACCTGGCAGTACGAAAGATCGAAAGACTGGACATACAAATGTTGCCACAGGCCCGCTTTAAAGTTAAAACAAGGCCCGGTCAGCCACACTCTGAATTCAATTACAGGCAATCAAGCCGACAACCCGGAATTCAATTCAGAATGATTTGACAAAACAAATATCGTCCGATTGCTCTTGAAACTTTGGGCAGTTTTGAAAATTACGCAGTTTAACAATCCCTCTTGTCTCTAAGTTCAATCCCTGACTCATGGCCAGAGCAATTCTCCCTTGTTCAGGCCACGGCCATCTCCATCTGAATCATCCAGGCGGGCGTTTCACGGGCCGCGTCATCAGCGCAGGTTTCAAACATAACCTGATCATTAATAATCTCATAAGCGAAGCTGTCTGGTCCCATTCGCCGAATCACAAAGTCAAATTCAAGATTGATCAGACTGATGGGGCACCGTGCATTTAATCCAGGTTCTCCTACTTCATTATCATCATCCTGGTTAGCTGCATAATATCCAACTGAAGACCTGAAATTCGTGGTATCTGTTGTAATGCTGACATGAATGCTCGCTTCGGCAACTTCATTGTGCAATTTCTGATCAAATCCGAACGTTTTGCGGAATCGCACTTCAAATAGATTGAATTTCGTCTCAGGCGAACCCGGGCCAGGGCTGAAGGCTATGCCACTTGCCGTAAGAAAATTGTGTCCGGCCCCACCAAGCACAGGGTTCTCAAAGATAACTGCTGACATCGCTGATCCAAGAGTACCCTGGTTGCACCAAAGGCCAAGCTCCTCCAGCATATTCACATCTCCATGCAATACATGAAGATAATAGAGAATCGCCTGATCCTTCCCAACCTGATGAATGTTAAATGGCAGGCCTCCACTTACATTCAAAGTCATCTGCCTCTGAATGGCATCCACCAGAAACGCATGAGAGATATGCACTTTTTTTACTTCAAACCTGTCACTGTTTCTGAAAAGATTGTCGTTATTTAGATCTGGCAAAACATTTGCGGAAAAATCAGCCCTGGTGTCAAAAGGTACACGAATCTCATCTGCCCTTGTTTCTGCAAATCGCCGTGTCTGATACAGTTTTTGCTTGATCATGTTTGTCATCCGCATATTCCTCGATCGACCATAACCCCGGGGAGCCGCAGCCCAGAACATCTCTGGATTGACATTCCGCCGGCTCTTCACCAGCGGCGTCACATTCGCAATCAGTTGATCCAGAAACCGTACCTTCTGCTGCTTTTCTCCCAGCACGGCAGCCGACTTTTTTTTACCTTCGGCTTCTTCCAGTTCAAGCACATACGTCTGGCGCAGATTTCCCAGCCCCGCAAATGCAGCGTCAATCTGGGCCCAGGGCTGCGGCACTCCGTTCCATAAACGATCAACAACCGCAAGTTGAAACAACCTGAATACCGGTCCATAATAAGCACTAGCACTGTTCCTGCTGAATGTGCGGGCTACCGACTGGCTGAAAAACCCCTTGCGCTGAACCGAAAACCTGTCCGATGTCACACTCAGCTTGTCGCCCGGCATTACCCGTCCAAGCTCTTCTAGATTCGTAATCAGATTTGCCAGTTCCATCCTCGTTGGCCTTCTCATCATTCACCTCCCGGCATCGCCACATTTCAAGTCATAACTTCATTACGACCCTTTTTCTTGTTTGTTCTTAAAATTATTTTTGATTAGTAAAAAAAATATTTTTTTACTTAGAACAATTTTTAGCCCGTGACGTAAAAACAGTGTTGCCCGAAAGGGCTGATGAAAAAGTGAAACGAAGACGGTTTGAAGGGAAGGGGGCTTGTCATGGGTGTTTCATACGTACCAGCCGTGTCTGATCTCTATCAGGCCAGAGCCAATCTTGACCTCTTCAAATCTCTGGCACCTGGCCAGAAGTTGGAATATGATCGACAGACCGGCAAATTCACAACTTACACTGGTAATGGTTTTAATCGAACGATGGGGAATCTCTTTAAAAGTCAGGCCGACGTTCAGAGCGTACGTAACGATGCACTTTTCAAGACACCCATCATCGAAACATTTGAAAAATTGCTGAATTTCGTAACGGTCGATGAACTCAATGCCGGAAAAAATGGCCTGATTGTAATACGGGAAACTTATAATCGCGACCGCAACCAGGTCAAACTCGAAAAGGTCAATGAAACAATAGCAGCCGTCGAACAACTGATTGCCTCGCGGGACGAAAACGCAGCAGCCAGGTTCACTGTGACAGGCGACCTTCTCAGGCACTACTATGAAGCAGGCGATGCCAGGGTTCAGCAGTTCGCAAAAAAAGACATCACCATGATCAACGCCATCTTTCAGAACGAAAGACTTATGAGAGCAAGTGAAGCTCGCGTTTACAACGATGAAAACAAGGGCGGTGTCAGCCGAATGAGAGAACTTATCTACAAAATGTTGACTGACATTGAAGGTGTTGATCAACTTGAAGCCCTGATGGGCCAGCGGTTCAAGGCATGGTACGACGCCTTGCCCAAACCCGCAGGCTATGAGATCAAGCCACAGAATCAATCGGCATTTGACTCGTTCATGGCCCTGCTCAATAACCCTGCTGACCCACGGCCACGAAATTATACCGGTTTTCTCTGGTTCAAACCCATCGCCAATAGCCGTTCTGAATCTCGGTACAGGTTCTATCTCTGCCCCGACATGCTCCAGATCAACAAACTGATCAATGCTCTGGTCGCCATTTTCTCTGGCGATCAAATGAGAAAACTGAGTGGATTCAAAATCCATATGGACTACGACATGCAATTTAAAAGACGGGAACGGGTTGTCGTTTATCTTTCGGACGACTGCACAGAAGAAGCAGCCATTGCATTTGCCCGGCAACTCAAGTCACGTGTGGGTGGCATTCTCAGTAACGACGGCCGGGTGCTGGGCAGCCGAGAAGTCGCACCCAATATTTACATGCTGCTTGAACCCGGCAACGTCAGCCTGGGCATGTTTGAAAATGACACCACCGGCCAGATCAACAACTACAACCAGACCCAGCAGTCAGCCAATACCCTCAGGGCCGAACTACTGACCATGGCTTACATCAACTGGCGGAGCGACTATAGCTTTCGAAACGGTGGCGAGAGCTGCGACTTCACAGGGATGGCACGCAATGTCCGCGACCATGAATTCTTCATCTTTCTTCGCTATGTAACCGCTGCGTTTCTGGCCTACAACCCACAGCTCAACGGCACCGATATGAGAAACACAGGGCAACTTGGCAATTTCCCCCGGCAAAGCAGGCAGCATCACAACAATGTGGCCTGATGAACGACATCCGTCATAATTAATCATCAGGCCATACCCCTGAAAGCGAAAGATCTATGCAGGCCAACCAGATTCAATTATGGAATGGATAAAGCCTGAAAGAGGATTGCCTTCCTTGAATAATTCGTTTTATTATAATTAATTCTCTCAACAAACCGGTCCATAAAACTGTATCTCAGGTATGATTGACATGCAACAGTTCTTCATTTCTCCGGCTCGAACCCTGCAGGCCTCTTTCCTGACACTCCTGTTTCTTTCAACAGCTTCAGCCCTTGCGGCCGATTCAACTACCAGGGCAGCCATTACCGAAGCCGAAGTCAATGCCGCCCAGCAGGCCTGGTGCGATGGGCTGGTGAAAATCGGGCAGGTCTATAAGTCGGGTGGCGATTACAGGGCAGCAGCCGCTTCTGTCATCGACAACCTCTACGACTATCAGGAAGGCAAAGTCTTTTTCAAACCGACTCTGGCCTCCGGCAAAAACACGTTTCGCCCCACCCGGGCCGGTGCCATGGCTTATTTCGTGGGCGGCGACAGTAATTTTCCCGAAGACTCCGGCTTCGCCCTGAAACAGTGGGTCAAGGTTCGTTACGACAACAACGCCGCCGAAAATGGCATTCAAATTCATGACGACATCGCCATCACCATGGGCAATGTCTATCTGACTGACAGTAAGGGCAATGAAGTGATGGTTGACAAAACATTCGTGTTTCGTCGATGCAAAGATGGCAAACTACGCCTTTGTGTGCATAAATCAGCATTACCATTCGACCCTGGCAAATAATAAAGCCAGCCTTTTGCCCGCTCGCCTGTTGAAACAACCAGAACATCTCTGGCTGTTACAACCAGGCGGGCTCTTTTATTAATACTTCACTTTCGCGAAATTATCATTCTGTTACAAACTGATACCCACAGATAAACGAAGGTAAGTTATAAATTAAACGAATTGGCAAAGACACAGGTTTGACCGAACCTGAATGTGCAAAAGCCAGACCAACCGAGGCTTTTTAAATGAATATCGATAAATTCACCAGCCCCCTCGTGCGATTTGCCACCAAGGGCAATGGCTGGCCAGCCATAATTCTGCTGCTCATCACGCATATCCTATTTTTATCTGCTTTTTTCGCCCCGGCAATCTCAACGCCCGACGCCAATGGCTACCTGGCCCAGGCCCGGCTCATCGCTGAAAATGGCCGCTCCGACATCGTCATCGAAAATCCTTCACAATATGTCGGCGACCACTGGATGAAAGTTGCTGAAGGCCACTACTACGGTCAATATCCGCCTGGCCTTCCTGCACTTCTGGCCATCATCTACAAGTTCATCAGCCCCAATGCCAGTCTTTGGGTCATTCCGCTCATGGGCACAGCCTCGCTCCTGGCCCTTTTCCTCATCGTTCGCCAGTGGGCCGGGCCGGCCTGGGGCCTTCTCGCTGCTCTTCTCATGTTCTTTAACCCCTATGCTAACGCCCACGCCCTGGGGGCTGATTCACACACCGCCGTCTGCTTCTTTTTGCTCTGGGGCCTTTTTGGTCTTGCCCGCTGGGAAGTCGCCAAATCTCCTGCCTGGGCCATGCTCGCCGGCTTCTGCCTCGGCATGATTCCCACCATACGCTATGCAGAAGCCCTCTTCATTATCGCCTCTGCAATATTTGTAATAATGCTGTGGCGACCCTCTGATGGCCTGAAAACCCTCGTCGCCGGTATCCTCGCCGCCTGCGTGCCTATGGGTGCTCTGGCTGTTCGTAATCAGCTCGCCTTCGGCGCCTTCTGGAAAACTGGCTACAGTGTCTCAGGTGAACAAACCGGCTTCGCCCTCTCCTACTTCGTTCGCTACGCCATTCCCTATCTGCTCATGCTTTTCGGCATTGGTGCCTTCGCCGTCTTCCTGATGGGTATCAGGGGCCTGAAAAAACTATGCACAAACCGCGAAACACGCACCCGCGGCATTCTGCTGCTGTTGCTGGTGCTGCCTGTCACGCTGCTCTATTTCGCCTATTATTTCCACGCCAACCCCAAAAACATGCGGTTCTTCCTGCCCACCTTTTATATTTATTCGATTGCTGCCTGTTATTCACTGGCCCTTGAAATGCCCGCCAGCCCCGATCGCACCCGCCGCCTTGCACGTGGCCTTTTCATGCTGAATCTGCTTTGGGGCCTGCCTCTTTCAATCATCGAACTGTTGCCGCTCAAGCGCGACAACACCGACCTTGCCCAACTGACCACCGAACTTCAAAAACAGGTCCCCCCCGGCAGCATCGTCATCAGCGACAGCGGCATTCTCCAACATTTTGACTTTGTCGGAGGCTGGAAACTCGCCCCTGTCGAGGGCTTTCATCGCCGCCCCCGCCCCGATCGCCCCATGGGGCCCGGTGGCCCCGGTGGCCCTGACATGTTTGACGGCCCACCGAACGATGGCATTTCACCCGCCGGGCGGGCCAGCCAATTCCGCGATGGTATCAGCCAGTGGTCTGGTGGTCAGCAAGCTGTTTATATTCTTACATCATTAAATGAAATTAATTCAATCAGGAATCGCCTGCCAACTGATGACACACTCATAAACAAATCTATGATAACGCTTGAAACAGCACTGAGACGCAGGCCGGGCCCGCCAGGCGGCCCTGACGAAAAGTCTACTGGCGATAGCATTTCGCGACCTTCTGAGACTGAAAAGAAGGCTTTTGGCCCTCAGGAAAAAGGCTTTTTCGGGCGACTGCTGGGCCCGCCCGGCCCACCGCCTGATTTCGCCAAAAAGGGCCGGGGCCCCAGACGCAAAGGCGGCCCGGGTGGTGGCCCCGGTGGCCCGCCTGGATTCTATCATCCGCCCGAAGACGGCAAACTGATACTTGTGCAGTGGCAGATTGGCACAAAATCCAAGCCGCAATAGCCTTAATGCAATCAATGTCGTTCCGGGCAATCACATTTTCAGCTTCATGTCGGAAAAAAAATGAATCGCCGCCTATTCCATCAATCGCTTGCCACAGGGCTTTTTCTCGCCTCTCCTGCCTTCTCAAAAGGCTTTCAGGTCGGCCATGCGAAAGTCGAAGTTGAGCCTAAAGAACTTAAGCCGATCGGCGGATTCTGGTATCTCAAAGAAGGTACCAAACCTCTTTATTACTTCAAAGACAGCGATCGCTATCTCGACCTCTTTTCCTATCACATGAAGGATTCCAACAACGACGGTATCGACAACCTGAAAATCTCGCACGACGATCGTTTTCTTATTGTCAATAGTCAGGGCTATCCGAACCACGCCACCGCCATCTTTCCCAACAGCCGAAACCCCAACTCGATTGAGGTTCAGGACTTTCATTTCCGCTTTCCCCTCAAGCCGCAGAAGGCCGACGAAATCACCCGCCTGCCCATGGGGCCCATAGGCATGGCATTAAACGGTGTTGTTTTCTTCAATCCCTTTGAAATGGAGGGTATGAACGCCGTAGAAGGCTATTCTGAAGTCTGGCTTGATGCCTGCTGTGGCCACCCGCAACAAACCGGCGTTTATCACTATCACAAATATCCAAGCTGTGTCAAATCGCCCTTTATTGATAGAGGCATGCAGCACTCGCCCCTGTTGGGCCTGGCATTCGACGGCTTTCCGCTTTACGGGCCTTATGAATCATCGGGTGAAATGGCCCGCGATGCCGGCGGCGAAAAGGCTCTCGACGTCTGTAACGGCCATTCTGACAATGTCAGAGGCTACCATTATCATGTCACCCCTGGCCGATTCCCCTATATTCTCGGCGGCTATGCCGGCGTGGTCGAACCTTCCAATAACCGCGGCCTGCGGTTTAGCCGCAAGGGTGCAATTGAAAACAACACCCAGGCAGGCAGCCGGGAGAAGCCAGTTATTACGTCTGTCAGCCCGGGCAATGTCAGCCGGGGCAAGTCGCACGTGATCCGTATCGAACTTGAGCCTGAAAATGTAATTCGTGGCCCGGCTCTGCCTGAAGGCAAGCCCGACTGGGTTCAGATCGGCCCGTTTGTCGCCAAACAGGTTGATCGCGAGAAAAATCTGATCATGGCCACTTTCGACATTCCTGCCTCAGCCACGCAGGGTGTGTTTTACGACTGCCATATCGAATTTGGCCGTGAGGCTTATCCCCTTGCCATAAAAAAGAACGACGTGCTGCGCGTGGTTGAATAGATTTAATTCACCTCGCTCGGAAAATGCTGCCCAGCATAAGCCTGGCTGCCAGCCTTGGGCTTGTTGCCAACGCTCTAAGCGTTCTGACTGAATCAGCCTTGAAGGCATGCCGCAGCGATTTCAATTCCAGCCTGCGGTCACCCACAACTGAAGCCTGATAAGACCTTGCGAGCCAGGCTCGGGCCATTCGTTGTCGAATCGCCTTTTCAAATACAATCCGTTCGTCTTTTTGATTGAAATTTTCATCGAGGATTCGATTCATCATCGCCTCGTTCTCTTCAAGATCAACCGTGCCCCTGGCCAGCCTGTGCGTCTCACTCGCCTGGTGCCACCGCTGAAAAGCCAGCCTTTCATGTAGAAACGCGACATCTCCCTGGCGACTCAGCCGATACCAGAAATCCCAGTCAACTACATAGTTCCATTTCGCATCAAACCCGCCCAGTTTCTGGTGCAAGTCGCGCCGAAAGCTCGTTGCCGGGCACCTCAGCGGATTACATTTCACCAGCAATTTGGCCATTTGGTTCGATCCCCAAAGGGCAAATTCACTTTCCGGCCAAACAATTTCATTTGGGTCATCAAGCCATTCAATTGCATTTCCATCAGTATCAATAAAACCGGCCGGGCCGGTAACCATGCCGATCCCGATATTCCTGACAGCCATATTTCGATGATTTTCAACAAAGCCAGGCGTAAGCAGGTCATCCTGATGCAGTATCGTCACCCATTCGCCGCTGGCCACCTCCACACACCGGTTCCAGTTGCCCGCCAGGCCGAGATTCACCCCAGTCTCATTCAGATGTAAATCAGCACGATGCCCGCAAATTTCCCTGACAATCTTAACACTGTCATCTGTCGAACGATCATCACAGACAATCAGTTCAAAACCCTGCGAGCACTGAGCCATCACACTGCGCAGCGTCTCTTTCAGAAACGCTGCACCATTATATGTCGGTATGGCAATTGTCCACGAGGGCAGGGCAGACATCTCCCGTCATCCGGCCTGGGCCTTGTATCCGTCGCATATCCTGCGAAGATTTTCCCATGTAAAAAGCCCTGAACCATGCCCGTCGCTCCAGCCTATTTTCAGGGCATACGACCCCACCAGTTCCATATCCTGAATCTTGATATTCGGGTCGATAGTCGCCGGGTCCAGAATCCGGGCCCCTGTCCATTCATCCTTGCATCCGGCACATGGGCATTCAGCTCTCAGATGCTTGTAAGGCAGCCGCACGGATTCTTCTGCTTCTTGCCATGCAAGTTCCAACACCCCATCAACCTGTCTTGCCTTAATATCAACCGGTGGCTCGCTCATGATTTCCCCCATTACCAGCTATTGTTTAAATCAACACATGCACAATTGTTTTTCATATCATGTAAATATCTCGTCAAGGCTTCGCCCGGTTGAAGCGGGTAGCGGGCGGCCAAGCGTGTCGATCATCTCCGTTGCAGGGTCAATCCCCAGACTTCTGAAAATAGTGGCCGAAAGATCATCTGGGCGAACCGGTGCCGTTGTCGGGAAGGCTCCCGTTTTGTCGCTCGCCCCATACACAAAACCGCCCTTCACCCCGCCACCGGCAAATAGCGCAGTGTAGCACATCGGCCAGTGGCCGCGGCCCTGCGGGTCCTGGTCGCCAATTCGCGGCGACCGCCCCATTTCACCTGTCCAGACGACAAGTGTATCATCCAGCAGGCCACGCAATTTCAAGTCTTCCATCAGGGTCGGCACTGTCTGGTCGGTCATCGGTAAAAGCCGGTTTTTCAAATCCGAGAAATTCTGCTTGTGCGTGTCCCAGCCGCCGTCGCCACCCTTGCCGCCATTGCCAATCGACCTGGCAAAATAAACCGTCACAAATCGCACGCCTGCCTCAACCAGTCGCCGGGCCAGCAGGCAACTCTGCCCATAAGTCGTGCGGCCATAGGCGTCTCGCACAGCGTCTGTCTCTTGTGAAAGATCAAAAGCCGCCTTGAGCCGGGGCGATGTCAGCATCGAAATCGCCCTGTCCTGGAATCGGTCCACGCCACTTGCCGCCGCCGAATTCTCAAGCAATCTCGCCTGTTCGTCAATCAGACGCACCAAATCACGCCTGTTATCAAGCCTTGCCAGCGACATTGTCTCCGGCAGGCTCAGTTCAGGCAGACGAAAATCATGGCTGTTCGGATCCTGGCCAACATAAAACGGGTCATGCACCTTGCCCAGAAAGCTGGCAAATTGCCCTGGCGTCTGGCTGCCGTCAGCAATCTTGTGCGGATAGGAAACAAATGTCGGTAATGCCGGATCAGACACCGGCCGAAACCGGCTGACCACGCTGCCCATGGCCGGATACAACTCCTGACTGTCACGCAATCTTTGGTCATCCAGCGGCGGAATATGACCTGACAAGCTGTAATATCCGGCTGAATTATGATTTTTCATGCGGTGCTGCACCGTGCGCACCTGGGCAAACTGATGCAGTATTTTCGAAAACCGCGGCAAATGCTCGCACAGGTTCAGCCCAGGCACGCTTGACGAAATTGGTAAAAAATCACCACGCATGCCCGCCGGTGCATCAGGCTTCATATCAAAGGTGTCGATGTGGCTCGGCCCACCCCATTGATGCAGAAATATCACTGATTTCACGCGAGGTGCCAGCCCCGTGGCATTTTTTTCATCGGCAGCCAGCAATCTTGGCAGATTCAAGCCAAACAGGCCACCAAATCCAGCCGTCAGAAGGTGCCGACGAGATACCGGCAAAGCCAGCGATGTGCGATAATCTTCCATCTCCAGGCTCATTCCAGGCCCCCCTCATTCCCGCAATTCTTGTCAGAATCAATGCCGGAAAAGAAATTCCTTGGCATTCAGCGTCGCCCAGACCACATCTTCCCAGGCCGCCCGCCTGTCACTCGCCCCAGCCAGATATTGACGCAGTTTCGCAACTTCCGCCGCCGATGGCCGCCGACTCAGGCTTGCAAGAAAAAGCTCATTAATTGCCGCCTCCGGGTCTCGCTCAGACAATCGCAAAAGTCGCCCGATCCTGTTCTCAGTGTTCTCTAATGCGGCACGCACCGTTTCGCCATTAATCAGCTGGAAAGCCTGGGCCAGCGTTGTCTCGTCGCTTCGCTCACATTCGCACGACAATAGTCGTTGCGGTTTGCCGAAGACTTTCATAAATTCCTCGCCACGCGTATTGGCCGTCGCCATTTGCCCCGCCCGCAAACCATCAGGCGCGTCCTCCTGGCTTCGAACAAAACCCGTTGCCTGATCGACAATATCACGAATCACTTCAGCAGGCAGAAGCCGAATGACCGAACGCCCAAAATCTGCTTCCGTGGCTGCATATTTCCCGGCAGGCTTTGAATCAAGCCTGTAAACCGTGCTCATCACAATCATGCGGGCCAAAGGCTTCAGCCTCCTTCCACCAGCCACAAAGGCTTTTTCAAGTTCATCCAGAAGTTCCGGATTCGATGGCGGATTGGAATCACGAAAATCATCCACCGGGTCAACCACACCCCTGCCCATCAGCTGAAACCAAACCCGATTCGCTATGTTCCTTGAAAATTGTCGATTGTCATGGGTCAGCCAGTCGGCCAGATGTCGCAGGGCAGCATCCGGGGCCTCTTCACTCACGGCACCCAATACATTGCCGCCCAAGGGCTTTGCCTGAAGCGTTTCGCCCGACCTCGGCTGGATTATCTCGGGCCGACCATCAAAATAAATTACCTCATCGCCATTAAATTCATGCTTGTCAAACCGGTCCCGTCGCACATTATTAATATCCTTGCGCCGCAGGTTCGCAAAGCTCGCTGCCAGCCCGTAATAATCATTCTGAGTCCACACGTCTGACGGATGATTGTGGCACCGGGCACATTGCAGCCGATAGCCCAGAAAAACCTGGGCAAAGGTCTCGGCGGCTGTCTCCGGATCGCGATTGGTCCTGTGAAACGAAGCCCATGGAGCATTCCATGTGCTGCCTGTTGTCGTAATTAATTCGGCCGCAAACTGGTCCATCGGCCTGTCCTGGGCAAATTGATCCCGCAACCATCGCTGAAACTGCCAATTGCCCTTCTGGCCCATCACCTTCGGCTCGTTTCGCAGCAGGTCCGACCACTTCAAGGCCCAGAATTCCGCAAATTCCTGTCTCTCAAGAAGCCTGTTCACCAACTTTTCATAACGATCAGCCGAATGGTCGGCTTCATATGCGGCAATCTCGGCAGGGGTCGGCAATACACCCAGAAGATCAAGAAACAACCGACGTATGATTATATGATCATTCGCCAATGATGATGGATTTCGTCTCAATTTCTGCAGACGGTTAAATACGGCTGAATCAATTGCATTTTCAGCCACAGGGCCCTGCCAGGCATAACCTGGATTTTCCTCAAGAAATACAAGCCGGCTCACGCCATGCCCGCCCAGATAACGCACGCCCACTACCCATTCACCAGGCCGTTCCGCCGTGAAATCGCCATGCGGTGTAATTACGGCCCCTGATGGGTCATTGATGTCAAAACTTGCCAGGCTTGTTACATCAGTCTGGCGTCCATCAGTCCAGTGCGCAGTCACTTTCAGGCTGATTTCCCGCCCCCTGGCTGATTCCTGCCAGGTCTCGGCAGGGCTCACTTCCAGCCGATTCAGCTGGGGCCCAGAATCGCCATCATCGCCGGCCCCCTGGCGAATCCATTTCTCAAGTAATTGTCCTGCCTGATCCTGCGGCTTGAATCTGACACCCCCTTCATGGGCAATCAGCCCGCCCGGTTTGGCCACAAGCAGGCTTTTTTCAGGCTGGGCCAGGCTGATGCGGCGACCGCCGGCATCGTGTGTCAGCACATACCAGTCACCGCCCGGGTCTTCTCCACGCAGGCTCAGCTTTAACCCACCCTTGCCCGTCAGGTTGCCATGGCACGGCCCTGAGTTACATCCCAGTTTCGTAAGCAGCGGCTGCACCTCCCGCCGGAAACTCACGATCGAATCGGCCGGAACATAACGGGCTGTCAGGCAAAGTGTCATCGCCAGCAACAGCCTGAAATAAGCACTGATCCTGAATTGATTTATCATCGTGCTTGCCGCTGGTTTATGCCAGGCCCACATTCGGGGCGGGAGTTGATCAAGCCATTCACCTGACTGTTGACATTATATCCTGAAAGCAGCAACACAACACCGTTATTTTCAACCCGCCACAACCGAATCCAGAACCATCAGGGCTGATTGCAATCGATCAGGCAGGAAAGCTCACTGAAAAGCGGCTCACTGCATATTGATAAACTGCAGGGGAAAGCCGGGACTATTCGCTTTGAAATGGGCAATAACGGCCTGCAGGTCGTCGATTTTCTTGCCAGTCACTCGCACTTTTTCATCCATTATCTGGGCCTGCACCTTGATTCCCAGGTTCTTGATCGCCTTGACCATCGCCCGGGCATCGTCGGTGTTAATGCCCCTGTGCATCGTCAGAACTTCACGCACGCTGTCGTGCGATGCTTCTTCAATCTTGCCTCGCTTGATCGCACTGACAGCAACGCCTCGTTTAGCCATTTTTTCGCGAATCACCTGAATGACTGTCTCCAACTGGGCCTTATGGTCGGCCAGCAGGGTCAGGGTGTGGTTTTTCTTATCCCAGTCGATTGTTGCCTTGGTGCCCTTAAAGTCATATCGCACAGTAATTTCGTGCTGGGCCTGGGTAACGGCGTTGTGCATTTCAACGTCGTTAATTTCGCTCACAATGTCGAAAGAATGGTTATCGGCCATGGAAATGAGCCTTTGCCTGCATATTGACAAAATCTGGGTCGGTTCGGGATTGTTACCCGATTTGTTATACGCTATGATACACCACAATGCGTTACTATCGCCACGTGAATGCGTTCTAATGGCGTTAGGTTCTGTCTCCCAATAGGTTAACAACAGGAACCGGTGGTGGTTGTGGGGTTAGGTCTTCCGGGCTCTGGCCACGGTTGATTCTGCTTCATGATTCCTGGCCGGCATGGTCAAGTCGATGGTCGATCGCAACCTTATCAACGATTTCGATGTTACTGAAGACGAGCTGGAAGCCTTTGTAGGTTCTGACTCCATGGGTATGGACGACCTTCAGGTCGGCAGCCCCAGTTTTGATATTGGCACGATAGTCACCGGTCGGGTGATCAGTGTCGATGGTGATCGCGTGATTGTGGATATCGGCTTCAAGGCCGAAGGGCTTGTCCCGCTTAACGAGTGGGAAGAAGAGTCTCCTCCGCAGCCCGGCGACGAAGTGGAAGTTCTCCTTGAAGACATGGAGGACGAAACCAGCGAGGTTCATCTCTCGCGTCGCAAGGCCTTCCGCATGCGGGCCTGGGAGAACGTGATCGCCAAGCATCATGAAGGCGATGTCGTTGAAGGTCTGGTCAGCCGCAAGATCAAGGGCGGCCTGCTTGTTGATATTGGCGTGAATGTATTTTTGCCGGCCAGCCAGGTTGATATTCGACGGCCGTCCGACATTCAGGAATTTGTTGGTCAGTCGGTCAAGTGCGTGATTCTGAAGATTGACGAATCTCGCCGCAACATCGTGGTGAGTCGCCGCAAGCTCATCGAAAACACGCGTGAAGAACAGAAAAAGAAGTTGCTTGATGAAATTCAGGTCAACCAGCTTCGCACCGGTACGGTCAAGAACATTGCCGACTTCGGTGCCTTTGTTGACCTTGGCGGCATCGACGGTCTGTTGCACATCACCGATATGTCGTGGGGCCGGATCAACCACCCGAGCGACATGGTTCGCATCGACGACCAGGTGGAAGTGATGGTGCTCTCGATCGATCGCGACCGCGAAAAGATCGCCCTGGGCCTGAAGCAGAAGTCAGCCAGCCCGTGGGAAGGCGTTGCCGAGAAGTATCCAGTCGGCTCGAAGGTTACCGGCGAAGTCGTCAATGTCATGTCCTATGGTGCCTTCGTGAAGCTGGAAGAAGGCATCGAGGGCCTGGTGCACATTTCCGAAATGTCGTGGACCAAACGCATTAACCACCCAAGCGAACTTGTCAGCCCTGGCGACAAGATCACGGTGGTGGTGCTTGGTATCAACCGAGACAAGCAGGAAATCTCACTGGGCATGAAGCAAACCCAGGTCAACCCATGGGAGCAGGTGGCCGACAAATACCCGACCGGCACAATGGTCGAAGGTGTTGTCAGGAACCTGACCAACTACGGTGCCTTCATCGAAATCGAGGAAGGAATTGATGGCCTGCTGCACATCTCCGACATGTCGTGGACACGCAAGATCGGCCACCCCAACGAACTGCTGGAAAAAGGCCAGAAAGTCAGTTGCCAGGTGCTGTCGGTCGATCAGGACCGCAAGCGAATCGCTCTTGGCCTGAAGCAACTGCGTCAGGATCCATGGGAAACCGACATTCCAAACCGCTACGAGCCTGGCGACACCGTCAAGGGCAAGGTCACCAAGCTCACCAATTTCGGTGTCTTTGTCGAGCTGGAACCAGGTCTTGAAGGTCTGCTTCACATCAGCGAACTGGCCGACCACAAGGTGGAAAGCCCGGAAGACATTGTGAAGGTTGGCGACGAGATCGAAGTGCGTGTGCTGCGTGTTGATCGCAACGACCGCAAGATCGGTCTTTCCCGTAAGAAGGCCGGCTGGGAAGGCGAAGAAGGCGAAAAAGAAGAGGCAGCCGACCAATCGCAAGGTGGCGGTGGCCAGCCAAAACAGGACTCCTCGGCCCTCAAGGGCGGCCTGGGCGGTCGTGGACCTCTCTTCTCGCTGGGCGGCGACCAACCTCCTGCCGAATAATTCGCTGCCGGTTAATCTCGGTCATCACAAACCTCACTCCCAACCCGGGAGTGAGGTTTTTTCATCGCTACCAATAACTCTCTCGCCAAATTTACCCTGAAAAATTCGTGCAATCCGCTTATCTTCTGGAAATTCCATGGTCAAATTGCTATTCTGTTTACCAACCGGTAAGTAGAAAAACTCCCTGAGCATCCTGACCTTTGTCACCTGACACAGCCCTGACCACACCATCTGAGATTCCTTCGCTGAAAAGCCCCGAGCCTGGCCCGGTGGCCGAGCACTTGGCTCGAACGGCTTTGAAACTATTTGCCCGAAAAGGCTATACAGCCACCTCAGTAAACGAGATTGTGGAAGCGGCCGGCGTGACAAAGCCAATGCTCTATTACTACTTCAAGAGCAAGGAACAGCTTGCACGCCACCTGGTGATAGAGCCACTGGAACGCCTTCTGGAAGCGATGAAGCAGGCCGAAAAGGTTGCTTTGAATCCACTGGACTCCCAGGTCGAGTGGCTCAGCCTGCAGATTCATTTCAGCCGCGATGACCCCGACCGTGCCCGATTCGTTTTCGCCCTTTATTTCGGCCCCCTGGGTGCTGATCTGGCCGATGCCGTGGGTTCCTTCGGGCTGAGGGCCCGCGAATTACTGATGTCAATCGTCATGCGACGCCCCGAAACGAGCCAGCTGTCAGATGCCCGAATTGAGGCCTATCTTCGCGCCGTGAATGGACAGATGGTCTCAACCGTCATTGATATTCTCTACAACCCAGAATCGCCACTGTGGCACGAACCTGCCGACATCCTGGCCCGCCGCCTGATCGCTGATCTCGACGGCGGCTTTCTCAGAAGCCCCACAACATCCTGACACATCAGCATATTCTTATATCAAGCAACAGTTTTCCCGAGGTCCTACAAAGTGAACGTCCGTCTGATTTTGCATGCCCGACCCATTGCATTTGCAACCATTCTGCTGGTTATTCTTGGCGGTTTTTCTGGCTGCGGCGAAGCCCAGAAACAGTCAACCGTTGATACGGGTCCAAAAGTCATTCCAATTACTGTTAAACCCATGGTTGTCAGGGCTATTGAACGCAAAATCGATGTAGTTGGCAGCCTGAAGGGCTGGGAAGAGTTTCAACTTGGTGCCAAAAAAGGCGGCCGTGTGTTAAAGGTAAACCATGACATTGGCGACCGCGTTAAGCCCGGTGAAGTGCTGGTGGAACTAGACCCCGTCGATGCCCGGCTGGCCCTGATTCAGGCTGAACGAACTTATCAGGCCGAAGTTGCCCGCCTGGGCCTGCAGGAACTGCCGCAAAAGCTGACAGAGAAAGATATTGATAATGTCCCCTCAGTTGCACAGACCAAGATCGCCCTTGAAAAAGCAGTTCAGAACCTGACCAGGCAGCGAGCCATAAGCCAGCGAGGTGCCGGCTCTGCCCAGGAACTTCAGGACGCCGAGAACGATGTGAGGGCCGCCGAAGCCGGTCTTAATGCCTCGCGAGTGCAGACTTCCGCCATATTTGCCGGGGCACAGGTCGCACAGTCGGCAATTGACGTAGCCCGCCAAATCCTTACGGAAATGACAATCCGTATCCCCCAGCCCAAAACGCTGCCGCCTGACGGCACTGAATTTCAATATGCCATTACCAAAAGAATGGTATCGGAAGGGCAGTTCATCCGCGATGGCGAGCCGGTGGCCGAGCTTGTCATCGAAAACCCCTTGAAATACCTTGCCAAAGTGCCGGAACGCTATTCCAACCAGGTTCAGGTCGGGCAGGAAGTGACGCTTGAGGTTTCCTCTATCGAAGGCCGTAATTTTAAGGGAAAAGTCACGCGTGTGAACCCTTCGGTAGACCCTGTCACCCGCACATTCCAGCTTGAGGCGACCATCCCCAACCTGCAGAACGAGCTTCATCCAGGCGGTTTCGCCAAGGCTGATGTCATGATCGACCGCAAAAGTTCAGGGATTGTTGTACCCATCGAGGGAGTTGTGCGAACTGTGGGCGTGACAAAAGTCTTCCTGGTGGTTGACGATGAAAAGTCGCCAACCAAAAAAGCCGTCCGCGAAATCAAGGTCGCGACAGACACTGAAGGCGTTGACTGGGTTGAAGTTGTTGGCGATCTGCCCCGTGGCGGTGATGTGGTGACCAGTGGCCAGAGCCAACTCGCCGACGGCTCTCCAGTTCGTATAAAAACACTGGAAGAACTCAAAGATTCGGGCCAGACCAGCCCTGGCGAAACCAAAAATGCCGAGCCCGCCAAAAATACGGCGACCAAAACTGCAACGGGATCTCAGCCAAAACAGGCTGGATGATCTTCCCGGTCTCATTCTTTCAACATCTTTCGCAGCGATACCCAGCAACGACATTTTTCGGAGCCTGATCCGTGACGATTTCGGAGATCTGTATCCGCCGGCCGGTTTTCACATGGGTGCTCATGCTTGTGCCCGTTGTGCTGGGCATTTTCTCCTATTTTTCGCTGGGTGTTGATCAATTCCCTAATGTTGACTTCCCTGTCTGCACTGTCACCACAGTGCTGCCCGGGGCCAGTGTTGAAGAGATTGAAACCACTGTCACCAAACCACTTGAAGACATCATCAATACCGTTTCCGGAATTCAGGAACTGCGATCGATCAGCAACGAGGGCGTCTCGGTCGTCACCGTTCAGTTCGTGCTTTCCAAGAACGGCGATGTGGGCGTGCAGGAAGTAAGGGATAAGGTCAGCACAATCCTGCAAACGCTTCCTACCGAGACCGAAACTCCGATTATCGACAAATTCGAAACAGGCTCGATTCCGGTTCTGACTCTTGTCGTCTCAGGCCGCCGTGACATCCGCGAAGTTACCGAAATCGCCCGCCGCCAGCTGAAAGAACGCCTGGAAACGATCGACGGCGTTGGTAATATCTCGATCACGGGCGGGCAGACCCGTGCCATTAACATTGTCGTGGACATAGAACGACTTGCCGGCCATGAACTTTCGGTCGAAGATGTTCGTTCCGCCCTTGTTTCCCAGAACCTTGAAGTGCCCGGCGGTCGAATTGACCAGGGTGCCCGCGAAGTTGTTCTGCGAACACTCGGCCGCCTGAACACCGCAGATGAATTCGGAAACCTGATTATCACCAATCGAAACGGCTACCCCATTCGAATCAAGGATGTCGGCAGGGCTGAAGATTCGTTTGAAGAGCCCCGCTCGCTGACCCGGCTCGACGGTCAGTCGGCAGTCAGTCTCGTCATCCAGAAACAGTCGGGGACGAACACTGTAAAAGTGGTTGAAAAGCTCAAAACAAGGCTTGAGCAGATCAAGACATCGCTGCCTGACGACATCCGCGTTGAAATCATCCGCGACCAGAGCCGCTTCATCGTCAAGTCGATTGAAGAAGTTAAATTCCACCTTGTGCTGGCCGCCGTGCTGGTCTCTGCCACAATCCTGCTGTTTATCCGCGACTGGCGAACCACCATCATCGCCACGCTCGCCATCCCGACATCCATTGTTCCCACCTTCATGTTCATGTCGCTGATGGGTTATACCATCGACAACATCACCATGCTCGGCCTGATCCTCGCCATCGGAATCGTGATCGACGACGCTGTTGTGGTTCATGAAAACATCTTCCGCCATATGGAAGAAGACGGCATGGACGGCCTCACGGCATCTATCATTGGCACCAAAGAAATTGCCCTCGCGGTGCTGGCAACCAGTCTTTCGCTTATTGTCATTTTTGTCCCCATCGGCTTCATGGGGGGCATTGTAGGCCGCTTCTTCTCCAGCTTCGGCCTGACTGTCGCCTTCGCCATTGCCATGAGCCTCTTTGTCAGCTTCACTCTCACCCCCATGCTCTGCAGCCGTTTTCTGAAACTTGAAAGCGGAGCCCACGGCCACGCGGCCAGTAAGTCGGGCCTCCTCTGGCGAATTGTCGAAGGCGGTTATGTCGCACTTCTCGGCTGGTCGCTGCGGCACAAGTTTATCATCGTGCTTCTGACCATCGGCGTCATTGCATCCACCGTACCCATCGGTGGCATCATGGGCTTTGCCCTGATCCCTCGCGACGACCAGAGCGAATTCGAAATCTCCATCACCACACCTGAAGGCTACACCCTGCAACGAACCGATGAAATTGTCCGCGACCTCGAAGCCAAGCTCCGAAAACTGCCGGAAATCCAGAATATCTTTTCCACCGTGGGCGTGACCAACACATCCCGGGCCGTGAAGGGGCAGGGCGATGTCACCCGCGCTTCGATCTATGTCAGAATGACCGAACTGGAGGAACGCAAGTCGGAAACCACCCAGTTCGACCTGCAGGCCGATGCCCGTAAAATACTTCTGGATTACCCTGATCTCCGCTCCGGCGTCAATGACGTCTCTGCCTTTCAGGGCGGCCGCCGCGCCCAGACTTTCCAGATCAATATCGGTGGCCCGGATATTAACCAGCTCGAAAAATATGCCACCGACCTGATGAACAATCTCAAAGATCAGGGTGGAATGACCGACCTCGACACCACCCTCGCACTGCGTAAGCCTGAATTCCAGGTGGCAATTGATCGAGAAAAAGCCAGCGATCTCGGAATCCCCGTTGCCACCATCGCCGACTCACTCCGTGTACTTGTCGGAGGCCTTCCCATCACAAATTTCAAGGATGGCACCGAACAATACGATGTCTGGTTGAGGGCCGACCAGCGTGATCGCCGATCTCAGGAAGATCTCTACAAAATGACTCTTCCTTCGCCCAAAGCAGGGCTGGTGAAACTCTCAAGCCTCGCCCGTCTCGACCAGAAAACTGGTCCGACAGAAATCGAACGCCTCGACCGCCAGCGCATCGTCACCGTGCTCGGAAACCCCGACACCATCTCGCTTTCGCAGGCCACCACACGCTCTGAAGACGCTCTCAAGGCCATGAATATGCCCGCCGCCTACGGTGTGAAACTCACCGGCCAGGCCGACACCATGAAAGAAACGCTCTACTACATGGTGCAGGCTATCGCCATTTCAGTCATTTTCATGTTTCTCGTCCTGGCGGCTCAGTTTGAAAGCTGGACACTACCTGTCTCCATCCTCATGGCCCTGCCGGTTACCATCCCGTTCGGCATGCTTTCCATGGTCCTCTGGCGAACCAATATGGACCTCTATGGCCTCTTCGGTCTCTTTATGCTTATCGGAATCGTCAAGAAAAACGGCATTTTGCAGATCGACTCCGCCAACCAACTGCGAGCCTCAGGCCTCGGCCGCCGCGAAGCTGTGCTACAGGCCAACCGCACCCGACTTCGACCCATTCTCATGACAACTGTCATGCTGGTCGCAGCCATGCTTCCCATCGCCTTTGGCCAGGGGCCAGGTGCAGGCAGCCGTGCCAGCATGGCCAAGGTCATCATCGGTGGGCAGGCTCTTTCACTGCTTCTTGCACTCATCGTAACGCCCGTTTTTTATGAAATGCTCGACTCAATCACAGCCTGGCTTAAGGCAAAAGGGTTTCGACTCTCTGTCAAAAACCCCAAAATTGATGATATGGTCAAAGGCCAGCTGCCAAAGGAATTTAGACCAGCTGACTAAAGAAATTCTAAAGACTCTCAATTTCAACACACCTTCCCCCATGGTGAAGCCATGGCCCATGCCAGCAGCTTCCCCGGGGGAATTGTTGATTAAGAATTTAAATTGAATCGAAATGCAAATGCAATCGTAATTGCATTATTCCTGCTGTTTTTCGTCAGATTCCGGCTTCTTCGGGCGTTTTTT
>JBEITT010000216.1:0-1067 GCA_040374745.1 Planctomycetaceae bacterium | reverse complement strand
AGATGCTAAGAATGTCAAAAGATGAAAGTAATTTATTTCTGGATCGCAAAGACGTCTTTTAAAAGAAATAATCTTAGATGTCGAAAGAACCGACCACTCGAAATGAGAAAGCCTTAATCGATTTAAAGACAATTCCCAATAACTAAAAAAAGCCCGCGACACCTATTTCGTCGCAGGCTTTTCCTACCACACCAGCCTCAACGCCCTGAATTTCAGGTCATTTGTCGGCTGGGTGGCAGTTGGGTTTTTAGTTCGTCAAGGATTTGACTGGCTTCGCGGATCGTCAGATCTTCCGGCACATAGCGGTCGAACCGCTCGTGCACCATTTGCTGGGGGTTGAGCCTCAGCCGTTTTGCAATCGCATAAATGGCCTTGAGCTGATTGGGTGTGACCGTGCCACCCCGACCAGGCTCTGAACGTGGATGATTCTCCGGTAACGGTTTGCGATTCTCAGCCGATGGTGCCTGGCTTTGACCCAACTCCTGCTGCCGAAGCTGGGTATTGACCGCCTGGCGGCATGCCAGATAGGCCCCGTTGACCTTGTTATGAAATCCGTCCAGGTTGCTTTCGATCATGGCCGCGTCGATTTCAAACTCGACATGGCACGATGCTCCCAGCGAACCATAATTCGGCTGGCCCACCTTCTTCTGTAAACCGACACTGATTTTCATGCCCATCGTGGTTGCTCCTCTCTCGTTTATATCTCTCTGTGCTTATCTGTTCCGAACTTCTTTGTCAGGCCAGCCGTTTGCGTGGCCGTTGCAGAGTGACAGCCCCAGCCTGCCTACGCTGAAAATCATCCCAGTCAATCGTCCGGGCATAGCCTGAAATAGCCTCAGGGTCATGCCTTACCACACACGGGTCGGCAATCGTAAAACCCATCCGGCGGATATTTCGTAGGTCCTCGCCTGTTGCCCGTGCCACGGCACTGTTGATACTTCGCTGATTCATGCTCTTGCTCCTCAATTGGTGCTCTTCAATAAAAAAAGGCCGGCCCACATTGGAGCAGCCCTTTCGGTAAATCGTTTTTCTCACTACTCAGTTGGCCGGATTCAGCCAGCTCTCTT
>JBEITT010000166.1:0-6855 GCA_040374745.1 Planctomycetaceae bacterium | reverse complement strand
GCCATAGACACTGAGAGAGCCTGAAATTGTAGTGACGGTGGCCCCAAATGCATAAACGCCAAAGGCATTATTTGCTGATCCATTTCCGCTTATGCCCGTGATCGAGACACGGCCCGATCCGCTCGACTGCACTTTGGATGAACCCAGATTAACGCCTTCGTTTACGGATCCACCACCAGCCCGGCCATCGATGGTGATATTCCCGCTGGTTGTGTTCACATTCACGCCTGAGCCGCTGATGCAGACACCATCAAACGAGCCTGTCTGATAACTTCCACCGCCATTGCCATAAAGCTGAATATCGCCAGCGGCTGTGGTGATATTGCCTGTGACGATGATATTCCGGCCAAAAAGAGTCACGCTGGCAGCACCGGTGGTTGTAATCGCTGAAGTGGTGGTGATTCCGCTGTTGGCAACGTTGCCAGTCACCGTCAGCCCGCCTGGCGAGGTAATCGCACCCAGCGTGATGTCGTTCGTTTCGGTGATGTTTACCACACTGCCATTGGCCGCAATCGTGCCAAAGTCGTTGGTGGTTCCATTCAGGGTGATGGCATTACCGGGCGAAATGAAATCGGAAGTGCCCGTGACTGTGATGCCCGTGCCCGAAACCTGCGTAATTGCACCGGAAAGCGAATTGACGGTCAAGTTCGTGGATAAAGTCAATCCCAGCACAGTGGCATTGCTGTTAAAGATCGTGACATTTGTTCCGACGCTGACGATGCAGCCTGTGGAAAAGAAATTATTGGTCGCATTATTCAAGATGATATTGCGACTCGAACCCGAACCACCCGCAACAAAAAACGCTGTGCCGGCGATTGTCAGGTTCCCGGCACCGCTTTGCGTGATTGAATTACCAGATAAACCTGATCTAAGTGTCAGGTTCGTTCCCAGCGTGGCATTCGTCCGGCTGACGGGGGCTGTGTTTACAATTGCACCAGTGGTGCTGTTGCCGATGACAAGCGTGCCGGCTGTGATCTGATTCAAATCCGCTAGTGAAAGGCCCAGGTTTGACGACGTATCGGTGCCATTGCCCAGATTCACACCTGCACCCAGAGTCTGAATTGTGACCGTGCCTGCAGTGGTGGCGTTTACCGTGGAAGGACTTGTGATATCCAGACTGTTGGCCGTCAGCGTGATAGGCGTGGCGTTTGAACTGATTTTGCCGTCGGCCAGGTTAATTCCAAATCCGGCGGTGGTGTTTCCCGGTGTGCTGCCCGAGATATTTAACGATGCCCCGGAGCCCGTGGTGTTGAAATTGGGAGACCCAATCAGATAAACGCCAGCGGAATCCAATCCCGTGGCGAAACTGGTGCCGCTTACCGCCAGAGTGCCATTGACCGTGCTGACTGTGGCAGAAACTGTGTAAATGCCACAGGCATCATCTGTTCCACTGGCGGCGTTGCCGGTGATCGAAAGATTGCCTGTGCCCCAAAGAATTGATGCTACATTGAATATGAATACCTCTGGAATACGTCCCGGTAGCGAAGCTGGTGCCGCTTATCGTCAGGGTACCATCGACCGTGCTGATGATGCCCGTGGATCCTCCTACGCTAACGCCACAGGCAAAATTCGTTCCACGGGCGGCATTGCCGGTGATCATAAGATTGCCGGAGCCCGTGGTGCTGACATTGGATGAGTCCAGAAAAACGCCTCGGGAAGCCGTTCCCGTGCCGAAGCTGGTGCCAAACACCGCCAGAGAGCCATTGCCCGTATTGACGGTGGAGAAACTTGCGCAAACGCCAGAGGCTAAACCTGCGGAGCCATTGCCACTGACACCCGTCAGGCTGATGGAGCCATTACCCCCGGTTTGAATCAGACTCTGATTCAGATAAACACCTTCAAAAACCGAGCTGCCTGCGCCGCGCCCGTCAATTGTGATATTACCGCTGTTGCTGGTCAGGTTCACACTGGTAAGATTCACGCCTTGAAACGAGCCCGCCTGATAACTTCCACCACCATTGCCATAAAGCTGAATATCGCCAGTGTCCGTTGTGATGTTACCCGTGACCTGGATATTCCGGCCGGTCAGAACCACTTTGCCCGAGCCGCCTGTGGAAACCGGGCTGGAAACCGAAATGGCATTCGAGCTTGAAGTCAGAGCCAGCGATGCCCCGCCTGAAAAGTTGACCGAATTACCCAGCGTGATGGTGCCGGTGTTGCTGTGGGTGAAGTTGACGGCGAGATTGTCAACAAAGTTGCCAGTGGAACTGAGAAACATCAGGCTTGAGCCCGAGTTGGCGGCATTGTTTGTAACCTGGATGGTTGTCAGATTGGCGATGTCGCTGCCGATGGTGAGCGTGGTTGTGCCCGCACCCGACAGACCCGTTGTGCCGGTACCGCTGAAATTCACGCTTGAGGTAATGGTGTAATTGCCATTATTGCTGGAAGAAATAATCGTGAAAGCTTCATTGTTGGAGTCTGTTTCAACGGCGAGCAGACCCGTGCCACTGTTATAGGTGAAAGTGGCAAGCAACTGGCGTTCTTCAAGCAGGTCCAGCACGGTATCGTTCAAAAACTGCTTGGCCCGGCGAATGGACTTGCTCCGACGATCAAGGCGGGCAGCGGCACGGGCGGCAAAAACCGAAGATATGAAAGAAAAATATCTGGCCATGGTGGTGCAATCTCCGGAATGTGTAGAATCTTCGAGTTCTGGCGTAGCAAGTCTGGGCTGATTAACCGACGGTTGGTGAGGTCTCAGCGAGTGCTCATAAAAGAGCTAAATATGTAAGGGAGCGAGAGGTGTGAATCTGATTCGAGAAGGGGAAAAAATTTTTGAAAAACTGTCGGATTAAAACACGTTAGTCCTTTAAATAAATGAGTTTATGTACGAATATTTTTTTAAAAAATTGGAAACCCAACCCGGTTCCGCCTTAAGTTTGTTGAGGCATTTCAGGCAGATGGTTTCAAGGTCTATGTCGAGCCTCGGCAAAAGCTGGCTGGAGGGTATGGGTGATTCGTTCTGAATGAGCGAGAAAAACATGTGTACATGATCGGCCTGGAATGGTGGTCGCCCGATGAGAGTTTCATAGTGTATAACGCCAAGATAATAGATGTCGGATACAGGAATCATCAGATTGGCATGTGGCTTCAAGGTCTGTTCGGGCGACATTTCCAGCCTGGTCTGGTCAAAACTTCCATACTTACAGGTTTTCGATAAGCGAAGAAGGCTTGCCGCTTTCAAGAACATGGATCAATTGAGCGTCATAGGGTAAGTCATTTTGTCACAATCGGATCGTTGTTCGCCTTGGTATTTTCATCGGAAGGTGGATCAATCCTTCTAACTTCCTGATGGATCAATTTCCTTACTCGGTAGGCTGCGGCATAAACATGTCCAACCGGGACCTTCATTTCAAGAGCGACAACATTTTTTGCCTGATTCTGAAGTTCGGTGCGATCAAAGATCTCCCAGGTTTTCGCTTCCACCTTGGCCTTTACAATTGACATGGCAAGCTCAAGAATTTCAGCCTCTGCCATTTTATCAAAATAGCTGATCAGTTCGTCGCGAGCCTGGCAATTGAGTGCCGTATCATTAATCACAAGAGCACTCAGAATCGGGAGGTTTTTATCCAGCGACCTTTGCTGCTTTTCGTTGATTAGATTCCAGCATCGCCAGGCGATGACCTTCAGCCAGCCGCGAAATGAGCCGTTCGGATCAAACTGAAACGACTCAATCGACTTGAAAACAATAAGAAGTACCTCCTGAACCACGTCCTCAGCATCTTCGGGATTGGCGCCCCACCGACCACACCAATACAAACAAAACGGTGCGTACTTCTCGACAAAAATAGTCCACAAGTTTTCATTATTTGATGATCGGAGGGCAAGCAGAAATGATTGCCGTGTGGAGGAATCGCTTTTATCAACCATGTTTTACGGCGAACAGATCGCTTTTTCCATTGATTCTTTACCGGGAACAGTTGCATATCCAGTATTTTGATCCCTGGCTCAAATCGATCAATTCAGGAATCTTGAATCGCACCACTGACTGAATCGATGTGAATGAGGAATTGGTTTAGTTCGATGAGATCAGTCAGAATTATAACAACTCTTTGCTCTGATCAGTCAAATTCGACACAAAAATGGTAGATTTACGGAAAATTTGGAAATATTTAACTTTACGAGTCTCTTCCCAAAAAATGATGCCGTCAGATCAGAGGATGGGCCATTTGAAGCCGTCAGTCCATCGCATCTCACGCATGGTCAGAAAACAATTTGTCTTATCAAGCAACTCATCAAAATTGAACATCAGGACTTTGTTGACCATACCACATCAGAGCCAGGAAGTTAAAGAAAACCTGATCGATGACTATCATTCACGAGGCGTGACCGGTCCACCCTGTTTTCCTGTAAAAGCCTTGGCTTCCAATGTCCGTCTCGGGTTCAATTATTGAACTGGTAGATTGTCGAACGTGCTGGGCTCATCAACAGTATGCCTGCCTGAATGAGATTGAATGAAAAATTACAACAGTTGATGTCTATGCAGCGTAATTCCGAGTCCGTAAATTAATTCATAATGAAATGGTTCTGCTTGAACATCCATTTCGCATGGAAATCGAATGATTCTCTCATCTTCTAACATTAACTAAGAAAATGAAATGAATTGTCCCGCAGACGACCAACTGATCAGTTTTCTTGAAAGTGGCGATTCCACGATCATCACCGAGCATTTGTCGAGCTGCCAAAAATGTCAAAGCCGGCTGGATTTGCTAGCAGGTGAGCCGATTGTTCAGACCAGTTATCCGTTAAGCTATCGAATTTCGGCGACACAATTAAGCCGATTATCCAAACTTCCTCTCCACTCCACTCTGGATAATTCAAACGAGCCCACTCGTCAAATTGGCGATTATCTGATTATCCGCAAGATCGGCCAGGGTGGTATGGGGACAGTTCTAGAGTGCGAAGATCTTAAGCTGAAGCGGCGAGTGGCTATCAAAACAATCCGTCCGGAATTGTTGACTCCCCAAATTCTGAACCGTCTTGAACGTGAAGCCAAAAACCAAGCTCGCCTGAACCATCCCAATATCATCTCACTTCACGAATTGGGCTCGAGCAACGGTTGGCCATTTCTCGTAATGGAACTGGTCGAGGGTCGTAATCTAAGAGAACAGATTCGTGAATTTCCGCTAGCACCAACTCAGGCGGTCTCTGTTTTGGCCCAACTGGCCCATGCTCTGGATTATGCCCACTCGAAAGGGATTTTGCACCGCGACCTTAAGCCATCCAATATTTTGATCATCGAAAAGCACGGTTCCTGCGACAGCAAGCATTCATCAACGCCCACTTCACAGTCGAATTCGCCGACCTTGGTTCCGAAGCTCTTGGATTTTGGTCTTTCCATCGTTATCGGCTCCGAACACGATCTTACTCATCTGGACTCAATTCCAGGTACCCCTGCTTATATGTCCCCCGAGCAAAGCCTGGATCCACATGCCAATCTTACTCCTGCATCCGATATTTATTCACTCGGTGTAATTCTTTACGAATCGCTGACTGGCCGCCCACCTTTCAAGACCGATAATGTGCAACTCACTCTGTCGATGATCCAGAAATCTCTGCCTGTTTCGCCAAGAACACTCTTGCCCGGATTGTCCCGCGACCTCGAAACAATCTGCCTGAAGTGCCTTGAAAAAGATCCGGGCCAAAGGTATTCATCTGCCTTAGCCCTCGCTGAAGACCTTGAACGCTATCAAAATCAACTGCCGATTCTTGCTCGGCCAGCTAGCTCCCTTCTAAAGCTAAAACGCTGGTGCCAGAGGAATCCTGCCCTAAGTTCAACGTTGGCCGCGACCGTCGTTTTGATGATTACGCTGGTTCTGGTTTCTCTGAATTTTGCTATTTCCCAATCTAACCAGCGAAAGATCTCTGATACCAACCTGGCGTTTGCAAGAGCTGAATTCATTCGTGCCAATACCAATGAAGAAAAGGCGATTCAGAGAGCCGACGATGCTCGTAAGCTCTTTGCTGACGGGATGTCATCGCTGACCTTGTGCATGAATCGAATTGGTGCTTGGCAGCAAGGTCAGGATGAGCGGACAAAGCCTTTGGCTGACGAACTTCAAAAGATACTTATGGAACGACTTTTTGAACTCAATGACTCATTTGAAAAAAAAATGGGCCCTGATGAGCCGGCATCCGGATTGCTTATGTCCACGCTTTATCTCCTGAGCCGTTCTCAAATTGAACTTGGAGATCTCGAAAAAGCTGATATTAATTGCCAACGCATGTTCAAGATTGCCGGGGACTTACGTAGCCGTTCACGAATGACGGGCAAGGCTCTCGAAGGCCTGATCACGACAGCAGCGATTTTGGGTGACCGGCATTTCGAGAAAAAAGAGATTATGCAGGCCCTCTCTTTCTGGGAGCCTGCATGGCAAAACTGGCTTGTTGAACCAAATCCTGAACTGGATTTTCCTGACTTCAAGAGCCTGCGTGAGTATGTTAGACAGAATCTATTAAAAGCCTATGCGGCGACCAATCAGCCTGAAAAGGCCAACCGATTAATGAAGCCGTTGGAACCGATTGACACGAAAAAGTGATCGTTCTTGCAGGTCTCCGTCCGGTGAAACTTTCAATTACCAACATCCCGGGCCGGACAGAATCCAAGTTGGATAACTCTCAACCTTGCAATGCACTGCCAGAGGACCATGTTGCCCGGAGGCGAGTCTCAGTTGTAACCAAGATAGCCGCTCAGCTTTGCCAGTCGAATCAGGAATTCTCCGTATCCGTCCGGTGAAACACATCTTCCAGGGTATCCGTCCGGTGAAACACATCTTCCAGGCCGTGGTAATTTGAGTTTTCGCAGTTCACAACTCAAATTCACTTCCCTGGGAGTCACGCTTGGCCAATCACAGGATC
>JBEITT010000140.1:0-9967 GCA_040374745.1 Planctomycetaceae bacterium | reverse complement strand
GATATGGCGATCTTTGAGCATGGCATAATCGAGCATGATCTGGGCATGGAATGGGTGGGTGTCGGAGGCCCTGAACGTGGCCTGACGCATGTTCAACGAGATGCGTGCCTGCAGCTCGGCGTTGGTCAGGTGTTGAGGGATCTCGCCGGCCATTTTCGCAACTGTCTCTTTCAGGGGGTCAGGTGTTCTCTAGTAATGCTCCTGTATATGCATAACTACTATCACGCAATTCATATCACATCTGCGGGTGAAAACAGCTCGTTTACAAAAAAATCAGCTTACCTGGTGGTTAATTCAGGAATAAAACGGAAACTTTACGCAGGCCAAAATCTTTGCGTGGATTAACAATTGGGTTGCCGGGCGGAGGGAGTGGTGTCAGCGGGCGCGAAGCAGGGAATGGCCGTGGGCCATGCTCATCGATCAAACTGGTCGATCAGCAAAGATTGCCGCGAGGACTTTGTTTAATGATTCAGGCTTGCAGGTGCAGGTGTGGGCCCGGGCCGATTATGCGACAACAGTAGCAGGAGGCCGTGCTTCACAATTCAGCCGTGAAACAAAGTTCACGGCTGAGGAAGAAAGCGTGGTGAGTTGTAGGTGATCAACTCAGAGTGATTCAAGTCGGTCGCGATAGGTCGGCATGAATTCACGTTCGAGCCAGGTCGTGTCGAATTTCCCTGACTGGAAGTCTTTGTCCTGCATTAATATGCGATGGAAGGGGATAGTGGTGTTAACACCTTCCAGCCTGAGTTCACGCAGGGCACGGCTCATTCGGCGGATGGCTTCATCGCGAGAGTCGGCGTGGACCAGGAGTTTACCGACCATGGAATCGTAGTTGGTCGGGACTCGATAACCTGCCACAGTGTGGCTGTCCCAGCGGATGCCGGGGCCGCCCGGAATGATGACATTCTTGATGAGCCCAGGCGATGGACGGAAGTTTTCGGAAGGGTCCTCGCAGTTAATACGACATTCGATGGAATGGCCTCGCTGAGGAATATCTTTCTGGGCCAGGGTAAGTTTTTCACCGGCGGCAATGCGGATTTGCCATTTGATCAGGTCGAGGCCGGTGACGAGTTCGGTGACCGGGTGTTCGACCTGGATGCGGGCATTGACTTCAATGAAGTAGAATTCCTGCGATTTGGGGTCGTAAAGAAATTCGCAGGTGCCTGCGTTGTAGTAGTTTACCTCTTTTGCAAGACGCACTGCGGAGTCGCAGATTTTTTTGCGGACGGAATCAGGCAGGACGGGGCTGGGCGATTCTTCGACGAGTTTCTGGTGTCGTCGCTGAACAGAGCAGTCACGTTCCCAGCAGTGCAGTACATTGCCGTGCTGGTCGGCCAGGAGTTGCACTTCAATGTGGCGGGGATTGTCGAGATATTTTTCGAGATAGACGCTGGAATTTTTGAAAGAGGCTTCAGCTTCGGCACGGGCGGTGCGATAGGAGGCGAGGAAGGCTTCTCCTTCGCGGACGACGCGCATGCCTTTGCCGCCGCCCCCGGCAGCGGCTTTGATGAGGACAGGAAAGCCGATTTTCCGGGCGAGGTCGAGGGCTTCATTTTCGTTATCGACTGGGCCGTCGGAGCCTGGAACGCAGGGGACCTTGGCCTTGTTGGCGACGATCTTGGCTTCGGTCTTGAGGCCCATGCGGCGGATGGAGTCGTGGGAGGGGCCAATGAATTCAAAGCCGCAGGCCCGGCAGATTTCGGCGAAATCTGGATTTTCGCTGAGGAAGCCGTAGCCAGGGTGGATGGCCTGGACATCGGCGACTTCGGCGGCGGCGATGATGCGGGGGATATTCAGATAGCTTTCGAAGCTGGGGGCATTACCGATGCAGATGGCGCGATCGGCCTGGGTGAGGTAATGAGCGCCTCGGTCGGCCTCGGAGTAGACGGCCACGGAGGCGATGCCCAGCTCGCGGCAGGCACGAATGACTCGCAGGGCGATCTCGCCACGGTTGGCGATGAGAATCCTTTGAAACATGGGGGCTGGTCCGATCGGATCAATACGTGCAGATTCGAAGTAAGTTCAGGCTGATGGCCAATTTCAGGCCAGTCGGAAGAGTGGTTGACCAAACTCGACGGCCTGACCATTCTGAACCAGCACTTCGGCGATGGTCCCGGCGGAGCCGGCTGGTATTTCGGTAAAAACCTTCATGGCCTCAATGATGCAGACGATCGAATCCTTGCGAATGGTAGAGCCCGGGCTGACGAGGGGTGGCGAATCAGGCGAACTGGCGGCATAGAAGGTGCCGACCATGGGGCTTTTGATGTAAGTAGCTTCAGATTCAGCGGGCCGGGCAGGAGCGGCAGTCGCAGCAGGAGCGGCCGGGGCCGGGGCGGCTGTCACAGGCATGGCCACGGGAGCCGGAGCGAGAGAGCCGGCGGATTGCTGAAGTGGCCCACGACGCAGGCGAATTTTTCGCGGACCGTCGCCCAGATCAATCGCCGTCAACCCGTATCGGTGCATCAGCTTGATCAACCTGTGCAGCGTTTTGAGATCGGGGCCTTCTGCTTCGGGCAATCCATCCGCCATAGATAAACTCCCTGCCTTTAGGCAGTTAATACGAATCACACGAGTGGTTGCCGGCAAATGGGCCGGACGAACCCGAGGCTGGAAGTGTTTTTTCGAGTGAAAAAACACCTGACAACCTTTCAGATTATGATGATTCATTCATATCAAATTACGAAACAATCGGCAATGTCAATCTGTGGGTGTGCTGCAACGGCTATGGCGACAGTTCGGTGCGAGTTGGGGAGCTGTCGGGGGAAAAAGGGTGAAAAAAAACCCCCGGGGAGAACCCGGGGGAATGACGATTTGTGGGGGGGGTGAACCAGGAGGATGGAAATCAGTAGCCGCCGGGGCCCATACCGCCACCCATACCCATGCCGCCCATGCCCATGCCGAAGCCCATCATCGAGCCCCTTTCGCGTTTCTTGTCGGACTTTTTCAGTTCTTCCATATAAACGCGACGGGTGAAGTCGAGGTCGGGGTCGTTAAGGTCGCGGGCTTCGTTACGGATGACGATGGAGCCATCGCCCTTCATGACGAAAGCCATGGCAGGCATGGTGATGGAACCATTGCCGCCGAGCGGAGCGAGTGACTGGGAGCCGCCTTCGGTGGCAAGCACGATCTGGCGGCTGGTGAAGTCGATGGTTTTGGGTTTGGCACCCGAGCCATCGGTGGCTGGAATCTGGGTGGTGGTCGGTTCACCGATGATCTGGCCGGGGCCGGCGATGAACTGGCGAACAACGGTGACGCCATCTTCAGGGTTGAAGCTGGTGACGTTGAAGGTGATTTTGTCGGAGGTGGTCTGCTGGTTCTGAGGAGGTGTCTTCTGGATAGCGTAAGTGGCTACATCAGAAGGCACATAGACAGGATTGGTGGTTTCGCTCCAGGGGCCTGCAAGGGTTTCGCTGGAGGTATCGACACCGGGATTAATGTCGTCTCGCTTGTAGTTGGGGTTATTGACAACCAGGCGGGCCCGATAGCGATAGGAAGCGTCGGGATCGACGGAAAAATCGAAGGCCCGCACCATGACTTCATCTTCGTCGGTCTTGGGGAAGTTGCCTTCGTCGACCGAACCGGTGCCGCCCCCGAACATGAAGCCGGCATAGCCGTCTTCACCCATCATGCCGCCAGCCATGCCGCCACGACCGCCGCCGGCCATCATGCCCATGCCGGCCTGACCGCCACCGCCGCCAGGCATCATGCTGCCCCGACCGGCGCGACCGCCGCCCATGCCGGGCATGCCCATCATGCCGCCCATGTTGGGGTCAGGTTTTTTGATTTCGCGTTTTTCCTTGGGCACCAGGCTGGCGATGTGAACGCCACCGAAGGCACCATTGAGAAGGAACGGCAGAGGGTCGCAGATCGTTTCAAGGCGATTTTCTTCGGGTACAAGTTCTTCGTCGGTCTCGGTGAGGTTGTCGAGAACAGCGTATTTCTTGTTGATGTCAACTTTTTCCCAGTTGCCCCACGAGCCGTCGTTGCCAAGGACCTGGCGTTCAAGCTCGACATATTTGTAATTGGGGTTGGTGGCTTTTTCGTCCTGGCGAAGGGCCTTGGCGTAGTTCTGGCGAAGGACCTTGTGGTCAAGGACACCGGTAACAACAGCCCAGCGGAGAGATTGCAGTTTCTCTTTGAACGGGCCCTGGGGCTCATCGGTCGGGGTGCCGGCTTCGGGGTTGGTGGGGTCAACATTGCCGCCAGTCTTGGCACGTTCTTCGCGACGACGGTCGCGATCAGCATTCGCACCACCGGCCAGCGAGCGGTTGAGGCGTTCGGCCTCGCGTTTTTCCTGGGCCTTTTCTTCCTGCTTCTGAATGTCAGACTTTTTCTGGGTGCCGCCCAGGCCCATACCCATGCCAAGCCCGGCACCGCCACGGCCGCCGCGGCCCCGGCCCGATTTTTCTTCGTCCTTCGTGGATTCGGTGCCGTCGTCAGGGATTCGCTTGCCTTTGTCGTCAAGCTCAAAGAGAGTTGCGCCGCCACGGCCAGAAGTGGCCATGACTTCACCGATGGCAACCAGGACGGGCTGATCCCGGATGAGGCCGGCGCCAGGCTCGAGTGTGACCCAGCGATGCTTCAGCTTGAGTTCGTTGACGTCAACCTTTTCGGTTTCGGTCTTGGCCACAGTGTCGGCGAAATTCAGTTCCTTGACGCCGTCGTTGGCCAGCGATTCAAGAATTTCTTCGTCGGTCTGGGGCTGATCAAGATTCTTCTTGGCCGAATCGGTGTTGGTCGTGATCTGCGAAGGCGTGATGGCAATGGTTGGCTTGGTGATCGCCATGCCCGCACCCAACACAAATACCAGCGAAGAAACGCCCACGGCCACCTTTTCACCATGGTTGGTGAAAAACTTTTTTGACTTGTCGAGTATTTTCTGTACCTTGGGATTTGCCATGATCCTGTGATCCCTCCACTAAACTCAGGTGTCAGAATGAGTTGCCACTGATTTCCCGAGCGATTTTTGTTCTGAAAAATGGGCTTTGACGAAATCGGTCGATCAGCAGACGATCAGGACTTCGGGGTTTCAGAAGCCGCATCGGCGGCTTCCTTCTTTGGTTCTTCGGCAGCAGGCTTTTCAGCTCCGTCGGCCGGTTTGGCTTCAGTGCCTTCGGCGGCAGGCTTTTCAGCTCCGTCGGCCGGTTTGGCTTCAATGCCTTCGGCGGCCGAGCCATCGCTGGCCGGGGCTTCTGGCGGCGGAGGCGGATTATAAAAACGGGCCTGGCCATAGACACTGACTTCAACAACGTTGTAGTAAGGGTCCTGCAGGCTCATACGGGCCTTCTTGGCGATGCTCTTCTCGGCTTCTTCACGTTCCTTGCGGCGATCTCGAGAACGGACGTCGGTGCCCTTGCGGGCGTCCTGCATGCCGCCCATGCCACCCATCATGCCTTCATAGCCGCCACCGGGCATCATGCCGCCGGCCATGCCGCCACGGCCGCCCATCATGCCACCCATCATGCCTTCATAGCCGGCACCGCCACCGGGCATGCCGCCCATCATGTCCATCATTCCCATGCCCATGCCGCCACGGCCGCCCATCATGCCGGTCATGCCGCCATAGCCCAGCATGGTGCTGTCGCCTTTTTCCGGCTTCTGCACCTTGATGGAGGGCTTGGCCAGTTCGAGAGACATGACCTGAATGGCCATAGGCGAGTTTTCCAGTTCAACCAGCAGGTCGGCCACACGGTCCTGTTCAATCAGGGTTGTCAAAAGAATAGGGACGATGAAATAAGGTGGTTTTTCAACACCTTCGGGGGCTGGCAGGAATTGAACCAGATCGGGGGCAGTCTTGGTGCCGCCAACGGCGCCACCGCCCATGCCACCCATCATGCCGCCCATGCCCATTTCCATCATGCCACCCTTGCCACCTGAAGGAGGCGCACCATAACCCGCACCCGGCATGCCGCCGCCCATCGAGGCTGCCATGCCACCTTCAGCGGCCGCACCTTCTTCACTGGCGACCTCTTCTTCGCCAGGGGCCAGGATATTGGGAGGATCAACCAGGGCGACACCCTTGGTCTTTGACATCGGGTCAAGTGCAGCGTCGCAGGCCACTTCCAGCGTGATCAGCTGCTTGATCGGGGCCTGATCCCAGGTCTGGGCCGACTTGTTCACCTGGTTGACAACATCCAGCACCGCCTGGCTGACCCACAGTTTTTCCTGCTCTTTCCAGAGCCGACTCAGGTTGGGCAGCTTCGAAATTTCAAATTTGTCAGGACGCAGAAGGGCCGCTTCATCAGGGGCCACCACGACACCCTTGCCATCTTCAAAATTGAAGGGGCGGAAGGAGTTGCGAATGGATGTGACATATTCAGGGTAGAAGTTGATGTAGTCCTGAATCAGGTCAGGAATGGCATCGGCCTCTTTGGCTTCAGGGTAGGTGCGACCCCAGCGACGAAGCGTCTCTTCAACGCGGTCAACTGGCCATTTCAGCAGAGGTGCCTGCTTCTCATATAGTTTTTTCCAGGCCACATTCACTTCTTCGGTGAGCTTGGCCGTCTTGGCGTCGGCCAGGCTCTTCCACTGCGGGTTCGGCAGTTTGCCGGATTTGTAAGCGTCAACACCCTTATAGGCAGACTCAATATCCTTGGCCTTGGCATCGGTGGCTGTGGCAATTTTGCCGGCACCCACAAAATAGCCGATCATCGGCATGAGGGCTGCCACCACGCAAAGGATCCAGAATCGGTTGGCTACAGCAATCTTGAGAAATTTCTTTACTTGGTCCATGGTCGGTCACCTTCTCTCAAATGGGATGTGATAGCCCGGGCGTCAGTTCGTTCCGGGTGCTGCCGCTTCGCCTTCTTTGGCTTTTTCGGCATCGCCACCCGCTTCGGCCGGTTTGGCTGTTCCGACACGCTTATACATATTGGCCCTGATCTTGGATTGTTCCAGGCTCTTGCTCACGAAGTCCATCTCCTTGGCAGGTGCCACATTAGAATCTTTGGCCGCTTCGGCCAGAGCCGTCTGGATCTCTTCCGTCGACATCGGCGGATTCTCTTCAGAAATGGGCTTCCAGACCATCTGGATCAGGAAGTCGGTCCGAACCAGATAACTCATCTTTTCTTTCGCCTTGGCGTCGGCTCCGCCCATCATGCCGCCCATCCCGCCGCCCATCATGCCGGGCATCATTCCGCCCATCATGCCTTCCATGCCGGCTTCCATACCACCCTTGCCGCCACCGGGGGCACCATATCCGGCACCCGCGCCCGGCATGCCACCCATCATTGAGGCTGCCATGCCACCTTCGCCACCAGCTGCCCCTTCAGCGCCGGCAGCCGCCGCACCCACAGCCGGAATCAGGGGGATAGCATTGGCTGAGAGCGAATTGCTGCTGGCTGCTTTTTCGGTTGTCCATTCCTTGTCTTCAGTCATCCACACCAGAACGGCGTGCGAAAGGCCGAATCGACGGGGGCCCGTGCCCTGCAGACGCTTCAGGATGTCGTTACGAATGTAGCCCAGCGGGCCCATGTTGTCTTCATTCTTCACGCGGCCCGGGTAAGGGTTGTAATGGTGGCCCACAATCTGGATCACCCAGCCTTCACCGGTCGGCGTTTTGCCTTCCTTAACGTCGTAAGGATGCATGGTCTTCTTGGCGTCGGGGTTCACGCCATCAAGTGTGTCAAACCATTCCGTGCCCAGGTCATTCCGAAACGCCGGCTTGATCTGGTCGATATGCACCGCCAGTTTCGCCAGACGAAGCTGGTCGGCCGGGTTGGTCACATCCAGCTTCTTTTCGGTGACCGGGTCAGGCAGATAGGCGTTGAGCGTCTGCAGAAGTTGCGGCCACATCAGCTTTTCGGTGTTTGAGACGACCAGGTTGTCGCCTTCCTTCTTCTTGGTTTCGAAGGCACCCTTGGCTGAATCATAGTCGCTCTTCAGGCCCGCACCCTTGGTCGCCAGCGACTTCGCCGCCTCAACGGCCGACGTGAATTCGCTGTTATTCACCTTCGTCCAGGCCTTCACATTGCCCAGAAACATCGCCGTGAAGCCCAGCATAAAGAGAAAACTGGCGGCCAGCACCAGCGGCTTCTTGCGACGAACCAGCTTGGCGGCCTTGATATCCTGTGGCAAAAGCGATGTCTGAATCGCCTGCTTGTTATAAGACTGCACGGCCAGGCCATAGGGAATGGCAAACGAGGCGGCATTGTCAGCAAATTCGGTCTGGGCCAGCGCCTCACCCGTCAGCCGGGTAAAGTCGTTAATGGCTTCGACCGGAAGGTCAAGCTCCTGCTGAAGATAGGTCGTCAGCCCCGGCAGCTTGAAGCCATTGCCAAGACCCAGGATTTTCTTGACTTTCGAGCCCTTGTTCACGCTGCCATAGAAGCCGATGGTGCGCTGAAGTTCGGTCGCAAAGTCCTTGAACACGCTCTTCATGGCCGTAAAAACGGCTTTCATGTCGGGCGCACTCGCGGCGTCGCGCTTCATGGCCTCGGCCTTGCCGAAGACCAGCTTCATCTCTTTGGTCAGGGCACGCGTGAAGTGGTTGCCGCCAATCGGGATATTACGCTGCCAGATGCGGGTGCCGTCAGAAATGACGCACTCGGTCTTGTCGGCACCCATGTCCAGAACGACGATCGGCCCCTTTTCGCCACGACCCTTCAAAATTTCATAATTGGCAAAATTATAAAGGGCAATAGGCGACATCTGCACAATGTCGGGCTCCAGCTTCAGGCTTCTCAGCGGAAACAGGGCCCGGTTAATTTCATCGCGCTTCATGGCGAAGAGACCGACTTCGGCCATGGTGAAGCCCAGGTCGTCGTCATCGTCGTCCATGTCGTCATCCGAGGCGAGCTGCTGGTAATCCCAGATCACCTCGTTCAGCGGAAACGGAATCTGCTGCTTGGCTTCGAACTGAACGATGTCGGGGATACGCTTCTTTTCGACCGGGGGCAGCTTGATAAATTTGATCAGGCCCTTCTGGCCCGGCACGCTCACGGCGATTTTGCTGTCCTTCGGCTGGTGCTTCTCGATAAATTCGATTAGCGCCATGCGCACCAGTTCTTCCGGCTCAGCGTCGGGCTGGCTCAGAATTTTTGGATATTCAATACGGGCGACGTCTTCGACGACCAGTTGATCGGGCGTTTCGCCGGGAACGACTTTTAACGCCTTGAGTGCGACCTGGCCGATGTCGATCGCCCAAACCGCTTGAACTTTGGCCATGTTCGCCAACTCCTCCACAACAGGAAGTGGTGTGATAATACTTGCTGATCTGGCTGCCCCGCCACCATTCTTCCAGACACCGACAAATCACGCAAGTGCTTTCATGCAGAAGTGATGCAAGCAGTCACGCTGGCTCTGTCGGCGGCTCGTATCAATACCTTTTGGAAGGGGTGGCCAGGAGGCCTATATGTCTCTGACGTACCAACTCGGCGAAAAGTTCCACATCCCGTTTCAGGCCCATTTGGGTGGTGAAAATCGACCACACCGGGGCCCGTCGGGGCAGACCATCCGCGCAGAGTATTTGCGGGGAGTTTATCACTTCCGGTCAGAAAACCAAATAACCCAATGCCATAAAATCAGAAATCCCCGCTGACTTTTCCGATTATTTCAGATGCGGCCCGGCCTGAATCATTTTGTAAACATTTCCGGTTCTATCGATCTTGCCGATCAAATCAATGATTTCAGGGAATTGAGGGAAGCCCAACGGCCTCAATTAAGGTGTCCGGCCAAGAGCAAATTAATCAATGACGGCAGGATTACTGTAACCAACTCCTCAACCGTGGGAATTTGCTGTTCACTATCTCACATGACTCCGAATTCTTCAAAAAATCCCTAACTTGCACAAAAATTGGAATTAATCTTTTCATTCGCAATAAATTTCTTAGGTCGTGTGGACAAAATTTGAGTAGTTTGGGAGACTTTGGTCGCATTAATCTGCCATGGAGGGCAAGCTATGAGACGTTACGAGATATCGGACGAACACTGGAATCGAATTAAATCCCTGCTTCCAGGGCAATCTGGT
>JBEITT010000173.1:0-5750 GCA_040374745.1 Planctomycetaceae bacterium | reverse complement strand
GGTGCAGTCAAAGCGCTACAAGCCAGCCCCAGGTGACATCGTTTACTCGCGAGAATTGAGCTATGGCTGGGCCGCACTCTTGCCCGAGAAGCCTCGCGTTTGTCTTTCACAAGGCATGTGTGTTTTTCGGCCAAATCGGGAGGTCGATTCAGCTTTCTTGCTTTACGTCCTCAATGGTCCAGCTGGCCGCGACCAGGCGACCCGTGTGGCGGTCGGTGCTTCTCATCCGCATATCAACCTTGGCGACATCAAATCCTATTCAATACCGCTGCCCTCGTTCGATGAGCAAAAACAGATTGCCCAAAAGTTCGCCGCCCTCGCCGCTGAAACCCAACGCCTCGCCCGCCTCTACGAGCGGAAGCACGCCGCGCTGGAGGCGTTGAAGAAATCGCTGCTGCACCAAGCCTTCACCGGTGAATTATGAACGAAGCCGAAACACGGGCCGAGAAGATTGACCCCGCCCTGAAGGCCGCCGGCTGGGGTGAAATCGAAGGCAGCCGGATTCATCGGGAATATTCTATTACCCCCGGCCGGATTGAAGGCCAGGGTCGGCGTGGTCGCACTGAAATTGCCGATTATGTATTGATCTACAAAAATCGCAAGCTGGCCGTGATTGAGGCCAAGGCGTGGGATAAGCCCCTGACCGAAGGGCTGGCCCAGGCCAAAAGCCATGCCGGCAAACTGATGGTGAAAATGGCCTATGCGACCAACGGCCAGGGCATTTATGCCGTGGATATGCACACGGCCCACGAAGCCGAGATTGAGAAATATCCGACGCCTGAGGAACTTTGGAAGATCACCTTTCATGAGACCAATGCCTGGCGCGACCGCTTTGCCGATATTGCCCCGGAACGCAGGGGCAACCGCGAAGCCCGATATTATCAGGATATATCCATTGACCGGGTGCTTGAGGCCATTTCAGACGGCCGCAAGCGAATTTTACTGACGCTGGCAACAGGCACCGGAAAAACCGAAATTGCATTTCAAATTGCCTGGAAGCTGTTTCAAAGCCGGTGGAATCTTTCCGGCTCACCGAGCCGCAGGCCACGAATTCTCTTTCTGGCTGACAGAAACACGCTGGCAAACCAGGCCTATAATGCATTTTCAAATTTTGCCGAAGAGGCGCTGGTGCGAATCAAGCCTGATGAGGTTCGCAAGCGGGGCCAGGTGCCGAAAAACGGCAATATCTTCTTCACGATTTTCCAGACCTTCATGAGCGGCCCTGAAGGCACGCCTTATTTTGGCGATTATCCACCCGATTTTTTCGAGTTCATTATTATTGATGAGTGTCATCGGGGCGGCGCCAGTGATGAAAGCACCTGGCGGAAAATTCTGGATTATTTTGAACCGGCGGTGCAACTTGGCCTGACAGCGACCCCGAAGCGGCGATTTAACGCCGACACCTATGCCTATTTCGGCGAACCTGTCTTTATCTACTCGCTGAAGGATGGCATTAACGACGGCTACTTGACGCCCTTTCGAGTGCGGCAGATTTCAACAACGCTTGACGAATATGTTTATACGTCTGACGACCGGTTGATTGAAGGCGATGTTGAGGAAGGCAGAAGATACACCGAGTCTGACTTTAACCGGATTATTGAAATCAGGCAGAGAGAAGCGTACAGGGTGAGCCTGTACATGCAGCGGATTGACCAGCGTGAAAAGACGATTGTGTTTTGTGCGACACAGGATCATGCGCTGGCGGTGCGTGATCTGGTGAATCAGATGAAAACCAGCAGGAACCCGAATTATTGTGTGCGTGTGACGGCTGATGATGGTGAGATTGGCGAGCAGTTTCTGCGTGATTTTCAAAATAACGAGAAATCGATTCCGACCATTTTAACGACTTCAAAGAAGCTATCGACGGGCGTGGATGCCCGAAATGTGCGTAACATTGTATTAATGCGCCCAGTGAATGACATTATTGAATTCAAGCAGATTATTGGCCGGGGCACCCGGCTTTATGATGGCAAGGATTATTTCACGATATATGACTTTGTGAAGGCACACGAGCATTTTCAGGATCCGGAATGGGATGGCGAACCATTACCACCTGATGGCGATAATGATAATGAAACTGAAGGCGGGAGTGCAGAGGGTGGCCATGGCGAGCCGGGCGGGCAGAGAAATGAAGCAGCGGGGAATGGAGACGGTGAAAGGAATCGGCGTCAGCGGATCAGGGTGAAACTGGCTGATGGCAAGGAACGAACCATTCAGCACATGATGGTTACAACATTCTGGCACCCGGACGGCAAGCCGATGAGCGCCCAGGAATTCATGGAAAACCTGTTTGGCGCGATTCCCGAAATGTTCAGCAATGAAGAAGAATTAAGGCTTTTGTGGAGCAACCCGGAAAGCCGCAGATCGTTACTGGAAAAACTTCAGGAACGTGGCTATGGCAAAGACCAGTTGCTTGAAATGCAACGAATTATCGACGCGGAAAACAGCGATCTTTTTGATGTGCTTGCCTATCTGGCATACCTTAAACCAACCATAACCAGGCAGGAGCGGGCCGAGCATGCCCGGAATCAATTAACCAGCCAATTCAGCGAAAAACAGGTCAGGTTTCTGGATTTTGTTTTGCAGCAATATGTGGCTCATGGAGTGGAAGAACTGAGCCCCGAAAAACTTTCTGCATTATTACGATTGAAATATCAAAATGCTTTGGCAGATGCAGTGGCCGATCTGGGCAAGCCTGAACAGATTAAATCAACCTTTTTTACATTTCAAAAAAATCTTTACAACTTTAATGAGGCCAGCCCCGGCAGGTGGGTTTAATTCTGGCAGATCTGATTTCATGAGAGATTCTCTTCATCTGGAAATGGCTTCCGATCAAAAAACAACTGTTTTCTTTGGTTCAGGGCCCGATCTATGTAATCAACCGAAATGAAATCATGATCAACCTGAAACTTTAATTTAAATCCGACAAACGAAACCCCTGAAATTATTGTAAAAATGCCCCAATCCAATAATGCAACCAATCACACCTGTCAAATAAAAAAACGCGAGCCCGAAGGCCCGCGCTTTACGTTGTTGCTTAAGCGAGATGCTTGTCTCAAAAGCAGGCCAGTCTCAGGAGACCGTATCCTTCAGAGCCTTCAGCAGACCAACCTTGATGGCGTTGCGGGCTGGCTTGGCCTTGATCGTCATCGGCTGCTTGGTGAAGGGGTTGATGCCCGTCTTCGCCTTCGTGGCAGGCTTCTTGTAAACCTTCAGCTTGAGCAGGCCCGGCAGAACAAACTGGCCAGGACCCTTCTTGCCAAGCTCATCCTTGATGATGGTGTGCAGGCTGTCAAAGACCTTTTCCAGGTCCTTCTTCGTCACTTCGGTGGCGGCGGCGATCTTGCCGATCAGGTCCGCCTTCGTCAGCGGCTTGCTACCAGCAGGTGCAGCCTTCTTTTCTTTGGCAGCCGGCTTGGCGGCGGCTTTAGGAGCGGCTTTCTTAGCCATAGGACGAAATCCTCTCTAACTTGAGCCGCCCGGTTTGCAGTCCCGAACGGTACGACTTGTTTTCGACTTGCCTAGTAAGCTGACAGGCTTGAAATACAGGCTTTCATGCCTGACAAAATACATGTAATACGAAAATTCAAAAACATGCAATCCTTTTTTTTCGAAAAAATCCAGATTTTTCTGCGTCATCACTCTGTCAGACCACCCCAAAACACTCGAAATATCGCTTCTGAATCATGTAAGCGGTGGTTTATATGTTTCTGTAAATCCATGCATATGAATAACTTGCAGAAACATCGGGAAATGGCTCAATCGCCTGCCGAGGCTCCCTCGCCGCGTCTGAGGTCGGGCAAAGAAAAAATTATTTTTTTTTCGAAATCAACCAGAATTGAGTGGGCATCGCCCTGTGCTGAGACGCTCTGCACACGCCATCCGCGTGATTTCAGACCATCAAAAGCCGCTTTTGGCCAGCTTTTCTCCAGGGTAATCACATCAGGCAGCCAGGTCTGGTACAGTTTCGGGGCTTTCTGGATCGCTTCCGGGGCCATTTCAAACTCAATCGCGCCCAGGATCATCCACAGCACGGTTGAAGGAATCGTCCGCCCGCCCGGCGAGCCTGTCACCAGCCTGATTCGCCCATCTTTGACAACCACCGTCGGCGACATCGAGCTGACCATCCGCTTGCCAGGCTCAATCAGGTTCGGCTTCGTGCCAATCTGCCCGGCGGTGGTGGTGCGGCCCGGCACCAGGTTAAAGTCGCCCATTTCATTGTTCAGCAGAAAGCCCGCACCCGGCACCACGCACTTCGCCCCATAGCTCTCTTCCAGCGTATATGTCAGGGCCACGGCGTTGCCTTCGGCGTCGATCGCCGAGAAATGCGTCGTCTCGGCCGATTCTGCCGGCAGCACGGGGAAGTCGGCCAGCGGGGCGCTTGGCGTGGCCTTGTTCGTGTCAAGGTCGCGGGCGATCTCGCGGGCAAACTCCCTGGAAACCAGCTTTGACACCGGCACATTCACGAAATCGGGGTCGCCAATGGTGCGAAATCGCTGGTAAAAGCCGCGCCGCAGGGCTTCGCCTGCCAGGTGGGCCGCTTCGGCCGAGCTTCGCCCGTGGCGGCTGAGGTTCAGCGGCTCAAGAATATTCAGGGCAATGGCGTTAATAATGCCGCCTGAGCTGGGCGGGGCCATGCCAATGACATCGTGACCTTTATAGGTGGTGCGCACGGGCTCTCGTTCCACGGCCTGATAAGCGGCCAGGTCGGCCAGGGTCATCAGTCCGCCGGCGGCCTTGTTGTAATCGACAATCAGCCGGGCCGTTTTGCCGGTATAGAATTCGTCGGGGCCTTCTTCCTTAATGCGGCGAAGGGTTTCGGCCAGGTCGGGCTGAATCAGCCTGTCGCCGGCCTTCCACGGCTCGCGGTCGGGCCGGGCATAGGCTTTGACTGATTCAGGAAAGTCGGCCAGGCGGTCGGCGTCCGAAAGATTCTCGGCGATCTTCGTGCCGGGGTCGGGCCTGGCACGACCAAAAAGCTCGGCATTCAGCGATGCAGCCATCACCGGATGCAGCGGGAAGCCCTCGCGGGCGAGCTTCTCGGCCGGCTCGACCAGCTTTGCCCACGGCAGCCGCCCCAGCCTCTTGTGGGCCAGTGCCAGCCCTCGCACGGTGCCAGGCACGCCAGCGGCCCAGGGGCCTCGCCTGTGGCCCGGCCTGATCTTGCCCTGGTCGTTCAGATACATTGTCTCGCTGGCAGCCGCCGGGGCTTTCTCGCGAAAGTCAAAGGTGGTGGCCTTCTTCTCTTTTTCTGAATAATGCACGATGAAGCCGCCGCCACCGATATTACCCGCCGGCGGATGCGTGACCTGAAGGGCCAGTGCCGTGGCCACAGCGGCGTCGATGGCATTGCCGCCGGCGTTCAGGATGGCCCGCCCGGCTTCAGCGGCAAAAGGCTCGCGGGCCACCACCGCGTGTTTTTGATAGGCAGAGACTGCGGCGGGCTGTTGGGCCAAGGTGGTTAACCCAGCAAAAATCAGGGCCGGGCCGACAAGCACAAAGTGGCGAAAGGCGACTGGCATGGGTGGCTCCCGTAAAGGTTCGCTGGGGCACATGGCTTACAGAAACGGATGATAAGCGTAATTTACCGCGAACGGCCCCGCTGGTGCCAGAGAGCAACCGGGGTTTCGTTCACTGCTCTTTGAACCCGACTCAATCCATCAACCCGGCGCAGCCATGTTCTCCAGATATTCCAGGAACGATTCTTTCGTATGAAACAGGTAAAGGTCTTTTTTCTCGGTGAATAAACT
>JBEITT010000085.1:0-22525 GCA_040374745.1 Planctomycetaceae bacterium | reverse complement strand
TTCTGCCGGATGGCTTCCCATAGAACAGGCCAGGCCCTGAGCATATTGCGTGAAAAATCAGATTGTATTTCCGTCCTGATTTTCATTGCATTTGGGGCGTGATTAAGTTGAAGAAAAAAGGGAGTGCCGGGTTTTCAGCACTCCCTTTGACTGGACCTTGATTAATTGAGATTTTGCGAGGAAATTCTCACGACTTCTCTTCAAAATCGACGTCAATCACATCATCAGGCTTCTGGCCGCCGGCTGCAGCACCACTTTCGGCTCCGGCTGCCGATTCGCTGCCGGGTGCCGAGGCTGTATCGGCCGCTGCTGTATAGAGTTTTTCTGACATGGCCTGAACGGCTTTTGTCAGTTCGTCAGTGGCCGACTGAATGGCTGCAACATCTGTTCCGCCCTTGGCTTCATTTACCTTGGCGATGATGGAATTGATGGCCGACCGGTCGCCTTCCGAGAGTTTTTCCTTATTGTCTTCAAGTGTTTTTTCCACCTGATAGACACGCTGTTCGGCGGCGTTGCGGGCTTCGGCCAGGTCTCGCTTACGTTTGTCGTCAGCGGCATTGGCTTCGGCATCACGCTGCATCTTGTCGATTTCGTCCTTGGAAAGGCCGCCCGAGGCTTCAATGCGGATGGTCTGCTCTTTGCCCGAGGCCTTGTCGCGTGCCTTCACCGAGAGAATGCCGTTGGCGTCAAGGTTAAAAGCCACTTCAATCTGCGGCACACCCATGCGTGCCGGCGGAATGCCTTCCAGGTTGAATTCACCCAGCAGACGGTTGTCGCCGGCCATGGGTCGTTCGCCCTGATAAACCTTGATGGTCACGGCCATCTGGTTGTCTTCCGCCGTGGTGAAGGTTTCCTTCTTTTCAGTCGGAATCGTCGTGTTGCGTGGCACCAGCACCGTCATCACGCCACCCTTGGTTTCAAGGCCGAGTGAAAGCGGGGTCACATCAAGCAGCAGCAGGTCTTTCACTTCGCCGGTGAGCACGGCACCCTGAATGGATGCACCAATGGCCACCACTTCGTCGGGGTTCACGCCCTTGTGTGGCTCGCGGCCGAAGATTTCCTTGACCATGTCCTGAATGCGCGGCATGCGGGTTGAACCACCCACCAGCACCACCTCATCCACCTGGCTGGCCTTCAGCTTGGCATCTTCCAAAGCCTTCAATACGGGGATCTTGCAGCGTTCCACCAGCTTGTCTGTCATCCGCTCGAACTGGCTGCGGGTGATTGTCATCATCAGGTGCTTCGGCCCTGAGGCATCAGCCGTGATGAAAGGCAGGTTCACTTCGGCCTGGGCCTGGAACGAGAGTTCCTTTTTGGCCTTTTCGGCGGCTTCCTTAAGCCGCTGAAGGGCCATCGGGTCCTTGCGAAGGTCGATGTTTTCGTTTTTCTTGAACTCGTCGGCAATGTGGTTAATCAGGGCTTCATCCCAGTCGTCGCCGCCCAGGTGGGTGTCGCCGTTGGTCGAAAGCACTTCAAAAACACCATCAGCCACGTCCAGAATCGAAATATCAAACGTGCCACCGCCAAGGTCAAAAACGGCGATCTTCTCGTTTTTCTTCTTATCCAGGCCATAGGCCAGAGCGGCCGCCGTTGGCTCGTTGATGATACGGGCCACTTCCAGGCCGGCAATCTGGCCGGCGTCCTTTGTGGCCTGCCGCTGGGCGTCGTTAAAGTAGGCCGGAACAGTAATCACCGCCTTTTTAACCTTGTGGCCCAGATAGCTTTCGGCAGATTCTTTCAGTTTGCGCAGAATCATCGCTGAAATTTCGGGCGGGCTATATTCCTTGCCGCCTGCCTGCACGCGGGCGGTTCCGCCTGTGCCGCTGATGACCTTGTAGGGAATCATCTTCTGTTCGTCGCTGACTTCATCCAGCCGACGACCCATGAATCGCTTGATGGAATAAACCGTGCCGGTCGGGTTGGTCACCACCTGACGCTTGGCCGGTTCGCCCACCAGCGTGTCGCCTTTGGTCGTGAAAGCCACTACCGACGGCGTCAGATACGCACCTTCCTGGTTGGCAATAACCTTCGGCTCGCCACCTTCCATCACCGAGACGACCGAGTTCGTCGTGCCCAGGTCGATGCCAATGATTTTTTCGCCTTCTGCCATGTTGTTGCTCCTTTCCGAGCCACAAAGCCTTCGATGATTAAGCCCAAAGAAGCACCCGGACTGGACGGTGGGATCCACCACCAGACCCGCTACTTTTTGATGATCGCATCTAGATGCAAGCCTTGTGCCAATTCGTTTTTGAATTGTCTAAGTATATTTATTGTATGATTATAGGGAAATTCGGCGTATTCTTGTGAACCGTCTGAATCTGAATTCCTGCCAATTTGGCATTAAGGCTTTGGTTTACCCGGAAAGGGGGACTGCCAAATTTGCATGAAGTTTTTTGCCACTTGTCAGGTGAGATTTATTGAGGTGTCACTGCGGGTATCGCAAGGCACGCACTGAGAGCATTCCGGCCCCGACATCGGTTGAGGGCAGGGGCAGGCGGTGGGCGAAGGTTGTCAGCTTGTGCCACAGGGCGGTGCCGAGGCAGTCAGGGTCGTCCTGAATCAGTACGGCGGCGATGCCCGCGCACAGAGGGGTGGACATGCTGGTGCCTGAATATCTGCCATAAAGTGCAGGTCCGGAGGTAGTTGTGTAAATATCCACTCCAGGTGCGACGGCATCGACCTGGGCATAGCCGGGGGCACCGGTGACGTTAGAAAATCGGGCCATGCGCAGGTGGCGGTCAACGGCACCCACGGCAAAGATGGAAGGGCAGCTTGCCGGACGGCAAACGGGGCGAAGTGTCTGTGGCCTCTGGCTGTCGTTTCCGGCGGCGGCCATGAAAAGCATGCCGGCCTTCAGGCATCGACGGGCGACTGCTTCATAAACCGGGTCGCATGTTAGATCGGCTGATTGCACGCCTACCGAAAGTGAAACAACGTGGCAATTCTTGCCAAGGGCCCAGTCAACGGCGGCAAGAATGGCCGAATCGGGGCCTGTGCCGTCTTTTTCCAGAACCTTGGCGATGAAGAGGTCGGCCTGCGGGGCGGCACCGAATCGGGGCTGGTCGAGACCGGTGGCCTGACCGGCGGCCACGCCGGCGCACTGGGTGCCGTGGCCGTGTTCGTCCTGAATCGACGATTCAAGAAAGCTACGATAGAGAAATGGGCGATTCTGCCAGTCGGGGTGAATCAGGTCGATACCTGTGTCAAGAATTGCGATACGGGCACCGCGGCCATTGTGGCGGGAAAGTGTCAGGCCACATGCCTGCATGGCCCATGTGTGGCGGCTGTTGTCGTTAAATGTGCGATGAACATTGCCTGAGCTGTAGGTTTTGACTGTGGGGAATGATGTTTCTTCCAGGATGCCCAGGCGGGTTTCAGGCCTGAGTGTCTGCACCGCACGATTGCGGCGGGCCCTTTTGCGCAGCCATTTCAGCTTTTGTGGGTCTTTCAGGTTCAGCAGGCCGATGCCCAGATGATCAAAGAAAATGAGTTCGGCGGAATCTGTTTTCGTCTCGGTTGGAGCCGATTCACGAAAATCCTTGGAATGAGCAACATTGTTGATCGATGATTCATCGCGCCATCGGCAAAACGAGCGGCGATCAAAATCATGAGGGAAAATGATGATCTGCCGACTGCCAGGATGGCCAGACTTGCCGGCCATCCCTTCGGCATCGATCTTGTCATTTTGAATATTCAGATTCCGGTACGCTAAATGATGAAATTCCGGATATTGCATTACAAACTCAAGAAACAAAAGGAAAATTGAATTGAGGCGAAGTCGAAGGTGAATGAATCTCTGCTATTAAACTCTTGAGAATCGCAACAAGTTCATTCAGCGAAATTTACAAAACCAGGGATATTGCGATGAGGCAGGTTTAAAATCGATGCGGATAAATTATTTTCACCAGACCAATTATTTTGAAATGGAGTCGAGAATGGTCTGGCGATCGGGCATGATGGTTTCCTGCCGTCGGCCCGTCAGCCAGTGGGCCTTGCCCAGAAATATGGCTCTTACAGGCTGTTCCGGCGGGCATTTTTCCGCGAAATACCGGGCAAATTGTCTTTGGATTCGTGCAGCAGGATAGGTTGGCGTGCCCATGGCATCACGGGCCCAGAGTGTGAGATCAGGCACCTGCATAGCTTCCGTTCGATTGAGATAAGGCCTGAGTTCCGGGGGAATCAGGTCGCCCGAATCGCCGGGAAATTCCAGCCGCATCTGTTCTACATGACCAGCATAAAGGGCAAAAGCCGGCCAGGCATCGCACAGGCCCGCCCTCTCAAAGAAAGGCAGTATGGCGACAATCATCATTAATAATTGCACCATACCAAGCAACAGCGGGTGTGGGGCCATGGCTTGAGGCGGTGCCGATTCGGTGCGGAACAGAACGATTGTCTGAATTATCATCGAAACATTCCACAAAAGCACATTGGCACTATGATCAAGGGCCCATGGGCCGAGAAGGGCAACCAGCCCCAGATGCATGGCAATTATGCCCACCCGGCCTGCCCGAAAATAACCTGCGACCAGAAGCAGCGTTAGCAGCAGTTCGCCAATGGGCAAAGCCGTGGCCAGTTTCGGAATGATCGGGCTATTGGCCGGAATTTGCAATAATTTTGTGAATGGGCTTAGAAGATAGGGCCCCATGGAATGGGCGAACGACCAGTCGAGCTTGGAAAGTGCGGAATGAAAATAGAGCGCGACTGCAAAAAATCGGGCAAATCCGATGGCCGAAGAAGCAGGAAGAGCGGCATAAATGGCCGACAGAACCAGTGCCTGATAAAACCAGGCCTGAAGACGCTGCTGATCAAGCAAGACAAGCGGAATGCCACTGAAAAGAATGACCAGCGAACCAATTCGCCCGAAATGTCTCGTGAGGCAGAGCCCAAGGCCGCCCACGCATGCCAGGGATAGCCCGCGGCTGATCTCAGGGGCAGCTTTCAGCCCGAAGGCCGGAAAGTGCGGAATGGCTGGGCTTTCAAACCAGATTGGCCAACTGATGGCCATCATGAGAAGCGTAAAAAAGGCGACGATCTGGCGATGCCGCGTGGCGGCTTGTGTGTCAGTCGCCACTTTCCACAGTGTTTCGGTTGTCGGTGGTTGCAGCCCGGGGGTCGTCAAGAAATCTGGCCAGAAGCGTGGCCAGCCTGCCGGGTGCTTCAATGTGGGGCAGGTGGCCGACTTCATCAAAAAGTTCAAAATGAGAGCGGGGGATGTGATCAGCAAGAACTTTGGAAGTCTCGGGCGGCGTGACACGGTCAACTGCTCCGGCGATCACCAGAACGGGCATTTCCAGCAGGTGAAGCTGGCTGACGACGTCGTGCACCAGCACGGCCCTGGCCTGGCGGGCAAAGGCTTCTGGCTCCTGGCGCACGGGGTTTCGCTCAACGTGGCGAATCATTCCCTGAATGTGGGCCGGGTTCTCAAAAGCCTTTGACCCCAGCAACCAGGGCAGGGTGTGGCGGGTGAAGGTGACGACGTCCTGGTGCTGCCGAAGCTCGATCCAGCTTTCAACCAGGGCTGATTTCCACGGATAATTCCGGGCATGGCACGACATCAGCACCATGCTTCTGAGGCGTTCGGGGGCCATGATGGCAAGATGCTGGGCGATCATGCCGCCCATGCTGTGGCCGACAATGTCAACCTGATCAAGGCCCAGCCGGTCGATCAGGTGCAGCACATCGGCGGCCATATCGTCAAGAGTATAGTCTGCCAGGGCTCGCGGGCTTGCGCCTGTGTCTCGCGGGTCGATGGCGATGGTCTGTCGTTTGTCTGAAAGTAGTTTCTGAATTCCTGCAAAAGCCTTATGATTCCCGCCCAGGCCGGGCAGAAAGAGTACCGCCGGCCCCTGGCCCTGAATATCGGTGTGAAGTTCCAGCAGATGAGACATTCGATTGGTTCTTTATAAAAAATCAGGCTGGGTTGGCGGCCCGATAGCGGGCAACAAAGCGGGCGTAGTCTTCGGGCGTGTCGATGCCGACACAGCGTTCCTGCACAATGCCCAGAGCAATACGGTGGCCGTTTTCCAGCACGCGCAGTTGTTCCAGCTTTTCGCAGACTTCCAGATCAGCAGTGGGCATGCTGGCCACCTGCTGCAGAAAGCGGGGGCGAAAGGCATAGATACCCAGATGCAGCAGTGCCCATGGCAAGCCTGCCGGGGGTTTGCCGTCGCGATGAAACGGGATGGGCGATCGCGAGAAATAAAGGGCATAGCCGCCGTCGTCCTTCACCACCTTCACGCAGGAAGGGTCGCGGTAAATGGCTTCGTCATGAATGGGAGTGGCGAGGGTGCCCATCACGGCCTCGGGCCTTTTAAGCATGACATTGACGAGCGTATCGATAGATTCGGCGGCGATCTCTGGTTCGTCGCCCTGAAGGTTGATCACCAGGTCGGCATTGTCGAAATGGCGGGCGGCTTCAGCAACGCGGTCGGTGCCCGAAACATGGTCGTCGCGGGTCATCACGACTTTGCCGCCAAACGAAGAGACAGTTTCAAAAATACGCTTGTCGTCGGTGGCGACGACAATATCGGTAAGTTTTGCGGATTTTTGCGCGGCTTCCACAACGTGTTGAATGAGTGTACGGCCTGTGTCGGCAAGGAGGGGTTTGCCGGGTAGTCGGGTTGAAGCGTATCTGGCGGGGACCACTGCAAGAATTCGCATCTTTTTTCTCCGTCCATGGGAAAGGTTGGACGATACCACATAAAGCCTTGATCATCCCGTCGTCGGGTAAGGGTATGCTGCAAGCATGCCAGTGCCCGTTGAAGGGTGAAGGTGAGCCGCAGGATGGGCCGCTTCTATTCACTTATTATAAGTGGAACGGGCAGGCCGATGGCAACACTTGAGCGGGCTTCAGGACGAAACCCGACCCGGACGTAAATTCTTCCACCTCCTCTGTCTGATGGGCCTTGGCCGCATCTTCAGGAAGATTTTCGTTACTTGGTCCAGGTTGGAAGGAACCTCTGGCAGGAGTGACAGGCAAGGGATCGCCTGAGTGATCCGGTATTTGCCCGAAATAATCATGCCAGGTTCAGGGATGTAAGCGAAAAGGGCGGATCAATGCGCTGCCGCAAAGCAGTGCGATGAGCCGCGGGATAAATCCCGTTTCAAAGGGATCCGCTCGTGCGCTGCCACGGAGGGGGCGCCTCCAAACTGTGCTTTACGACGTGCTGTGAGAAGAGCCTCGGCATGTTGTGCCTGGAGTGTAGTGAATGTCAATTTTCAGCTTCCTGACGCAATCACAATCTGACAAGCGTAAACCAAAAGACGCCTGTATCAATTGTGAATCACTGGAAGGTCGCGAGCTGCTTTCGGCAGCACCGTTGAAATCGCAGATTCTCGTATCAAGACAGTTAGCAAGACCTCTCAGGACATCAGGCCTGAAATCGCCAAGATTAGGCACTCCCCGACCAACGCAGACCTCGCCCTATGCTAACCTGAAGCCGGCGGCCGATGCCCCCAGGGTTTTTCAGGATTCTGCCGCTGCCCGAGTCACTCAGGGTCTTGATGGCACTGGCATGGCCGTTGCCTTTATTGACACCGGCATAAATTACAACCTTGAAGCCCTTGGCGGTGGTTTTGGGGCTGGTCATAAGGTGGTTGCCGGCTATGATTTCGGCATGAACGACGGCGACCCCATGCCCACCTGGAGCCATGGCTCATCGGTGGCAAGCGTAGTCGGTTCAACCGACCCCGCCAACCCCGGCATTGCACCAGGGGCTAATCTGATTGCCCTGCGTGTCTTCGATAATGCGGGCAATTCCAGCTTCTTTCGCATTGCCGATGCCCTTGAATGGGTCGTTGCCAACCACGATAAACATAATATATCGGTAGTGAATATTTCGCTCTCTGATTCAAGCAATTTTACATTGAACTGGTTTGCCCGCGACACTTCAGCCGGGCAGCGCATTACTGATGCCGTCAGCAAGCTCAGGGGATTGAATATTCCTGTGGTTTCAGCCACGGGTAACAGCTTCAGGGGCACAGAAGGTGTGGGCTTCACGGCGATCGTGCAGGAAACCATCAGCGTGACTGGTGTCGATCCTTCGACAAACCAGCTTGCCGCCAACGCTCAGCGACTTGGCTCAGCTACAGCCGGTGGTTATGCCACTGATCTGGCAGCCCCATCAAGCGGTTTTCGCGTTGTCACGGGCAATGGTCAGTATGAATCAGTGGATGGCACGAGCTTTTCGGCTCCCATTGTGAGCGGATCCATCACTTTGCTGCAGCAGAAATATTTTGCTCAATTCGGTCAATTGCCGAGTGTCGATCAGATCGAGGCATGGCTTGAGCAATCAGGCGACCCGACATCCGACCCGATCACCAAACTCCAGATTCCGCAGATTGACCTGGCCGGTGCACTTGCCCTGGTGCCTGAAGCCCCTAAAAAGCCAGGTCTGCCAGTCATTAACATGCCTGTAAATGCTGCAGCCATTGTTCCTTCGCCTGTAAACCCGCTTCAGGTCAGTATCAATGGTCAGGCAGCCATGGCGGGAATTCAGGCTGGGCGGGTAAATCTCGATAATCTTCAGCAGGGCACTCGATGGAAATCAGTGCAGATCTGGACGGCTGAGGCCATCAACCGACGATCATCGGCTGCTGAGGGTTCAGTAGCGGCCACTGGGACCACTCAGAGAACAGCAGTCGCATCGTCCACCCGATCGGCTGTTGTTCCTGTCCGGGGCAACGCGGCCGTTCGTAAATCTGTTCCCGGCCCTGCCCATTCTTTGAGAAATCGCCGTATAGTCCGCTGATACTCAGCAAATCCTGCAGTCTGAATAAACAAAAGCCTGGCCTCGAATGGTCAGGCTTTTCTTTTGATATTCAATGACTGTTATTTATAATGTGTTTTGCAATACCACCCCGAGACTCTCGCAGTCACAGCGATGAAACGGCAGAAAGAGCACCTATGACTAACAGCGGCAAACCAACAGCAATTATCACCGGGGCCGGCACCGGCATTGGCCAGGCTACAGCCAAAGCACTTGCAAAGGAAGGTTTTGCCTTGGCCCTTCTGGGCCGGAGGGCTGATGTTCTGGAAGTGACTGCTGCCGAAATTCTGGCTGATGGTGGCAATGCGGTGGTTGTGCCCTGCGATGTCGCCTGCCGCGACTCGGTTGCTGATGCCCTGAAAGTGCTTGAATCACATTTCGACCGGTTTGACGTGCTTGTTTGCAATGCCGGCACGAACCTGCCCCGCCGTGGTCTTTCGGAACTGACACCGGAGGATTGGGATACCCTGATTGATGTCAACCTGACTGGTGCTTTTAATATCGTTCGAGCCATTTTGCCCCATATGCGCAGGGCCAGGCGCGGCACCGTCGTGCAAATCTGCTCAATTTCAGGCCTGCGGGCTAGCACGCTGGGCGGCATTGGCTATTCAGCCGCCAAGTTCGGGCAGTCGGCGCTGGGTATCTGCCTTGGGCGGGAAGAGCGTGAAAACGGAATCCGCTCAACCGTAATTTACCCCGGCGAAGTGAATACCCCCATACTTGAACAACGTCCCCAGCCTGTACCCGATTTTCGTCGACCACTGATTCTTCAGCCCGAAGATGTCGCGGCTGCCGTAAAGTTTGTAGTTTCACTACCCGACCGGGCCAATGTGCTGGAACTGCTGATCAAGCCTACGGTTGACGACTATGCCTGATCGCATCGGCTGAATTGTCAATTAATTTGCCGAACGGCCCGGCATGGTGTCGGGTCGTTCTTTCGTCTTTGGTTTAATGCCCATGCCCATATGCATCATGGCACGCCTGAAATTTTTATTTGACTGCACAAGATCGGCGGGTGTGCCTTCCATCACCTTGCGATTGCCAATAATTATCACTTTGTCGGCTGCCAGCACCGACGCAGCATGACGAGTGAAAAGCACCACTGTGCGTTGCCGGGCCAGACGTCGATATGCATCGTGAAGCAATTCTCGCATGCCCCGATTCATTGACTGAGTTGGTTCTTCAACCAGAAGAACCGATGGATCGTGCCACCGACCACGTGCCAGTGCTATCAGAAACTGGTCATAGACAGGCAACTGAAATGGATTATCGGCGTCGATGATTGTCTGATACGACTGTGGCAGATTCGAAATGATTCGGTGGGCATGCACGTCGCGGGCTGCAGCGATCGCGCTGATGAGATCTCCGACCGGGTCGTTAAGTGTGATATTTTCAAGCACGGGCCCGTTATTAAGGTATGAATCGGATCGGATTGAGCCGATCTGAAGACGGGTTGAAGCGATGGAATATTGCCGCAGATCTAAACCATCAAGCTCAATTTCGCCTTCAAACGGATCTTCCCACCGGCCCAGATAGTGCATCAGCTTCCGCCTCAGCTTGACATCAGGACAAACGATCGCAGTGAATTTATTGGCCGGAATCTCAAAGCCGAATTTGTGGGCTGATCGTGGGTCGGCAGGCGAAAGGCCCATGGGTAAAGCTTTGGCAATAATAGACCTGCTGCACGGCTTCATAGTCTGTGCATCGGTCACATCCCAAATTCTAACTGTCCCATGCAGGGCCCTGTGCATCGGCTCAAGCCACTGCTCGGCGCTGCCCAGGGGCTTACGGCCGTTTTCCGAAATAATCCTGAGAATTATGCCACCACTGACGATGCATAAGAGTGCCAGAAGGCTGGCCGGGCTCATGGGCTGCCCCATGCTTGTCAGCGTAATCGCCGCGACTACAACGCAGATCACACCCAGCCGGGCAAGCCGCATGGCCACGTGCCGGGAAGCCTGATTTTCGCTGATCAATCTGTCTCGTTCTTCAAGCGTATCGATCCAGTCGTCGCTGGGCCTGCCCTTGCCCTGTGGGGAACCGATCACACGGGCCTGATGCGATTCTCGCAGTTCCTCGCGAAACGCATCAGAAATCAGTTTTTCTTCTGCTGATTCCTGTGCTTCAGCTGCCTTAACCCGTCGTGCGTGATAAAACTTGAGAAGATTGATAAGTGCTGCTCCGGCAGCAATCATTAATGCCCAGTCAGGGCGAACGATCAACATCATGCTAAGCAAGGCCACGTTTCGAAATACCACCAGCCGGCGGTGTCTGAATTGGCCCGCCACCGCCTGACCATAGCGAATGGCAGATGATTCAATCAGTACCATCGTTTCGGACATGGCGCTGGGCGTGATCAATTGGCCGCTTGTGCGGTGCGTTTCTCTGAATAGTCTCGTTCGAAGATCAGTTGCTATAAGTAGTTCCGTTTGTCGGGTCAGTCGCTCGGTTACCTGTGAAAATAATATTGCCAACAGCAGGCAGAACATCAGACCCGAGGCCACGAGCAAAAGCGGCGGGCCGACAAAACCGGTCCGGTCGGTGATCCCAAAAAAGTCAGGCTTCAGCAAAAGTCTCTGACTAACATTGCCTGTGGCAACATATTGCAGAAACATCGAGGCAAAGTCGATAGCCAGCACCTCGGCGGCCACAACCATGGCCGTCCAGATCCTGATTTTGGACAGGTGGCCCTGAACATTTTTTTTCAGGGCCCGCCTGAGTGTGGTTCTTGAGTCACTCGTCATCGAGGTCTCCGATCCGGTTAAAGCCGCGGCGGAACCTCATCCATGACAGACCGCCGGTATCAGGCCAGGTCACGATCCTCAAAGAGGATAAAGGCGAAGCAAAGTGCAACTGATGAATACATCAGGCAATAGATGAATGCAGGGATGATATATTCCGTCCAGGGAATGATTGCACCCGTGGCAATGGCAGGCCCGGCATTGAAAAATTCAAGCGATGGCAGAACGAATTCGAATAACCGGGCCATGAATTGCACAAGGTCGTTCACGGCACCTGCTTCCGTTGACTTCACCAGAACAGGTGTCAGGTGACCAAGGAAAAACAGAGCGATCGATAGCACCAAATTTACAAGAATGGGCAGTCGGGTGGAAATTGCCACGCTGATTGAAGTGAGAAGGCTCACTTCAAAAAATACAAGCGCCAAACCTGGTAGAACTTGCATCACCTGAGAGACACGCGTTGCGAAAACAGGGTCTCCTCCGGCATTTTCACGCAGGTCATAGGCATATTTATACCAGACACCGCCGCAAAACATGACGCCAAGAATTAGAATCATGGCCAGAACAGCGGCTTCAATCCCCAGATATTTACCAATCAGAAATTGACGACGGTTTATCGGTTTGGAGAGCAGTGTGATCGCTGTCTTGCCTTCGATCTCATCAGCCACGGTCGAACTTGATGTCAACAGTGCCAGTAGGAGACTCACAAAAGCAATCGTTGTAAGTCCCGTGTCCTTATACATCTTGATGTCTTCACCAAAGGTGAAGTACGAGACATAGATAGACCAGAATAAATAGAAGGCCGAGAGGAAAATCAGCACATAAAATGCTGGCTGGCGAATGGCTTCTTTGAAGGTGGCTCTGGCGATGACGAGTGTTTTCATGCTCTGACCTGACACAGATGATTTATGTATTTTGAATCTATAATTAATTCTAAATCCGTCAAAGAACTTTCGCCAAGCCCCCTCAGCGTAATTCCACAAGATTTCGTGAATTTATTCCTGCAGGATCGTCAGTTCATTCCAAATCGTAACATTCCGCGCATCTTTCGCGCGGAAGTTGTGTCACATCATGACTGAAGCCCAGCCTCAACGCGTTTTAAGGCCAATCAGGCACTTTCCCGGTGGTAATGAATTTCGTGCAGACGCCGGAACATCGGGTTCGTTCGGCGTAACTCGTCTTCAGTTCCAACCGCCTCAATCCTCCCGGCCGACATCAGCACAATACGGTCTGCAAGTGTCAGCGTGCCAAGGCTATGCGAAATAATAAACGTGGTCCGGCTGCGGGCAAATTCTTCAATCGCCTTGCGAATCAGGGCTTCGTCCTCGATGTCAACAGCACTGGTCGCTTCGTCAAGTATCAGAATCGAGGGGTTCCGCAAGATGGCCCTGGCCAGTGCCAACCTCTGCCGCTGGCCACCAGAAAGGTTCATGCCGCGGTCCGTCAGCACGGTGTCGTATCCTTCGGGCAGATTCACGATAAACTGATGAGCATAGGACTTCTTGCAGGCTTCAATAATGTCATTCCGACTGAAATCCGACCGGCCAAACGAAATGTTATTGGCTACGGTGTCAGCAAAGAGAACCGTTTCCTGTGTAACGATGCCCATAAGTCGTCGCAGGCTTGAGAGTTGCATTTCGCGAACATCCATGCCGTCGATCCGTACCGATCCCGACTGCACATCCCAGAATCGTGGCAACAGGCTCATCAGCGTTGATTTGCCGCAACCGTTATGACCGACGAAAGCGATCGTCTCGCCCTGACGCACCGTCAGCGAAAGGTCGCGGATCACCGGATCGCGGCCATTATAACTGAAGCTGACTCGGTCAAATTCGATGGAAGCCTTGTGCGATACATCTTTTACGGCACCAGGAAGGTTCTTCACCTGAGGTTCCAGGTCGAGCACACCTGCAATCCGGTCGGCCGCGGCCGCCGCTCGCTGAATCTTGGTGTGAACGTTCGAAAGCTTGCGAATCGGGTCTGTCACACCGGCCAGCATGGCATAAAGCGTGAGCAGGTCTTCTATGTTCATGGGCCGGTTGGCCAACTGAATTGAAAAGAGCCCCAGGTCGAGAAAAACCGTTTGCCGAAGCACCAGATAAGAGCCTGAAAGCAGGCAGATAAAGACCGATGTCAGCGAAAGCAGTTCAAGAGCCGGGTCGGAAAGGGCATCGATCTTGGCCACCTTCAGGCTTTTGCGATAGAGCTTTTTGATTTCAAGATAGAATCGTCGACGCTCGTAACTCTCACGGTTGTATGCTTTTATAACGCGGATTCCCTGAAAGGTTTCCTGCAGTTGGTGATAGATTGTCGAGACGCTTTCCAGCGACTTTCGGACGGCTTTTTTCAGGGTCTTGCCCACTTTGGCCGTTGAAACAGCCGAGAATGGCACCACAATGAGGGCCATCAAAGTGAGTCGCCAGTTAAGCCAGAACGCCACCGAGAGGCAAGAAATGATACGTAAAGGTTCGCGTATCAGCTTGCCGGCTATAGTGTTTACGCCCATCGAATAAAGTTCGATGTCGTTGGTCAACCGGGCCATAAGGTCGGCGGTCGGCGTGCGGTCGAATGTCGAGAGGTCAAGCCCCAGGATTTTTCGATATAACTGCCGCCGCACTTCAAACATGGAAAGCTGGGTCAGATCGGCCACCAGCACATCCTGACAGAATTGAAAAATGCCCTTGATCACCACCATTACCATCACCACCACCAAAAGCCACACCAGAGTGTGGAAGCCGTCTTCTGGCAGATATTGATCAACCCAAGGACGAATTTTCTGGTATCGCCGGTTCCAGAGAAGATGTCCTGACTGTTCGTCGCTCAGCTTTTCGGCCCGGCGGTTAAGTTCGCCCTTGTCGTTTTTCAGGGCGGCATTTGAAATTCGTGAAAGTTCTTCGTGGCGGGCAAAAGCGATCTGGTGTTCGGGAGTGTCGCCGGGCTTGCGTTCAATGCCGGTCGATGCGCCTTGTTTCTCTGCGGGTTTTACAGCTTCCTGAGTCAGATCGGGCCTTGTGCGGATTTCTTCTTCCGCATATTTTCTAAGGTTTTCTCTCAGCCTCTCGGCCGAGACACCCGTGCCATTAAGCTGCTCAGTCACTTTCCGGATTTCGTCGAGCCTGACCTGGATCAACTTGACCTGAAGGGCCGAGTCGTCAATCTGTTCAGCCACCCAGGCCTGGGCGTTCTGGCTGTAAAAGAGCACCTTGAGCAGCGGGAAAACAGCGGATATATTTGCCCCCCACATCAGGGCCACTACTGCCGCACAACCGAGCGAAAGAAAAAAGCGGTTACGATATGGCAGGGAAAATTTGAAAAGCCTGAGAAAATTCTTCATCGATCTGCGTATCCCTGGCCGAAACACGGCCCGCATCCTTGCCCGGAATTGCCTTGTTCACCATCCCGGTGAATTTCGCCCTATTCTGCAATTTACGCGGAACAAGGCAAGGCCAAATTGACACTCGTGAGTCGCTGGCGATTCACAGATGCCATAGTCAACTAACAAATTGATCGGACGCCGAGACCGAAATTCCCCATATCTTTCCTAATTCCACCATATTATTGACTATGTGGGTTGGCTCGCAGGCTGCCAGTTGCTGCCGGGTGTGCGACCCATGCGTGATACCAATCACCCATCCACAGCCGGCTGATTTGCCTTCGCCAATATCAGAAGGTGTGTCGCCCACTTTGGCCACAAGTTGCGGATCATCAATTCCGAGTCGTTTCATAATGCCTTGCACCATATCAGGATGCGGGCGGCCTCTGGGTGATTCGTCGGAGGCCATCGATGCATCAAGGGTATGGCCGACTCGCCAGTTAAGTCTGTCAAGCAGGGCGCCTAGAATTGACCTGGGAAAGCCCGTGTTCACTGCAACTGCCACACCCATGCTCCTGAGTTGACGAATCAGTGCCAGCACGCCCGGATAAACGGCTATGTTTGGGTGATAGGTGTAGAAATCTATCATTCGCTGCTCAAAATCATCGTGGAGCAAGTCGGCCAGACCCGGTTCCTGTCGATCAGGTGCATATTTTGCCAGAAGATCTTTGATGGCAAGAATTTTGGGCAGGCCCATCACCGCGTTGACTGCGGCTGGTGGAACATCAATTCCTTCTTCGGCAAAGGCCTCGCTGAAACACCTGAGAACTTCACCGCCATCAACCACAGTCGTGCCGGCTACATCAAAGATGACAAGTTCTGGCAATGCTCTGTGAATATCGGACATTTTTTCTACCCCAGATTCCTCGCGTACAGACTTTGCTTTTAATATAACTTGCTTGTCATGATTTTCCTGACAGATTTCCTGGAAATATATTTTTATTGTCCCTCTTCAGGGGCAACGTCTGATTTTTTTGCCCTGAGACGGTCTTTGAGACCGTGAATGATGATTGGAAGAATGGATAGAAAAACGACTGCAATAATCAGTTTTTCAAGAGAATTCACAAGCCATGGGAACCGCTGACCCAGAAAATAGCCGACACTCGTCAGGCCGGTGACCCACAGGAATCCGCCCACAACATTAAACTGCAGGAAACGCACATAATTCATCTGGCCGATGCCCGCCACAATGGGCGCGAATGTGCGGATGATCGGAATAAACCGGGCAATGATGATCGTCTTGCCACCGTGCTCTGTATAAAACTCCTGAGCGCGAATCAGGTGCTTGCGGTGAAACAGGATCGACTCTTCTTTGGTAAACAGCCGCTTGCCGGAATGATAGCCGATCCAGTAGCCCACTGTGTCACCCAGAATGGCGGCCGGCACTAGTAGAAGGTTGAGCCATAGGATGTCGAGCTTGTATGGTGCAAGGTTCGGGATCTGCTTAATGGCAGGTGATGCAAATACCCCTGCAGTGACGAGCAAAGAGTCGCCAGGCAGGCAAAAGCCGATGAGCAGACCTGTCTCGGTGAAGATCACGGTCGTCATCACGGCATAGCCCAGCTTGACCACGTTTTCGGCATTAAGTATTTGTCGAATCGAATCAAGCAGTTCCACTTTTCAACACCTTTTGCAGTGATTTCATCGGCTGGCGGGCTGGCTTTTTGGAGCCTCGGTCGTTGTCGGCCTGACAGCGAGTCGCACCGATTTAATCCGGGCCACATCGCAGACAGCCAGGACATCTGCTACATCCTGATAAGTCAGCCTGGCATCGCCCTGAATCAGCACGCCCTGATCTTCATATCGGGTTCTTGAGTCGGTCAGGACTTCAGTCAGTTTCTTCAGATCATAGGTTTGTCCGCGCACATTCACAAGACCTGGGCTGAGAATCGAAACCTGAAGATCATCCGGAGGCTCGGTCGCAGGTCGAGCCGAACCTACTTCCGGCACCTGCACCGGCAGTTCGGCCTGATCCCAATCGTAAAGTTTTGTGGCAGCAAGGAAAAAGACAAGCAGGCAGAGAATCACGTCAACCATCGGAGTCATGTTGATATAGGGCTGTTCATCCGCCCCCGCATAACCGTAGTGCATGTGATAAAATCCTGATGCTCATGGGTTTGTGATCGTCAAAGCAGAGCTTCGATCTCTGGTCGTGGCCCGCGATTGGAGTCAGGCAATGCGTGAGTCAATTCCACGCTGCATTTCGATTTGACCGCTACGGCGATCGGCACTGCTGCGAACACCTGATGAGCAAATGACTTCCATGACACGCACGGATTCCTGCTCTAGCGTAACCATCATGGCGTCCAGCTTGCCCAGAAGATAGTAATAGGCGGTGACTGAAAAAATCGCCACTCCCAAACCTAAGGCAGTCATAACCAGTGCCAGGCCAATGCCTTCCGCCAGGGCAGCGCTTTTGGAAGGTACATTTCGGCCGCCCAGTGAATTAAATGATTCTATGATGCCCACAACAGTGCCCAAAAGGCCCATCAGTGGGGCCAGGGTTGCAGTGGCATTCAGCACGCGAATATTTCTCCTGAGAATCATGTATTCCATGCCTACTGATTGACTTATGGCCGAACGAATCTGGCCTGCTGGCTCGCCCCACATCATCAGAATCTGTGCGAAGACCCGCGAGGCGGGCGACTCATTCGCCTTGCAGAAATCCAAGGCTCTTTCCCTGTCAAGCTTTCCGGTGCCCAGCCTGTCAAGAAAACGGTTTACAAATTCACGCGGGACAACCCTGCCACGTCTGAGTGCAAACAGTCTCTCAAGAAAATAGCCAAATGCCACCACTGAACAAAGAACCAAGGGCAAAACCAGAGGGTTCTGCACCTGGAGTATTTCTGTTAAACGCTTGCTGTCGATCAGGAAAGGGCTTGCCGGCTGATTTCCTGGCGATGTAGGGCTGGCTGGAGCCGCCGGGGCCGCTGTGGCTGAAGGTGCCGGAATCTCGGGGGCAGGGGAAACAGTTCCGGATTTGGTTTTTGCCGTGTCGGCCGGGGTTTGAGCCCGGGTTGAAGCGGGCATGGCCAATAGGAGACAAAACAGGCAACCAAGGCCTGTCGGCAGTGCTCGCATTGCTTTCACCTTTGCTGCGTCCATCGCTGGCTTTTCAATGACTTTTCCTCTTTATCAAAGCGCACTAATCATCATCTTAATTGAGTTTCACCAGGCTTGAAATACAGCTTTGAAAATATCAGCCTGATCAGCTGGCCATAAATGTTCTGTTCTGCTTATCAGGTAAAATCCCCGGATGGGATGTCTGGAGAGACTGGGGGAGGCAAGTAGACCAGTGGGCGGCTGTAGTGTGATTTGAAAAAACGGTACGAGTGATTCGTCGGGCGAAAAATCCGGTTCCAGTCCATTGACCTGAAGGCTAGATCCTGAGAAATTAGACTTTATCAATCTACTTGAGTCTCACCGGGACATTATCACTGGAGTTTTGCTCATGCGTTCATGGGTGCCCGATCGTTATTCTCTTTTATTTCAAGGGTTTGTGAGTATTCTGGTCATCAGTGGCTGTGGAGGCGGTTCGGAAGAGGCGGCCCCGGCTGATGCCAATGCGGCCGCAGCAACGCCAGCCGCCGATACAGGCAAGCCAGCCACACCTACTGTGAAAGGTCTTGGGGCATCAGCAAAAGAGCGACAGTCTGAGATTGACGGTGGTGGACAGGCGGCTGCCGAACCCAAAAAAGAGATGTCTGACCTTGAAAAGGCACAGGCTTCAATGCGTGCCCAGCAAGGCGGTCCGGCCGGGCCACCAGGTGGTCAGCCAGGCGGCGGACCAACTCCAGGCATCATTGCTCCTCCAGGTTCGGGTGGTGGTGGCCCGCCGGGCATCAACTTCGGTGGTCAGCCAGGCAGTGGTGGCCAGCCAGGGGCCATGCCTGGTAGAGAATTTGGTGGAGCCGGCAACGAGGTTCTGCTGGCCGACAATGCTTTTCTTGAAAACGGAGAGGCACTGGCTCCACCCGGTGCAGGTGGATTGCAGGGGCAGGGGCCCGGTGAACAGGCAGGGGCAACTGGTGGTCAGGCCGCCGACGATTTTTCGGAGCCGACCAAAGCAGTTGAGTCTTTCCTGAGTGCCATTGCGTCAAAAGACGCCGAACGTATAGGCCGAGCAGTCTCCCGTCGGGGTGCGGAAGAAGCGAAAGCGCCAGCCGTCAAGAAGGTGATGGAAGGTGCCGTGAAGAAATCGCTGAAGGCCGAGGATGTCGACTCGCTGGCCAAAGCCTTTGAGGAATATAAGGTTGTGAATGTTTCACTGACCAAGTCAAGCGGTAGTGTGAATGTCACTGTTGGTCGTGAAGTGAAGTCAACGTCGAAGAAAAAGTCGATCGTGCCAGAATATGAAAGACGAATTCTTCGAGTGCACCGTGATGGCAACCAGGGCTGGAAAGTGGTTGACTTCGGCAACCGTATCACGCAGTAAGTTCTGAAACTGACCTTAAAAAAAAAAGGGAGTCTCCAGCCGGAGACTCCCTTTTTATATCAGCTATTAATCACGATCAGGGGCCGCTGGGCGAAGTGGCCACCGGACCGGCACATCGGCGTAAGTGGTCTTTATCAATATAAACCACCTCTACCTTGTGATCGGTCAGGTTGTAGGGAATCGGATAGTCGGCCCAGTAATTCTCGTCGTAATACACTGTGCACTTGTAGTGGCAGTGAACAAGCTGGCAGGGGCCGGCCAGAGGATAGACCTTGCAGGGGTCAACCGATTCACCAATCTTCTCGATCAGGATCTGCACATTGTTACGCTGGGTTTCGTAAAGCACCGTCTGCGAGTGACGCATTTTTGGTACTTTTTCCCAGACTTCGGCTTCGCTGGGCGGATCAAGGCATGGCGAAGTGGTGGAATCAGCCGGAATGGGGTCAAGAATGGCCACCCGGTCGTCTTCTTCACGAGCGAAGTCACGTTCAATCTTCTGCTGCTGGCTTGGCAGAATTGGCCAGGCGAAGCTCCATCCCGTGGGGTGGAGAGGTGAAACGTTGCGATAGACATAGGACAAAGCACCGCCGCAACCGCCCGAGCCCATTGCCAACACGAAGAACATGGCACCGGTGATCAGGCTCCGGTTCTCGCTGAGTCGGCTCAGGCCGCGTGTCCAATATGGACGAATCATTGGATAGTTCCCTCCATGGAACGGTCGCGACCGATTGTCGGGTAGCATCCCCGAAACCGACGCCCAACCGGTAATCCTCACTGGTTCTGGGGTAGTCAACTCCAACTACCGAACCGTTATGATCATTGATCGAACAAATGGGGGTCGTAAGTAAAGAAAAATCCCGAGAATCCGTCATAACTTCTCAAAATTTCATCTTGACCCGTTTGACACAACCCTGAAGGCATGCGGCAAAAAGTCTCTGCCGGAGAGAATTTAACGAAGTATAAATAGCAAAGGCCACATGGTTTATGCCATGTGGCCCCTGTTCATTCAGATCGTTTGCCCGAGGATCAATAGGCAAGCAGGCCGAATGGGTATGGGATCAGGAATGGGCGGGTGTAGTGCTTCTTGAAGTCAAGCCACCACAGGCCGTCGTCCCAGCGAAGGGTGACAGCACGCCAGTCGAGGGGAACTTCCGGATAGGGGTGTACCGGTCCGATGTTCGGCCAGGCCTGCCATGGGTAAACCGTTGGGTAGCCAACAGCCGAGAAGTTCGGATAGGGAGCATAGCTTGGCCAGGCGTAGTTCGGCATGGCATGAGCACCGGCACCGGGGCCGTAAGCACCTACTGCACCATTTTCAGGGGCAGGGCCGTTGGGGTCGCCGGCATAGGCAGGGCCTGCAACCGGGGCACCCACAGGGGCCGGGGCAGCAGCACCATGACCACCATGGCCACCCAGGGCCACGTCATATTGAACCTGCTGAATTTCACGAGCCGTGGCAACCTTCACTTCGTCAACCACGCCAGTCACGCCGGCGATGGAGAGAACTTTGCTCGTCAGGGCTTGCTTCTGGGCCGGGCTGGCGACGGTGCCACGCAGGGTCACAACACCCTTCGAAGCCTCAACGTCCAGACGTGCACCCGTGTATTCGCCACTCTTGCGAAGGCTGTCCACCACTGAATCGGCAACAGCCTGATTCTGCTTGGCCACGTCCTGGGCCGTGGTGGAGGCGATGCCCGCAACGGCGAAAGCCAGAGCGGCGGAAATCCGTTTCATGTGACTATTCATCGATCCTCACCTCACCCGCGGAATTCTTTTCCACTCACTGAAACCGGCACGCGGGACTGTTGCCATTTTTCAGCGCGGGCTTCACCCCATCCATAAAGGTGGCGGGCCCATCCGTGTATATTCTCAAACAGTTGATTCCATGACCCCTTGATACCGGTGTCTGGCAATCTTCTGCCCTTTTCATCGGATCACTTTCGCGCTTCATGCAAGCAGAATTATCAGAGTTGATGTTGGAGTGTAACGATTGCGCCAGATGTGCGAATTCTCACGGCGCACGGCCCCGGTGAATAACCACTAAATAACCGGCTTTTTCAGCACCATCACCAGCCCCACCACTTCCATGCCATATTCCATCCGCAAAACTTTTTCCGACCGCTGAATCACTTCAAAACCCGTCTGCCTGGCCAGTTCACGCACATAATTCTTCTGGTGCTGATAACGCCCCGAATCACTCAGCTTAAAAGGCGGCGTTTCGCTTTTTTCCAGCGTAAAGGCGACCAGTCCGCTTGGCTTGATATGCTTCATACACCCGGCCAGCACCGGCTGAAGGTCGCCGAAATAAATCAACGCGTCGCAGAAGGTGATCAGGTCAAATAATTCGGCGGGCTCGCGGGCCAGCCACTTGGTAATCTCGGCCTGAACCAGTTCGTCGTAAATGTTCCGGCCTCTGGCAATTTCCAGCATATCGGTGGAAAGATCAACTCCGATCATTTTTTGGGCGATATTTCGCAGCCTCATGCCGAAAAGCCCGGTGCCACAACACAGGTCGGCCGCCGAGGCCACCGATTTGCTGTCCAGCTCTTTTTTAATCGCGTCAAAAAGATGATCAGGCGCGGCAAAATGCAGGTCGCCACACATCGTCTCTTCATAATAAGCTGCAAATCGGCGGTAAACATAATGAATAAACTCGTCCGACGCCCTGGCCGGTGCAGGTTCGTTCCGAAGAGCTGTTAAAATATGAGCCGTTTCCGGGTCTTCCGGATGATGCCTGAAATATTCTTCATAAGCGGCCCGAGTCTCGTCTCGCCGGCCCATAATATGAGCCAGTTCGCCCAGCCTGTACCAGTGCATTGGCTCTTCCGGGGCCAGTTCTGTCGCCCGCTTCTGCAGCAGCCACGCCATGCGCACCTTGTCTTCTGATCGCAGCCGGGCGGCAATGGCGTCAAGCTCGGTGCCAGTTCGTTCAGTCGCCGGTTCGGCAGCCTCTGTCACAATTAGCATGCCGTTTTCAATGGCTTTTTCAAGCCAGCGGCGGGCTTTTTCCAGATTTTTCTGTCCGAATTCCAGCAAAATGGTTTTGAGAATTTCGTCGGCTGAACGTTTGCCGTCGGCAAGTTCCAGCACTCTGGCGGGAATATCATTAAGCCGCGTCAGTTCGTCATTCGCCAGATCAAGCATGAAGCGGTTAATATCATCGCGAAGCAGTATGATCGTTTCTCTGGCAAGCAGATTCATCAAGTGG
>JBEITT010000090.1:0-21408 GCA_040374745.1 Planctomycetaceae bacterium | reverse complement strand
TGAAACGCGCAGGTCGTGCCGCCGGGTGCCATAAGTGTGGCTCAGGCGGCCGTCCTGCGGGGCGCGGCGTTCTACTATGTCCATATTGGCAAGAAGTTTAATGCGGCTGACCACCGCCATGGCCTTGTCATAGGGAATGGTCACAATGTCGTGCAGTTGACCGTCCACCCGGTAACGCACTCGGTAATCTTCTTCACGCGGGTCAAGGTGAATATCGGTCGCCCGTGAATCAATCGCCTTGTTGAATAGGTCGTCGGTCACCTCGGGCGTTTCATCTTCGGCAATCGATGTCTGAAGTGACTGCCGTACCTCAACTTCCCGTAATTCCTGATTCGCCACCGAAGGATACATCGGCGTGCCCGACTGTCCGCCAAAAAGGGGCTGGGCACCGGAAATGCCACCCCGGTGCATGTCGTTGGGAATCATCTGCCCCATCGGCATCATCTGCCCGGGCATGGCCTCAGTGGCTACCGTCTGCGCCGTCGGCCTGCTGCCGCCCGTGAAAAAGCTGCTGATCAACCCGCCAAATTTTCGGGGCGATTCACTTTGCGGAGCCATTGGCACCGGGGCCACACCCAGCCCGCCCGCCATGGGTTGCCCACCTGGCATTCCGCCCATCATGCCGGGCCCGAAGGCCGCGTTGGAAGGCAACAGCCGAAGGGCCAGCAAAGCCTCTCGCAGCGTGCAGTTGCGTTCTTTGCTGAATCGAATGCTCTGCATCAGTTGGTCCGATGTGATCACCCCGGCCTGAACCAGCCAACTGTCCACCACCAGGTCGTCCATCGCCGGTTCGGCCCCGGGCTTCTGCGTCTTGCTCTCCATCGTGCTGCCCCGCCAATCGCTTGATTTTTCGCAGATCCGGCCTTCGGCCGGTTTTTTCAGAAGGATAATTTGTTGAACCTTCCGCCTGACTGGAGTTTAGACCACATTTACCATTATTGTGATCGGGCGGTCCGGCTCATGCCAGTCTCTAGTTGCTGCAACAAATCTTTTTTCAGAAAAATCCTGCCTTTGCCGTTAAAATCCGAATCAATTAACTATTTAAAACAAGTTAATTAACAATATAACGATTTAAAAAGCAAAAGAGCCCGCCTCAGGGGCAGGCTCCATCGCTTTCAATCTCAGACTTCAACCAGTGTCTTAATTTTTTCCTGCTTCTTCCAGCCGCCTTCGCCTCGCTCAATCCGGTGGTAAAGCGTATCTCGCTCAATCGGCACCCGGCCCGTTTCGCGAATCAGTCTTTCCAGGTCGGCCACGCACATCTCCTGCGGTGAATCCGAACCGGCCTCGTGATAAATCTTTTCATGCACAACAGTTCCGTCAATATCATCAGCCCCGAACGAAAGCGCCACCTGGGCCGTTTTCATTCCCAGCATCACCCAATAGGCCTTGATGTGCGGTATGTTGTCAAGCATCAACCGACTGATGGCCATCGTCTTTAAGTCCATAAAGCCCGATGGTTTGGGAATCTCGTCCATCCGTGAATTGTCCGGGTGGAAGGCCAGTGGAATAAAGGTCTGGAAGCCGCCGGTCTCATCCTGAAGCTCACGCAGCCGCACCAGGTGGTCGATCCGGTGCAGGGGCTTGTCAATATGCCCATAAAGCATGGTGCAGTTTGATCGCAGGCCAAGCTGATGAGCCGTGCGATGCACTTCCAGCCAGACATCGGTTGATGCCTTCGCCCCGCACACCTGCTCACGCACTTCGGGATGGAAAATCTCGGCCCCGCCGCCCGGCAGGCTGCCCAGGCCGGCTTCAACCATGTCTTCAATCGTCTGGCGGATCGTCTTTCGCGAGATCTTGGCAAAAAACTCATATTCAACAGCCGTATAGGCCTTTACATGAATCTCCGGTGCTTCGTCCCGAATCCATTTCACAATGTCCACATAATACTGGAACGGCAGCTTGTGATGCAGGCCGCCGACGATGTGCAGTTCGGTCGCTCCTCGTTCATGGGCCTGTCGGGTTCGTTCACGAATCTGCGATTCGTCCATCACATAGGCACGCGGGTCGTCAAGATCGGCCCGGAAGGCACAGAAATCGCATTTGTAAACGCAGACATTGGTTGGGTTTATGTGCGTGTTTACGTTGTAATAGGCAAAATTGCCGTTAAGCCGCTCGCGAACGATATTGGCCATCTCGCCCAGAAAGAAAAGGTCGCGGCACTCTTCCAGAGCCATGCCGTCGTCGAAGCTCAAGCGGTTACTGCTTCTGACCTTCTGCTCAATGTCACGCAGGTGTCCGGGGTCTGGCGTCTGCATTGTCGTTTCCTTCTGCGGCAATGGCTGAATTGGAAATACGTTCACGACTTCAGCATTGCACAAAGTCATTTTAGATTTTTCCGTCATTTCGAACAAGACAGACCAAAGCCGTGAACGATTCAGGCATCATCGCCTTTGAAAGGGTTGTATCAGCCTCTGCTTAAAGCCTGCCAGGCCACACAAACCGACCGGCCGATTTCAGCAATCAAAATTTACTTCCGCTGCACTGGCACGGCACCGACAAATTCCTCATAAGGCAGTTTGCCGACCTTGTGCAGAACGATCTGCTGTTCCATCGTTTCCCAGATCTGGCCGGGGTGCTCAATCGCGTCATTCATCCGGTCAATAAACGACTGCCGACCCTTAAAGTGTGAAAATTCTAGATCTCCCTCAGTGTCTCCCAAGATCTCCGTCAGCATAGAACGAGCCTCATCAGCCAGGCCGTAACAGGAGAGAAGTTTTATGCAGTCCTGATACAGGTACGCAAGTTCAAGCTGCCCTTGAAGCGTCTTCGAGAATTTGCGATACGCCGCCACGACCTCTGGCACACTAAGGGGCCCCTCAACGCTTAGAGGAGCCTGCTCGACGAGGCGCCGAACGGAATCTTTATAGCTTTCGTTGTGAGCACTGACCTCTATAATTTCCTCCCACCGTCCCGCGTGCGTCAGAACTCTCGTTCCCAACGCCAAGGAGATGGAAGACTTTTCATTTCCAAGGAAGTGGACGTGAAAGGTGGGTATATAACACTGGTTCGAAGAATCCCGGTCGAGACTCACCCCCACCAGGAGAGGTCCCACTCGCCGCAGTAAATGTCGTGGACGATGGATACCGAGCCGGGGCAGTTCCTGCTTCCAGTCTTTCGTGATACGGTTCTGGTGTTTGGTTAGCGATTGTTCGTCGGGTACCATGGGTGTAACCCTTCAAAAAGCGGGAATGAAAGAATTGGCCGGGATGCAGCAAAGCCGCAGAGATGAGCCCATATTACAAAAAATGCCGATGGATTGACAGGATGTGAAAAATCGTGCCGGGGTTTTCATAAGCGGCATTGTATTTAAACGAGCCGGAAGCGTGAGCGACGGCCCACTAATGAAACCCAGCCATGATTTCAAATGCATTCCTGCAGGGCACGAGATATCGTGCCATTTGATTCATTACATCCATGATTTCAAATGCCATGATGAAATTTCATTAAATAAAATCTGGCACGATGGCTCGTGCCCTACATTTTCCAATTACGCGGTTGTTCAATAAAATCCGGCACGATAACTCGTGCCCTACATTTTTTCATTATGCCGGTATTTCAATAAAATCATTGGCCGTCGCTGACGCTTTCGGCTCGTTGGGGGCGGGGATACATGGAAGTTATGGCCGTCGCTGACGCTTTCGGCTCGTTGGGGGCGGGGATAAATGGAAAATGATGGACAGGCACATTCGCTGCGCTCAATGAGCCAGTCCCCATTTTCCAGCACTGCTTATATTTATTGTGCCATGCACAAAAATGAAACGACCCATTCAATTTTCACTGACTGATCTTGCCCAATTTCCGGATCTGTGGCAAATTCTCGCCAAGTATCGGTATTTTCAGGCCACAACGCGTAAATGGAGTCACGCGATAATGACCAGATCCCCCAAGCAGCACCTTGTTCGGCTGGCACTCGGCACACTGGCCACCTCGGCCTCGGTTTTTATCTCATCGGCCCAGGCCCAGGACCCCGCTGCCCTGCTTAAAACCTATGTGCCCACTCTGCCGATCGCAGCTGAATTCGATACGCCTGCCACGGCTGAAGCCCTTGCCGCCTGCAAGCTGGAAAAAACCACCAACCCCGGCGGATATGCCATTCGCGATGGCCAGGGGCGGGTGCTGCGCAAGTTCGTTGATTTCAACGGCAGCGGTAAAGTCAACCAGTGGAGCTACTTCCAGGATGGTTTCGAAGTTTATCGCGAGCTTGATACCGACAACCAGCGCGGCGTTGACGAAGCCCGCTGGCTGAACGCCGGCGGCTCGCGCACGGCCATTGTGAAGAATTCCAAGGTGGTTGGCTGGAAGAGGCTTTCAGCGGAAGAGGCCAGCAAGGTGATGGTGCAGGCCCTGGTGAAAAAAGATCTGGCCCTGCTGGAAACGGTTATGGCCAGGCCTGAAGAGATTTCGGCCCTGGGCCTTTCGGCTGATGCGACCAAAACCCTGACGGCCAGTGCCGCCAAGCGGGGTGAAGCTGTTTCCGCCCTGATTGGCCAGCTTGTGGGCTGGAACGAGACGACCAACTGGCTTCGCTTTGATGGCCACATGCCGCACGTGGTGCCCGCCGACGCCGCGAATCTGGCCGGTGATATTCTGACCTATGAAAATGGCGTGGTTTTTGTGGCCTCGGGCACGCAGTCAGACCCGACCAAGACCAGCTATCTGCAAGTGCCCGAGATGATCAAGATCGGCGAAGCCTGGAAATTTGTCAGCCTGCCGCGTGCCATTAACCCAGGTGCGAATGAGCCGGCCGCCGGTGCCGATGTTGACACGGTGCGTGCCCTGGTTTATCGCAATTCGGCTGCACCTGGCGCACCGGGAGCCAACCCGGCCCTGGAAACGGCCCTGAAGGCCCTGGCTGATTATGATGCGGCCAATGCGGCGGCTTTGGGCTCGCCCGAGCGGCAGAATGTGGCCAAATATCATGTGAGCCGCGTGCCGGTGCTGAAGGCTGTGATGCTGGCAGCCCCCGATGCCGACAAGCCGGTTTATCTGCGGCAGATTGTTGATAGCCTGGCCGCTGCGGCCCAGACCGGGCAATATGAAGACGGCTTCAAGGTGCTTGACCAACTGGCCAGGGACGACGCCTCGATTGCTTCGTATGTCGCCTTCCGCAAGATTGCCGCCCAGTTTGCGATTGATAACGAACAGCCGGGTGCAAACCTGATTAAGGTTCAGCGGGACTGGCTGGGCAACCTTGAAAAATTCCTGACGGCTTTTCCGAAGTCGGCCGAGGCCCCTGAAGCCCTGCTGCAACTGGCTTCAATCAATGAATTTAACGCTGATGAAGATAAGGCCAAGGGCTATTACAACAAGCTGGCTGCCGATTTTCCGGATACTGACTTTGGTAAAAAGGCGGCCGGTGCCCTGCGAAGGCTTGACATTGTGGGCAAGCCACTGGCCCTGACGGGCAAGACGACCACCGGACAAACGGTGGACCTGAGTAAAGGCACGGGCGGCAAGACGGTGGCGGTTGTCTTCTGGGCGAGCTGGGCCGAACCGGCCCGCAAGGACCTGAGTGAGCTGGCCAAGCTGGCGGGCACGAAGTCGGGCGATTTTCAGGTGGTGACAGTGAGCCTTGATAACACGGCCGACGACCTTCAGAACTTTTTGAAGACATCGCCGATGAAGCTGCCGGTGATTTTTGAACAAGGTGGAATGGATGGCCGGCTGGCGCAGGAATTCGGGATTATCAGCCTGCCGACGGTCTTTTTGATCGACGAAAACGGCAAGGTGACGAACCGTCTGGTGCGAACTGCGGCCGAAATTGCCAAACAGCTTGACCGGGACGATGCGCCCAAGACGCGAGGCGTGGCGGCGGGCACGAATGGCCAGCCGCTTCGCTGATTCGGCTGAATTGAGATTGGCCTGAACTGAGACGGGCGGCCTGCGGAGATTTCCGCCGGTCGCCTTTTTTATTTTACGAGCAGATTGGGTATATTATAAAGCAATCAAGTTCCGTAATGGTTTCGCATGCTGGAAAGGCCGTGCCCTGATGTCGCAGAACAATAGTCAGCCAAAAGCCTGGGCCTGCCTCAATGGCCAGTTTATGCCGTCGGAAGACGCCAAAGTTTCGGTGTGGGATCGTGGTTTTGTCTTCGGCGATGCCGTTTATGAAGTCTGCCGTATTTATCGGGGCCGGCCGTGGCTTGAGGACGAGCATTTTGACCGGCTGGAGCGAAGCCTGCGCGAGATGGAGATCAAGGGCGTGGACCTGGCCCAGCTTCAGCAGCAGTGCCATGAGACGATTGATCAGTCGGGGCTTGGTGAAGCCACGCTTTACATTCAGATTACGCGTGGCGTGGCACCCAGGGCGCATGCCTTCCCGGACCCGCCGGTGAAGCCGACGGTGTTTATTGCCGTTCGCCCTTATGATGACAGTAAGACAGCAGCTTTTCGGCAGTCGGGCGTGACGATTCGCTCTTACCCGGACATTCGCTGGGGCCGCTGCGACGTGAAAAGCACGAACCTGCTGGCCAATTGCATTGCCCTGGAACATGTCAAGCGTCAGGGGGCATTTGAAGCGGCCCTGCACGACCAGAACGGCCTTATTACTGAAGCCACGCACAGCTCTTTACTGTGGGTGACGGGCGGCAGGCTGCAGGGCACGCCGGAACATGACAACATTCTGCCCGGCTGCACAAGGCTGCTGGCAAATCGCCTGGCCGCCAGCCTGGGCATGAAGATTGAAGACATGAAGATCAGTATGGATGACCTGAAAAAAGCCGACGAAGTGATTTTGATGGGCACCACAATTGAAGTGATGCCTGTGACAAAGGTCGATGACACGGTGATTGCCGGCGGCACCCCGGGGGCCGTTGCCCGCCAGCTACAGAAGGCTTACAGCCTGGCCCTGCGTGAATGGCTGGATCAGACTGTCCTGATAGTATAAAACTCCAGATCCTGAATTGAATTTGATTTTATGGAATCAGCAGACAGGCCGGAAGACGAACCGCTTGATGCCTATAGTGCCCGGCTTTATCGACCACCCGTGCCGCCCGGCGTTTTGGCCGACCTGATTGTCATTCAATCGCCAGGCGTTCAGGAAAAGCCCGAAGCCAGCCAGGCGGCAGAAACCCTGCGAAAAAAAGGGCGATTGGGCCGGGTTTTTTCGATAATCAATGCGCCTGAGACGCATCTTGGCCTGGCATTTTCAAATACAATCGCTGAAATACAATCGCCGCTGTTTATTATTTCCGATCATCAGGCCAAATGGAATAAAGACATTCTTGAGCGACTGCTGAAGGGCATCGACTCGGCCGACATGGCCATCGGCTCGCGGCAGGCGGCAGGCCGGTTGCAGAAATGGCGGCAGTGGATAACAGCCAAAAGACGAGGCTTCTTTTTCGGTGCCGGGGTGAAAGACCCGCACTCTCCCTATCGTATCTTCCGTACAGATGTCTTTCGCCGATTTCCGCTGCAATCCTGCGGCCAGTTTGTTGATGTGGAACTGGTTGCCAAATCAAATTTTCTTGATTCGCTGATTTTTGAAGAGAATCTGCCATCGGCCGACGCCTGGCCCGGCTTAATCAAGTATCATCATTTACGCAAAGATCTGAATCTGTTGTTCAAGAAACCCAGGTTTCAATTTCAGCCATAAACACATTCGAACAAGAATAAAAAAAGGCCAGTGGCATAAACCACTGGCCCAATGAATTACAACTTGCATGCAATCAATAGCTGTCGGCGCTGATAACTTCACCGCCGGCACGGGTGCCAAGGGCCATCCAGGTGCCCATGTTAATCGAGCTTTTAATGAACCGCACTGAGCCGTCGCCCATCATTACATTGGCCCCGCCCGGGTGGGCAGCGGTCACATTAGAGTAATTGGTGCCGTCGGCATTAAAGGTGCGGGCGTTAAAGCGGCAGCCGTTCCACTTATATTGCTGGCTGTTGGGCGGCACAACGGTGTTGATCATGCCCATGCCCACGGCACCCAGGCCCCAGCGATAACCCTTGGTGGGTGTCACGGTGCGTCCGGGGTTTGTCCATTCAGTGTTGCAGGCAGCCAGGCCGGCCATGGTGGCAGCCATGTCAGTGGCTGCATTCTGTACAGCGACGTTTGCCGGAGCTGTGGCACTGGTCAGCACAACCGAACGATCCTGATCGCCCACCACGCTGGCCAGCGATGCACGGTCGTCAGTGGCGGTGTTGATGAAATTGCCGGCATTGCCGCAAAGGCTTTCACCGTAGGCAACCGTGTTCGAAGTGCCATCAGTCACCATCGAAATCATGCATGCCACCTGGTAGGAAAACATGCCGGTGGAATCGCCGGTGGTCGAGCCCCAGGTTGAAGTTCCCATGCTGGCCAGATAGCTGTTCAGCGAGGTGGCTCCTGAGTTCGGGTCAGATGGGCAGAGATAAGTTGCAATGCGTGTGTTAAAGGCCGTATAGTTCGCGTCCCAGCCATACTGGGCACGAAACCGGTTCCACGGCGAAAGATTGAAATTAATGGCATTATAAAGGTTGCCGCCTTCAATGTGGGGCAACTGCAATGCATTGGCACCCCAGCCACCCCAGTTCAGCGGCGAACCGGCCGAATTATTCGCATTGCCGAATCGGGCATTCAGCGATACACCCAGCGGATAGCAGCCCATGGATGATTCGTAATTATACATGGCCAGGCCAATCTGCTTCATGTTGTTCACGCACTGCGCCCGGCGGGCCGCTTCACGGGCTGACTGAACAGCTGGCAGCAGCAGGCTGATGAGCACGGCAATGATCGCAATCACAACCAGCAGCTCAATCAGCGTAAAGCCTTTGCGGATATTACTTTTATTCATGCTTCTGAGTCTTCCTTCCTGAATAAACGACTAATGTTGAACCTGTATTCACTTCTTCGGAGTGGCTTTTTTGGCGTCTTCCGCCTTGCCCTGATTCTCGCCGGCCTTCTCAACAAAGTCTATCGGTGTGGCCAGAGTGCCGCTTTTACGTTGGTCTCCCTGACCTCCGCAACCGCTCACCTTCAAGGCCATCACCGCCATGAAAAGACACAGCAGCGCATACCGATGAGACAAAATTCTTTTCTGGAAATTCATGATTGCAATTCACCCGAAACACTTTTGATATAGATGCATACGTTTACACATTTTAACTTCGATCAATTTCCATGTCTGTATCAATTTGTATCGGATTTGATGGATTTCTGGACGCTCTGCCATTCTTTCCTGATATGTTTCAGACTTGTTTGAAAATAATTTAAGTCTATTCAAGATAATAACCTGTGTAATATTTCAGCAGTTCGGTCGTCGGTTGTTTTCTCTTGTTTTGATTTTTTTTTTGCAAGTCAGCCTTTCATTACTCGTTTTTTATATTGAAAAGCCGAATTCCTGGTTCAATTAGGCAAGTGATGACAGGAAACAACAATCTTTCAAAATATTCTCCAGAAAGATGTCCGCAAACCCTGTGACCGGGAAAATTATTATCGGAACTGGTTGAGAATGCTGCGGGTTAATAAAGCTAATTTGGTTATCCCTCCGGTATGCCTGCTACACCCCTAAAGGCCTACCGGAGGGAGTTTTACATTGAAATATAACGATCTTGGGTTCTGCCGACTCTCATCCGATCGGCTCTTTATCAAACTGGCAGAACCGGTTCGACAAACCTCCTTGGTAAGATTCCTGATTTATCCCTTCAGCACCCGCATGGCCACGAGGAAGTCCTGATAGAACCAGTTCGATGCCACAAACGGCAGAATCTGCACACCCGGCGGCGGCAAATGGCCCTGAATGTTGTTGTCGGTGGGGAAGCCGGTTACCGGGTCCACCGCCTCTGTATCAAAAATCGCCGGCGTGTTGTCGTGGCTGCTGATCACCAGCGGGAACGTGTTGCCGGCCGAGTCTGTGCCGTTAATCCCCATCCACACCACCACATGCAGCACGCCGCCGGGGTTCCCGATATAGAGCAGATCGCCCGGCTGAAGCTGCTTGATCACATCGTCAAGCGTACCAGGCCTGTTATAGTCATATTCTCCGAAAGTATTGGCATAATAGAACTTCGGAGTGATTGCCGAGCCATCGGCCGCCAGCACATAGGCTGAGGCCACCGCACCCGCCACAGGCCCTGACGGTTGCCCGTTCAGGCTGAAGTTAATCTGGCTGGAAACCCCGGAATACATCTGTATCCCCAGTGCCAGGTTATAGATATAAGCGGCAAAGTCGGTGCAGTCGATCCCCTCGGTCGGCTTGCCATAGGCTTGCAGATAGGGGTTGGCCACCGTTGGCAAAGTGGTGTTGGCCAGCAGCATGGGTGATGTCTGCAGGTCGGCATTCTGGCTGACAGAACTCCACGGGAAGTTGCCGGTTGGCACATTGCCGGGGTTGAACTGGGGCAGGTGCAGGTGCTGATAGGGCGTGCCAATCAGCGAAGCTGCCGCAGCCAGCAATCGCTGCTGCTGCCAGTAACGCAAATCAACCCCCGTCGGCGGATTGATCGGCCCGGAATTATTCACCGCCGGGCCCCGGTCATTTGCCGGATTCAGACCCTGGCTCTCGCTTGCTGTGGCTGAGAGCAGTTGCGGATTAAGCGGGCCATACGACTGACTATTGTAATTAAACGTGTACCAATCGGCCGGTGCCGGCTGGCTGTTCTGCATGATCAGTGCCGACCTGGACTCAAAATCGGACGTCCACTCAGTAATCTGCGGGTCAAGCGTCATCTTGAACGGCGAAATATAATTCGGCCCAGCAATAAAGCTCAGATTTTTTGCATTCGAAATTGAAATATCGCGGTGGTTCGAAGTGATTGAATTGCCCCTCACCGCCGAGCCTGTCGAATCACCCGAGGCAAAAAGCCCCACGCCGCGATTCTTGAAAATGCTGTTACCGCCCACCAGTGGCATGCTCACCGACCCGCCCACCTGCAGGCCCCGGGCTTTCTGCATCACAATTCCATTACCGCCCGACTGAATCCGGTTGCTTTGAATCGTTGTGCCAGTCAACAGACCTGAAGCCTGAATTCCCGCCGCAAAATGATATGATTTCTCCGTTCCACAGATGTCGTTACCGCGGCCGGGCAGGCCAATCGCAATGCCGGTTGCATTCTCAAGCCTGATTCCCGCACGGCGGTTGTAATTAATCGTGTTTCCATCCACCAACGATCCCTGCAGATTCCCCGTGGCATAAATACCATGGCTGAAGCGTGTGATTGTATTATTAATCACATTCACGCCGGTTGCATTATTCAAGTTTAAACCTGTGTGCCCTTCGTGCAGGCGATTATCACGAATGGTCACATCGTTGGCCTTTACGGCAATTGCATTTCCTCGCCGGAACGAACGAAAGCCCATGTGCTTGACCACTGAACCAGCCGCCGATGGCTCAATGCGCAGGCCATCCGGCTTACTACCCTTTAATTTCGAGCCATCAATCCAGATATGATTAATGTAACTGGCCTGGTCATCATAATTACGGCCATCCAGCACCGTAGTGGCCGTCAGGGCGGGCAGGGGAGTCCTTAATGTGATGGTGTTATCAGGCTTCTTCACCTGGAATGAAATGGTTTTGGCAAAGCTGTAGCCATTTCCAATGGTAATGGCTTCTCTCAGGCTGGTCGGGCCGGAATCGGCATTTGATTTGACAATGATGGTACTGACCATCGAACCGACCGAAAAGGCTGATGTGTTGCGGGGCCCGGCCAGCGGGGTGGCCGTGGCTATGATCGATCGGCCAAAAGCTGATCTGTCAACTATAAAACTTGTGCTGAAGTTGCCGGCAGGAACCGTGATCGAGCCAAGTGGCAGGGCGGCGTCAATCGGCTGGCCGGTTGCATTGGAATCACCGGCAAAAAACTGCACAGTGTAATGACCATGATAATTCGGATCCTCGGGCAAAACTCCACTGACAACAAGCGTCTGATCGGTGCTGTATCCGCTGCTGGAAGTCAGCACAGGTGACTGCTGACCGCCATTGGCCCCACCCGCCAGTTGCACTCCGCCAATTCCATTATCAGAAATAATATTATTCGAATAATGCACGCCGCTGGAGCCTGCACCATTGATATAAACTCCATACTGGCCATTATCGGAAATGCTGTTGCCGCCGCTGCTGTTATCAGCGCCGATTGTCAGGTTGGTGACACCTGTTGGCGACTGTGGATTCGCGAAATAAGCTGCATCAGCAGGGTAAGTGCCATTGGCTGAACTCAGGACCGATGGGTTAACCGGCTTCAGGCCGAGATAGCCGCCTGTGGCATCATAAAGATAATTAAATGCGCTGAAGACATATCGCCCTGTGTTAAAAAACTGGTTATTCTGCCCAGGGGCGTTTTCTGAATAATTACCCGCAAGCGGATTAAAGAACGAAACACTTGTCGGATTCAGCGCATTGTTTGCATTATTGTAATTGATATTATACGCGATCTTGCCGCCGGAATTCAGCAAATTAACTGTCAACTGCTGATTAAATGGCGACGTGACCGACTGCCCCGGCAGCGTGAGAATGCCGCTGGGTATGCCCATGTCAATGACAATCGGCCCTGGTCCATAGGTGATATTCCCATAATGTAATGTGCCTGTGGCCGGTTGCCAGTCAGGCGGGCTGTTGGGTGCCTGGGCAATGCCGGTGGGTGTCAGATCAGTGTATGAATAACCGGAAATGGAATGATCAAGCCCCAGGATGATATTCTGGGGTGTAATGACATAACCGGCCCTCATGGTGCCATTTTGCATTTCAGCAAGGCTCAGGAAGGCATTATATCCCTGGTTTACTCCGGCATTCACGGGCGATGTGCCTTGCCCGCTGCGGTCAAAACCAATACCAAAATTGGCAACATCGCCAAGTTTATATTTTCCGTCGGATGTTAAATTGTCGGCATAATTCGCCCACCAGCCACCTGGAATGGTGACGACTCCATTATTAATCGACACAATTTTTGTCTGTGTGCCGTTAGTTATGGTGATATTACCACTGTCGATATTCGTGCCGAATGTCGTTTCCGCCACAGACGACCCCGGTTGTGGAGTGTTTGTTGCACCAATTGCTGTCACCACCAGCACCGGCAAATTGGCTGTGGCCTGCTGGTTCATGACAGGGCTATGATTGGAATCAACATAATGCGACTGCGGGAAGGTGATCGACTGGTTCACCCAGTTGCCATAATAAATTCGATTGCTGCTATTTAAATAGACGTAACCGGTTTCATTTCCCAGGCTGGTGCCCGGCCTAATCATCGGCAAAGCCAGATAAAGCCCACGCGAGCCTGTATCAAGCGGTATATTAACTGTTGTTGAATTGCCGGAACCATGAAAGATCGGGCTGCTGATCGCTATTTTCGGGTCGTTCTTAACCAGGCCATTTACCAGCGGACTGGTGCTGTAATCAAGAATATAATGCCCTGAAGTGGCTAAATTACCTGTGTATCCTGTGTTCGGGTCGCCTCCGCCGACAGGCGGAATGATGCCGGCGCCTAATGCAATTCCATTTTCGGCATTGTTTGAAATGGTGTTTTCTGAAATCACCGTGCCGGTAAAGTCGCCTGTGAAAAATTCAATCCCATGCCCACCATTGATACTGATATTATTCTGCATGATGGAAAGCGACTGCACGCCCAGCGGAGCGTAAATACCATCGCGTTTGTTATTTGTTATATCATTCTGTGAAATGGCAGTGCCGGTATAACTGCCGGTGCCCAGCACAATGCCGTGCGTGTTGCTGCCACCGCTTGTAAAGCCCCAGGGGTTGACACTGCCCGCCTGGCCGATTGTATTTTTTTCAAGCCTCAGGCCTTTGACGGGCGCAGAGAATTCCACACCAAACTGGCCATTGCCAATGATTGTATTATCTGAAATAACCGTGCCGGAGAAGTTCGTGGCCGCCCCACTGGCACTTGAAAATCGAATGCCATTATTGACATTATCTGAAATCGTAAAGCCTGAGATTCTTGAATTGCCTGAACTGCCATTAAACAGCAGGCCATTGCCCGAGAAACCGGTGACAAGGCTGCCCGGCAGGTTTAAATCCACTGTTGTATTATCGGTGATCACAAGCCCGTCGGGCTGTGCCCCGGAAGAGGCCCCGCTCAGTTTGATCGTGCTTTTACCAAGCACATATTTTGCATCAAGCACCAGTCCGCCAACCGGCACCCGTTCACCAATCCGGTCGTAAAAAGTTACATTCCCTGCAGCTGAAACCGAAAGCGTATTGCCGCCATTAATCCCACTGGAAAATGAAATATTACTTTTTTTAGAAACCACGCTGGAAGATCCGACAAGAGTTACATTGCCCCTGAATTCAATTTCCCTGTCGGTGCTTTGCACAGTGCCATTCAGAAGTGTGTCGCCGGAATAACTCTGGGGCCCAAAGGTCGCTACTGTTGGTACCGAAACCTGCGGCATCACCGTCTGGCCGGCTGCAACAGTAATTTGTTTGAGCTTTTCATAAGCCCCGACATTACTACCGAATGTCACAGTGGAATTGGAATTGATGACCAGCGAAAAATCGCCATCGATTGTATTCTGAAATGTAATCGGACTGTTATTGGTGGAAATTGATACGTCGCCTGTCAGATAGGCCTTGCCACCGACATTAATTCCGCCTCCGGTCGATTTCGCCGAGCCACCAAAATTCACATTCTGATTGAAATTCTGATCGCCGGTTGTGGTAACCGAGCCAATCGTTACTGTACCGATACCGGCATTGGGTCGCAGGCGCAGCAGGCCCTGGGCTACGTCCATCATCACATCATACTGGCTGAAGAGATTCAGGCCGGTATTCACATTGTTGACATCTGTAGCGGCCCCGGTCCGGTCAAGATAACCTGCCTTGTTCACCGATTGCTGATTACCGATGAGCTGAGTCCAGCTCAGGGCCGGATAGCCGGGTGCAGTGGGCATGACGGCGGTAAGAACGGTTCCGGGCAGAATATTGTTGGCGCCATCAAGAAATGGGAACGGGCCCGGCAAATTGGCCGTGGGATTCGGGTATCTGATGCTTGTCGAAGGTGCGCCGGTATCGCTGATGGTGGGCAGTGTGCCAAGATTGTAGGTTTGCGTGCCATTGGAAAGGATATAATCGGGCGAATAGGCAAAATCAGCATAGGCCTGAAGATTCGAGACCGGATAAGTGGTGTTGGCCAGGGCCGTGAGAGGAATGGCATAAGGGAACTGCTGGCGGAGTTCGTCGGTGATGCCGATTGTCAGGCAGGCGGGGCCCCCCACAGGCCCAAGACGCACGGTGTAGCCGCTGGAATAATTACCTGGAAGCTGAAAGAGGATGCTGGTGAGTGGCGAATTGGCCACGTCGGTATTGATGCCGAAGGCCGCGCCGAAGTCGCCGTAAAGCGTGCCGGTTGAACTCTTCTGGGCAGGGAAAAACCAGCCATCAGGGTTCTGCTGCGTGCCGCCCTGCGCCCAGGTGGCAAAGTTCACTGGCTGAGCCGTTGTTACGGCATTGGGCCCCGTGCCGATCGTCACATTACCCGATGTGACCAGGCCACTGTAAAAAATGCCCGATGTGTAAAGATTCTGTACAGGAGCATTTGCGTTAACACTCAGGCCATTGCTGGCCGATGCATCGTAAGCCGCCCAGAAGGCCGTGCCACCCGTATCAAAAAGGTAAGTCCGGGCCGGGTTGCCATCGCCAATGGCCACATCAATTCCATATTTGATCGCCGGTGTCGAGCCACTGTCTGCCTGCGGCAGATAAGAGATCGGAATCGTGGTTGACTGGTTCGGCACTATGGGGGCAGAAAGTGGTGTAACACTCTGCGTGGTAATGCTTTTCAGGGCAACATTACTCCCCACGGCACCCGTAAAGATCGTGCTGGCCGGGCTGGTGACTTTCAACGACTGGCCACCCGCTGCCGTGGCATCGACCGTGCTGCCAAACTGCACATTACCTGCCCCGCCATCAATCGAGACATCGGATTGCAAAACCACCGGCGCGTTAAGTAACACACCCTGGGCTGCGACGAAAGAACCACTTAACTGAAGACCGCCGCCAGAGACGGATGTTGTAATGAAACCATTGGTAGAAAAGAGGTTAGAGAGGCTTGTTGAGGCATTCGCATTGGCGATTCCAATAGAGCCTGTAAAGCTGCTGCCGCCCGTAAACGAGACAGAATCGACCATATTGGTGAAAAGTGTTGCCGGGATGCTGCCTCCCGTAAACATAATCGCGTCGGCCGAGCCTGAGCCGGATATATTCACGCCCGTGATGGACGACGATAGATAACTAATGGCCCCGCTGAAGTTTGCGTTGTCAGCGACATCAATATTGCCGCCCTGTTGGCGTATATACGCCGTCAGTCGAGAGTCGTTCGGAACGATCTGGATCTGAAGCTGATCACCCACCTGCGACGAAGCAACCGAAAGAAGTACGCGATCATCAAGCTGTTCTGCTGCCAGTGCCGCCCCAAGGCGAGGCTTGCGGATACTCGTCTGGCGATTGTAAGTGCTTCTGATGTTGAGTTTTGAGTAGTTCATAGAGGATCTCCGGCGGACCTTCGTAAAACTGTGAATAGAAAAGTTCTGTTAATATGTATGAAATAAATAAAATAGATCTATCAAAAAAATTTTAAAAAAAACGGCAGCTTACTTGGCCTTGCGTTGCAGCTTCCAGACATCGCTTTGCATGTTGTTGCCGGCGACCATCCAGAGGTATCCATTATGCACAAACGCGCTGGCGGCATGCCTCGCAAGCCATGGTGTGGCAGGCACTTCAAACCAGTGTTCGCCATCGGCTGAATACCAGACGTCGTTACGGTTCGCCCCTGAAAAACCTTCCATCACCCACAGCCGGTCATCCCACACGGCCACGTCGTGATATTGTCGGGCAGGCCACGGGGCTTTTTCCAGGTGCTGCTTCCAGGTCACGCCGTCGGCACTGCTCCACACATCGTTGTAGTAATTACGTTTGGGTGTGGTGGGGGTGTCATAAGTGCCGCCGCCCAGAATCCAGATCCGGCCCTGGTGCACAGCGCTGCCACCGATCATGCCACGAGGCCGCCAGGCTGGCTCGCATGGCTTCACTTCCGACCAGTTTTTGCCGTCGGTCGTTGTCCAGATGTCTCGATAAAATCGTTCGGGCTCGCCGGCAAAGCCTGGCATCGTCTGCCCGCCCATCACCCAGATTTTATCGTCGTGCACCACGGTGTAGTGCAGGGCACGCTTGCCCCAGGGCACTTCAGGCGTGACAAGATTCCACTTACGGCCGTCGGAGCTGTTCCACACATCCATCTGGTAATGTTTCTGGTTGCAGTCGCCGCCGATGATCCACATCTTGTCGCGATATACGGCATAACCGGCCGTGTGGCGACCTTCCCAGTCCGCTTTGCTGTCAAATTCACCGGCACCGTAAGTATTCGGCCGTTCAAGCTGCCAGCTTTTACCATCGGCACTCGACCAGACCTCGTTATTGCAGATACGCGGAAAAAAACTTCGCTGTCTGGAATCCGGATTCCAGCCGCCAATCAGCCACATGCGGCCCTTAAATGAAAGTGCCCCTGCGCCATCGCGGGGAGCAAATTCCGCCGGCAATGCCACTTTCACCCATTCATAATTAACCGGTTTTGCTGCATCTTCGACTGCCCGCTCGCCACCTGATTCAATTTCCAGAAATGTTGTTGCTGATGGTTGCAACCTGTCATTGGCCGAAATGAGATTTCCGGCAAAAATCAGCATGGCTGAAAATGCAACGCGTCGCAACATTTCATTTCCTCCTTCTGATTAAATCACTGCTGATATGATCAAGTGTTTTTCAAGGCCTGCCAGGCAATATCGCGGCGATACCAGCCGCCCTGGAACTTGATTTTTTCACAGGCCGCATAGGCCCGCTCGCGGGCCTGCTCAATGGTGTCACCAACGGCTGTCACGTTCAGCACGCGGCCGCCGTCCGACACCACCACCGGCCCATCGGCGGCATTCTCCGTGCCTGGCTTTATCTGTGTTCCGGCATGAAACACCTTCACGCCGGGCACGGCATCGGCTTCTTCAATACCTGTAATCACCCTGCCACGTTCGTATTTACCGGGGTATCCCTCAGCCGCCATGACAACCGTAATCGAAGGACGCTTGTCCCACTCCACCGGCACGCTCTCCAGACGTTCGTCAATCACTGATTCAATCAGCTCAAGCAGGTCTGACTTCAGCCTCATTAATATGACCTGGCATTCGGGGTCGCCAAAGCGGACATTAAATTCCAGAACCCTAGGGCCGTTGGCCGTCAGCATGATACCCGCATAAAGCAGCCCCTTGAAGGGCTTTCGCGATCGCTTCATGGTGTGCACGGCCGGCACCAGCACATCGGCTTCAATCGCCTGCATCACGTTGTCTTTCAGCACATCCGCAGGGCTATAGGCTCCCATGCCGCCGGTGTTCGGGCCCTTGTCACCGTCGTGGGCCCGCTTGTGGTCCTGGCTTGAGGGCAGCGGTAGAATCGTTCGGCCATCGGTCAGGGCCAGCACGCTGGTCTCCACGCCATCCAGCCGGTCTTCAATCACCACATGGTCGCCCGCCTTGCCGAAAATTCGCCGCATCATCAGCTGGTCCACGGCATCCATGGCCTCGCCAATCGTGCCGCACACATACACGCCCTTGCCTGCGGCCAGCCCGTCGGCTTTCACCACCATGCCAATCGGGTGGTTCATAATCGCCTTGCGGGCCTCAGCCGCTGTGGAATAAAGCGTCTTTTCGCCGGCTTCTTCAATCTCGGCCTGAACATTGCCCGAAAGCATGTTACGCGGATCGAAAATTTTCTCAATCGCATAAATCGCATCGGCGGCGGTAACACAGTCAAACGGTTGTCGCACGGTTGACCGACCCTTTGATCGAATGACCACATGCACATCACGCGACATCACAAATCGCTCGGCATCCGGGGCCGACATGAAGATCCGGCAGTCGGCCGTCGGTATACTCGCCTGTCGCATCATCTCCTTGCAGAATATTTTCGACCCCTCAAGCTCGGCCGCAGCCGCCTTCGGGCCAAACACACGCAGCCCTTCGCGGGCAAACACATCGGCAATGCCCAGCGTCAGCGGTTCCTCAGGGCCGACAACCGTCAAATCCACCTGCTGCCGCCGGGCCAGGTTCAGCAGCCCACGCACGTCATTCGGCTCCACCGGGGCGTTGGTCACCTTCGGCTCAAGGGCCGTGCCAGCATTGCCTGGGGCACAAATGATCTGCCCAACCCGGGCCGACTGTGCCAGCTTCCAGCAAATGGCGTGTTCTCTGCCGCCCCGACCCACCACCAATACCTTCAAGGCCATCTTCCTGAACCTGTCTGCAAAAGACTTGAAATGTGCTGCTGCCGGCATTCTCGCCCTGTCATTCCCCTCTTCAGGCCTGACATTGGCTTTTCCGCGACTCTTCCGCTATAATATTTCGACACTCTCGCGAACGGCAGCCCGCGATTCTCGTATCGCATGGCCCACCGGTTCTGATGAGTGTAACGATCCGCCGCCCGTTTGGCGAGTGGGCAAAGTGCCGGTTTTCATCAAAGGAAAGATACTGCCGTGAAGCGAGTGGGTGTTCTGGGTGCAAGCGGTGCCGTCGGCGAAGTCATGACCCGGCTGCTGGAAGAGCGGGCCTTCCCCGTCTCGTCAATCAAATTTCTGGCCAGCCCCCGCAGCGCGGGTAAACACATCACCTTCGCCGGCGAGAAACATCCCGTCATCGCTGTCTCCGATAAGGAATTCGAAGGCATTGACATCCTCCTCTCCAGCACTCCCGCCTCGGTCTCCAAAGAAACCAGCCCCGCCGCCGCCCGCGCCGGTGCCATCGTCATCGACAACAGCTCGGCCTGGCGAATGGACTCCACCGTTCCCCTTGTCGTGCCTGAAGTCAATCCGCACGATATTGACTGGAACAAGGGCATCATCGCCAACCCCAATTGCTCCACCATTCAGATGGTCGTCGCCCTCAAGCCCATCCACGACAAATATCGCATCAAGCGCATCGTGGTTTCCACCTATCAGGCCGTCTCGGGTGCCGGCCAGAAGGGCATGAGCGAACTCGACGCCCAGACCCGCGCCCGCATCGCCGGCCAGGCTGAACCCGCTCCAGCCAAATTCGCCCACCCCATCGCCTTTAACTGCGTCGCCCAGATCGACGACTTCCTTGATTCCGGCTACACCAAGGAAGAAATGAAAATGGTCAACGAAACCCGCAAAATCATGGGCGACGAATCTATCCAGGTCCAGCCCACATGCATTCGCGTGCCTGTTGTCAACAGCCACAGCGAATCGATTCATATCGAATGTGAACGCCCAATCACACCTGCTGATGCCCGCGCCTTGTGGGCCAGTGCCCCCGGCGTGACCCTGCAGGACGACCCGGCCAATCGCGTTCACCCGCACCCCCGGCATGCCGACGGTCGCGACGATGTATTCGTCGGTCGCATCCGCCAGGATCTGAATAACCCTCATGGCCTTCTCTTCTGGTGCGTCAGCGACAACCTTCGCAAGGGTGCCGCCCTGAACGCAGTGCAGATCGCTGAGGCCATCATCGCCCGCGGTAAATAATGCAATCGTAATGCACCTGAAGCCCGGGGCGAAATGCAATCCATTCTCCTGAACAGGGCACCCCGATGGATGTGCGGAACATCCGCCTGAAAATCGCCTACGACGGCACTGGCTTCGCCGGCTGGCAAACCCAGCCGGGCCTGCCGACAATTCAGGAATCAATTGAAATCGCCATCGAAAAAATGACCGGCCAGCGGCCAAAGCTCATCGGCAGCGGCCGCACCGATGCCGGCGTGCATGCCCACGCCCAGGTTGCCACTTTCTACACCACCGCCCGCTACAGCCCCGATAAGTTTCAAAACGCCATCAACGCCTTCCTTCCGCCTGAAATTCGCGTGATTAATGCCGACGAAGTGCCCGTCACCTTTCATCCGACACTCGACGTCATCTCCAAACGCTATCGCTATCGCATCGATAACTGTCGCACGGCTGACCCTTTGAAACTTCGCCACTGCCACCATATTCCAACACCGCTTGATAATGATAAAATGCGTCGGGGAGCCTCTTTTCTTGTAGGTCGGCACGACTTCGCCGCTTTTCAGACAGTCGGCTCGGAACGCCTCTCCACCGTCAGAACCATCTTCGCCTGCGACGTTTTTCGCCATGCCGACGAAGTTCATATCGAGGTTGAAGCCGACGGCTTTCTCTACAATATGGTCAGATCAATAGCCGGCACCCTGATTCTTGTTGGTTCGGGCAAATGGTCGCCTGAACGTGTTGCCGAAATCCTCGCCTCCGCCGATCGCAAAATCGCCGGCCCCACCGCACCGGCTAAAGGCCTGGCCATGCTCTGGGTCAGATACCCAAAATAATTGATGTCCTGTCCTTTCATGGACTTTGTTTCACGGCTGAATTGTGAAGCACAGCCTCCTGCTAATATTGTCGCTTCATAAAACAAAGTCCTCGCGGCAATCTTTGCTGATCGACCAGTTTGATCGATGAGCATGGCCC
>JBEITT010000174.1:0-5665 GCA_040374745.1 Planctomycetaceae bacterium | reverse complement strand
CACTTCGGCTGATTGCAAAAACCGGTGAAAATTGGGCAGTACCAGTAAAACCGTGTGATCAGTTTGGACCAGACTGGCCAAAGCCCGAACGGCACCCACCGGGTCAGATGTTGATGAGGCTTCCAGACCGGAACCGGTATTCAGGCCCGATTCACAGTCCCATGTGGCCAATAGCCACGATTCATCACGGCAAAGCTGGCGAATATCGGCCAAGGCTTCCGGATGTTCAAACGACTCGATCCAGATGCCTGTAAAACAGGCCCGGACAAGGTCGGAAAGTTCAGTTCTCAAACTCATGGTGGTGTTGATCCTGTCTGATTTTGTGCGAATTGCTGTGTTTGGGTTGAACGATAAAAATCCGGTTTGAGCTGGGTGGATACCCTTTGGCCCAAAACCAATTCCAAAAAACGGCTGGCATGTTGACATTCAGGCCCATGAAAGCCCTTGGTCTCGACAGTGGAGCTGCCATCGGTTGCCACCGTGATTTCAATGGTGCGGGTCATGCGGCACCTCCGACATGAACAGTCAATCGGATGGACCCATCGGTCATAGACTGCTCTGTGACCAGATAACCCTTACGACGGGCTTCCAGACTGGCTTTTTCCACGGCATAAGTCTGTAAAAGCTGGTCAAGCTGCTTTGGGTCGCCCCAGCGTCCTCCGTAGTTGTCAAATTTCATCTGACCTGTGGCAAGTTCAAAGACCACCGGATAATGCCAGTGGGGTAACTGAACCGCTTCACCCTCAGCTTCATTGGTAAATAAAATGAACTTGCCCTTGATAGGTTGTTGTAAGCCCAACCGCTGGCAGGCTCGATGCAAAGCTTCTGAGTCCCGGACCTCAGTCCGGATTTCGACAATGTGGCTCATGGTCTGAATTTTCCTTTTCAAAATATGCAATCGTGGTCATCGTCCGAGTCATCATCCTCAGCACCACGTTGGTAATCGTGGTGTTCCAGGGCTGACTCTTTCTGGTGGTATAACTGTTGCTGGACACAGGGCCAGATGGACGGTTTGTCACTGCCTAGATCAAGGATCAGCAACTCCGCAACAGCCGCATGTTCCGGTTGCTGCTGGTTCATCTGATAAATCACAAAAGCCGCCATACCCAATGGCAGAAGGCTGGCAAGCACCAGACCAAACGACTGGATGGCGGCGGCAAGAATGGGGTCACGAATCCTTAGTCGGGCCAGCTCACGACGTTCTTTTTCGATATCCTGCCGTGTCATATCCATAGCAAGTTTCTGATGATTTAGATCCGATGAGAGGTCACGGTAGGCAAGTAGCATGTCATGACGTGCTCTGGCATCCTGTTCAACAAGGTGGTTTGCCGTATTGGCCAATTCATGACTGGCCTGAACAACACTTGTAGCCTGCTTGGCAATGGCTTCATTCTGGCGGCTCTGTTGAGCCATACTTGACTGGGCGAACTCTTCAAGTCGCTGGTCAGAAGAATTGGAACCATTACATCCGGCGATGGCGAGAATGGTAAGAATCCCGCTGATCACTCTTTGAATACCTGTTTGAAGCATGTGGTGTCGGTTCATGATTCTGATTCCAGTGGTTGTAGATTCGAGTAAAAAGCAATTGAAGGGCACGCCTGAGTCGATGCTCGCGATACCAGGCGTAAACCAGCAAAGCGGACAGCAGATAGCTGACCGCCATAGCGGTGATGTGCATGTGTTCTATCCTGTTAGAGGGTAAAGAAGTTAGGTCTTTCGAAAATTGCCGGAGTCGTAACTCATCCAGAACGTAAAACGAACCGCATATTTTCTAAAAACCGACGTTCTGATATTTAACTCCTCGGCACCATAGAATAATGACACGAAAATGGCAATAATTTAGGTCTGACAAGGCTTTTAGCGGTGAATCTCCACTAGTAACCGAATATTTACGAAAATGAAATAACGTTTAGTGGGGGACTCTAGCAAACGTAATTTCACTTTTATATAATTTTCACAAGGTTATTTACAGTATAGACTTATGGTTTTGTGCCTGATTTAGGCTTGTTCTGTGATTGCAATTTGGTCGATACCCTCGCGGCGAAGACTTCAAAATTGCCTACCTTCCCTCCCGGCGGGCCCATTCAGCCCGTCGGGGCGGGAATCACCAGCCTACGAATTGTTTTCGGTTTGTGGACCAGCTTCTGAATGATTCTGCTCTGATTTAACCATCTGCTGACGCATGGACCGGACATGAATCGCCCGCAGTACCAGATACGACATCTCCTTCACAAGTCGATCTCTGGAAGACATTTCAGAATGGGAAGGTTCGGTCGCCTGTTGCTTGACCCCGATGCTATCGATTGGACTGTTGCAGGAATTGTTCATCGTTTTCGCTCCGATTCAAAACAAAAAAGGCTCCGTCATAGTGACGAAGCCTCTGGTTGGGTTATCCTGATTCAACCTGGCCCGATTCGTACAAAAATCCGGTCAGGCTTTACACGTTGTGAGCCTTTTGAACTGGCTCAGGTTTGCATCATGGGTGGCATGGGCATCTCCCCGCCATCTTCGCCCCGTTTCCTCCGGATATGACCATTGTTGTAAGGGTTCCTGGGCATTGTCTGACCCTGCATTTCATACCAGCGGCGGTAGGCATACCAGACATTTCCCGAATTCATCTTCCAGCCCTCAGACTGAAGGATCGTGGCCGCATCACGTAGGCTCACCTTTTCGATGTCGATCAACTCATGCACACGTTCTGCCACCTGCTCCTGACGAGGCGGTTGCCTCAGCCAGACACGCGTCTTCTCTGGTTCACACTGTTGGCTTGTCTCCGTTTCAACCTGATCCAGTGCACAGCGAACGGCCTGAACCAGACGGACCTGAAACTCACCTTCAATCGATTTCTTCTTACGACCGGGCCGGTCTTGTGGCATCACCCAGACTTGACCGCCCACCAGCATGCGAAACAGATTCGCCGCCCGATTGAGAGCCTCTTCGCCAAACGATCCGTCCGCCGCTTCTTCAAATACCTGAATGAAGCCCTGGATCGTCGATCGAACAAGCTCAGGGGTTACGGCCGCACTGGATTTTTGGATTTGACGATTGATCAGAGCCAATTCCTTACGAATCGTGTCACGTTCGACTATCCTCGCCTTGATCTTATTGAGCCAAGCGGTCTGATCATCTGCACTGACTGTCTCGGCAAGGGCTTCCAGATTGGAAATGCCCCGGTTTATGTCCGCCAGACGCTTCTCAAGAACTGTCCGCTGACGCGTCAGTTCGGTCTCATCACGCTGATCAGAGCGTAAGACCTGCTGTGTTACGTCATCTAAAAGTGTTTGATCCTGAAGAATACGTTCGCAAAGTTCTCGGCAAACCGACGTCACCGCCTCTTTGCGATTGACAATCACCCTCTGAGGACAAAGTTTGCCTGACTTGCAGGTCATGGCCGTGTTCTTCGGTCCGGCAATGTAATAACGCTTCTGGCAATAGGGGCACCTGAAGCAGTCGGTCACCATGTCCCAGAGCTTTCGAGTCTGAACCTTCCGCCGGTTCCGGGGGCCCTTCCCTTTGGTTGCAAGAACCGCCTGAACGGCGTAAAACAGTTCGTCGTCCATGATCCGAAGATGCTCAGACTGCTGCCTGAGCACTTCCGATTCCGGTTGCAAAACACCCAGAGAATAGTCCTTCCGGGTCAGATAGACATTACGCTTGCGGCAGTAAGACCATTCACCGATGTAGGCACGTCTGGAAAGCATGTTGCGGTATCCGACATAAGTCATCATGCCGCTTGGACAACGCGGGTCTGCAGGCCCGCCTTCTTCAACCCAGCGTTTCCAGCCCTCGCGGATCGACATGCCATCCCGGATCATTTCATAATGGCGAACAATCATGGCGGCCACATCGACCACGGGTTTAACAGGGTCAATCGTTTCGCCAGTCTGATGTGGTCCAAGGTGGTCAATTTCGGGCATTGTCCGAGGCAGACTACGATTAGTCAGTGGTGCATCGGGTACAACCTTGCGGCGGTAACCGACCGGCAACGCTCCCACGGTGTAACCACGTCGAAACAGCCCTTTGAGACCGGCCCTGACATGGTCCGCCGTGGCTTCCACCATCATGTCGTCCGCCATGCCATGAATCTGCATCAGGGTCTTCCAACTCTGATGATTGGCCGTATCAATCCCCTGGGTCACAGAGATGGCACGAAGGCCCATCTCAACAACCTCCTGCTGGATCCACTGGTATCCCTTGAAAGCCTGACGGAACAACCGCGATAGTTTGAAGACCAGAACGACATGGACCCGCCCGGAAGGCAGCAGGTCCTGCAGATTCCCCAGTCCTTCACGGCGGGACTTGTAACCACGCACAGCCTCATCGCAGAAGACGAACTCCGGCGGACAGTAAATCCCATGGCTTGCCCCATATTGCACACAGGTGCGGATCTGATCGGCAGTGCTGTGCTGCTGTTTGGAACTAAACCGGGTATAGATAGAACCAATCAAAAAGCCACGGGAAGTGGCCCAACTGATCCGCTCACTGAGTGAGGCATTGGGGTCAAATCCATCAAGCTCAATTTTGGCCAGACTGGCAGCCTCCTGAAACCATTCATGAACCTGGTCATGGTTGTTGTTTTCAGAAATATGAGAGCTTTTATTATTAAATTCCATCTTTAAACTCCTTAAGCGATACAAATCGCTTTAAAATGTAAATACTTACGATACACGATGACAAATGAAAACAGAGTTTGTACAAAGCTTAAAAATCACCATGAAAACAACTGTTTTCACGGAGAATAAGCTTATCCATGTAATGATGACACGAAAACGAATAAAATTTAGATGTAATCACATAGCAGCATCCTCCTGATTTATGGGAAATGAAACTTGCCAATACCTATGGAAGAGGAATCCGGAATTCTTTTCACTGGCAAGCCTCATCATTTCAATGTAGAGAATCGATTTCATTATGTCAAACGCAACAAGAGCAAAAAATCAAAAAAACAAAAAATATTTTTAATTCCATCATTACGCACCGGAAAGACCACAGTAATCACAGGATATAAACCAATTCTTATTGTCACACGATTGCATCTTCTGGCATTAATGTTGCATTTCTGACACCTGCAGTCACCACACTCGCATTGTCTCCCTCGAAATGGGGCCAAATCCGAATGTCTCAGATTCAAGAACAGGGGAAAAAGGTGAGTTGTCCGACAAACCTATTCATAAGTGGAATCGGCAGGGACGACTGAAAAACGTCTCTCCGAAATCAGTGTGGTTAACTTTTACAAGAATCTCCAGAAGCCAAACTATGAGCAGGATCATTGTCCCCTTAATCAATTTTACCAGAACCAGCTGAAATGCCCAAATGCACAGCCCAAAATACTACGCATGATCCGACCGACTGCTTGAAATCTTTTGCAGAATGGAAGTCTGGCTTGAAAGAAGTTAGGTTTTATGGTTCCTCAGCAGAATCTGTGAAAGTGTTCTGGCTCTGGCAAATCCCCAAGGTTATGCATCAGTGCCAGTTGCGTAATTCGGGCCGTTGTCTCCGTCCGGTGAAACACATCTTCCAGGCCGTGGTAATTTGAGTTTTCGCAGTTCACAACTCAAATTCACTTCCCTGGGAGTCACGCTTGGCCAATCACAGGATCCCTCGTCAACGGGCTCAAAAACGCCGGTTCTGGAATGATATCATTTGCGGGCATGCGGCCAGCGGT
>JBEITT010000135.1:0-11222 GCA_040374745.1 Planctomycetaceae bacterium | reverse complement strand
TAGATGCCGTCGTTGGTGGCTGTGGCGTTTGAACCGCCGCCGCCGATGCCGGTGATCGTAATATCCGTGCCACTGCCGGTGGACGTAATCAAGCCGCCGGATATACTGACACCGCGATTCTCAGTACCATTCCCATTCAAGCCACCGGCCGTGCCCGTTACGGTCACCAGGCCGCCAGCCGAAGCAATTTTGCCAGTGCCTAAGCCCAGTGTCCCGAGACCCACACCATAGTTGAAGCTGGCAATGCCCGTGCCCAGCCCGCCGCCTGTGCCGTTGACCGTGATCGGTGCTGTGCCGGTGGATGAAGCCTCAGCGCCGGATTCAACCCATACACCGTAATTGTTGTTTGAACCGGATACAGTCGTGTTTGTCTGCCCGCCAATGCCCGTGATTTGCACTGGCCCATTGGACGACGTGATTTTTGTATTAGCACCGGTCAAATGAACGCCAATGTTCAGGATGCCGTTGCCGTTGGCATTGCCGCCGTAGCCATTCACCCTGACAGACGCCGTGTCACCACCACGGATCACTGAGGTCGAGGCCAAAGACACGCCATAATTGGTAATCCGTGCGCCGCTGCCGCCGCCATAGCCGTTGATCAGCACGGAACCGCTGCCGCCAGATGTAACATTTCCATTAGTGAATAAATACACACCCACGTGCCCCGTGCCACTGGTGCCAACATCGCCCGTGCCACCCCGGCCTGTCAATGTCACCGAGCCATTGCCGCCGGAGCTCACGGTGCCGTTGGTGTTGACATAAATGCCATGCTGGTTGGTTCCCCCTATGGAGAGCGGGCCGCAGCCGGTGATGGAAACATTGCCGCCGTTGGAAGTGACCGTGGCGGGAAAGTTATTGCTCACAGCTGTGATACAAACACCGTAATTCTGCACGCCGGTGGTGTTGCCGCCCTGGCCTGAAAGTGTGACGCTGGACGTGGCCCCACCCGCAGTCACAAGCCCACCGGTGGTCACCTGAATTCCGACGTTGACCGATCCTGAACCACTGCCGCCACCGTTGCCAATGATGGTGAGATTGCCCGAGCCGCCGGTGGTCGCCGTGCTTCGGTAGACTGGTCCGTTGGTTGGCAACATAGTGCCAGTGATCAGGAACCCGTGGCTGCCGCCACCTGAGCTGCTGCTGTTGCCAAAAGAACCGCCCGTGGCGGTGATGTTGACATCGGCATTGCCGCCGGAGGTGATCGTGCCCGCCTTTTCGACGATCACGCCATAATTATTTCCGCTGGTGGAACTGCCGGTGTTGGCCATACCGCCGCCGCCGGAGCCGTCGACCGTGACCCGGCCGCCGGAAGAGGAAATGTAGGAATAGGCCATATTTCCGGCAGAAAAGCTCGTGCGATTGCCATCGCCGACATACACCCCGTAGTTGGTGGATCCTGAGGCACCTGGCGACCGGTTCCCGCCCTGGCCAGTCACGGTGACATTGCCCGTGCCACCCACGGTCACGTAACTGCCGCAGGCGATACAGACACCCGTATTGCAGGCCATCGGCCTGGTTGCCGTGGAATTGGCATCGCCGCCACCGCCCACGCCCAGCACCGACACATTGCCGCCGCCGGAGGTGATCCAGCTCGGCAACTGGCTACTGCCGAAGCTTGTCATATAGACGCCATGATTCTGTGTGCCGCCCGTGCCGTTTTGATTGCCGCCGTAGCCAGCAACTGTCACATCGCCCAGGCCGCCGGCCGTGATTCGGGAGTTTGTTACAATCTCGACACCGTGGGTGAAAGTGCCTGTACTGGTTGCAGCGTTGCCGCTGCCGCCATAGCCAGTGACCAGCACATCGCCACCGTTGGAGGTGATAGCACTACCGCCAGAAATGATAATGCCTTTATTGTTAGAGGATTGGCTTAGGCCGCCTCTGCCGGTGACCGTAACATTACCGCTGCCCCCCGCGGTGATGGTGCCGCCAGTATGAAGATAAACACCGTAATTAAATCCGGCGATGTTGCCCGTGCCGCCACCCTGGCCTGTGACAGTGACGTTGCCTGTGCCTGGCCCGGTACTGATGCAGCCCGTGCCATAGACATAGACCCCCACCTGCTCCCTCTGGGTGCCATTCATAAAGCCCGTGCCATTGACAACCACCGAACCATTGGCACCCGAATTGATATTGCCGCTGTAAACCGACACACCCGTGCCACAGATCGTGTTGGCCGTGGCGCCTCCACCAAAACCGGTGACAGAAACCAGCCCGGCCCCGCCGGACGTGATCGTGGCATTCCCGCCCGTGACTAAAACACCAATCGATTTGGCAAATGCGTTTGATGAGCTTATATCGATCGTAGGCTGGTTCGCCAGCGAACCGCCATAACCGGTGACGGTGACGGTGCCATTGCCGCCGGAGGTGATCAGCCCGCCGTTCGCATTGGCGGTCGTAAAGGTCGGCCCGCCGACGACAACGCCGGCATTGGTGATGCAACTTGCGGTAACCGACATCATATTGGCGGTGGTATCATTGGCCCCATAACCGGTGACGACCACATTGGCCCCCCGAGAGGTGATGGTGCTCATCGCGTTGGTCGTCAAGTTGCTGTAAACGAAAACGCCCTGGCCATGAACTTTGGTGCTGGCAGACAGAGATAGATTATTGTAGCCATAGCCAGTGATTCTCAGGCTGCCGGTGGTGCCGCCGATGATTTTGCCACCGTTGATCACCGCCACGCCCTTGTTCTGGTAAGTAGTGCAGACCCCATTACCGCCACGGGCTTCGATGGTGGTCTGCCCGGTGCCGTTGGTCTGGATTGTGGCGTTTGAATTGACCATGAGGCCCGAAAGTTCCATGACTGATGGCGTGGCCTGCATGTTGATGCTCATGGCCAGGTTGCCGTTGGTCATCGTGAGCGTGGAATTCGCGAGCATGGCGACCTGATAATCGGTCACAATGGTCAGGCTGCTGCTGTTGGCAAATGTGCTGGTGCCGTTAAACGTGATACAGCCTGACCTATCGAGGGAACCGTTGGACATCGAGAGATTGAAGTTGTCCGAGTAGTTTCCAGTGCTGTTCAGAAACTGGACGCGTGGAAAATTGGCCGAACGGCGGATGGTGAAGGTGTCGTAGGCAGCAAGTGAAGCGGCATTGGCGGTGAGGTTTGCGCCACTGACCGAGGCTGTACCCGTGCCCGACCAGGTATTGATGCCTCCGCTTCCATTTGTAAGCGTGAAGAGATAGCTGGTGCCGTTTGAGGAGATATTCAGGTCGCCCGCTGAATTCAGATCGATGATAAATTCTGTTCCTGAAGCGGAATAGGTGGCCGTCAGAAGCTGGCGTTCTTCCAGCAGATCAAGCAGGGCATCTTTCAGGAACTGCTTCTGGCTGCGGCTGACTTTGGCCTTGCGATCAGCCCTGGCGGAAACCCGTGCGGAAAAGAGCTTCTGGATGAAAGAGAGGCGACCTGGCATGGTGTGTGATCCTGTTGATGAGTGCGGCAGATCGTTGCCTTTTTGAGTGAGTGCTTCGAGCCTATGTCTCTTACTGTGTGGTGCGTGATCGCTGGAGTGTGCGAGAGGTTCGCCTGTTTATACTGAAGCACTTTAGCTAGATGTAACTTAGGAGAAATAAACTCGCAGTGAGAGAACTCCTGAGATGGTTTTTGGGAAAAATGCAATTTCCAGGATTTTCGCATGGAAATCCATGTAAGCACTTAAAGGCTGAACACCAGAAAGTTTCTGTACGTATGTGCGGCAGGGCATAGGCTGGCTTAGATTGAGTGTGATTCAGGACTTAGTATTCCATAAAAAGGAAGTTACAAAAAAAGATTTTACGTTTCAACAGAGAATATCAAGCGGGATTTATTTTCGATTGATTATTCAGAAAAATGCCTTGCCGATACTTCATCTGTGCCGTTTAGCAATGTTGCGAAAAAACAACGAATTCAACGATGCCTTGGATCGTGTCAGGCCTTGAGAGAAACTCTTTTCAGTTAATAACCCCTTGGTTTCGTCAGTCTCAGTGATGCAGATCGCGTCCAGTTCAAGGCACCCGAGCCTGATCCTGTGGGCTAGATTCAGTGAAGCATGTCGCGAATTCGGGAACCGCGATTCCCTGCCTGGCCACTTCTTGGCAGACGTCAGGCGAGGCATCGCAGATTTTCACATCGAACAGACTGGCTTGATCGATTATTTCCTTAGGGCAAAGGAGATTACGCCAGCCATTAAGCGACCTGATAATCGTCAGAGCCAGATTGGTGGTAATTTCAATCAAGAAATCGCTGCCGATAATCCCTGGCTGAAAATTTAAGCAAAAGAAAAATAAATTCAAAGTTAAAAAAAATATCTTTGGGAATTCGAAATCATCAAATCAGCAAAAGCCTGCCTGATTATTTGCCGAGACCCAATCAGCAGAAAAGCAAATTTGACCATCACACGAATCAGTTGGCATCCATTACAAATATCAGGGCAAGTCAGAAAAATTTGAAAAATTTTCAAAAACCCAGAGCGCACAAGCCGGGTTGAGAGATTATTTGGGTAGTCAGTCAAAAAGGATTCATCACAGGAATGTGTTCAAAATCATCTAAGCTCATGGCTTATCTGCAGTTGAGCACCTTCCAGTCACTCCAGTATCTTGAAGGATCAAGCACTTCCCTGATGTAAGTCTCCCTGCGAATCATGGTCCCTTCTGAATTGCACTTAGACCTGGGGTCCGAACTGCGACCACTTCGGGATTTGTTTCCCGTTGGGCTGAGTGAACCAGCAAACCGGCTTCAGGGCATGGCAAAGCGAAATTCAAGAATGCTTAACACCCAGGGATAACACAACTTCACTGGTCGTAACGAACCTGATTCGACCAATATTTTCAACGCCTTTCTCAATACTGCACCTATCGCAATGGAAGAGGAGTCAGCCAGGATGATCAATAATCAAATTTCTTCCCGAACATCGAAAATTAATTCGCTTGTAAACCGTTCTAAAACGACATTGAAATCTCGTCAAAAGCATAAGTTTAAACTGTCTTTAGATGCCTGCGACAATCTTCTCGAACCACGCATGGTCCCGGCCATTATCACCTGGGACGGTGGTGCCGGAACGATGAACTGGAATGATGATGCTAACTGGGACGGGGATGTAACTCCGACTAACATTGACGATGTCATCATTCCGGATCTGCCAGGCTCTCAAACGATTATCCTGAATGCGTCATCAACAATTTTAAGTATTAATTCTGCCGAAGGCTTAACCGTATCCAGCGGTTACACATTCGCAGTCTCTGGAGGTAATAACTCTGAAATTCAGGGATTATTTACCATCGTGGGCAGTTTGAACGTTTCAGGTTCAAATGCCAACTTTAGGGCACTCAATACAGCGAATATCAACTCAGTCGTTGTGAGATCACAGAATGGTGCCAATGTGACACTGGGTGCATTGGGCACGGCCGATAATTCTTCTATTTATGCAAGCAGTGGGGGTGTTTTGACATTTCCCAATCTCACGACATCCTCTTCCATGTATTTTGGTGCGAATTGGGATGGCGATAGCTCGCAGCGTCCTTCCAGGCTGAATCTGCCGCAACTTCTAAATGCAGGCGGTTATTCCTATTATCGGGCACTTGATGGTGGCATAATTAATACTCCGAAACTGAATAGTCTTGAAAATGATAATGTCTGGGTTCGTGGTGCCAACTCGACCATGAATCTGTCGAATGTAACGACACTCAATTACAGCTATCTTAATCTGGAAGATGCCAGTGCGATGACGAGCCTGGCTGTCACAAACATGACAGGCTCGCAACTTTATCTGCAGTGTTCAACAATCTCGTCGTTGCCGCTGAGCGTCATGCAAAGCTCTACGATTAGTTCATGGTATACCTCTAATGTCACTTTGCCGAACCTGACCACAGCATCATCTTCGTCTTTCCGTGCCGATTATGGTGGAACGCTGAACCTGCCAAACCTGACATCGGTCTCCGACGGTTATTTCGGTGTCAATTATGATGGGGATTGGTCGTTGCGCCCTTCCCGGCTGAATCTGCCGCAGCTTCAAAGTGCAGGTGGTTATTCCTATTATCGTGCACTTGATGGTGGCACGATCCATATCCCGAATCTGAATAATCTTGAGAACGATAATGTTTATATTCGTGGTGCCAATTCGACCATGAATCTGTCAAATATAACGACACTCAATTCCAGCTATCTTAATCTGGAAAATGCCAGTGCGATAACCAGTCTGGCTGTCACAAACATGACAGGCTCGCAACTTTATCTGCAGTGTTCAACAATCTCGTCGTTGCCGCTGAGCGTGATGCAAGGCTCGACGATTTATTCATGGTATACCTCAAACGTCACATTGCCAAACCTGAATTCGTCGACAGGTTCAACCTTCCGGGCGGATTATGGCGGAACGCTGAATTTGCCGAACCTTACAAACGTAAACGGTGGTAATTTTGGTGCCAATTTTGATGGCGACTGGTCTTCCCGGCCCTCCCGGCTTAATCTTGCAAAATATTCAGGCAACTCTGGGACCACACAATTTACTGCACGTGACACGGGCGTTATTATCGTCTCAAGCCTCAACTTCTCTTTATCAGGCTCTTCCTCAAGCCTGTGGTTAAATAATTGCGGAACACTTTACGGGAATATCACTCTTCAGGATGGAGCAAGTATTTTCAGCTCTTACGGAGATGGTACATTTAATGGCAGCATCACCAATGAGAGTGGAATTATCCGTCCAAATTATGAAGGTGGTGCTGGTAAACTAAGCATTACAGGTAATTATACCCAACTGCCCAATGGCAAGCTCTTCGTCGATTTAAATGGAACAACACCTGCCACTTCCTACGACCAGGTTGTGGTTGGTGGAACAGCTCAATTGGCAGGCGTCCTGAAGGTGTCAGCCGGCTTCACTCCTTCCATCGGAAATTCTTTTGAAGTATTAAAGGCCGCTTCAGTTGTTAATGATTTTCAAGTGAAGATTCTACCTACATTATCGAGTGTTCAGCTGGTTGAGACGACCAGCGCGAATGCTGTGATTATTAATGCTATCGCATCAACACCCTTGTATGTTTCTGATGCATTCAGTGAAGAAGGCGATACCAATTACGGTTATGATATGGGCTTTACAATTCGTGGTGTTGCACCCACAGGTGGCCTGACAGTTAATTACACCACCACGGGGGGCAATCCCGGGGTAGATTACGTTGCTAAATCAGGAAGTTTTAATGTTGCCGCAGGCCAGTACAGTCAAACCATCTTTGTGTCAATCAAAGGCAACCAGTTACTTCAGGCAGAACGTCTATTCCAACTACAGGCAACTGCCTCCGGCGTACCTGCTGCAGTTGGCACAGGCTTAATTTATGACGATGATGCGCCAAGCACACTTAGTTTTTCGAGCAATATATCGGTAACATCTCCTGGGTCTACCTTCACCCCCACACCAATCATTTCCGCCTTAAATCGTTATGGCAATTATGTTCAGGGCGTGACCATTAATCTGTCGGTTAGTTCCAGCATCTCTAATGCTACCGCTACCTTCAGCAATGGCAGCAGTTCCGCTGCAGTGACGACCAACAGCACTGGAAGAGCCAACCTGCCGTTGTTAACAGCAAATGCAAATTTTGGTGCATATCTTCTTAACGCGAGTGGTCTTTCCCTGAGCGGTTCCGTGACTGCCATCAGTAATATGACATTGGTCAATGCTGGCAACACGGGTATCACTTGGGATGGAGGAGCAGGCACTAATAACTGGGATGATGAACTTAACTGGAATGAGGACAGACTTCCCCTTTCGTTTGATGTTGTCACAATAGGCGACCTTCCGGGTAATCAAACGATTTTCATTAATAGTAGCCCTACGGTAAGGAGCATTCAATCTGCAGAGTCTATCCGACTGGCGAGCTCAAAATCGATGTTGTTAACCTCAGGCAATTCCAGTATTACCGGCAGCCTGACACTTGATAGTGTTTCAAGTTTGAGTGCCAACGGGTCAGCAAGTCTCATCGTCACGGGTGGTTCTGCTATCGATTCCGCCTGTCTCACTGTGACATCTGGCGGTAAGATTACAATCAATGGTAACTCCACCGCGATTAGTCCCATATACTCTGCCAGAGGTAATGGTTCACTGATTCAAGTCACGGGTTTGGACACCATTCAGACCGACTATTATCGAAACTACAGATACACCAGTTTCGAGACTGAATCCGGTGGTGCCATTCTTTTGCCTAATCTCACCAACACTCTGAATATCAGTAAGGGCTCATTAGGATCAATTTCAATTTATGGCTCACAAAGCCTGATTAGCCTGCCAAAGCTAACCCAACTGGATGGAATTGAAACCATCAATGTGAATGAAGGCGGCAATATCTCTCTGCCGATGGTGACAACGGCCAAAAACCTGAATCTCTATGCAACAGGCACGGGATCCGCAATAAATTTCCCGAATCTGACGTCAATTTACAGTAATCACAGTCTTGGTGGGTATGCCAGACCAAATATTTATATTTACTCAAATGCGACTATTTCACTTCCTGTGCTTAATAAAATCGACCGCCAGGATTCAAGTGCCTATCTGGGTGATATTGGCATCTATTATTCAGGCAGCCGCCTGGTCGCACCGAGTCTGAATAATATCAATGCTATTAGAGCTATTCGTGCAATATCCGATGTGACATTTGTTACATCTGGCAATCTTACCAACTCAGGCAACCTGACAATTGAATCTTCGGGAAATCTGGCCGTTGGCAACCTGCATTTCTTTAATACAAATGTTTCACTGTATAATAATCCTCGTCTGAAGGGAGATATTTTCCTGGGGACAGGCTCTACGCTGAACGGTCCAGGTACAATCGATGGTAACCTGACCGTGAATACAGGCGTGCTCAAAATAGTGGGAGACTTTCCGGGTATTTTCACTGTTAATGGTAATTATTCACAGTCAGCAGGTGGATCGCTTGAAGTTCGAGTCGGCGGCAGCAATACCTCCACTTACAACCAACTGGTGGTTACAGGTAGGGCCAATCTTTCCGGCAACCTGACGGGTGGTTTTACAGGCGTCGATATACCAGTTGTCGGAAAGACCTATGAAATAATTAAAGCCGGATCGGTTCTGAATGATTTTACCAGCTTGAATTTTGATCAATATGGCTGGGTTGGTCTTTCTAAGAGCACAACATCAAATGCTGTAATTCTGACGACGATAACCAGCAATTCACCGCCCTCAGCATGGACATTGAATTCGCCGGCGGGTGGCCCGCTGCCGTCAGGTGTCACACTTGTCGGCGGCATTGTTCTTGACATGATAGGAATTAATGACGTTCGTGTCGTCAGCCAGTTATCCGCCAACTCGCTTTTCCAGGGATTTTATGATAGTGGTACACCATCTTCCTATAATGGGAACCCCGGCATCATAGGAATCCAGACGGGTATCACGGCCAACGCCGTTAACGCACTTGGCGGTGGCCTGAAACAGGTTGCAGTGCGATTAACCCTTTGGGATGGCGATACCGGCGTTGGAAATTTTGATTATAACCAGAATACCTTCTTCCTGAACGGTGTACTTATGGGAAATTACAGTAATGTGACGACCCAGGAAACTTCCACAAACGGTCTGATCATTTATTCGAACAACACGGCTGGCGGTTTTCGTGACGAAACTCTGGATACAGGATTTTTCTACTCGAATTCGACCAGTTTCCTGTCAAGTTTCTTCAGCACGCTTTCAACCGGCAATGTGACGTTCACCTCTTACGATACCGACCCCTACGACAATTATTATGATTACACCCGTGGAATAGCCGGGGGTTTGATCAATGTGGGCCTGGATCCAAACGTTTCACCGTCATCCATACTACTCTCCAGCAACGTCATCGCCGAAAATCAGCCTGTTGGCACATTGATCGGCACGCTATCGGCTGTAGACGCCAATGCGGCTGATACACATACTTTCACCCTGGTAACCGGGACAGGAAGCGAAGGAAACGGCTCGTTTACAATTATTGGTAATAAACTTTACTCCAATGCCGTATTTGATTTCGAGGTAAAGAATTCATACAGCATTCGCGTCCGAACTACCGATAATGGCGGACTAAGCTACGAACAGGCCCTGACAATCACTGTGACCAACGTAAATGAAGCTCCTGCTAATGTCACAGCAGGTGGCCCATATCTGATTTACCAGGGGCAGCCCCTTTCCCTTAACGCTTTTGCAACTGACCCTGATGCAAATGCTACTCTCAGTTATTTCTGGGATATAAATAACGATGGTACATTTGGAGATGTTACAGGCCGAACCCCAAGCCTGACATGGTCTCAATTAAACGTACTGGGAATCAGCAGCACCGGTCTTATTCCTGTCAAAGTCAGAGTCAGCGACAGCATGGGTGGGATAACCGATTCGTCGGCTGCAAATCTCACCATAAACCAGACCGTTCTCACGCCCATCACGGCCAATCAATCAACCACAGTCAGCAGCAATTTTTCAAGCCCGTTGAAAGTCAGCGCCACGGATTCCAATGGAAATCCATTGGCCAACGTATTTATCAGCTTCAACGCTCCTGGCAGTGGTGCCTCGCTCACTTTTAACGGAGGCCTGTTAACAGCAACCTCCGGGTCTGATGGCATCGCAACCTCCGCACAGATTACAGCCAATGCAACACCCGGCACTTATCAGGTCACAGCCTCTGTCACTGGTGTAAGTCCATCTGCAGTATTCACGTTGACAAATGTCCCGAATGGACCTTCAGCAATTCAGATAGTTTCCGGCAATGCCCAGTCAGCAGTTGTCAATACCCAATTCGGGCAGACGTTAAAGGTAAGAGCCGTAGATTCAAACGGTATTGGTATATCAGGTGTAACAGTTACATTTGCCGCGCCAGCCACTGGTGCATCAGGCTCATTCGCCGGAGGCATTCTCACGGCAATCACAGATGCAACCGGCATTGCCACTTCAGCCCTGTATACAGCCAACACGGTCGCTGGTAGTTACAACATATCTGCCACTGTGGCCGGGCTGACGCCAATCAATTTCAACCTGACAAACACTCCGGATGTGGCCTCCAGTGTGGCGATTTTTTCAGGCAGTGGTCAGTCAACCATCGTCGACACAGCCTTTTCTAATCCATTAAAGGTATTAGTAAGAGACAGCTTCGGCAATAGTGTTCCTGGAGTTACAGTAACATTTGCCGCACCAGCCACTGGTGCATCAGGCTCATTCGCCGGAGGCATTCTCACGGCAATCACAGATGCAACCGGCATTGCCACTTCAGCCCTGTAT
>JBEITT010000142.1:0-9545 GCA_040374745.1 Planctomycetaceae bacterium | reverse complement strand
GCTTCAACACGGGCAACATTGTTCAAATTAAACCAGGTGGCGTTGGCAATGTTAGTGGTACCGTTGGCCGACTGACCGTCAGCCACAGCCGATGTGTAAGGAGCAAATGTGCCGGTCACTGTAGCTGGATTGATTGTGCCATAAACATTCGAGCCGTAACCGGTGACAGAACTGCTGATGTCGTTATTAACGGTAAGGACATATTTCTGAGCACCACCAATAACCTTGGCACCGGCAAGGGCCTGAACATAACTTGCTGGGGCAGAGGCGTCGTAAACAGGGCCGCCATCCGGAACCAGACCATATCCGAAGAGAGAGTTGTCAGATCGGACACCGACCATGTAGTCGTCAGCAACCGATGCCTGAATCAACCCCTGAATGGAGTCGGGCTGAACTGTGAGAGCACCACTGGCAGCCGAACCGGCCGTACCGGCATTCTTGCCCCAGGTGACCAACGTTCCCTTGGTACCAACCGTTTCAGGGTAGGTTGAAGAATAGGTATCGCCTAAGGCGGCAGCAGTCGCAAAACCGGCTGCAACATTAAAAAAGTTACCATCGGCCACAGTCGGGGTATTGGTGATCACGTTGTTGGTGTTCAGGCCCCAGGTTGAGATGGTGCCGTCAGCCCGGAGAGCCATGGCAAACTGCTGGCCACCGGCGATCTGAACCACGTTCGTGAGCGTCGGAATCGAAGTGGCTACGGCACCCGAACCCCAGGCCGAAACCGTGCCATTGGCAAGTAGGGCAAGGCCGTAGTCGCCACCGGAAACTACCGAAAGAACGCTGGTCCCATAGCCACCAGCAGTGGTGTTCCCAGGTGTGAGAGAAGCCGGAACCGAACTCTGACCGGCGACATTCGAACCATAGGCAACCACACCACCACCACGAATCTTCCAAGATTCAGAACCGGTTGGCGTCTCGGCGGTCCCTACCGATTGATTGTCAGGATTTATGAAGGTAACTGAACCACTGAAGGAGATAGTGTAGTCGCCCGGGGCGGATGTCGCACGCGGCAGGCCAATCACCCAGAAACTGTTCTGATAGACCTCAGAACCAACAATCCCGACCTTGAACTCGCCGGGGCTACCATTGGAAAGATCAATGGAAGAACCACCATTGCGGGTAATGGAGAGATCGTTCGGGGTGAACGATGCTGGATCAACAATCCAGTCGGGATTATCAGCATTTGTCAGGCTGATACGAACACGGTCAACCTGACCTACCGGAAGGTAGGCACCGCTGGTGTAGGGTGACGGGAAGAAATAGGAGGCTGTGGTTGCAAGGGCAATACGATCTTCAAGCTGATTGAGCTGAAGGATGGTGCCGGATCGCCGCTGCCGGATTTTCTGGTGGCGGGCAGAGGACTTCTGGGATGAACGACGTGACCAGATTGGCAGGATACCCTTCATGGAACAAACCTCACCATGACTCTTCGTTAGTACTGTTTCAGGCCCGGAGAAGACGTAGAAAATGCTGTGAAATACCGGACGGGGATCGGCCCGAAACCGTTTTAGTGTGTGGACGAATTTGTTGTTGATTCAAGAACCGATGCATGGGGGAGCAGAGTTGAGAATCGCTGAGAACCTCGTTGCAAACCATTGAGCATTCCATCTTTACCTGACCGACATGAATGACGAAAACAACTGGTTGAAAGTCTTCGTCGAAAAACGCCATTGCAAGTGCAACGAGTGGATATTCTGAGTACAGTCTGTCAGATAGCGTACATATTGGCGACTTACCGACCACTCTGCAAGACTTCTCTACAAATTTTTGCCAAAAAAACTTTCGACGTTCCATTTTAGCAACACGAACGTCTAATTTTGCCTCTGACACCGTAAAAACAGCCAGCGGAAACAAAACTTATACTCATGCTGTTTACGCTGCATTCATGACCATTCATGCAAAAATTTCTTATTTTAACTCAATTTTTGTTTATTATAAAAACATCAGCGTAAACAACTTACGTTCCCCAGGAAAACTCCCTGAATTTAACTCATGGTAGGTCTGTGCTGCCAAATCGCCACTTCGGGATTATATCGATTTTAACTGTTTTGCAGCTCACGATGTTTATGTCGTACTTAACCACATAGATCGTCAGGAGAGGATTTCGGTAACGACCTTTCCGCCTTCAACGCCGGAGAGACGGGCATCAAGGCCCTGAAACTTGTAGGTGAAGGCCTGGTGATCAATGCCCAGTTGCTGCAGCATGGTGGCGTGAAGATCGTGTACGGATACGACTTTATCGACTGAGGCATAGCCGAGTTCGTCGGTGCCGCCATGGGTGATGCCGGGGCGAATACCTGCACCGGCGAGCCAGATGGAGAAGGCCTTGTTATGATGATCGCGGCCGGCCGAGCCTTTGTTGGACTGAGCCATGGGGGTGCGGCCGAATTCACCGGACCAGACGACGAGTGTATCCTTCAACAGGCCTCGGCGTTTGAGGTCGGTGATGAGGGCAGCGCAGGCACGGTCGGTTTCGAGGGCCTTCTGGGTGATGCCTTCCCTTATACCGTTATGGTGATCCCAGTCGCGGTGATAAAGCTGAATGAAGCGGACACCTTTTTCAGCCAGACGGCGGGCAAGGAGGCAGTTGGAAGCGAAGGAGCCATCGCCGGGCTTACATCCGTAAAGGCCCAGTGTTTCCGGTGTTTCGGCGGCAATATCCATGAGGCCTGGAACGCTTGACTGCATTTTGAAGGCGAGTTCGTACTGGGCAATGCGGGTGGCGATTTCAGGGTCGTCGGTATGGTTCTGGTGCAGCCGATTGAGCTGATTGATGGTGTCCACATCAGCCGATTGCTGGTCGGGGGTGACGCCACGGGGGCTGGGCAGGTAAAGCACGGGGTCGCCCTTGCCGCGAAGCTGCACGCCCTGAAAGCGGCTGGGCAGGAAGCCGGCGGACCACTGCCGGGCAGCGATGGGCTGCGGTGGGCGGCCGATGCCGGTGGAGACGAGGACAACGAAGCCGGGAAGGTCTTGCGATTCACTGCCCAGGCCATAGGTAACCCAGGCGCCCATGCTAGGGCGGCCGGCGATTTGCGAGCCGGTGTTCATGAACATGTGGGCGGGGTCGTGGTTGATGGCGTCGGTCTTCATCGAACGGACGATGCAGATGTCGTCAGCGACCGCACCCAGGTGAGGAAAATGCTCGCATATCTCAGCACCACTTTTGCCGAATCGCCGGAATTTGAACTGAGGGGCAAAGCAGACAAGTTGCTGGCCCTGAAGCTGGGCGAGTTGCTGGCCGCGGGTCATGCTTTCGGGCATGGGGCGACCGTCCATTTCAGCCAGCCTGGGCTTGGGGTCGAAGGTTTCCAGGTGCGATGGGCCGCCAGCCATGGTCAGCCAGATGACCCGTTTGGCCTTCTGCGGAAATGGCAGGCTGGATAGCACCCCGCGAGTGGTGCCGGCAGCATTTGCCTGAGGCAGACCGCCATGGACAAGCGAGGCAAGGGCCACAGCACCTACGGATTGTGCCGATTTGCCAAGAAATGTGCGGCGGAGGAGACGATTGCGGAACGATTCGGCTGAAGAGGGCTCGAAGCTCATGAGATTATGCTCCGTCTCGGTTCCTGAAAATTATTCGCGGGTGATGGTTTCGTGAAGGTTCAGCAGAACGCGGGCCAGGTGTGTCCAGGCGGCGAGTTCCGGGCGATGAAGGCCGGCAGGGACGGGAGCCAGGCCGGTTTTCAGGAGTTCATCGGCGGCCTTGGGGTCGGCCTCGCAGGCGATTCGCTGCTTTTGCAGAAGATCAAGCAGGACCTTGGCTTCGGCAGGTTCGGGTGTTCGCTGGAGGACCTGACGGAAGGCCCAGTCCAGGCGTTTTTCGGGGCTGGCCTTGGCCTGGTTCTGGAGGATACGGGCTGCGAAGGCGCGGGCGGCTTCGACATAAGTCGGGTCGTTTAGCAGCACCAGGGCTTGCTGGGGGAGGTTAGAGCGGGTGCGTTCGGCAACGCATTCTTCGCGGCTGGGGGCATCGAAGGCGAGCATGGAAGGGTGCAGGAAGGTGCGCTGCCACCAGGTGTAAAGGCCGCGGCGATATTGGCCGGGGCCGGTGTCTGAATCATATGATCGCACGGGGAAATTGAGATTTTCCCAATAGCCGTCGGGCTGATAAGGTTTCGCGCTGGGGCCGCCGATGTGAAGATCAAGCAAGCCGGCGAGGAAAAGCAAGTTATCGCGGACGAGTTCGGCGTCGAGGCGAAGGGGAGTCTGGCGTGCAAGTTCTCGATTGTCGGGGTCGCGCTGGCGAAGCTCGGGCGAGGCCGAAGAAACCTGCTTATAAGTTTCACTGGTGACGATGGTTCGGATGACATGGCGAACATTCCATCCGCTGGCCATAAATTCGCAGGCTAGCCAGTCGAGCAGTTCGGCATTGACGGGCGGTTCGCCCTGGGTGCCGAGGTCGTCGAGCACTTTGGAGAGGCCCTTGCCGAAGAACTGGCCCATGAGCCTGTTGACAAAGACGCGGGCGGTGAGTGGGTTCTCTTTAGAAACCAGCCAGCGGGCGAAGTCAAGACGGTTGGGTGTGCGGCCGGCGACATCGGGTTTGGGCAGATAATCAGGAAAGGCGGGGCCAACGACTTCGCCGGTTTCATCGAGCCAGTCGCCGCGAGGCAGGATTCGCACTTCCAGCGGCTTTTCGCGGACGGTCGTCACTAGGCATTTGGGCGTGGCGGCCAGCAGGGCATCGAGTTCCTTCTGAAGAGTTGTCAGACGCTGTCGCTGGCTGGCGAACTGGCGGGTGACGTTGGCGAGGAAATAGTCGGCAAGCTGGGCCTTCTCGGCTTCGGTGCGTTTGCCGGGCTCTTTTTTCACAAGGGCGATCAGCTCATTAGCTTTTTTCTTCGCGGCGGCCGAGGCTTTGGGGGCAGCTTCAAGTTTGGCCATTTCGGCGGCACTTGAGCGAAGCAATTCTTCCCATGCAGCCTGTTCGGAGGCAAGATCAGCCGCGACTTTTTGCAGGTCGGTTTTCAGATCGGAAATTGTCTTTTCAAGGTCTGACAGTTTACGGGCCTGGTTGATAGTGGGCACGGGCATACCGTCTTCGCGGCGGCCGACGTCGGCCTCATTGACATCAGCGAAGAAAGCGGCCATTTGATAGAAGTTGCGGGTGGTGAAGGGGTCGAATTTATGGTCGTGGCACTGGGCACAGCCAGTGGTCTGGCCAAGCCAGACGGTGCCGACGGCACGGACGCGGTCGGTCAGCATGCGGGCGCGGTAGTCCTTGGGCTGGGCGCCGCCCTCTTCAGTGCTGAGAAGCAGGCGATTGAAAGCGGAACCAACGCGCGATTCCTGACTGGCGTTCGGCAGAAGGTCGCCGGCGATCTGCTCGATGGTGAACTGGTCAAATGGCTTGTTTTTATTGAATGATTCGATGACCCAGTCGCGATAGGGCCAGACGTTGCGAGGGTTATCGCTGTGATAGCCGATGGTGTCGGCAAAGCGAACGACATCAAGCCACGAGATGGCCATTTTTTCGCCATGGTGGGCATTGGCGAAGAGTTCTTCGACCATATTTTCATAGGCCCGGGGCGATTTGTCGTTCAGGAATCGCTGAAGGTTTTCAGGGGATGGCGGCAGGCCGATGAGGTCGAAATAGACGCGCCGCATGAGGGTGCGTCTGTCGGCCTGGGGCGAGGGCTTCAGGCCAATGGCGGCAAGTCGTTTACGCACCAGAAAGTCCAAGCCATTCTGCCCGGCGGGCACCATGGGCTTGACTGGTGATTCATAGGCCCAGTGCTTCTGATAATTGGCCCCCTGCCCGATCCAGCGAACGAGCAGTTCTTTCTGTGCCTCGGTCAGCTTTTTGTTGGCATGCGGCGGAGGCATGACTTCGTCTTTGTCAGCCGAGCGGATACGGGCGACAAGTTCCGACTCAGCAGGCATGCCTGGCTTGATCACGCCGGCTTTCAGGGCGGCGGCAGGGTCGTCAAGACGGAGATCGGCCTCTCGATGGTTTTTGTCGGGTCCATGGCAATAGAAGCAGTTGTCGGAGAGGATCGGCCGAATATCGCGATTGAACTGAATCAGGCTGGTTTCGGGGTCGGCGGCATGGGCGACTTGAGTAATAACAGAATATACGACCAGCAGAAAACAGGCGGTGTCTGTTAACACACGAGATACTCGGCTGAAAGGCATAACAAGACTCCGATTCAATTTTGAAATACCTCGGCCAACGGCATGGTGTGGTGGAGCTTGCGCATGGAAGCAATAAAACTTATATTATGAAACCAGCAGCAGTTTCGCAAACCGCTGGGCTGGCGAAATGTGCCGGAAAATTGTCGCAGGGGTGGAATCAGTGGGTTTCGCTGCGTTCCTGTATGAGCAGTGGTGGCGGCGTGGCCGAACGTGAATGAATCACTTCAGGAGACGAGAATTCGCGGGCCATGTTTTGAAATTCTACCTGAGAGCGAATCTTGGGTTCGCCAGGTTGGGGGGTCACGCGGGTATAGCTGCCATCGTTCTGTAAAAGGCGTGCCTTAACATTATCGGCCAGCGAAACGCCCAGGATGCCATCAACGATTCGGCTTTTCAGGCGGGGTTCTTCAATTGGGAAGAGCAGTTCCACGCGGCGGCGGAAGTTCCGTGGCATCCAGTCTGCCGAACCAAGAAAAACTTCGGGTGAATCACCATTCTGAAAGTAAGTGATACGCGAATGCTCAAGAAACTTGTCAACAATCGAAATCACTCGGATATTTTCTGAGATACCCGGCACTCCCGGCTTCAGGCAACAGGGCCCACGCACAATCAGGTCAATCTTCACACCGGCCTTTGAGGCTTCATAGAGGGCTGAGATGGCGTAAGGGTCAACCAGGGCGTTCATCTTGGCGATGATGCGTGCCGGACGACCTTCCAGGGCATGACGCCGCTCACGGTCGATCAGTTGCACGACACGGTCTGCCAGAAACATCGGGGCAACGATCAACTTATTCCACTGGTGGCCCTGCGAATAGCCAGTCAGCAGGTTAAATAAGGCCGATGCATCCTCACCATATTCTTCCTTGCACGTGAAATAGCCAAGATCGGTATAAACGCGGGCCGTTGTCGGGTTGTAGTTGCCAGTGCCCAGATGGATATAGCGGCGAATGCCGTCCTGCTCTCGCCGCATGACCAGGGCGGCCTTGCAGTGCGTCTTCAGGCCGACCATACCGTAAACAACATGCACGCCGGCATTCTGCAGCATGCGAGCCTTTACGATATTATTTTCTTCATCAAGCCGGGCTTGAATTTCCACAAGCACCGTAACTTGCTTGCCGTTTTCGGCCGCACGGGAAAGGGCATTGATAATTGGGTTATCGTCGGCCGTGCGGTAGAGCGTCATCTTGATGGCCAGCACCTGGGGATCTTCGGCCGCCTGCTCGATAAAGCCAGTGACAGTGCCGAAAGATTCGTAGGGATGGTGCACCAGATAATCGGACTCTCGAATAGCCTGGAAAATGTTACTCCGGTTCGACATCGCCGCCGGCATCTGAGGCTCCCATGGCGATTCCTTCAACTCGCGGAAGCCTTCAATCCGGGCCAGGCCCACCATGGCCGTGAGGTCAACCGGTCCCGTCACGCGGTAGATGTCACGATCGTCCAGATCAAGAGCGTTCTGCAGGAGGTTTACGAAGGGGTCGTCGGCCCGCGAATCGATTTCAAGCCGAACAGCGGCTCCCCATTTGCGGCGACGCAGCGTCTCTTCAATTGTTGAAATCAGGCTCGATTTGATCTCGGTGTCCTGCACGGCCAGATCGCTGTTGCGGGTCACGCGAAATGCGGCGCGGGCCTGCACGCGGAAGCCTCCGAAGAGCGAGGCCAGGCGTGGGCCGATGACGTCTTCAAGAAATACAAATCGCGGTTTGGCTGTCGATGATTCGGCGGGCAGCTTGACGAGTCTCGGAATAACGCTGGGCACCTGAAGCACGGCGAAAAGCGTCCGCTGTGGGTCCTGATTCGCACTTTCAAGACGCAGAATCAGGTTCAGCGATTTGTTATGCAGATGCGGAAACGGGTGTGCCGGGTCAATCGCAAGCGGCGTGAGCACCGGGAATACCCAGGTATCATAGTAATTATCCAGCCATTCGTTCTGTTCTTTGCTCAGATCTTCCGGAGCAATAATCTGAATGCCCCGTCGCGAGAGAGCCGGCTTGATTTCATCAAACCAGAGCTCATACTGCCTGCCGACAAATTCATGACATCGATTGGATATTTCCACCAGCTGGGCGAAGGGGCCCATACCGTCTGAGGCTGTATCCTGTGGCTCGACATTATCATAGTGCTGCGCCTGCAGCCCAGCGACCCGCACCTCAAAAAATTCGTCAAGGTTCGAAGCCGAAATGGCCAGAAACCGCACCCTTTCAAGCAGGGGCACACTTGAGTCACCAGCCTCTTCAAGCACACGCTTGTTGAAGGCCAGCCAACCCAGTTCGCGATTCAGGAAGAGATTGGGAGGAGGCACCGGCATGTCGGTGTGCATCAGAGGCCGCAGTGGTTCGATTTCTCGAACAGGCAACACCACCTCGGCCGGGGCGATAGCACCATTGGCGGCCGGCTTTTTGATGACTTTTGACCGCCGGCCTGCAGATTTTTTGCTCATCAGTCGCTAAGGAAGCGGCGGAGCGACTCCAGATTGATGGAGTCCAGGTCAACGCCGTCTTCCTCTCCTTTCGGTGTTTCCAGAATCATCGGACAATCGGCAAACCGTGGGTCGTTCAGAATCCGCTCAAATACACCGGGCGGAATCAGGCCTCGGCCAATACCGGCATGGCGATCAACCCGGCTGCCCAGCGGCTTCACACTGTCATTGACATGCCATAGCCGTACCCGACCAACGCCCAACGTCCTGTCCACCAGTTCTATCCACTTATCATACGACTCCACCGGATCTAGTGCATAGCCCGCCGCAAAGATATGGCATGTATCCACACAGACGGAAAGTCTTTCCGGCTCCTTCACCCCGCCAATGATCGCCTGCAGATGCTCAAGCGCACAGCCGATCGAAGAACCCTGCCCGGCTGTTGTTTCCAGAGCTACCCGCACTTTCACTCCGGAAGTCGCCCTGTGCACTTCATCAAGCGCATCGACAATCCGCCGGATTCCAGCCTCGACACCTTCATTCATGTGGGCACCGGGGTGCATCACCAGGTCCGCCAGACCCAGGCTTTCGCCCCGTTCAATTTCGTCGATCAGGGCGGCAATCGATTTAGTTCGAGTCGCTTCCGCCGGACTCGCCAGATTGATCAGATAAGACGTATGCCCCACAGGCTGGCCCAGGCCTGCCTTGGCCACGGCATCGCGAAACGTCTTGGCACCGGCGTCAGTGAGCGGCGGTGCTGCCCACTGCTGATTCCCCTTGGTGAAGATCTGAACCGTGTCAAACCCGATCTTCACAGCGGCATCCACCGCATTGTGGTGGCCACCGGCAATCGACATATGAGACCCGAACCGGCGTTTATTTCCGGTCGGGGCCTCTGTTTCAGCCTTTTTTGCTTTTGCCATGTTCAGGCCCTGGCCAGCTTTTCCGGATCCCAGCCGAGCATCCTGCCCGAGGCGATCGATTC
>JBEITT010000053.1:0-33971 GCA_040374745.1 Planctomycetaceae bacterium | reverse complement strand
TTGGTTTCTGACGTTACTTTGTCACCATTGATGCCCTTGTGGCGTGTGCCCATCCCGACAGCAAAACGGACACGGGGGTAAGGTGCGGCCGGCGTCGGCATCAATTTCAATTGCCGAATGCGATATTGAAATTCGACCATGATTTGATCTGATACACGCGGTTTATCAATCGATTGAAATCGAAGGTCGAAGCTATCGTTCACTGCACCGAATAGAAAGCGGGACTCAATATTATTTCCCCGATTATCATATTTTCCGGCTTTATTCATCAGCATGCGAAGGGCAAACCTGCCGTCGGCCAGCTTCTGTGAGGTGACCTGGAATGCAGGGTCGGTGGGCAAGAGGGCGTCCATGGAATGATCAGGCATGACGGGCCGGTACCAGGCATCTTCAAGACTTGTCGAAACAAGCCAGAAGCCGGGTTGATGATCTTTACCGGCCAGTTCATCGACGAAAGTCATGGGGTTAATCCAGGGTGGCTTTGACATCGCCCTGACTCGTCTTGGAGATGTTATTCCAGGGCTCCAGCTCAGGATGTCTGCAGGATTGACAGAAACAGCAGCTCGCCCGGGATCAGCCAGACTGGCCATGACAACCCCTGAGCTGAACAAAATAGATAACATCAACGACTGCTTTGCAGGAATTGTGCGCATGGACCATTCTCCAGATTTAAACTGGTTTACGACTGAAATTGAAGGGTGTTCAATCCAATCTGATTGTCAAAAAAACTGCCTCTGAGAGAATGAGCCGGAGGCCTGACGAAAATACGACATGGAAAATGGATAAAAAGGTAATATTAATACTGACTTTTGTAATCACAGTTGGAATAAGGAAAAAGCTGACATGCATTGATGTCAGCTTTTCCTGCTTAAGGGGGCGCGGGATTATTTAACAGGTGTCAGGGTGATATTTCGATAGAAGACTTCAGCGCCTTCACTTTGCAGAACGATCTTGCCCCTGGTCAGCGGGTTTTTGCCTTCCTTGTCGGCACTCAGGCCCGAGGCTTCGCCGACGAGAACGCCATTGACAATGTGCTTCACGGTGTCGCCCTTGCAGATGACTTCCACGGTGTTCCACTGGCCGTTAGGCTTTTCGGCGTCGGTGGTTTTTTTCTTGTAGCGGGGTTCTCGCTTGCCGCCGATCACGGCCGAGGTACCGTCAACCATATAGAAATCGCCGCAGTCGTGCTCCTGAATCTGACATTCAACGGATTTGGTCCAGACTTTGTCAGGGCCGATGCCGTGGTAGAGAATACCGCTGTCGCGGACGGCTTTTTCGCGGGGTGGCCATTTTTTCTCGCCCCACATGAATTCGAGTTTCAGGTGGTAGTTTTCATAATCCCGGTCGGTTGTCAGGCAGCCGAATTCCTCGCCTGAAATGTGAATGATTCCGTCTTTGACCTGGAAGATTTTTTTGGGGTCCTGCCGGGGGTCGACTGATTTATCGTTGTGGCGGATCCAGATTGTCCAGCCTGCAAGGTCTTTGCCATTAAACAAGGTCAGTGTTTCTTTGCTGTCGGCGGCGATGGTGCGGCTGGCCAGAGCCATGCCGACCGGCAGCAGCAAGAGGGCAGAAAGGCAGAAAAAGCGACGATTCATGAGGTTTACTCCCTGAGTTGTGGATGTATCCGGCCAACGGGTTGGACGGATGATTGGGTGGGTGTCCTCAAGAATAACAAAATGGAGGTGAATTGGGGCGAGGCCCTGCTGTGAAAAAAAGAAAAAGCCACGCCCGATTTCACGGGGCGTGGCGAAAGGTTGAAATTCAGCCTGAAGGAGAAGAGATTATTTCTCTTTTTTCAAGGTGATATAGCGACCACCAGTGTTCTGCGGAGAACGCACGAAAATGGCAATTTCGTCAGCTTTTTCCGCGATTTCGGCGAATTGCTTCACACTGGAGAGTTCCGTCGGCATACGATTCTGCACCACGCGGGCGATGAGGAAACCTTCCTGAATACCTGAGGCTTCGGCGGGGCTGCCGGGTTTGACGGCGGCCACGAGAAGGCCTTTGGCATCTCGACCGTAGCCGAATTTATCGGCCAGATCGGCGGTCAGTTCCTGCAGAGAGAGGCCATAGGAATCAACTGATTCGGCCGCAGCCTGTTTTGGTTTTTCAGGATTGGCTTGTTCAGCCTGACCAACGCCCGAGCGAGTCGGGTCAATTTTTTCGGCAGAATCAAGAACGACTTTTGTCTTTGTTTCCTCACCATTTCGCACCACAGCCATCTCGTAAGGCTTGCCAATATCCGAGACGCTGACGCGGTTGCGGAGTTCAAGCCAGTCGGAGACGTTTTTGTTGTCGAACCGGGTGATGATGTCGCCTGATTTCAAACCGGCTTTGTCGGCAGGGCTGTTGGGCATAACATCATTAACCAGGGCGCCGGGCACTTTGGGGTCGAGCCCGAACTGGCGAGCCAGGCCAGGAGTGACAGGCCCAAGGCTGATTCCCATCATGGCACGGTCAACACGGCCTTTAGAGATGATTTTTGCGGCAAGTTTCGAGGCCATGTCAATTGGAATTGCAAAGCCGACACCATCGTTACCACGGCTGCCGGAAACGATAGCCGAATTGACACCCACAACCTTGCCACCCATGTCAACCAGCGGGCCACCCGAATTACCGGGGTTAATGGCTGCGTCGGTTTGAATGAAATCTTCGTAACCACGCTGGCCCACAATACCGAGATCGTTGCGGTGGGTGGCTGAAACGATGCCCACGGTAAACGAGCTGGACAGGCCGAAGGGGCTGCCCACCGCCATGACCAGTTCGCCCACCTTAAGGGCTTCGCTGTCGCCCATAGGCAGCGGTCGAACTGACTTCTGTTCAATCTTGATCACAGCAATATCGCTTTGCGGGTCGCGGCCGACGAGCTTGGCAATGTGCTCGTCACCATCGTGCAGGGTAACGATAATCTTTTCGGCGTCTTCCACCACATGGTTATTGGTCAGGATGTGACCATTGTCGTCAAACACAAAGCCGCTGCCAGTGCCAATGCCCGGAGAGGGTTGCATCTGGTTTGGCCTGAGCTGGAACGGAGCATCGTCCTGGAAGAACCTGCGGAAAAGTTCCTGCATCTGTTCGGGGGTCATGGGCTGGCCATTCGGGCCCTGCGGCACCTGTGGCCGATTGGTGCGGGTCTTGGCCTGGGGCTTACGGCCTTCGGCTCGAATCTGAACCACCGATTCATGAACATATTCGGCGACGTTATTAAACGATTTAGAAAGCGAGCGAGCCGTTTTCAGTTCCTCTGAAGCGGTTGGGGCAAGTGCCGGCAAGGGCTGTCGGGGCAAGAGGTTATAGCCCAGGCTCAGGGTTGACATAAAAATTGCCACCCAGGCGACTGCATTTTTTCGAATCATCATAGGTAGTCCTCCTTCATTGAGACGACTTCTCTATCAGTATCGATGAGGAGCGAAAGGTGCATGCCCCGCGATACCCGCCATGATATTTTTGGCAACTGGCCGAAAAAATCAAGAACAGCACCGGCCCTGGCAGGGGCAGTGAGTAGATGGCTGGAAGTGGGGCTGGAAAGTGTCGCTGTCATCGCTGATTAAGGTTTATTACGAATGAGATGAGAAAAAGGTTTGGAAGGCCACAAAAAAAATCAGAAAATCAGCGAGAACGTCTTCCGGGTTTCTGCAAATCAGGCAGTCAGTGATTGTTGGCCAGGCTATTTACAGCTGGGTTTCCATGGATTTGATGAATCTGGGCAATAATTAATTGTCGAGACGATTATTCGCCATTAGACCAGCTCATGTAATGATTTTCGAGTTTTGTACGGAACCGGGAATCAGCTTTCAGTGGGTCGGCAAATCTCATATTACCATGAACAGGAAGCTGACTGGCGAAGCCCAGATACCATCGACAGGTTTGTTTAAGCAATTTATAGGTATCTTCACGATGAGGCATTGCAAGGATCTGATCAAGTTGCTCCATCACATATTTGGTTTCCCTGCTTCTGCCCCAGTGAACAATTGCCCCAAGTCGGTATGAAGACAGGGCCATTTGAACCCTGTTAAAAAGCCGGTTCATCTTGTTGTCACGGGCAGTTGCATAATTTTGCCAGAGGGTCTGGTCTTGCTCCCATGGCGGTGCAACCGATTGATAATTGACATAAAACCAGACATATTCTCGAATTTCATCCCAGTTGCGATAGCAGTTGCGAAGTTCTGAATAGGTAATCGGTACAGCTTCGCGGCCCACATGGCCAATAATTTTGGCATTATTTACGACCTGCTGCATGTCCAGGCCATCAAGAGCAAAATGAATGACCGGTTCGGTTCCCCAGACACGCCTTTTACTCATTTCGGCAAAGTGAAGGATACCGAATTTGCATGCCCCGCGGACCATAAGATATCGACGGCTCAGGGCAAGTGCCTGTTGCTCGTCAAAAACATCCTGCATGGCATGATAACCTTCCCTGCGTAGCTTGGCAGTGATTTCCCGATTCTGTCCAAATACTCTTTTGGGAGTGTATTTGGAACTCATGATCGACGAATAATAAATTGACTGATAATTATCAATCGGCTTCGGGATCGTCGCAACCCCAGGCCGGTTATCCTGCATTCTTTGCTCAATATCATCAAAATTATCAGTCGGGCTGAAAAGGGCAAGATTATTATTATATGAGTCAATGGACCAGAAAAAATTGTCGTTCATGTGCTGGAGCCCCTGCGGCAAGGTCGAGATGTAATTATCTCGCCAGACGGTGCCGCCCTGGCTCATTCCGTAAAGCAGATCTCGCTGGGTGACGTCGAAATTTTCATTAAAAAAAAGATGCTTTATTCTGGGCATGATCTATTCCCGTTATATGGAAATGAATTGGAAAAACTTAAAAAAGTGGCCGAGGCATTTTCATCCAATGCATCGGCCACCCGTTTCCAGTTTTTAAATTCAGGTAGATTAATCAGACAAGCACGCTCAGGTGCACTGATTCACGAAGGCCTGCGCTTTTCGGGGCTTCAACATGGCGAATCAGGGCCACTTCGTTGCAGTTGGGGAAGAGCGGGCAACGCACACACTCGTTCCAGATCTTATGAGGCAGTTCGGCCTTGTCAATCACGCCATAGCCGCACTTTTCAAAGAAGTCAGGTACATAAGTCAATGTGAAAACTGACTTTATATCAAGTGCCCGTGCTGAGTCCCAGCAGGCCTCGACCAATTTACGCCCCAGGCCCCTGCCCTGTGCCTGCTCTGAGACGGCCAGGCATTTAAGCTCGGCCAGATCTTCCCAGAAAACATGCAGGGCCGCACAGCCAATCACCTGGCCATCGACATCCACCGCCACATAAAACTCGCGTATCGACTCGTAGAGTTCGCCGAGCGTGCGCCGGATCATTAACTTCTGATCCGCAAAGGTTTTAATCAAATCACAAATGGCCGGAACGTCGCTGACTCGTGCTGGGCGTATATTCAATCGAGGAGCCTCCAAACCCCGGACTTTCACCGGGACGTCGAAAAAGGTTCAGAAAATTCGTTGACCTGCGTGGTCACCTCGGTCGATTCGCCCCCTCGACATTGTGATGGCCTTGCATGGCCATTTCAGGGACGAATCATTTGAGTAAGATATCGTATTGAATTACGCCCCGGATTCAATAGCGGTTCGAAAAAATTCCTGAATTTTTTTTGTCGCCCTAACCCTTCGGCCCGGCCAAGGTTTACGACCTGAGCCCAAAACGCTTTTTTTAAAGGATTTTCAGTCCTGGTTTCGCCACATTTTTCAGGCCGGATCCGACAAAAAAAATTCTGGCCAGTCGCCGCACGATTTTCTGACCAATATTCTGTTGTGTGGTAAAATAGAGAATATGGGTTGAATGTTCGTGCGATGAAAGCAGTGGTTCACGATGGCAAGCGACTTGAAGGACGAGATTTCGGGCAGGCTTGAGCAGATTGGCCAGCGGGCCCGGCAAGGCGGTGTATCATCTGACCAGATGAAACGGGCCATCGAGCTGAACGACAAGCTGAGGCATCTGCGTAACATCAATGGCCTTAAAAATATGGGCTATCTGCTGGTGGATTGGCTCACCATCCTGGCTGTCTTTTCAGCCGGCTGGATTTATCTTGAAAATCGGGTCGCCTGGGGCCTGCCAGGCTGGTTCACGCTGGTTGTTTTCGGCCTGGGCGGCATCATCATGGGTGGTGTGCAGCACCGGCTGGCGGCTCTGGCGCATGAATCGTCGCACTATACGATGCTGAAAAACCGGGTAGCCAACGACCTGGTCGGCGACTGGCTTTGCCTGTTTCCGCTGATGTCAAGCGTACAGCTATACCGCCTTAACCACATGGCGCATCATCAATTTGTAAATGATGAGGTTTTTGACCCCGACTTCAAGAACATGGAGCGATTCTGGGGCGGCAAGCTGCCCAAGGGCCGACTGGGCTTTTTTATGGACACCTACCTTCGCCCGTTTTTCGCGCCGATGAGTGTGATCCGCTACGGCACCGATTATGTGCTAAACAACGTATTTGCCGTGGGCGACAGCTTTTATCTTCGCAAGATAGGGGTTCATCCGCCGACTTCCACTCGGCTTAAGGCCGGGCCGATTCTGGCTGTGCTCTGGCTGATCGGCTCCGACGCCGCGATGATCGCCGCCGAGCGATTTGGCCGGCTCGACCTGGTTCTGGCTTCGGCGGCCGTGGGTGTGCTGGGTGGCGTGCTGGGGGCATTGCTTCTGCCTTCACGCTGGATGTATGTCTCGCCCTTCAAGGAGCCCTATCCGGTGCGGGTGGCTTCAGCCATGCGAATGACTTTTCTGGTCGTCGGCCTGCTGGCTTTAAACACCGCCCGGGCCCTGACCGACGGCCGCAGCACGGTTCTCTTTTTCGGCCTCTGGGTGCTGCCATTGCTCACCACATTCATGTATTACATGCTTCTGCGAGAAATTTACCAGCATGGTAATACAGATAAGGACCGGATTACGAACACCCGCGTGTTTTATGTTGATCCGTTCACGCGATGGGCGGTTTTTGTACACGGGCAGGACTTGCACACGCCGCACCATCTTTATCCGGCTATTCCGCATTATGCCCTGGCTGAAGCCCACGAGGCCCTGAAAGACCTGAGCGACGACTATGCCAACCGCGTTGTTGAGGTGCACGGCACACTGTTTCACGGCGGATCAAGCCTGCCGACGATTCAGGATGTGGTTGCCCTGCCGGGATGAGTGTGCCGATTTAACGACATTTCGGGCCCCTCATTGAATTATATGAGTGATTTTGCTCTTAAGAAAATTCAATGAGGTGAAAGTCAGTCGTCGTTTTTGACACGCTGCATAAGGTTGCGGAATGCCGGGCGAACCGAGGGGTGCAGGTGTCGGGCGAAAGAACAGTCGAGTTGGCGAATGGCGATGAGTTCGACAACGTTGGCAAAGTCTTTGTGCGTGCGTCGGATGCTTCCCAAACCTGAAGCGAGTTTCATTTCAATCAGTCGCAAGAGACGAACGACCGGCAAGCTGTCGCGTTAGTCCCTATCAGACTCGCCCAGAGGCTAGTGAATCGTCGCCTGCGAGCCCTATCCGGCTTGATCACCCGCCATGAGAAAAACGAACGGGCACTTCGCTTTGGCTAAGGAATTCGCCAGGTTTCGGGTGTCATACAGACGACTTGGCGATTAACAATTCACTTATCGGATCAATGTCGGTGGATTTGATAATCACATCGATTTCTGATGAATTTCGCTGGTAGCCGTGCAGGCAATCGGCAACATCGCTGCAAATTGACTTAGGAATGCCCGATTAACTTTGGAATCGCTCGAAATTCCAGGCAACGGCAGGCAACGATTCTTTGCCCGGCATGGCATGGGCCTTTTCGGTAGTGATCATGGCAACCTGTTGTTATGCATTTTATTAAAGCCGTTAAAGCGTGCCATTGAATCGCCGGAAAATGAGCAGATTAGACTGTGGTGAGGGTGTGCGGATGTTTCAGGGGCATTTGGCCAGAATACTACTAAAATAGTGAATTTTCTGCAGTCAATTTCCCTGCTGCCTGATTCCTTGAGTTTTCGGGGCGGGCACTGTATCTTTATGGTTTATGCACAAAGGCAGCGTCAACCGGTTCAGAGACCGTTGATCTGCCGCAGGGCTGCATCTCAAACGCTTCAAAAAAAGGGAAAAACATGGCAAGTGCCGCGACAGAAATTCGTGCCCTCACGGCTTCGGCCTTTCGGGCTCCGCAGAAATTTATCGACTTCTGCCGCAATGGTGGCAAGCCGCTGGGCGGTCTGATTAATGGCCGGGAAGTGGCCGGCACAATGAACACCACGTTTCAGACAATTGACCCGGGCTCGCAGGAAGTGCTGGCCACGGTGTGTGAAATGGGCGATGCCGAGGTGGATGCCGCTGTGGAAGCCGCCGAGCGTGCCTTTGTGGGCAACGGCAAAAACGGCTGGCGCGACATGAGTGTCGAAGCCCGCGTGGCACTGGTTGAAAAGCTGGTTGCCCTGTGCGAGCGTGACCGTGATGTGCTTCTGGCCTGCGAAATTCTTGATGGCGGCAAGGTTTCAGAACTGGCTGAAGGCGACTTCGCCCAGATTCGTGCCACTGCCGATTATTTTATCGACGTCGCCCGCCGCATCAGCCTTGGCGATGGTCCATCGATGAAGGTGGCCGACGGTATCCGCGGCTTCACCTATCGCGAGCCCTGGGGCGTGGTTGCCGGGATTATCCCCTGGAATTACCCGATCGTACTGACGTCGTGGTTTATGTTCCCTGCCCTGCTTTCGGGCAATACAGTTTTGATCAAGCCGGCTGAAGACACGCCGCTTTCTGCCCTTTACATTGGTAAACTGGCTGAGGAAGCCGGCTTCCCGGCCGGGGTGATTAACATTCTTCCGGGCCGTGGCGAGATCACCGGCCAGAGCATTGCCGAAAATCCTGGCGTGAAATATATTTCGTTCACCGGTTCGCCGGGCGTGGGTCAGGCCATTCTGCGGACATGCGATCGCCACGGCACACGCATGAAGCGGGAAATGGGCGGTAATGGTTCGGCGATTGTGCTGGCCGATGCCGACCCGGAAACGGTGGCCCGGATGATTGGCCGGTTGGCCAACCAGCACTTTGGTCAGACCTGCTGCACGATACACCGGATTTTTGTGGATAAAAAGATTGCCGATGACTTTATTGACGCCGAGAAGTCGTTTTTTGCCGACCTGAAGATTGGGTATCAGGGCGATGCGGGCACGCAACTTGGTGCTGTGATTAACCCGGTGCAAAGGCGGCGGATCCTGAAGGCTGAGCACGACACGATTGCCCGTGGCGGCAAGGCCCTGCTGGCTGGCGGCGACGCCGAAGTGGCGGGTCGCAAGGGTTTTTACCTCAAGCCTTCGCTTTATTTGACGAATCCTGGGCTGAATGTGAATCCTGATGAGGTTTTTCACACTTATGCCACGATTTGCCCGGTTTCAAGTGAAGCAGAGGCTTTGCACCTGGCCAACAGTTCGCCTTATGGCCTGGGGGCGAGTGTTTGGACGAGGGATATTGAGCGTGGCGTGGCCCTGGCCAAGCAGTTTCGCGATGGCACCTGTCAGGTGAATTGCCATAATACCATAGCCTATGGCCTGCCCTATGGTGGCCAGGGTATTTCAGGCGGGCCTGGCGCCGGGGTTAACTGCGAAGATACATTCAGGGATTACACGCAGGTGAAGGCGGTTTATGTGTCGGAATATCCCGAGTGAATTGAATTATTCGTCAATCGACGAAGATTTGAAATCGTGAGACAGGCCCTGCGAATTGCATTTCGCAGGGCTTTACTTTTTTATATTTGATCGCCATGTTCTCTCTGAATTCACCTCATTTTCTGATATATTAAAATAATGAATAACGAGACACGACTGGTTGGCCAATCTGGCTCGCCGAAAGATCAATTGAACAAGCCTGAGGAAAGCGACCTGCTTCTGGGTCGCCAGATTGACGATTTTTTGATTGAGAAAGTTGCCGGCAGGGGTGGCATGGGTGTGGTTTATGAAGCGAGGCAGTTGAGCCTTGACCGCCAGGTGGCCGTGAAGTTTTTAAATGCCGGAAAAAAGCTCCGAAGTGATTCGGTTATCAGATTCGAGGCCGAGGCCCGCAGCGCAGCCCGGCTGAGCCACCCGAATGTGATTCACATTTACGCTTTGGGTTCGTTTGAAGGGCAACCTTATATTGTAATGGAACTTGTGCGGGGGCGAAATGTCGGCCGGATTCTGCAGGAACGGCTTGAGCAGAAGCAGGGTCCGCTGCCGATGGAGAGATGCCTTTCCATAATGATTCAGGCGTGTTATGGCCTTCAGGCGGCAAGTGAGATGGGGTTGGTGCATCGGGACCTGAAGCCTGAAAATTTGATGATGACAGATCAGGGCGAAGTGAAGATTGCCGATTTTGGACTGGCCCAGAATTTAAATCGGGAAATGCAATCGCTGACGGAAACGGGCACGACGCTGGGAACGCCGCTTTATATGAGCCCTGAGCAGGTGCAGAGCCAGAAAATTGACTTTCGAACGGATATTTATTCGCTGGGGATGACATTTCATCATCTTCTGACCGGGCATCCGCCGCTGACGGCCGAATCGGTCTATGCCCTGGCGATCAAGCAGATCCACGAGCGACCGGTTTCAATCAAGGTGCTCAGGCCCGACTGCCCTGCCCGCATATCGGAACTGGTTGACTGGATGATAGAAAAGCAGCCAGATCTGCGGCCTTCTTCCATTGCCGAGGTGATTGGCATCCTGAAAGACTCGGGGTCGGGCGAGAACTCTGCTTCTGGTTTATTCAGGCAATCGGGGGCGTTTTCGACCGGAACGACGGAAAGCGGGCGATTTGGTCAGTCTATTGAGCAATTTGCAGTTCCAGTCACGCGGCGAAGGCTGAATCATATTGGCCTCACATCTGTAATGGTAATATTGGGTGCAACTGCGATAGCATTTTTGGCGGGAAGGCAGAAGAACCGGCGAAAAACAGAGACATTGCTGGCTCAGCCGGCGGCGTGGCCACCGGCATTGGACATGGCAGACTGGAAGCGGATCCGGCGGATGGAGTCGGCGGCAGATCAGTATCAGTTAGCATTGGTCGGTGTTGAAAAGTCGGATCAGGTTGCGGCCTGGCTGGCTGTCGGCGGCAACTTTCCGACGGATGACGACTGGGTCTGGCGGGCGTATGTTCAGCTGGTATCTGAATTTGTAAGAAATGGCGACCGTTTGCGTCTGGAGCATTTGGGGGCTGGTCTGGCGGGTCATGGTCATGGCATCGCATTTGATCATCTGGAGCAGGTGATCATAGCTGCCGGTAATGCGTTTGAAGGGCGGGAGACAGCATTTCTGGAGACACTTGACCCGTTGGTGGGCGAAACGATGGATTTGAACATGGCCGGGCTGATCCTGGCCCTGTTAAACACTTATAAAAACAGGGTGCCGCGTACAGAAAGCGTTCCCAAGCGGCTGGAAAAGCTGCAGGAGCGGCTGGCGGAAGTTATGAAAATCAGTTGAGCTACGAGTTATGCCCGGTTCTGACAAAGACTTACGGTCATAGCAGATAGATGGGTCCTGCGAAGGTATTTCCAAGAAATTACTTGGTTCCCGGGGGCAAATCGGATATTCTTTACTGTGTATAAACTGACTCCTGATGCGTTGATTTCCCGAGCAGAACGAGTTTTTTTCGCATGGCCTTCATGAGACTGCTGTCCAACAATGACAAGGTTGATCTACCTGAAGCGGGTAAGAGTGGCGATACTCTGAGGCTATCGGTAGGGCGAAATCACGATTGTTTTATTTCCTTTAATTCCAATGAGATAACCCGTAACCACATGTCAATTTTAGTTGGCAGAAACGGTTACACGGTTATTGATAACGACAGTACCAATGGTACGGTGATCATCAGGCAGACGGATACCGGCGAAAAACGAATCCAGCTATTGAAAAACAGCCCTTATCTGCTTCAGAATTGTGATGTTATTGAAGTTGGTAAAAAAGAGCAGATGCGGTTTCATGATGGGCCGGTTGAGATTTTGCCGGTGCCTGTCTATTCCACAGAAAACGCCTCGCCGGAGATAACGATTGGCGCGGCAAGCGGAATGACGAATTCTGTGCCGCAGGAGATGATTGAAGGAATTCTGCAGATCAGCCGGACGCTGGCCACAAAATTCAACGAGGAAGAAATTGGTCCGGTGGTGACCGAACAACTGATCCGGATTTTTCCTCGAGGACGCCGTTATTTTCTCTATGCGACCATTCCGAACACGAACCGACTGCGGCTGCTGTCGTGGAAGATCAATCCTTCGCGGCGGCGATCGATCCTGAATACGAACGAAGATGACGTACCTCGTTATTCCAGAACGATTTATCACCTGGTGATCGAGGAGCGAAAATCATCGATCCTGACAGAAAGTGAACAGTCAAACCAGATAACCGAATCGATGCTTGACATGGAGATCAGGTCGGTGATGGGTGCGCCTGTAATCACACCTGATGGTGAGGTGAAGGGTATGATTCAGGTTGACACCGACAAGAAGTCGCAGTTCAAGCTGGAAGATCTTGAGATTCTGCAGGTGATTGCCCAGCAGGTAGGGGCGGCAATGCAGATGGCCGAGATGCATAAAAAGGCAGTTGACCAGGCACGACTGAAGTCAGACCTCGAGAGTGCCTCGGAGCTGCTTAAACTCTTTCTACCGCAATCTCTACCGAAAATTCCGGGTTTTGAGTTTTATGTTGATTACAAACCACGGGAAGACGTGGGCGGCGACTTCTACGACTTTATGAGACTGGACGATAACCGGCTGGCCATCTGTGTTTGCGACGTGGTGGGTAAGGGGCTCCCGGCGGCACTGATCATGGCACGATTATCCAGCGAACTGCGACACGTGGTGCGAACTGACATCAATGCAGGCGAGGCATTTACCAGGCTTGACGATGTGCTGACCCCGTTTTTGAATCCGGCATTTAGCTTTGAAAGCCGGTTCGTTTCGATGATGATGGTGATTATTGACCTGAAGACCATGAAGATGTCGATGGTCAGTGCCGGGCACCCTCCGCTTTATCTGAAGCGGGCGGATGGGCGGATTGAAACGCCTGACAGCACCCTGAGCGGACACTTGATGGGGCTTGATTTTGGTGACCCCAAGTTCAAGGAAGACAACTACTTCGAAGTCGGTGAAGTTCAGCTTGAGCCGGGCGATACGGTGGTTTGCTACAGCGACGGCGTGACCGATGCGAGAAACAAAACAGGCGAGATGTTTTGCTCGGCCAGTGCCAATCGAATAAAAGATCTGACCGGTGAAACTTCCGGCACGCCCAAGATTATTGGCAAAGCGATTACAGATGCCGTCAGAAAACATGCGGAAGGAACGCCGCAGTTTGATGACATCACGCTTGTCTGCTTTGGCCCGCTTGCCAATTGACCTGACGCAATGGTGCCTGAAAGTCAGACCTGATGAAACTGCGTGTTACCGACCTGAAACTGGCCATTGGTCAGGACGAATCTGATTTGCCTTCCCTGGTAGCCCAGCGGCTTGATTGCCCGACTGAGCAGATCAGCCAGTGGCGAATTCTGCGAAAAAGCCTTGATGCCCGACGGCGGGACGATATTCATTTCGTCTATTCGCTGGCGGTTGATCTGCCCGGTGAAGAGAACACGACTGCCAGGGCGGCATTGCCCCGTGGTGTCGCCGAACTCACTGACGATTCGTTTCAATGGCCACAGCCCGGCTCAGCCCCTCTGCCCCTTCGCCCGGTTGTTGTAGGTTCAGGGCCTGCTGGGCTTTATGCTGCTTATATGTTGGCTGTCTCAGGCTATCGGCCGATCATGCTGGAACGAGGCAAGGCGGTGAAGGAGCGAGTGGCCGATGTCAGGGCATTTGATACAGGTGGGCTGCACGACGCCGAGTCAAATTATCTTTTTGGTGAGGGTGGTGCGGGAACATTTTCTGACGGCAAGCTGACCTGTCGCAACACTGGCCCTGATGTGACCCGGGTTCTTGAGATTATGGCGGAATGCCATGGCAAGCCTTCGATTGTGTACGAGCATCGTCCACATTTAGGTTCGAATCGTCTGCCACTGATTGTGCGAACTCTCAGAAAAAAGATGGAACAAGCCGGAGGCGAGGCCAGGTTTGACTGTCGTGTTGAGGATATTGTCATTGAAAATGGCCAGGTAAAAGGGCTTGCCACCAGCTCGGGCTATATTGAGACCAACACGGTGATTCTTGCCACAGGCCACAGCGCCCGCGACACTTACGACATGCTTTACCGTCGTGGTGTGCCACTTGAATTCAAGCCGTTTCAGATGGGTGTCCGAATTGAGCAGCCGCAGGCATTGATCACGCGTGCCCGATATGGCGAATCGGCAAGTGTGCTGGGCCTGGGGGCCGCCGATTACAATCTGGCTGTTCATGCCGGGCCACGCGACCTGTTCACCTTCTGCATGTGTGCCGGCGGTTATATCATGGCGTCGGTGAGTGAAGCTGAACATTTTTGTTCAAACGGCATGAGCGAGTCATATCACGACAGCCCTTTTGCCAACAGCGGCCTGGTAATGACAATTACGGCGGAGGATGTTGGATCAAGTCATCCACTGGCCGGAATTGAGTTTCAGCGAAGGGCCGAGTCGGCTGCTTATCGTATCGGTTCAGGCTCGTATCAGTGCCCGACGCACAGAGTCTCTGATTTTCTCAGGCATCGGCGAAGCCGTGGCCAGGTTCTGACCAGTGCCCCCAGGGGGGCTTTTGCGGCGTCGGTGGCCGATTATTTACCGCCGATGATGCTAAAAACGCTTGAACGTGGTCTGCCGGTGATGGACAGGTCGCTTCGGGGGGCGTTTTTGAAAGAGGCGGTACTTGTTGGCCCGGAAGCACGGGGATCAAGCCCGGTAAAAATACCGAGAGATGACCTGAGCCGGGAGACCCCGGGGATTGATGGCCTTTATCCGTGTGGCGAAGGAGCTGGATATGCAGGTGGCATTGTTAGTGCTGCCGCCGATGGCATTCGCACAGCAAGGGCAATTGTGAGTCGTTATGCTGTAACGGGTTAGGAAGAAGGTCGAACAACCGGGGGGCTCAGGTGGTGCCCATGATCTGACGGATCTCGTTCATTTGTCTCAGCTGGCCAAGTGCCCGCTGATAACGCTTTTCAGCGGCTGACTTTTCAATACCGAGACTCTCGGCGATGAGCCGGAAATTCTGAGTTTCAAAAAGATATTTTTCAACCACAACCTTGTGTCGCCAAGGGAGTTGGGAAATGGCTTTGGTCAGGAGTGCGGCGATTTCATGTCGAGTGGCGTCGTCGAATGGCTGATGGCTGTTCGGGTCGATCACTTCATGAATTATCCTGTCGGTATCGGTTTCAGTGTTTTTCTGTTTGCCGTTTAGAGAGATGGTGTTGCGGCGAAGTATATCGCGGCGATAACGACGGTTGAGATTTTTCATGATACCGACGAGCCAGCTTTGTAACTGGCCTTCGGACTCGCCCTTGAAGGTGCTGCCTTTGCTGATCCCGACCAGAAGGGTGTTCATAACGATGTCGGAATAGCCGATTTCGCTGGCAACTTCAGGCTTGACCAGCTTCATGGCCACATTTTTCAGATAGAAATAATGGGCCTGGATGACTTCGTCCGACTTTCCCATCAGCAATGGGGGAATTGCCGGTTTATGTGCCTCTGCCGGACTGGCCGGAGGATTTTGCTGTGGTGGTGGCAGATCAGGAGGAGGTATCGACATGGCCAAACTTTCCTTCAAGGAGTCTGAATCTTACATTTTTACAAGGATCAGACAATCCATGCCGTTATCTGAATTCACTTACAAATGATTATGATTATAAAAAACAACAGTTGAAAGAAAAAAAAAGAAATTTTTGGCATGTTTTCCTAAGAAGTCAGGAATATTTCAAGTTAGGCATTACGAACATGTCATAGGCTCAAGTTAAGTCAATGTTGGATGAACAGCTGAAAAACAATGATAAATGTATCATCATATGTATATATGAGTCAGTGCATGCCGGGGATAGATAAACTCAGTGGCAATCAGGGGCCGCTGATTGCTTCGACCGGGACCAATTCACGAAGGCTCTTGGGCAGGGGGAAATGCACGTCTTCATCACGAACGGTTTCTTCGATTATCTCAGCACCGTGGCGGGTTCGCAGGTACTCAAGCACTTCCTGCACAACATCTTCAGGGGCACTGGCACCGGCAGTGACAAGTACTGAACTGACATTCGACAACCACACCTGATCGATCTCTTCCACGCCGTCGATCAGGTGGGCATGGGGCCCAAGGCTGTGGGCAATTTCAGCGAGACGTTTGCTGTTGGAGCTATTCTGCGAGCCGAGCACCAGGACAAGATCAACCCGCTGGGCCAGCACCCGCACCGCATCCTGGCGATTCTGTGTGGCGTAACAGATGTCATCTTTTGGAGGATTGGCAATCTGCGGGAATTTCTTTCGCAGGGAGTGAATCACACGATTGGCATCGTCAACCGACAGAGTTGTCTGCGTGAGGTAGGCGATTTTCTCGGGGTTACCGATCTCCAGCTTTTCAACATCTTCAGGCGTTTCGACAAGGATCATGCAATTTGGGGCTTCACCCATCGTGCCGATCACTTCGTCGTGGCCTTCATGGCCAATCAGAATGATTGTATAGCCTTCCCGGGCATATTTAATTGCTTCAAGATGCACCTTGGTAACCAGCGGACAAGTGGCGTCAATCGCTTTCAGATCACGCGATCGAGCCTGACTGCGAATCTCCGGGCTGACACCATGAGCACTGTAGAGAAGCACCGAACCGTAGGGAACCTCATCAATGGAATCGACAAATACAGCACCACGCCGCTTGGCCCTGGCCACAACATGATAATTGTGGACAATTTCGTGATAGACGTAAACCGGCGGCCCGAAATGATTGAGGGCAATATCGAGGCTTTCAATCGCCATGTTCACACCGGCACAGAAGCCACGCGGGTTCGCCAGATAAACTTTCATGTAGACCCTCGGTCCATCCATTGCTGACCCCAAAGGGTCTTTCTGTATCGTTATGTGCCTATTTTAGGAATAGAAACACACTTCGGAAAGACGTGTTGCCTTATTCCACTTAAATTTTCAGATGAAAGAAGGGATCAGGCAGTCTGGCGAATCAGGTCAGAATTTCGTGAATAATCTTACCGTGATCAATCTCAAGGCGTTTTCTGCCAGGCACTTCCAGCTTTTTGGCCTCAAGTCCCATCAGGTGCAGCACGGTGGCATGCAGGTCAGTGACATAATGAGCCGGCTCAAGGGCATGAAAGCCGAGTTCGTCGGTTTCGCCATGCACATGACCACCCTTGATGCCAGCACCTGCCATCCAGATGGTGAAGCCGTGGGGATGATGGTCGCGGCCATCCTTGCCCCCTGATCGCTGCTCAAGCCCGGGTGTTCGACCAAACTCGGTGCAGAAGACTACGGTAACGTCATCCCACAGGCCACGGCGCTTAAGATCTTTCAATAGGCCAGCAACTGGCTTGTCAACAGTGGCACAAAGACGGGTATGATTTTCTTTGAGCTTCTGGTGCGAATCCCAGACGCCATAGGGACTTGGAAAAACCTGTACAAAACGGACCCCACGCTCGACCATGCGTCGGGCAGCCAGGAGACGCTGACCAGCGAGTTTGGTGTTGTCCTGATTCAGGCCATAAAGTTCGCGTGTCTCAGCCGATTCGCGATTGAGATCAACGGCTTCCGGAACGGCCATCTGCATGCGATAGGCTAACTCATAGCTACGGATGCGGGCCCTGACATTGGCATCATCAGGGTATTCAACACCCAGAAGGCCGTTAAGGTCTCGGGCGAGGTCGAATTCCTGCTTCTGGCGGGCGGCCGACACACCCGCCGCCGGTTTGCCATAAGGTAATGGAAGATCAGGGTTAAGGTCGATTGGTACACCGCCATATTGTGGCCCAAGGTAATTGGCTTCAATAGATTGGCGGGTATCAGATCTGGTAGGGCCGCCCAGCACAACGAACTGTGGCAGATTATCGTTCAGCGAACCTAAACCATAGGTGACCCAGGAGCCGATTGAGGGTTGAACTTCGTCGAGTCGATGGCGGCCTGTGTGAATCTGGTTTTCAGCGGCATGGTCGTTATCGGTTGTCCACATGTTGCGAACGAAAGAGATGTCATCAACACAGCCTGCAAGATGTGGCCACCAGTCGGAAACCGCAATGCCCGATTCGCCATATTGTTTGAAACCGACCTGGAGCGGGTAGATGATCGGATATTTGTCTCGGACATTAATTTCTGATGCCACCACGCTGCGAGATCGCTTGTCGTGGAGAGGGTTTTTCAGAGGGTTTTCAGTGCCGGTCTTGTCAAACGTAATGCCTGAATAGCGATTCAGGGCAGGCTTCGGGTCGAAGGTTTCGATGTGGCTATAGCCACCCGACAGAAAAATCCAGATGACGGATTTTGTGCGGGGCGGATGCATGGGGCGACCATCGGGCACCATGTTGGCGGCCACGGTGTCGGCTGCTGCCCGGGAAAAGCCATCGCGGTGGAGCATGGAACCAAGGGCCAGGCCAGTGAAGCCCATGCCCCAGTCGGCCAGAAAAGCGCGACGCGAGGACTGGCTGCCGCAATAGCCTGTGAGGGCGTCGAACTGGCGATTTTTCATGGTCGTTGCCTCAGCGAATACTCAAAAAATCGTCGTGATTCAGAATGACTCGCACCAGACCAGCCCGGGCCAAGGCCTGGTCGGCTTCGGTCTTGCCGGCAGATTCAGACGAAAAATAGGTTGTGATCATCCGTCGCTCTGCTTCAGTGGGCAAGCGGCTGAGGCAAGTTTCAAAAAGTAGTCTGACAAATATTTCAAGCCTGTGGCTTTGATCGCCCGCTTTTAATTTTGCTGATTCCCAGAGACGTGTGGCAAGAACGCTGCTTTGTTCCTGAATCAGGTTGCTGTTGACCATGGCCAGAGCCTGTTGCGGCACGATGGAACGGGTTCGGCGATAAGCATCACAGGCATCAGGGGCGTCGAAGGTTTCCATGAACTGCGATCGGCCGCCCGATTCAGGATAAGTTGCGAAGTAAATCGTACGCCGGCGTGATTTCGATTCCGCTTCAGCGGTATTCTCAACCGGCGGGCCCCCGGCGGTACGATCGAGGCTGCCAGAAGCCGCCAGGATGCTGTCGCGAATGGCCTCGCCTTCGAGTCGCCTGCGTTGAAATCGCCAGTAAAAGCGATTTTCCGGATCGCGTGAGACCTGGTTTTTCTCATTGCCTGAAGCCGATGATCTTTGATAGGCATCGGATGTCATGATCAATCGGTGCAGGTGCTTCAGGCTCCAGCCGTTTTCCATGAATTCCACGGCGAGCCAGTCTAGCACTTCGGGGTGGCTGGGCGATTTGCCATTGCGGCCGAAATCGGTGACCGAATCAACCAGGGGACGGCCGAAATGCCAGTTCCAGATATGATTAACGGCAACGCGGGCTGTGAGAGGATGATCACGACGCGTGATGTTCTCAGCCAGCGACTTGCGGCGCCCTGAACTGGTGGGCTTGTAAATCGGGCTCAGCGGGGTGTAGTTAACCGGCTTACTGGCGCTGGCCAGGGCGGTCGCATCTTTTTCTGCCTTGGCCAGGGCCGCATCGGCAGCCGATTTTGCTTTCAATGAAGCTGCTTTTGCAGACTCGTCTTTCGCTTCAAGGGCTTGGGCCTCGGCCGATTTTACTGCAATTTCTGCCTGACTCACTGCTTTTTTGACGGAAAGTTGCCTGCATAGCCATTCGGCTTGAATTGCTGCAATTTTTAGTGTATCCGCACGTTTGGGGTCGGACTTTGCTGCAAATCTGGCATCGTCAGCGGCGATCCGTGCTTCCAAGGAGGCTAAGTTCGCTCTGGCTGATTCCAGGTCGGCGATAGCCAGTTGAACCTGCAACTGGCCTAGTTGCGACTGCACCACGGCCACTTGCAATGCCTGCGAAATTGCGGTGGTTTTGTTTTTTGACTTAATTTCAGCAACAGCAGCCGGTCTGAATGCAATAACAGCTTTATTTAATGAATCAACCGCCTGCTGAAGATGCTTTTCGGCAGTGGCAAGTTCACCACCAGCCTGATCAAGCAGCGTTTTTCTGAGCCAGGGCTTGAGGCCGGGATAATAGGCATCGGCAGGAAGATTGACGGGTTTCGGGCGATTATCCGTTTCAAAAAGTGTCGGTAGACCAGGCCCCACAGGTTCACGATCGGTCAGGATTTCACGCTCGTCGCCACCACGATAAAGCGGCACGCGTGCATCGGGTTTCTCGTCAAATACACCAATGGAGCCAATCATCACAATTTTGCGCAGAACCGAATAATCATATTTCTGGAATGGCCCTGGATCCGATTCGCCTGGCCATCGATCCTGACGCAATTCAATCGGTTCGAAATAAGCCCTGAATTTGAAATAATCGTCCTGCCTGATGGGGTCGTATTTGTGATCATGGCAGTGGGCACAATTGAAAGTCAGGCCCAGAAAGGCTTTGCCGGTATGTTCAACGATGTCTCGTTTCCACTGATGCGGGTTCAGGGCATACCAGTTTCGAACCAGATACCCGGTAGCGACCAGGTTTTTCTGATCGCCTGGTGAAATTTCGTCAGCCGCCAGCATCATCTGTACCATGCGGTCGTAGCCCGTATCGCTGTTCAGGCTGTCGATAATCCAGTCTCGCCAGCGATAGACCTGAGGGGCACTGTTCCAGACATCGGGCACATATCGCCGACCATACCAGTCGCTGTATCGCCAGATGTCCATCCAGTGCCTTGCCCAGCGTTCTCCATAGGCTTTGCTTGCAAGAAGTCTGTCGATGAGTCGCTGATAGGCATCGGGTTGATTGTCAGCGAGAAAGGCAAGAAGTTCGTCGTATGTCGGAGGCAGACCTGTCAGGTCGAATGTGGCCCGGCGGATCAGCGTGGCTTTATCAGCCTTTGGAACGGCTTTCAGATCCTGCGATTTCAAGGAGGCATTGACAAACGCATCTACTGCGTTTGATGTTGACTGAGGAAAACTGGCTTTGGCCGGCTTCTGAAAGGCCCAGTGGCTGCGGGGGTCGGGTTCAGGGCGATCGTTTGGCGGGGCGGGTGCGCCGGCGTTGATCCACGATTGAATCAGTTCAATTTCAGGAGCGGTCAGTGGCGAGCCTTCCGGCGGCATCCGCAGATCGGCGTCTGTGTTGCAGATCCGTAAAACCAGCTCGCTTTCGGTGGCTTTGCCAGGTTCGATGGCTGCGCCCGAGTCGCCGCCTTTTTTCATGAATTCCACAGAATCAAGCCGCAGACCTGCCTTCTGGCTTAATGACCCATGACATGAAAAACAGCGGTTTTTAAGCAGGGCACGAACCTGCAAGGCATTTTCGGAGGCTGAGTCAGCCCGCGTAATGCTCTCGCCTGCGAAGGCCAAAAGCGACAGAAGAAACAGCAGCGTGGGATGGTTCAACATCAGGCAGACTCAGGAACAGAGATTCCGGCGGGAAGGTACCACGAATATCGTGAGAAACCCTGCTGAGCGATAATGATATACTAGCAGAATCAGTGCCGGTGTCAAACATTTTGCATGCTGTAAAACTTCTCGAATTGCATAATCCGCTTCGATTCTCGCAGATGGCCTTGACGATTTATGCTATTCGTGCGAAAAAAAGCATAAAGCATGGAGGAATTATGAACCTGGTTGTATTTTGTCCGAATCTGATTGGCGACACCGTGATGGCGACGCCTTTCATGAGGTCGCTGCGTGCAGGTTTTCCGTCTGCTACAATTCATGCCGTGGTAAAACCGGTGGTGAGGCCAGTACTTGATGGGCTGGACTGCGTTGATCAGGCCATTTTGCTCGATCATCGATCTGCGAACTCCGATTTTCACCCCAGAAGCGTTATTAACGAGATCAAAAACCTGAAGGCCGAGCTGGCTGTTCTGCTCCCAAATTCGTTTCGATCAGCGGTAGTTGCCTGGCGCAGTGGTATCAATCGCCGTGTGGGCTATGCACGTGGAGGCCGTGGCCTTTTGCTGACAGAGCGAGTGACAACGCCGAATCGAACGGCGAGGGGCTTTGCTCCAATGCCGGTGGTGGAATATTACATGCGTCTGGCCCAACATCTCAACTGCCCTGATATGGGTCGGTTTCTTGAACAGAAAACCACAGGAGACGACGAACGGGCGGCTGACGAGGCTTCTGAGAGGCTGAATCTGCGGGTGGCCAATCCCCTGATCATTTTCAACACGGGCGGGGCATTCGGCCCCGCCAAAAACTGGCCGGTAACGCACTTTGCCGAGCTGGCTCAGATGCTTGTCAGGTTGATTCCCGCGGCAAAAGTGGCCGTGATCTGCGGACCGGCGGAAGCTGACAACGCCCGGGAGATTGCACTTCAGGCTGCCGACCCGCGAGTGGTTTCAATGGCCGTTGAGCCCAAAAGTATTGGATTATCAAAAGCGATGATTCGCCGGGCGGGGCTGGTGGTGACAACTGACTCGGGTCCAAGGCATTTTGCAACGGCATTTGCAATTCCGACAGTTTCGCTTTTTGGTCCTACACATATTGAGTGGACGCGAACATTGCATCCGCAGGGGTTGCATTTACAGAAGCAGGTTGACTGCGGCCCTTGCCAGAAAGGCATTTGCCCTGAGAATCATCATCGCTGCATGAAGGAAATGCAACCAGCGGATGTATTGTCGGCATGCCTTAAATTATTGGGACGAGAAAGCCTTCTGCCATCGACTCGATTTGAGCGGGATGGTTTAAGACTTGTCAGTGCGTGATTGAAATGGCATTACCTGTCAGTGAGACATGGCTGATAACCGGATCAACCGGTTTTCTCGGAAGAAATCTCATCGAATCACTGAAATCTGATTCAACAATTCAACCGGTTTGCGTTGGGCGGAAACCTGGAAATGGAATCAGTGATTTTGAAAAAGGGCTTGCCCGTGGTGATTTTAATGATACTTCATTTTGGAAGAAATTAATTCAGCAGACGAAACCGCGAGTCATTTTGAACCTGGCTGGTGCAACACCGCCTTGTAATGCTGAAGAACTTTGGATTGCAAACTATCATTGGATTCCGGGTCTGATCGCAGTTATTTCTGAATCACCTGAACCAATCAAGATAGTGCATGCCGGATCTGCAGCCGAACTTGGTGATGTGCCGATTACTGATTTACCTGTCAGTGAAGGATATGATGCGAAACCGCTGAATGAATATGGCAAAAGTAAACTGGCTGCGACACAGGCTTTTTTAAATGCTGAATTGAAATTGAAGCCGGTTGTTGCCAGACTGTTTAATTTGTGTGGGCCAGGCCAGGGCACGCGGCAGGCATGGGGGCGATATGCCCATGAATTGTATTTACGAAGAAATGAAAATGAAATTACACTGAAATGTTTCGGGCTTGAGGCCAGGCGAGATTTTATCGATATTCGTGATGCATCATCGGCGATTATTGAGTTGGCCAGGTGTGATGAAACCAGCAGGATTTACCATGTAGGCTGCGGCAGGAGCATGTCGATTGGAGAAGGCCTGAATTTGCTGGTTACTGCATCCGAATTGAATGTTGAAATTGAAATTGACCATGAGCGGTCAGTTTTATCTGGACCACAGGATTCAATAGCTGACAACAGGAGGATCCTGAGGGAAACGAGTTGGGCTCCGAAAATCAGTATTCAAAAGAGTCTATCGGATTTGTGGCGATCATTGACTTAATTCAATTGTCTGGCCTGATGATTGGATCGGTTCGCCAAAGGATAACGCTGTTATCGTGAGATGTAGTGGCAAGATTCTTCCCATCGGGGGTTATTGCAATCTGATGAATTTTATCAGACTGCCGCTTTAATTGGAGAACTTTTATTTCAGTTTTCAGGTTCCAGATATGTAGTCCGCCCTTGAGATCACCACCGGCAACCAGAAAATGATCGCCATCAGGAATAAACCTGATGGCTGATAAACTCTCACCTTCAGCTTCCCATCGCACGAGCCTCTTTTTCGATTCCATGTCCCAGACAGATACGCTCCCCACATCCTCAGCTGCTCCCAGATACCTTCCGTCAGAAGAAAAATTGAGGCTTGTTGCCTCGCTGCTGGTTTGCCAGTTCTTAATAATTTCTCCAGAATCTGTATTAATAATGAAGATGTCTCGAAAATGGCAAACTGCAAGTTGGTTGTCAGATCCGGGCCGAAATGCAATCGCACATGTCTGGTCTTTTCTTATTTGGATCTGTTTAATTATTTTACCTGTTAAATAATCCCAGAGGATGATAACGCCGTCCTGATCTGCCGATGCCAGAATATTGCCACTTTGATTAAATGAAATTGAATAAATTTTCCGCTGGGTGCTGATGAGATCCCTGATTTTATTTCCCGATTGGGGATCCCAAAGTGAGAGGTTGTCCTTTTTGCCCAGGCTGGACGACGCAAGGATTTTACCATCCGGGCTGAAAGCAACTCTGGAAACAGTGGCTTCATGGGCCTTCCAGCCACGAACAAGCCTGCCAGCCCGCCAATCCCAGATGCGAATCGTCATGGGGTCGCTGCTATCGTCGCTTGATGTTGCCAGAAGTTTACCGTCAGGGCTGAAAGCTGCTCCCCAGGCTTCGTCTGTGTGACCCGCTAAACGGTCTGAAAGTGGTTCTGGGTTGGCATAGAGCCAGTAACGTGCCAGGAATCGCTCCTGACTGAAATAAATGCTCTGGCCATCCTTTGTATCATGAAGACTTAAGGGAAGCCACTGGAAATTCAGTGGAATTTCATGAGCAGTGTTCAGATCCCACTGGTGTACGGTTATTGGGCGAGCCTTTTTCATATAATTATATGAAAAAATGATATTATCAGTGACCTCTATTGATGGGGGGTCTTTTTCTATTGAAAAGAATTGATTCGCGGTCTGTTCCTTTGGAACTAAATCTTTTTTTTCACCAAGAATTGTATCAATCAGCATACCACTCATCGTTTCATTCAATGCAAGAATTTTATTTTCACCGGTCCAGCGGCAGAATTGTAATTTGTAATCACCAGCCTTGTATACCTGCCGCACAGAAGATGAATCATTCTGAAGATTCAAGACTGAAATTCCTGTGCCTGCCTTGTTGATCACAGCCAGTGAATTGCCCATGACATCAGAGGAAAACTGATTGATTTGAATTTCGCCGGAGTCGGCAATTTTCATGTCAAAAAGTGGATTTGAAATTTTCCGCACATGGATTATTTGATCTGAGGCTTCTGAAAGTAATGTTTCACCGTCCCTCAACAAAACCATGTCAGTGGCAGGCATGACATGGCTGAGCATCTGATATTGGCCGGTTCTGGTGTTGATGAGAGTGATGCGGCTGAGATTATTCGACGCATTACGCTTCTGACAAACAATTGATTGACCATCGATAGCAGTGGCTGCCCGGGTGATATACCATTGACCGGGGCGTTCTATTTTGTATTTTTTCAGCTGACTGTTTTGATCTCGGATAAGCAGTTGGAATTCAGAAATCGTGTTCTGGTCGGTTGTAATAATTCTGTGGTAAAGTATGAGAAATTCAGTTTCATCACGGCTGTAACGTATTAAACATATATTTCCAGCAGGATTCGGTTTTTCCAGTTCCTGAATAACCTTTCCGTCATTAAGATGACGAATTTTTACGATGGAACCTTCATGAAAGGTTGCAATCTGGTTGAATTTTTTTGAAATTGTAATTCCATTATCGAGAGAATAACACTGGTTCGGAATATACTCGGCAAGCAGAGCGTGCAGATGTGATGTATCAGGCTGGAGAAGTTCTCTTTGAGAACGCGAGCGACGCCAGAGCATTTCCCAGACAAAATCACGTTTATCAGGCCCTCTGTCGATGGCCATGAGCGATTCCTGAGTTCGCTCGGCAAAGTTCTTGTCAAGCAGTCCAGTGGCCTCAAAAAGGCGATTGTCGTAAGCTGCCCTGTCGAGTATTTCTTTTTGAAAACTGAGCTCTCTGGTTTTATTCTCATTTTCAATATTGGAAATTAATAGTTTTTCGATGAATTCCCGCTGGATACTGTTATTGATAGCCTGTAGAGAAATTACCGAGAAAATGGTTAGCAGGAAAGCTATGACAGAAGTAGCCATAACCGGATGACGGCGGGCCCATGACTTGGTTTTGTCAAGGTATGTCTTGCGGCGGGCAAGTGGTTTTTTGCCATTAAGGAAGCGAGCAAGATCGTCCTTCAATTGTCTGGCGGTGCGGTATCTTGCTGTTGGCTGCTTTCGCAGGCATTTTTCAATAATCAGGCCAAGCCCTTCAGGCAATGATACCCAGAGCACGGAAGGAATTTGGGCCTCTTCCACAATGACCCGCCTGATAATAGCTTCGCGTGAATCGCCGATGAATGGCGAGCAACCTGTAATGATTTTATATAATAGAATTCCCACGGCGTGAATATCCGTTTCAGGACCGATCAGGTCGCTGCGGCCCAGTGCCTGTTCGGGGGCCATGTAGGAAGGTGCGCCGAGCACCAGGTTTGAACCCGTCCATGATTCTTCATGTCGATATTCCGAAAGCACCCGGGCCAGGCCAAAATCAGTGATGCATGGAATCGTTTGCAACTCATTTAACAATGGGTCGTCAAAAATCTCGTCAGGCTTTCGCTGCCTGATCAGAATATTAGATGGTTTGAGATCGCGATGAATTACAGATGTCTTGTGTGCTGATTCCAGCGCAACCGCAAGATGATAACCAATGAGGGCGACGATGCGATAATCAACAGGTTCGTTATCAATAAGCCAATCGCCAAGTGTCAGCCCATCGATATACTCTGAAATCATGAAACCAATTTCGCCAATCTCGCCGGAGTCTATCACTTTGACGATACCGGGGTGGCTGAGATTTTTGCCGATTTCGCATTCACGAAGGAATCGGCGGCGCATGGAATTGGACTTCAGAACAAAAGGGTAAGGTAATTTCAGGGCAACCAGGGTGTCGTTACGGGTGTCGCGCACAAGGTGAACCATACCGAATGAGCCACGACCGAGTTCCCTTATCAGTTCATAGGGCCCGAAAATATTGTCTGCTTTTGGCTGCCCGATATCCATGGTAATTCCCTTGCCCCTGAATTCAACTTTTTGTGTTTACAAATGAATATATCACGACTTGCGACGCAATTGGTATTTCCCCTAAAAGTTCGGGATTAGGCCGATAAATCGTATCGGCCTGTTGTAATGATGGCTAGCTGGAGAACGGCTGAAAGATGACAGATTTCAGAGTTTTTTCAGTGTCATCCTGCGCACTTCGCTCGAGCAATCGTAGCAGGCAAGGCCCAATGGCTCGCTGGGCCGTGATTCGACGCGGGTTTTCAGCGAGCGACCGATTCCGTCAAAGTCGATGATCACTTTATCGTTGATCGTGCAGATGACCTGCTGCCCTTTCACGCTCACGCGAAACCGATACCAAGTTTCATTTTCAAAGGTGTAAGGCTTGCCGGTTTCATTCTCTGAAGCATCAGAGCCATCTATGCTGGAAAGGCCGGTGATGTTACCGCTCCAGCCGCCGTTGACGAACGTCAAAAAACCATCTTCCACCGGGAAGGTGAGAGCGGCGAAAAAGTCGTCGCCATCAAGTCGGCGGGCTTCGTAAGCGATTTCAAAATTGGTTTTGGGGAGGTCGCGCAGGGTGGTGGTCACGCCGGTCATCGGCTTGCCTTTACCGAGGGAGAGAGTGCTGTTTTTGATTGAAACCTGGCCGGGCTTAAAGAAATCGGTCGGTGCCCAACCGTTGAGGCTATTGGCTTCAAGCAAGGCTTTTGTGTCTGCGAATGAGGCTGAAAAGAGGCGGTTTGCAGGCACAGCGGTTGTCAGGGCAATCGACCCTGACAGAAGACGGATAAACGAGCGGCGGTTGTGGTGCATTTTCATGGCCTTTGGAGTTGTAATTCATCAGAAATCGTCTTGAAACAGACGTTCGGGGCGATCTTTTATCATGACGCATGGTAGCGATTCAATCAAGTTTCAAAGTGTTGAATGTAAAAAAGCCGTCGGGCTTTTTCAGCCATTCAAGGGGTTTTTCTGGAAAATGACTAATTAATCAAGACCTGATCAAACATTATTGATTAATTTTAAGTCTCTATAAATAAAGTGGTTGTAATTTTAATTCAGTGTAATCGGTGGTGAATTTAATGAAGGCGGAGTGGATGTAAGCGGGTGATACATTCGGGTGTTTCCTGCTTCTCCATGGTGTTAGAGATCAAGCCAGGGCAATTGCTTTATGGAATTGCAGCGAGAGGTTCTCGTGAATATTTGCATGAGTAGCAAGCAATGTGCTTAAACCTGTGAATGAAGGGGTTTATCGATGGAACGTGAATTTGGTATTCGGCAACGGAAGACAACAGCTGAGGTGCTTGCAGGCACCCTGACTGTGCTGGAAAGCCGAGTGGTGCCTGCGACTTCGTTCAAGTTTCCGGCTGAGCTGGTAGGTATGGTCGCCGGTCAGAGCGGGAATCTGGTAATGACCAACCGGGCATATGAACAGGCCCAGAGAATTGCTGACAGGGCGATCAAGAATTTTGCCGGATCAATGGCTAAAATTCGAAATCGTTATGGCCCGGAGTATCTGGCGAATCCACAGGCCATGGCCGAGATAGGCCTTGGTGGTGCAGGCACTTATGGAACTAATACGCTACTGGGACGATTGAATCAGCAGATGGAAAAGGCTGAGGCAAAATTCCCTTACGGTCGGGGTGTTTCAAGCGACCCCGTCAGCGGTGGTGTATTGGGTACTGGCTTATCGGTAAGATCAGCTGCTACAGGTGTTAACATCAACCCAATCGCGGGGGATGACGATTTTCTTGGGGCGTCGGGTACTTCAGTGGCCGAATTGCTTGACCAGGCATTACAGAATTTTACCGCAGGAGAGACTACCAGGAACGTTCCCCAACTTATTGAAGCTGTTAGAGTTAGCACACTACAGTTTCGAGAGCCGGGGGGGCTGTTACCGAATTATCTGGTTGCTTCAGGGCCCAGAGGTGCAGCTTCATTCAGCCTGATCAATCGATGACAGGCTGATGAAAAATTCGTAGTAAACCACTAACCCGGCAGGCACTATGGTTGCCGGGCGATTTTCCTCTTCATTTCAGTTGGAATTTAGAAATTTATTGACCGTGGAAGTCGATGTCAAGTTTATCGTTAAGTGTTGTGCGGAGTTTATGAAGCGCTTCGGATTTAACGTTCGAAACTGTCTTCGCACTTACACCCCACCGTGCGGCGATTTCTGAAGGTGTTTCACCATCGATCGTGCTGCGGATGAGTTCCGCTTCACGCGGGGCAAGTGTTGCCTGGATCAGCCTTTCCATATCGCGGCCCATGGCAATTTCGTCGGGACTGGCATAGCCGCGAGTGGATGCGGTGGCACTTGATTCATCAACAAGCATTGTCTGGCGACTCATCTGTCGCTGGGCCTGTTTTTTGATCTGATCCAGAGCACGAAGGAAGTCGAGGCCGACGGGTGTTTCACGAGTGACGAGTGAACTCAGGCCGTCGCGACCAACATGAGTGGCAAGATTTTCGAAGTTGTCGCGGCCCCATCGCTGAAGCAGGACCATATATACCGACTGGGTGCAGTCTTCGTCCTGAGGTGGGGCGATGCCAGCTTTTTGCCAGGCGCGATTCAGGTATCGCTCCATGCGATCATAGCCAAGAAGCGAAAGACTGTTGCTGAAGTCGTCGGCCAGAGCATAATCGGCAGCGGTGAGTTGATCTGCCTGTGCCGCCAGTGCGGCATCCCAGGCATCAAGTGCCGAGGAATCAGCCATCCTGGTCTGGTCGGGAACGAGGATCTGAGTTGAGGTGTCAGATGTCTGCCAGGTGGGTTCAGGTTGATAAATGGAAGACTGCTGAGCAAGATCAGCCACGCCGGGGACCGCGGCGTTCATGACTTGTATGGCTTCAAGTGCTTCAATATCAGGCTGATAACGACGAACTGACCGAGCCTTGCGAGGGGCGGTGCCGGTGCGTCGCTTTCTTGCTCTGGGCTGAAGGGTCTCTGTTTCCGCCATATTCCTGATCACCATGGGTTTACGTTGAAGACAATCGGGTGGGTTGTCTTTTATCAGAATCTATATTAAAAACGCATTCAGGTCGAGATCAGTTTTAAGGAGAGTGGGCAAATCTGGCGTGGTCATTCGGAGTTTCCGTCAGATTGATACGAGTCACACTTTCTTAATACGACAAAAAATGCAGAATGTGTCAAAGGTTACTGAAAAACGACAAGATTTTTTGAGATGTGCCGTCGGGATGTTTTAATAGACGTTTGCCCCGCGGAATAATTGGTTATGATACAATCTCAGTATAGTCGTTTCTGGAACAGGTCAATCAGGCCACGTTCGATGAAAGCCAGCGAGTCATGAGAAAATTCCGGGATTTGATTCGCTGCGGACATGGATCCATCGACCGTTAAGGCGAAAGAGCAGTATTTCGTGAGTTTTCGCCGTCGCCTTGAGGACTGGTCGGAATCACCGGCCACCTATGGAATTGCAGCCATCTGGCTGGCCATCTATCTTGTGCTGTTCATGGGGCAGTGGCTGGGCTATCTGCCGAATCCTGACCCCGCGATGTTTCGCGAAATGGGTCCGCTTGGTATGGGTGCGATCAGCGAACCCAGCGGACGACTTTTCGGATCTTGGAATTCTGCCGATATACTCTCAGGCCAGATCTGGCGAGCCGTGTGTGCCACATTTATTCATTTCGGCGTAATTCATATTGCGCTTAACACTTTTGGCCTGATACAGTTGGGGCGATTAATCGAAGAATGGTATGGTGCCAGATTATTCTTTGTGATTGTCATCCTGACTGGATTCCTGGGGAATTTTGCAGCAGCGCTGGCCAGGCCAGTGCTGGCTGAACCGAGCCCAAACCTGCTTAATATCAGCAGTGGTGGTGGCTCGACCGTTGTATTTGGACTGATTGGCCTGGTAGCGGTGGTAGGAAAGCGGTCTCATACCCGCATGGGTCTTTATCTTTACCGGCAAATGGTTGGTCTTCTTGCTTTTAACTTCATGATTGGCCTGACGATACCGCAAATCGACAATTTTGCACATGCCGGCGGTGCCATCGCCGGTGCGATGATCGGGTTGATGCACTATAAAATATTGCAGATAAGAGACTTACGGGTCAGTGTGTGCCGTGGTGTTTTCAGCATGTCGGTTTTGTTTACGGCAGTCTGTGTGGGCTTTCAGGTCTGGGTTTGTGGCCAGGAAGAGAAGGTGTTGCAGCAGGAGTCGAAATTTTTTCTGGTTGATCAAATTGATCAGTCGCTTCAGAAGGCAGCCACTCTCTATAAAAATCGGATGGTTCTTGGGCTGAATGTTTATCAGATTGTGCATCAGAAACCAAGGTTACGCATTGCCTTGCCCTGGTTCAGCCCAATGCTGGTTCCAATGTCGCCTGTGGTGATTGAGGATAACCGGAAAATGCTTGATCAGCAGATTGATTTAGCGGATCAACTCATACGAAACCTGGGGATATTGCCTTTGAATCTTGCCTGGCAGCCGGTGAGGGAGGAGTTAAGGCTGGCGGTTTCAAGGCCACCTTTGACAAAAGACATGGCTGGGCTTGAAAAGAAGATTAATACCTTCCGCAATGTTGAGGAAGATATTCTCGTTGAGATGATCAGGATCTGGGACGAGAGGAATGCACGAATGGTTCTGTGGCGCATGCCACTGCCCGGCGTTGGCTGGCAAAATAACGAGCCCTACCTGCTTGCCATAGGCCCGCCAGCCCCAAGGCCCTTCAATCGATTGTCAAATAGGCGCAATCGGTCCGCTGACTTGCCATCGGGAAGAAACAGGGTTGTGACGGGGCCTGAAATTTCCGACACGCAACGCTGAAACAAGTTGACTGGTTGAGAATATTTCATCGTCGAATTCGGTGAAATAACAGCCAATCTGGCCGGGTTGATGGGCATCGCTTGAGCCGGTGAGAGGTTGGCCGGGATTTTTGGCAATAAGCTCTTCTACACGCTGGCGATATTCGGGAAACATGTTCTTACTGGCCAGTTCCAGGGCTGAAAAGTCGTTCTTATGTAATGAATAGATATCAAGAAATTCCTGATCCCATCGAAAAGGGTGCGCGGCGACGATGGCAGCATCCTGGGCTTTAATTTCGGCAACCAGATCCTTCAGGCGAATGCCTGGCGAGATGTTTCTGGTATTCTCCAGGCCGAAGCAGAGAAAATGCCCTTCGTAAGCCGAAATTTCAACACCGGCGAGAACAGTCAGCTGGTCAGCACCTGGCAGAGATTTAACTAATTTAAGTTGATCATCAGGCCAGAGCATGTCGTGTTCTGTGATGGCCACACCCGACAGGCCGGCAGCCAGGGCATCGTGAATCATCTGTTCGGGAGTGATAATGCTGTCAGGTGAATAAACGCTGGTATGAAGATGAATATCAAATCGTGATGGCATATTCCGCTGATTTTCTTCCTTAATCAGTTGTCTTCTGGCTTAAATCGTGGCTTGATCGGGCCTTCATCATCAAATGGCGATGGTTTGATGATTCGTGATTCATAATCGACAAGTGACACAGGAATTTCTTCAAAAAAGTCTGCTGTGCCGCCAGGAGGGACCGATCCGCGGGAACCACCAAAAAAGATCGGTGTGCCGTATTTTTCAGCCACCCGAGTCAGGATCAGTTCGTCCCTGGCACGGGTCATGGCGACATAAAGAATACGGCGTTCTTCTTCAATGGCGTCAAGATCGTCGAGAGAATGGGAGTAAGGATAAACACCCGACTGAACCTTCATGATATAGCAGACTTTGCTTTCAGTGCCCTTGGCTGAATGCACGGTAATAAGTGTCAGGGCATCAGTCTGTTTCGGCTTGCCGTCGATACTGGCACTGGCCGGGTCGAGGGTGTACGTGTCAAGAAATGCTTCAATCGACTTGTGTTTTTTGGCCAGGGAAACGATTAATTTGTAGTCCTGAACGCGCTTATCCCACTTGTCGTAGCGTTTTCTCTGCAGCGGTTCGATGTATTTCACGGCACATTCAAGCATTTTTTCTGGTTTGTCACTGGCTTTCAGCACATTTGCAAGCGATTCAACAATATAATTGGCATCAGGAATTCCGCCTGAGAATCGCAGAATGGCAGGGAGTTTCTCTACGACATCCGTCATGTTTTTCAGTGCACTGATCTGGCTGATCGCGGCATTTGCGGTGGCCTCGCCAACCCGGTTAAAAATTCTCAGGAATCGGCTCCAGCCGATTTCATCGGTTGGCGAGATCGCTGCACGCACGAGTGCCAGAAGGTCTTTGACATGAGCCGACTGCATCAGTTTTGTGCCACCAATAAATTCATATTCGATGTTCTTGGCGGTCAGGGCGGCCTCAAGGTCTCGGGCCAGCCAGGCGGCCCGCACCAAGATCATTATTTCCTTTAACTTAATACCTTCGTTAATTTTATGCAGAACATCACAGGCAATCCACTGGGCCTCGGCGGCGGGGCTGTCGAATTCGATAAACTGGGGTTTGGTGCCGCCATCGCGGTGAGCCACCAGTTTTTTATCGTAATTTATTTTGTTTGAAGAGGCCAGCAGCCAGTTGGCGAGGTCTAGGATAGGCTGAGTACTTCTGTAGTTGGTCAGCAGTGGAACGACCTTTGAGCCATTGACACGTTTTGTGAAGCTGTGCACGTTCTTGAAATCGGCCCCGCGAAAGGCATAAATTGACTGTGCATCGTCGCCCACGCAGTAGAGCTGGGCCGGGTCGCGCAGGCCGTCGAGAATCAGCCACTGAATTGGGTTGGTGTCCTGCATTTCATCGACCAGTATGTGGTCATACTGACCTGAGATCATTCGGCGAACATCGTCCATGCTCTCACTGTGTAGTGTTCGGGCAAAAAGGCAAAGCAGGTCGTCGTAATCAACGTATTGCCGCAACCGTTTGCGGGCTTCATAACCACGATAAATTTTAGTGAGAATGTCAACTTCCTGCTTGTCGTAGCTTTCGGTTTTTTTCAGATAATCCTGGAAATGGATGTTGGTATTTCTCGCATAGCTCAACAGTTCGGCGATTTTTTCGCGGCTG
>JBEITT010000145.1:0-9219 GCA_040374745.1 Planctomycetaceae bacterium | reverse complement strand
TCTCGCCGGCCATTTTCGCAACTGTCTCTTTCAGGGGGTCAGGTGTTCTCTAGTAATGCTCCTGTATATGCATAACTACTATCACGCAATTCATATCACATCTGCGGGTGAAAACAGCTCGTTTACAAAAAAATCAGCTTGCCTGGTGGTTAATTCAGGAATAAAGCGGAAACTTTACGCAGGCCAAAATCTTTGCGTGGATTAACAATTGGGTTGCCGGGTCAAACAGAAATCAGGCTGCAAAAGTTGTGAAGTGCGAGAAGGGTTATTGAAAATACAATTGAGCGACTTCTTTATTATTTAAAACTCATAAATGGAAGTGGTTATATCAGTAGTTAAATGGCATTCTATTTCGTAATGAGAACTCAGACTGGTTGTTGATGATACAGGTTTTTAAGTAAGTGAGAAAATCTACTGTTGCAGAAAAATTCCAGGATAAAGGCCTGGCAGCAGCGATGCCATTGTCGATGGTTTTTGATGCTTATGGAACTGAACGGACTGAGATCTGTCACAAAGCCGATTGAGTCAGTCAGAGCTGGTCATGGCTTAATTGAGTCATTGAACCTGAAAGTGTTTCAAGATGGTGCATGTAAGAAAAACGAATGAAATGTGAAGGTAATTGTGGGTCAGGCTGACAATTGGCGGGCAATGTTTCGAGTTGTAAGGGCCCGTTCTTACAGTTTTAATCTGAGAGATCTATACCGATTGAATGGATAGGGTATAATTTAGTGACTCATCTCGTTGAAAGTTCTTCATGGACTTCGCATGAATGAGGCTCGCCCGCTTGCTAGGCTGATTCAGCAAAGGCTGAAAAGGCTTGATTGAACCACGCTCGAAAAAATCGACAGGCACGCATGAAAACTGGTGACAACAGTGCAAGGCTGATTCATCCCGGCTCGGGACGACGCTCGGCGGCGGCTCATCCGAAGGGTCGCGAGCTTGACGACGCCTCTCTGGCCGAAATTGATGCGCTGGCTGGCCCCGGCCCACTGCACCGCGACCTTCTGATTGAATATCTCCACCTGATTCAGGATCATTACGGCCACCTTGCGGCAAGGCATCTGGCCGCATTGGCCGACCGCATGAATCTGGCCATGGTTGAAGTCTATGAAGTAGCCAGTTTTTATGCCCATTTCGACATTGTTCTCGACAACGAAACGCCCCCGCCCCGGCTGACCGTTCGTATCTGCGATAGCCTGACATGTGCCATGTTTGGGGCACACGACCTTCTGGCAAGCCTGAAAAACAGCCTTGGCAGCGAGGCTCGCGTGGTGCCTGCCCCCTGTATGGGCCGCTGTGCAGCCGCCCCAGCCGCCATGGTGGGCAAAAACGCCATTGAAAATGCGACGCCCGAAAACGTGGCCAGTGCGGTGAAAAACGCCGATACAACCGCCCAATTGCCCGGCTATCAGACGCTTGAAGAATATCTCAAATCAGGTGGCTATTCTCATTTCAAAGCATTTTGCGATGGTCGTCTTACATCTGACGAAATTGTAAGCCGGCTTGAAACTTCAGGTTTGCGTGGGCTGGGCGGGGCCGGGTTCCCCAGCGCGACCAAATGGAAATTTGTACGCAGCCAGCCGGGCCCGCGTCTGATGGCAGTCAATGGCGACGAGGGCGAGCCTGGCACCTTCAAGGACAGGCATTATCTGGAAAGTGAGCCTCACCGATTTCTGGAAGGCACTTTGATAGCAGCCAGGGCGGTTGAGGCCGAGCGGGTTTACATTTATCTGAGAGACGAATATCCCCACCTGCTTGAAGTGCTTGATCGCGAGATAAACTTGCTGGAAAGAGCGGGATATTGCAGCCGGGGTTATCTTGAAATGCGGCGCGGCGCCGGGGCTTACATCTGTGGTGAAGAAACGGCGATGCTTGAAAGCATTGAGGGCAAGCGTGGCTACCCCCGGCAAAAACCGCCGTTCCCGACGCAGGCCGGCCTTTTCGGGCGTCCGACACTGATTCATAACATTGAAACACTTCACTGGATACCTTTGATACTTGACAACCAGCCCGACTGGCTGCCCTTGCAGGGACGAAATGGCCGCAAGGGTCTGCGCAGTTTCTCGGTCTCGGGCCGGGTCAAAAACCCCGGTGTAAAACTGGCTCCGGCCGGAATTACCATTCAGGAACTAATCGACGAATACTGCGGCGGCATGGCCGATGGGCACCAATTCAAGGCCTATCTGCCAGGCGGTGCTTCAGGCGGAATTCTGCCGGCACACATGAACGACATACCTCTTGATTTCGGCACGCTTGAGCCACATGGCTGCTTTATCGGCTCGGCCGCTGTGGTGGTGCTTTCTGACCACGACAATATGCGTGATGTGGCCCTGAACCTGATGCGGTTTTTTGAGGATGAAAGCTGCGGCCAGTGTACACCCTGCCGGGTAGGCACCGAAAAGGCCGTGACCCTGATGGGGCGACCCGTGTGGGACACTGATCTGCTCAGTGATTTGTCAATTGTCATGCGTGATGCTTCGATCTGCGGCCTGGGCCAGGCGGCGACGAACCCGCTTCTCTGCGTTATGAAGCATTTTCCTGAGGACTTGCGATGAGCGGGCCTGCCGATACGATTTCAAATCCGGTGGAACAGGAAATCAGCTTTGAGCTTGACGGGCAGGCTGTCTCAGCCCGCCCCGGCGAGACGATCTGGCAGGTCGCCCGACGTTCGGGCAATGCCCTGCCACACCTGTGCTACAGGCACGAGCCCGGCTACAGGCCCGACGGCAACTGCCGTGTGTGTGTGGTGGAAATCGTCGGCGAACGCGTTCTGGCGCCATCCTGCAAGCGTGTGCCAACCGCCGGCATGAAAGTCATCACGCAAAGCGACCGGGCAAAAAAATCACGCGACCTTGTCATGGAACTGCTTGTGGCCGACCAGCCGCCGCGTGAGACAGCCCGCGACCCGAACAGCTCGCTCTGGAAGTGGGCTGATCAAATGGGTGTGACGGGCAGCCGTTTTCCGGCCGCTGACCATAAACTGACACCTGACAGAAGTCATGTGGCGATTGCCGTGGGCCTTGATGCCTGTATCAATTGCAATCTGTGCGAGCGTGCCTGCCGCGAAGTGCAGGTGAATGATGTCATTGGCATGGCCCATCGCGGGCACAGGTCAAGAATCGTTTTTGACATGCTCTCGCCGATGGGTGAATCGACATGTGTCGGCTGTGGCGAGTGTGTTCAGGCCTGCCCCACCGGGGCACTTTTACCGGCGTCGCTGGTGAATTCCGCCGGCCTTAAGGTGATCGAGCCGGAAACCACAGTCGATAGCCTTTGCCCTTATTGCGGCGTCGGTTGCCAGACGACTTATCAGATTCACCAGAACAAGATTGTGGCCGTGGAAGGACGCAATGGCCCGGCCAACCACAATCGTCTGTGTGTGAAGGGGCGATTTGGCTATGACTACATCAGCCACCCGCACCGGCTGACGGTGCCTTTGATTCGCCGGGAGGATGTGCCGAAGGGCTGGGATGTGCAGGTGGACCCAGCCGACCCGTGGACACACTTTCGGCAGGCGACCTGGGCTGAAGCCCTGGAGCATGCAGCCGCCGGCCTGCGGGCCGTTCGCGACGTTTATGGCCCCTCGGCACTGGCGGGTTTTGGCTCGGCCAAAGGCTCTAATGAAGAGGCCTATCTCTTCCAGAAGCTGGTGCGCACAGGCTTTGGCACCAATAATGTCGATCACTGTACTCGGCTTTGTCATGCGTCAAGTGTCGCGGCCCTGATGGAATGCATCGGCTCCGGTGCGGTCACAGCCCCGTTTTCCGCGGCAGCCGATTCCGAAGTGATTTTCATTATCGGGGCCAACCCGGCGGTGAATCATCCGGTGGCGGCCACGTTCATGAAAAATGCGGTGAAGCGTGGGGCAAGGCTGTATATTGCAGACCCGCGAAGGCAAAGCCTGAGCCGCCTTGCGACAGAACACCTTCAGTTTCGTCCCGGGACGGATGTCGCATTGCTTTCGGCGATGATTCACACAATTATTGACGAAAAACTCTATGATAAGTCATACGTCGATAGTCATACAAAGGGTTTTGCCGAACTGGCTGAGGAAATGGCCGGCCAATCGCCCGAGGCCATGGCACCCTTGTGCGGCATTGATGCCGGCGTGATTCGCCGGTTCGCCCGCGATTACGCCACCAGCAAGGCATCGATCATCTTCTGGGGCATGGGCATATCGCAGCATGTGCATGGCACCGATAATTCAAGATGCCTTATTGCACTGGCCCTGCTCACGGGGCAGGTGGGTCGGCCTGGCTCGGGCCTGCATCCGCTGCGTGGCCAGAACAACGTGCAGGGTGCCTCTGACGCTGGTCTGATACCGATGGTCTATCCCGATTACCGCTCGGTGACCGACCCGTCGGCACGGGAATTTTACGAAAAGCTCTGGGGGAAGGCTGATCTTGACCCGAAGCCTGGGCTGACAGTTGTCGAAATTATGCGGGCAATCCATGCCGGCCAGATCAGGGGCATGTATATCATGGGCGAAAATCCGGCCATGTCGGACCCCGACCTGCATCATGCACGCACAGCCCTGAGCATGCTTGAACACCTGGTGGTGCAGGAGATTTTTCTCACAGAAACGGCGTTTCATGCCGATGTGGTCTTGCCGGCATCGGCATTTCCAGAAAAATCAGGCACTTTTACAAATACTGATCGCCGCGTTCAGCTTGCCCGGCCAGCGGTCATGCCACCCGGCGAGGCGAGGCAGGATCTCTGGATTATTGAGCAGATCGCCAACCGCATGGGCCTTGACTGGCATTACGATGGCCCGGCGGATGTCTTTAACGAGATGAGGCAGGGCTTGAAAGGCTTCAGGGGCATTACCTGGAACCGGCTTGAACGAGAGGGGGCCGTGACTTACCCCTGCGACAGCGAAAATGAAGACGGCCACGAAGTGATTTTCGGCGAACGCTTCCCTACGACAGACGGCAAAGGTCGGCTGGTCCCGGCCAAAGTGCTGCCGCCGGATGAAGTGCCGGACGACGAATTTCCGCTGGTGCTTTCCACAGGGCGGGTGCTTGAGCACTGGCATACCGGGGCAATGACGCGTCGGGCGGGTGTGCTTGACGACATAGAGCCTGAACCGACGGTATTCGTCAATCCCCGAGAGCTTAAGCGTCTGGGTGTGGAACCCGGTAGTTTTGTGAAGGTCGAGACGCGGCGCGGTGAAATTCGCCTGAAAACCCGTGCCGACCGCGATGTGCCGCCCGGCATGATCTTCATTCCCTTCTGCTTTGCCGAAGCCGCAGCGAACCTGCTGACCAACCCGGCCCTCGACCCATTCGGCAAGATTCCGGAATTTAAATTCTGTGCGGCAAGACTGATTTGTTGATTTAGCCTGTGCCCGCACCCACTCGACAATGACCCACTTCGTACTAAAATAAAATATGAAGGAACGATTTGTCCAAACAACACTGGCCAAATGAGTTTCCTGCTTATCAGGGAGAGGATAACCGGCCATGAACTATCTTGAAATGGTTGAAGCCATTCGCGAAGCCTTTCCAGCCCCGACGGTTGACAGACGACAGGATGCCTGGCTGGTGCACTGCATTACCCAGGCGATTGCCGGCACGACGAACCTGAAAAACCAGTCGCCGCTTCTTAATGTGCGCACGCCGGGCAGTTATGAACATGTGCGTGAAGCACGCATGGATCAGGAACCGCAGCTTGACCTGCACGCCATTACCCGGGAAATCAGCTCATATCTGGAAGGTCTGACAATCTGGGGACACCCGCTGACCCAGGAAAACGTGGTGCCGCCGGCAACGATTCCCGGCATTGTGGCGAGTATGCTCTGCACCGTGTTTAACCCGAATCTGGTGTGGGATCAGTATAGCCGCAAGGTGGCACAGGCCGAGATGGAAGTTACGGCGATGGTTTCAGACCTGGTGGGCTATGACACGCAGACAAGTTCCGGCGTTTTTACGTTCGGCGGCACGGGCACGGTGTTTTATGGGCTTAAGGTGGGTCTTGAAAAAGCGTTACCCGGCCATTCAAAAATCGGCATGAAAGGTGGCGAGGCAGTTTTTATCGCAGGCGAAAGGTCGCATTACTGTGCTTATTCAGCGGCCCAGTGGCTGGGCGTGGGCACGAATAATCTGTGGAAGGTGTCGACTACCGATACACATGAAATGCGGCCAGATGCGTTCCGGGAAACGATGCGTCGGGCACTTGACGAAGGTAAGGCTGTTGCCGGCATTGTGGCAACGATGGGCACGACCGACCATTTTGCGATTGATGACCTCGAAAAAATTGTGGCTGTTCGAGATGAACTTGCGGCTGAATACAGGCTGAATTACAAGCCACACATTCATGCTGATGCGGTGATTGGCTGGGCCTGGAGCGTTTTTAACGATTATTTTGGTCCGAATTCCGATGTTGACCCGCTGGGCTTCCAGGCCGACGATGAAGAGACTTATCGGACGCTTGTCATGACATCGCGGCGTATCAGAAATTTGAAGCTGGCCGATTCCATTGGCATCGACTTTCATAAAACCGGTTTTTCGCCCTATGTTTCCAGCATGGTTCTGTTCAAGAACCGGCGGGATGAGGCGGGCAATCTTCAGAACGATCTGGCCCTGCTGCGGCACGACCAGGCGGCCATGCCTTATCTGTTTCATTTCGGCAATTACAAGCCCGGCGAATTTACCATGGAGACGACCCGTGCGGGCACGGGAGTGCTGATGGCCCTGGCAAACCTGCGGCTGTTTGGCAAACGTGGCCTGCAGGCCCTGCTGGGCTATCTCGTCAGCCAGCGGTTGAGGCTTAAAAGCCGGCTTGACAACGACACGCATATTACAGTGCTGAATTCCGATAACAGAGGAACAGTAACTCTTTTCCGGACATATCCATCAGGTGTGGAAACGCCGATTATTGATCAGGAGCGAAGCGACCCGGGCACACGCGACCGGCTCCTGCTTTATAATGCATTTAATGATACTGTTGAGAAGTATCTGCACCGAAAGGCGATGGCAGGCGAGGGCGTGGTGCTGAGCAAGACGAACGCTTATACGACAACTGTTTATGAAGACGCGACCCTGAAAATGAAATTACCGATTATGGCCCTGAAAAGTTATATGCTCAGCCCGTTTATTGAGCGAAAGCATGTGGACCTGGTGCTGGCCAATGTGCGTGAGGCCCGCAAGACGGCCACCAGTGAGATGGTGGAGGCCTCGCTGGTTGAGCACCTGTCAGACCTGATGACGCAGTCCGAGCATAATACAGGTATCGAGACTGGAATTGACCCAGCCACTGAAGCCCGGCGCATTACGGCCCGGTATTTTGGTTGATCTGGCATTGCGTGCAGAATAATTTTTCAATGAATAAGTCTTGAAATGGATTTGATCTGCAACGACACGTTAAAGCGAGTCAATGATTCGCCCCCGACTATTTAAATCTGGTCATGAGCAAATGGTATGAGGATAGTCAAATGCAATTACCAGCCAGTGAATTTACTGGTCTCAGAAGAGTCGTTCGACGACTTCTTGCGGAGGATGGTTTTCCGTCAATTCAATTTGCCATTCAAAGCGTTGCTGACTATGAAAAGTTTTTTATGCTGACGGCATCAAGACCGAATGAGCTGCTGAGGCCATCGGTTGCGGTTGATCTTGTCTGGCAACGACATATGCTCGACACCAAAACATATATGGATGATTGTCGTCGATGGGCAGGCGGCTATATTCATCGCGAGAGTGGAATGAATATCAGTGGATTTGATCGTTGCGCTGACGAATTACGATGGGATACTGAAGGCTGGGGTTGCCGGCCGGCGGAAGTGTACAGTCTTGGCGGCAATTCGGCTGAATACCAGTGAAAGTCGGGTAGTAAGCCCAATATTTCGCTGGGAAACGAAGATTATTCATTGTTGCTCAGTAAAACGCGGCAGGCCTTGCTCACACGTGATCAATCAGCCGAATGGGTGAAGGATGCCCAGCGATTGCTTGAGGCCAAGCCTGAAATTGCAATAGAAGAGTATCGCCGATTTCTCAGCCTGATGCTGCACTGCACTGAAATCTTGACACCGGCCAAACTGGTTGACGAAATATGGCACCAGCATATTCTGGATAGCCGTAATTACTTTGACTTCTGTAATGAGATTGCAGGCCGATACCTTCACCATACGCCCAGCTATGAGGAAAAGCACGAATTCCATCGGCCAAAGTATTTGCAGACCAGGGCGATTTATTCGAAGCATTTTGAGCGGGAACCGATACCGGAAATCTGGTCGCACATGGGTGAAAGTGGCGGATGCAACAGCGAGCAGGCTTCCCCTTATCATATTGATACCGCGAATGAAGTGGAAATTTACCTTGTTCCATGTTCAAAGCTGCCAGATCATCAACATCAATTAATGAAGGAAGTTCACCCCTTACTTGCTGCGAAAGGCTTGGCGATTGCCGATTGGGCCCGATTTCTCATTGAAGTTCAGTCTATCCCGATTCTTCCGCCGCCGCCCTGGGCTGAGTGGGTGAGAAGTTCCAGATTTCGCTGGCGATTCGCTTTCGTCATTTTTTATCCGGTAGCTATTGCATCGTCACTGGCTTTGATCCCTTTACTCTTTACAGCGTATCCGGGAATGGACGGGCGTCTTTATCAAGATTCCCGACCAATTGACATTTTAATTGTGCTTTTTACACTGATCGGATTCATACCTTGGATTAGAGGCCTGGTTGGTTGTATCCCCTTTATTTACCGATATGTCACACCCAAAATTCCGCTGGATTCGGCTGTTAATGAACTTGTCTCAAAATTCAGCGAGCAATTTGGGCCGATGGGAATAGAAATTAAATGGAATTCAGCAGATATAATTGTTCATGGTGCCTTGAAAACCGAAACCTCAAAACATAAATCATAAAGCCACGCCGGGATTTGACTGATTGCCATAAAGCTGAAGATTGCCACAGAAAGTGGATGGTCAGTCCGGCCAGTTGATGATTAATCCCATCGAAGTTGAATAAGATCTTTTATCTTTATTTCAAACCATTTTGGACTTGCCCGATGCAAAACTGATGAATTGATTTTCAAACAAGATGTTCGCAACCGGGCAGGGGGCGACCGGGGCTGCCTTTGTCGAGTAGTTCCTGCATCTTTGTTTCGAGATAATCTGTCAGCGAGCCCTGACCTTTGCGGCTGGTTTTTGTTCTTGCAGGGTTGCCTGTTTCGGGGGCGGTGGCTGGCGTGTCAGGTTTCAGCGCAGAATCGGCCAGGAAACGGGTG
>JBEITT010000210.1:0-2796 GCA_040374745.1 Planctomycetaceae bacterium | reverse complement strand
TGCTCAGCCTGAATCTATCATCAAACCAAATGAAATAAAAATCATCTCGCATGAGGAAATAAAGCCTGACCTGCAGAAAAACAGTAAAGATCACGACTCGGCCGAATTGCAGGGCAATCATCCAAGAAGATTTTCCCGCCGGGGCAAAACTCGACAGCTAAGGCATGATCAGAAGGATCATCATCGCCCTTTAAATCAGTTAAAGAATCCAATCCATGAAAATGAAAAAAGTCCCTGATTGGATATTGAGCAATCCTCAGAAAGAATTGCAATCAATTGAAAAAGTGCATTTTATTGTGATTCTTTTCTATCGCCTGTTAAAAATGCAATCAGGTCTCTCACTGATGCTTCGCCCAGACTGCCTGCCAGGCCCTGAGGCATAATTGAACTGGTGGAAGGTTTCAATTCCTCAACTTCATCCGCCTGGAATTTCAGGCTCCTGGCATCGGTGTCCAGCACCTCAAACTCGTTACCTGAGAGTGATTTTACCACTCCCATCGCAACCTGACCATTCTTCAGCGCCAGCGTAAAACTCGGATAACCGGGGTGAATCCGGTCACTGGGTGCATTAATATGATGAAATATAAGTGTCGGGTCCTTGCCTTTCAACTCAGTCAGATCAGGCCCGATTTTCCCTCCAACCCCTTGAATCGCATGACAATTTGCACATTTGGCAGTCTGTGAATAGAAAATCTCTCTGCCCCTGATTGCATTACCTCCGATCAATTCATAAGGAGGCGGTGCTATTGCCACGGTCGCTTCAGGCAGAGGCTCCGGTGCCCAGGGAACGAGATAATTCCAACTGGTTAATACTACATCAATCTGCTTGCCATCTGTCTGTAGTTTGCTTGTCAATTCAAGAAAAGATGTTTCAGTCACCTTCTTCGAGCCACCTGTGAAAGCAAGTTTGATTTCCTGTTCAATGCCTGCCGATTCCAATTTCAATTCAACCTGGTGATTACCTTCATTCATCACCGATTGTTTTTGTTCACCATTTGATTCCAATTGAAACTCGCGGCCAGACCTGATGATCAATTCATGCAATCCTTCGGGAAGTTTCGTCCAGAATTGCATTCGAATTTCAGAATCTGGATTTATCCAGTTCTGTAAGAAACTTGCCAGATAGCTGTCTGTTCTTGAAAGTTCTTTCAGTTTTTCCATTCCAGTTGGAAATGGAATCACAATGTTTTTGGTCTTGCCCTGGACTGCATTGTTTATGAGGTTCGCTGAAATTCCCTGAAAACTTGCTGAAAGGGTAAGTTCTCCGATTGTTCTGCGATATTCATCTGGTGTAACTGCTGGATCCGTCGTCAGCAGTATCATGCGGCCTTCTTTTTCAGCCTGAATGGAAACGATTCGAACCGCAGCCATTTTCTCGCGGCCCAGCAAAACGCCGGCGTCATCAGGCCGATAAACGCCCCTGGGCCACTTCCCGGCCAGTAAGTATTGACCAATAAATGGTTTAAGCTGTTCGTTTGAAATCGATTTTTCCGAATAGGCCACCCACTGGCCGTATCCTATGGAAAATGCTTTGATTTCCAGCACCTCGGCCTCTGAATGGGTTAAAGGTACTAACCAGACAAGGATGGCAGGCAGCAATCGATAGAGATGATTCAACATTGGTTTCATGCGTTGATCCTGAATGAGCGTTTCCATAATTTTGTTGAATCATCGACTCGTTGTCAATTGATAGCAATCTCTTCATGATTTAATCGCTTTCCAATTAACCTCGTTTTATGCTATAAATTATCGGGTAAAACGACCTAATCGTTTGCTGAAAATCGAACAAAAATCGAGCAGGTTGCAATGAATCTGACACTTGATGCAAAGCTGGTTACAAGCGAATTACATTTTCAGAAAGAAATGAATTCACTATTTGCAGGCCGCTTTGTGAATGTCGGACGTGTGGAAGAATTGCCGGTTGCCGGTTCGTTTCTGGTCCGAAGCGTGGCAGGAGATGAAATTCTTGTCACACGTTCGGACGACCAGCTCATAAGGGCATTTTTCAACGTCTGCCGGCATCGGGGAACGGCTCTGGCTCAATCGGCGAAGGGCACCGCCGCGAAATGTCAGTTGGCCTGCCCCTATCATGCCTGGACATACGATTGTTCCGGCCGACTTCTTGCCGCCCCAGGCATGAAAGATGTTACAGGTTTTCAAAATGATCACTGGGGCCTTGAAGCAGTTTCCTGTGAAGTCTGGGGTGGTTTTATATTTGTCAATATTGATCGAAAAGCACCGGATTTTCATACTTATATTAACGAATTTTCCTTGAAATTCGCTAACTGGCGTATGGATCAATTGCAATCGGCAGCTGAAATTGAATATGATATTGCAGCCAACTGGAAGCTGATCCTGCAGAACTACAGCGAATGTCTGCATTGCCCATCGGTGCATCCGGCCCTGGCTCGGCTCTCGCCACCGACAAGTGGGGCTAATGATCCACCCACCCCATGCTATCTTGGCGGTAAAATGTCGCTGAATGAGGGCATTCAGACCATGACATTCTCAGGTTCAACCAATCGGCCGAACCTTTCCGGCCTTTCGCAAGAACAGTCAAGATATGTTTATTACTACATTCTTTTACCTAATATGATGATCAGTTTTCATCCTGATTATGTCATGACACATCGCCTTGAACCGCTTGCCCACAACCGCACGCGCATAGTCTGCCAATGGCTTTTCGAACGAGACACTATTGCCATGAAAAATTTTGATCCAGCCGATGCCGTAGGATTCTGGGACTTGACTAACCGGCAGGATTGGCAGATGTGCGAACTGACGCAGAAAGGTATG
>JBEITT010000087.1:0-21839 GCA_040374745.1 Planctomycetaceae bacterium | reverse complement strand
TCATAGATACTTTTTCTCAGTGCTGCTTCACCACTGCGGTAGCCAAGGATTCCGGTGAAGAGTGCTGCAGAAAGGCTGATGAGCACAACGGCGATTATCAGCTTTGATTGAATGCTCAGGCGCATAACGCATCAAGTCCGTATGAGTTTATCCGAAGAATCATTTTTACAAAAATACAGGTTTTGCCTGATACTTTTCAAGCGAAATCAGTGATAATATTCACAGGTAACTTCAAGATGGTGCCATCAGCCATTTAACCTTTTTGTTTATTTGCCGCAACTACAAAGTTTTCATATGTTTGAAATGAAATAAGTTGTATTATTGAATTGACTGTTGCGATCTCTGCCTGAAAAATCGCTTTCAGGCGCACTTTCAAAACAACAAGGCCTGCCATGATCGACGAAAATCGCCTGCCCAGCCAGCGTGAAATCATATACACCGGCAAAAAAATCGAGCTGGCCCTTGATACACTTACCCTGAATGATGGCTCGACCGCCAGGCGAGAAGTGGTGCTCCATCGTGGTGCCGTGGCCCTGGTGCCCATGGTTGACCCTGACCACGTCTGCCTGGTTCGAAATGTGCGATATGCCGTGCGGACGACACTTTGGGAAGTACCGGCAGGCACGATTGACGCCGGCGAATCGCCCGATGCCACCGCCCCCCGCGAACTGACCGAGGAAACCGGGTATCGGGCCGCCAAAATCACCCGGCTGCGAGAGTGGTTCGTCTCGCCGGGCATCATGAGTGAAGTGATGTATCTATACCTGTGTGAAGGGCTTGAAGCGGTCGGATCAAATCTGGAACTTGACGAAAATCTGGAGCCAGTCGTCTTCCACTGGGACGAAGCCATGGCCATGGTCGCTGATGGGCGAATCTGCGACGCCAAAAGCATGCTTGCACTGATTCTGGTCGATCAGATTCGGAAGAACAGACAGCCCAGAGCTTGATTATTTGATAAACCAGTCAATGGCAAAGAGACCAAAGATAAGCATGCTATTGAAAGTGAGTGCCCTGCGGTTCAGCAGATAATAAGGCCACGGGTGTACGTCCCTAAGGCAGAATCGATAGTCGAGGTCGAAATCGATGTCAGCCTCGGGCGTGTTTCGCACGCGATTGTAAAAAGCCAGCAACATCAATTCATGCTGAATGTTCTGGGCATCAAGCATCCACAGAAGGGCAATGGGAAAAAGCGACATGTAGGCGGTGAAAAAGCCCTGCTGCTGGGTTGAAATTGCCAGAAACGCTGCTGTCAGACTGATCGACCACTGCCTGACAGTCTGTGAACTTTTCAACTGATTGCCATAGAGCGACATTATCAGGCCAAGATGGCCGATTTTCCTGCTGTCAGTTTTCTCAGACACATGGAACTCCTTTCCATGCCGTTTTTTCACCGGTATTCCACAGTCTCTTTCTATCAGCTTTTCAGCAGGTGATCAAGGCAGATCTGCGACCATGTCTCGAATTCGCATTTGATCTGGCGGGCGTGGTTGATGGCCATGAATCCGGCTTCGGCAAGGCCTTCTTCCAGAGGATGCACCACAGGTGCTTCGAGATGATACAGGTGTACGACGCCGAGATGCACTTGGCCGACTGGTGTTGAATCGTCGTTAATCAGGCCTGAAAGCAGCATTTTGCCGGGCACTTCCACACGCACCTCTTCGGCCAGTTCACGCTGCAGGGCCATTTCATAGGCTTCGGCCGTGCATCCGCCGGCGGCATCTTCTTCAGCCACGTGGCCACCCACACCCAGCGAGCGAAGGGCGTGCAGGCGGCTTTCGCCCTGCGACTTGCCCCGTGTGTAGGTGAAGACTCTGTCGCCCGACCAGAAGACAACGTAAGGAATGATCTGTTTCAGCTTTGGGTCGTTTTCGCAATCGCCCCGGCGAACAAAGCTGGCGATGCCGGGCTTCAGCAGATAGGCCAGATAGCGTTCGGCATCGGGGCTGAAGCCCTGAAAATGGCCGAGTTCATTTACCAGTCGTGTCGGCACGCAAAGCACGCGTTCTTCGTCCTTTGAAGACATATTAACTCTCCTTCTGCTTGATTTTATGCGTTCCGGGCCGGTTTGCCCCAGGTGGCAGTGGTCAGCCGATTGGCCGTTGGCAACGAGGCGTGCCAGCCTGTTCATCACATCATTCAATAGACTGGCGGGCCGATTTGCAAGAGACCAGCCGAAAAAAGCCATTTTTCGGGAACAGACAGGTAGTCGGTTCGGCCCTGTTCCGGATAGGATACTAGCTTGCCGGCAAACAGGTGGCCCCTGCGAGGGGGCAGTCAAGTTGCGACCCCGGTGGCGGAGTCGCCTTAACAACAGGCTCAAATTCGTGGCAGTATGATTGGCCAGACGCTGAACCAGAGATTCCGGATTGACACTATTCTCGGCAAGGGCGGCATGGGCTGCGTTTACCGGGCAACCGATCTGGTTTTGAAGCGGGAAGTGGCCATCAAGACCATTGACTTGACGACCCAGTCAGCCCTTTCCCAGCGGTTACGCATGGAAGCCGAGATTGTGGCCAGGCTGGCCCACGACCGGATCGTTCGCCTTTATGACATCGGTCAGATTGAAGACGGCCCGCTCTATATGGTGATGGAGCTGGTTGATGGCTCGACACTTCAGCGAAAAATGCCTGATCTGACGATTGAAGAGAAGCTGCGAATCTTGTCGGAGACGGCTGAAGCCCTTGACGAAGCGCACCAGCTGGGCATTATTCACCGCGACATCAAGCCGGGCAATATACTGCTGACGAAGGACCTGCATGCCAAGCTGAGCGATTTTGGCCTGGCCCTTCAGGCGGGCGACGAAGCCGAGGAGCATGTGCTGCGTGGCACGGTGCCTTATATGGCCCCTGAACTGTTCAAAAGTCAGTCGCCCAGCCCCGCATCCGACCTTTACGGCCTGGGCGTGGTTCTTTATGAGGGAGTGACCGGCGAACTGCCGTTTCGCGGCCCCCAGCGAGACGTGATTGTTGATGTGACCAGCCGCGTGCCGCCGCCACCGAGGTCAATTAACCCTGATATTCCGGCATCGCTCAATCAGCTGATCTGTCAGCTTCTTGAAAAAGATCCGGCCCGCCGGCCGCACCGGGCGGCGGAAGTGGCCATGAGACTGGAAGAAATTCGCCTTCGGAATTATCTTCAGACAAAAGTACCACGTCGACCTCCAGGCAGCCCGCCCCTGCCCCGCCTGGCCGACCCTTCCATTGCTGATTTCGCACGCGAGATCAAGCAGGACATGGCATCAGGCAGCGTGGTTGAATCACGGCAGCCTTCACCACCGGTCGAATCAGCCACCCCCCGGCCACGCCCGGGGCAGCGACCTTCGATCGACATCATATCCGAACCGCTGGTTCGCGAACTGATGCGTATAGTGGAAGACGAACCGCTGCAGTTAGACCCGGTGGAACGGCCGCTTGCCGGCAAGTGGCTGGCCGACCTGATTATTGATCAGCCGCAGGGATGGTCGATAGCTGGCTCGGGCGGGCTGCAGAGCGAGTCGGCCGAGCTTGGCAGGGCCATCCTGGCACTGACGTCAAGTGTCGTGGCAGGCGGATCGGCGGCTTCCATCACCCGGGCAGCCCAGCTGATTGAACGGGGCCTTGAAGTGCGGCAGGCCCTGAGCCCGCTGGTAGTTGGCCGCTATATCGCTATTCGAGAAACGCCCCCGGGGGTTGAACTTCTGCGGAAAATACGCCGCGAGCTGGTTATCAATTACCCATCTGTGGCTGACCGCTGGATGGATGAAGAAGGCCACCTGCTGCCCAATCGACTGCCGCGCGACTGGAACCAGCTGGCCCGTCAGGAGAGTGGCAAGCCACGTGCGAGCCACCCCTGGAAGCGGATTGCCGATGCCTGGGCGGCAAACCCTGACTTTCGACAAACGGTGTTGAAATATTCTGCTCCATGGCTGCTTGAAGAAAAGGCTGTTGCCCGTTTCTGGCCGGAGGTGGTTGAGCATCTCTGGTATGAAGCCCAGCGGCGGATTGAAGACCCGGGGCTCATGCGCAAGCTGAGTTTCCTGCGGCCCGAGGCTCGCAAACGGCACGACGACGAGATTCAGGTACTTGCCCTGCCCCGGACTCGCGGCAAACAGCCCGGCGGCTCAGGTTTCGCGGCTGCCGCCGTGGTATCTGGCAGCAGTTTTACGCCCGAGTTTCAGTCGCAGAATGAGATTCTCAGCCTTCTCAATGATGCACCTGACATTATGACATTTGGTGAACTGAAATCGGCCTATAACGAGGCCGCCCGAAATTATCGCAGCCGGGGGCCGGTCGGGGCTGTGCACCAGCGTCTGAACCTTGGGGAACTGGCACATGTGGTGGTGATGATTTCCACGCGGGGCGGGTTTAAATCAAATCAGGTGCGAATTCTGGGGCAGGCAATTTCTCCGATTGAAATTACGGTGCCGCCACTGCAGATGACAACAATGGCTGATACGCCGATAATTGCGGCATGGGCTTATTCTGATGGCAGCCTTGCCGTCCGTTATCGCGACCACCAGCGTCGGGAAAAAAGCATGGCCTGGTCGGCCCGCTATAAACGCTGGTTTCATGAGGACCCCGAGCGTGGCATGTCTGGCTTGATCAAGGAACTGGGCCTGGATATGCCCACGGGCACGGCCGAAGCCCTTGAGCCTGTGAAGCTGTGGACCCGGGCGAGACGTTGGCTGGCCCGCCCCGAGATCGATGATGACCCCGACGACGATGGCGATGAACTGATAGACGACCTGCAAGATGCCGACGATGCTGAGCCAGACGACGAATGAAATACCTCAAAAATCCATTCCGGACCCTTGACAGGATGCCGCGTCTCGGATCATCTGAAAGAGACAGGCGGTTCAGCGGGAGTCGAAGCAGCCGGAAATTGAAAAACAGGCGAACAGGCGCATGAGTATTCTTGATATTATTGTCGTCATTGCCTATGTGTTGATGTGCGTGCTGCTGGGGGCACGTGCCGGCCGCAATGCCAAGGGCCTGAAAGGCTATTTTCTCAGTGAATCGGACGTGCCGACATGGGCGGTGATGATCTCGATTGTGGCCACTGAGACAAGTTCAGCTACGTTTCTCAGCGTGCCGGGCGTTGCCTTCGGTAGTAATTTCAATTATCTGCAGCTTGCCGTCGGTTATATTTTTGGCCGAATTCTTGTCGCTGAATTCCTTCTGCCCGCCTATTTCAAGCAATCGATCATCTCGGCCTATGAAGTGCTGCAGACAAGATTCGGCTCGGGGGTCAAAACGCTGGCCAGCGGCATGTTTCTGATTACCCGCACGCTGGGCGACGGCCTGCGGCTATTTCTGGCGGCCAAGGTTATCGAACAGCTTCTGGTACAGTCGGGACTGATTGCCGCCGGCCACCCGCTGATCATGCCGATTGCCATAGCAATTATGGGCCTGGCGACAATTGTTTATACCTATCTGGGCGGTATGTCAGCTGTCATCTGGACGGATGTCGCGCAATTTTTCATATATATCGCGGGTGCAATCATAGCGTTTTGGCTGATTGTGGGTGATATTCCCGGCGGATGGAATGGCTATTTCACCGAGGGAACGGCAGCCGGCAAATTCAGCATGTGGAACTGGAAATGGGATCTGACCCAGCCATTTACGATCTGGGCGGGGGTTGTCGGCGGCATGATACTGAACATGGCTACGCACGGGGCCGATCAGATGATGGTGCAGCGATACCTTTCGGCAAGATCGCAGAAGCAGGCGGCCGTGGCCCTGATTACCAGTGGTCTGGTTGTGTTTCTGCAATTTGCCCTGTTTCTGGCGATTGGGGCGGCGCTGTGGGTTCGTGCTCAGCATGTGCCGGATGGGGCGGGTTTGAAGGGCGATGCGGTTTTTGTGCATTTTATTGTGGGTAATCTCCCGGTTGGCGTTCTGGGACTGGTGGTTTCAGCTCTTCTGGCGGCCGCCATGAGCACACTTTCCAGCTCTCTTTCCGCGAGTTCGTCGGCACTTGTCCGCGATTTTTTACAGCCCATGGCCGGAGACAAGGTGGATGAAGATCGCTGGATTGGTATTTCGCGTGGCATGACAATCGTCTTTGGCTTGCTGCAGATGGCTGTCGCCTGGTGGGCGACAGGGCTTCAGGAAAGCGTGGTGAATAATGCCCTGGCGATTGCCTCGTTCGTGACTGGCATCATTCTCGGCATATTCTGCCTGGGCCTTGCCTTTGAGAAAGTCGGCCCCAGGGCGGCCCTTTTCGGCATGATCTGTGGCCTGGCAGCCGTGAGCTATGTGAAATTCGGCTCAGACACTGCGTGGCCGTGGTTTGCCCTGGTCGGGTCAACCACCGTGATCGTCACCGGACTGACGGCCAGCAATATTCTGCCAGAACGACAGGATTCAAATGAAACATCAGCTCAATCGGGAGTCGCCTGAGATATGAAATTCGTCATTGCAAGCTGCCTTAGCCTGTTATCGCTGATTTCAGCACATGCCGCGTTGCCGCCTGCTGATGCTTCGGCAGCCGGCCTTGATGCGGCTCGCCTGGCCCAGATTGATGGCATCGTGGCCGATGAGATCAAAATCGGGCGAATTCCCGGTGCCGTGGTGCTGGTCGGCCGAAATCAGAAAGTGGCATTTGTCAAAGCCTATGGCGACCGACGCCGCGTGCCGGCGAGCGATGCCATGACACTTGACACAATTTTTGATATGGCCAGCCTGACAAAGCCCATGGCCACAGCTACAGCCGCCATGATTCTGATTGAGCAGGGAAAGTTGCGTCTGACTGACACCGTGAAAAAACACCTGCCCGACTGGGACAACCACGGCAAAGGCGCGATCACCATAGATCAGCTTCTGCGGCATCGGGCCGGTTTTATTCCTGATAATAGTATCAGGGATTATGCCAAAGGCCCGGAAGAAGCCTGGAAAAACCTGGCAAACCTTGACCTGGTGGGTCCACCCGGCGAGCTTTTTCGCTACAGCGATGTTGGTTTTATCACACTGGGCAGAATTGTCGAGCAAGTCAGCGGCCAGACTCTGGACCAATTCACGCGTGAGCATATCTTCAAGCCGCTGGGCATGAATGATTCCGGCTTTGCCCCCAAAGGTCAACCTTTACCTGAACCACTACGAAAACGTGCTGCACCCACAGAACCTGTGGGTGGAGAAATGGCATGGGGGCAGGTTCATGACCCGCGGGCCCGTGCCCTGGGCGGCACGGCGGGGCATGCCGGGCTGTTCAGCTCACTTGAAGATGTAAGCATATATGCACGCATGCTGCTGGCAGGCGGTGTCGGACCTGATGGGAAAAGGGTTTTATCGCCACTGACTGTGCGGCTCATGATCGACGCGGCGGGGACTCCTGTAAACGAGCGGCGGGCTCTGGGGTGGGATGTGCAGACGAGTTATTCATCGCCCAGGGGAGCCCTGATGGGCCCCACCAGCTTCGGGCACACGGGCTTTACCGGAACGAGCCTGTGGATCGACCCGGAAACAGGTCTTTATGTAATTATACTTTCAACCCGCCTTCACCCGTCGGGCAAGGGCGATGCATCGCCAGTTCGGTATCGGGTGGCGACAGCGGCGGCATCGGCACTGCTTGATGCACCGATCCAGGCACCGGCAGGAAAACCTGCAGAGACGTCTGTCAGGACTGATGTAAAACGTATGCTGCGCGTGACACCGGGGCAGACGCTTACAGGAATTGATGTTTTGAAAGCATCAGGATTTGAGCCGCTGAAGGGCAAAAAAGTGGCCCTGGTGACAAACCACACCGGGCTTGACCGCGACGGCAATGCGACGATTGATTTGCTGCACAGGGAAGCTGAAGTGAAGCTGGTCGCACTGTTTTCACCCGAGCATGGAATTCGCGGTGCAGTTGATAAGGAAGTAGGCGATTCAACCGACGATAAAACCGGTCTGCCGATTTTTTCCCTTTATGGCAAGTCGCGCAAGCCAACGGCGGAACAATTGAAGAATGTTGATATAATTGTCTATGACATACAGGATATTGGTGTCAGGTTTTATACATATTTATCGACGCTGGCACTGGTGATGGAGGCGGCTGCTGAAACGGGTAAGCCGCTTTATCTGCTGGACAGGCCGAACCCTATTCGGGGTGACCGGTTCGGCGGAATCATGAGGGACAGGGATAAAAGGACATTTGTGGCTGATCATGATATTCCGGTCGTTTCAGGCCTGACCATAGCCGAATATGCGAAGCTGATTCTGGCTGAACGAGGCCTGAACACCGACCTGCGCATTGTGGAGTGCCGGAATTATGATCGACGAATGTACTGGGATGAAACCGGCCTGATCTGGACGAACCCTTCGCCGAACATGCGAAGCCTGACAGAGGCCCTGCTTTACCCTGGTGTTGGGCTGCTTGAGGCGACGAATCTTGCTACAGGGCGTGGCACAGACACACCATTTGAACGAGTGGGGGCACCGTGGATTAATGCAAAAGGGTGGGCGGGCGTGCTGAATGAAATGAAATTGCCCGGAGTGGTGTTTATACCGGTTGCCTTTGTGCCGGGCGAGCGGCAGTTTGCCAAAGAGAAATGCAATGGAGTTTATATCCAGATTACCAATCGGGAGGAGGCCAATGGCGTGGAAATTGGTCTGGCGATGGCGGCATCGCTGCGAAAACTATATCCGAACGACTGGAAGCCGGAAAAGATGAATGTGATCTGCGTGAACCAGAAGCTGGTGGACGCTGTGACTCGTGGGGCGAGCCTGCGGCAATTAAAGGCGATTGCCGCTGAAGGAATGGCGGATTATGCAGATCGACGAAGAAAATCGCTAATCTACCCGGAATGACACCTTGATATTTCCGATGAATTGCACGAAACAGAGCAGATGAAAAAGCAATCACCGATCGATCAGGCCGTTGGATTTGTTCATAACAAGGCAGGTGCCAGGGCCACAGGCTCGTGGCGATTTGACGCCGAAACCCAATGTCTTTTACTGGAGTCATTTCAGGCCTGTCCTGAAATGGATAAGGTAGTCGCAGAGGGATTTCCGGCGGCAACAGCCGAAGTGCCTGTGACCGATACGGGCCTGGGAATAGTGCTGGCCGCCCGAGCCATGGACGTAACGGAGTATCGGGCACTGGATCTTCCGCCTGAAGTTGGCAGCGGCTATTGGCTGCGGGCTTTTGAAGCGGACCGGTCGGTGGCTGTGCCGCAGATTGATTCCCACGGAAACCTGATTCGAATTCTATCGGTGGCCGTGAGTGGCCTGGAAAGGCCGTCGGAATATTATTCAGAACTGATCAAGCGGGCTTATGCGATATTTATTGATCCACCGGCCTGAAATGCAATTTCCCGCCTGATGAATGCAATCAATTATTTCATGGGGTGTTTCTGAAAGAATTCCCACATGAGGTCGTTGGCAGAGACATCGACGGTGGATTTGCCGATAAAACCGAGGCCGGTCTGTCGCTGGCCAGGCCAGGTGTGGCCACCTTCTTCGACAACAATCAGAACGACTTCCGAGCCGTTTTTACCACCTGAATAAACGCGCCGGGTGACTTTCATGTCGGATTCAGGTTTGGAAATGGTTTCCTGCCGGGTCATTTCTGAGCAACCGTTAAGGCGGACCCAAGTCATGACGGAGTCTTCCACGCCCTTAAATCGCATGAATGATGGTGTTTTTTCTTTGTCAAATATGTAAGGAACGATCCTGTCTTTCAGGCCATGAAAGTGGATCACGGGGACAGGTCTGGCCGGTTTTAATTCATTGATGGCGATGGTGCCTGCGACAGGTGCGACAGCGGCAATTCGGTCGGAGAGTTCGGCCGCAAGCCGATAACACATCATGCCGCCATTGCTCATGCCGCAGGCGAAGACGCGTTTTTGATCAATATTATATTTTTTGGCAAGGTCATCAAGAAGGCTGCGGATGAAGGCAACATCGTCAGGGCGGTTGTCGGCGAATGCCCCGGCAAAGCCACCTGCATTCCATGTGAGAAAGGACGCTGTGCCGGTGCCGCTTGGGTAAACGGCTAGAAAGCCATGCTTTTCCGACGTTTCATTCAGGCCAGTGAAGCCGACCATCATGGTTCCGTTCATCGCCGCACCGTGCAGGGCCAGCACCACGGGCGTGGGCGTGGCGGGATTGTAATTTTCAGGGACATGAACGATATAAAATCGTTTTCGTCCGGCAACTTCTAGCGTGTGTGGAATGTCGGCCCGCCTTGTTTCAGCGGTTGGTTTTGGTTCGTCGGCCTGAGTAACCGTTAATTGAAAAGCGGGCATTAATAATGCAACTGTAATTATAATTCCGCAGTAAGGTCTGGTGTTCATGGATTTCTCCGTGAGTGGAACAGATTGAATTTAAATTGAACCAAGCCAGATAGCGGCTTCGGCGTCGGAAGGCATTCGCCAGTCGCCGCGGGGCGAGAGGCTGACGGAGCCGACCTTGGGGCCATCGGGCACGCAATTTCGCTTGAACTGCTGGGCGAAGAATCGTCGGAGGAATGTTTCAAGGGTCTTTCGCCGTGTTTCCAGCGAATAATTGTTCTGGAATTCGGCGAAGTCGGAGAGGAAAAGAATTTTTTCAGGCGAGAAACCGTAACGCACGAAATTCGCGAGAAAAAAGTCGTGCAGTTCATAGGGCCCGAGAACATCTTCTGTCGATTGCTCAATTTCGCCACTGCTTGAGGGCGGAAGCAACTCCGGCGAGATGGTGGTGTCAGCAATGTCGATGAGAATGCGGTAAAGGTCTGAATTCGGATCGCAGGTTTCAGCGATGTATTCAACCAGAAACTTTACAAGTGTCTTTGGCACCGAGCAGTTGACATTATACATGCTCATATGATCAGCATTATAGGTGCACCAGCCCAGTGCGAGTTCGGAAAGGTCGCCTGTGCCCAGCACAAAGCCACGGCTCATGAGCAGCTTGGTGCGTTCACGGGCCTGAACATTTTCGAAATTGAGGTCATTGCGTTTTTCACGGGGCACTTCAGCCAGGAGCCGGTTGAATTCATCAAGCGATACATCGCGGGCAAAGAAGCTGTCAAAAACACGCGAGTCAAGGGCCTGAAAAGTTGCCAGACAAATCTGACGAATATCAATGGTTTCCTGCGAGATGCCCAGCGAGGTCATCAGGTCAAGGGCATTGTTTCTGGTGCGACTGGTGGTGCCGAAGCCAGGCATGGTGAGGCCATGGATGCGGCGGATGTCAACGCCGGCCTTTTGATAGGTTTTCACGGCAGCCATGAGGGCGAGTGTGGAATCAAGGCCGCCTGATACACCGATATAGACGTCGCGAAAGCCTATCTGTTCAAGACGCTTGTAGAGGCCAGCGCACTGAATGCCGAAAATCTCGGCACAGCGGTGGTGCAGCGTTGCGGGGTCGGCCGGCACGAAGGGGCGACCCACAACAGGCCGCAGCAGGCCGGTGCGTGGAGGATGAGCCTGGTCTATGACAACAGTTCTATATTGGCGATGTTGTTGGCGGCTTGCATCGCCGAAGCTGGTGAGCAGGCGGCGTTCGTTTTGAAGGCGTTCGACATCAATATCAGCCGAGGCGTGCCAGCCCTCGACGGCAACGGGGTCTTCCGGCAGGCCGACCCGGCGGCTCTGGGCCAGAATGAGGCCATTTTCGCAGATTATGCAGTGGCCGCCGAAAACGAGGTCGGAGGTTGATTCGCTGGGGCCGGCGGCGGCATAGGCATAGGCGGAAACGCAGCGACTTGATTGATTTTTAATAAGTTCGGTGCGATATTCGTTTTTACCGACTGTTTCATTCGAGGCCGAGAGATTGACGACAAGATTGGCCCCCGCGATGGTGGCGTGGCTGCTGGGTGGGATGGGCATCCAGAGGTCTTCGCAGATTTCGGCAAAAATGACGAGATGGCCACGACGGAAAAAGAGATCGACGCCGAAGGGGACGCGAAAGCCGGCGAATTCAATTTCACGGGGTTTGTCGCCGCTGGCTGCAAGGAACCAGCGGGATTCATAAAATTCAGCATAATTTGGAATATTACATTTGGGAACCACGCCAATGACCTGGCCCTGGGAAATGGCAACGGCGCAATTGAAAAGTTCGTTGCCGACGGCGACAGGAGCCCCGACGAAGAGAATTTGCCTGGGAGGTGCTTCGCGTGCAATGCGGGCGACTGCGTTTTCAGCGGAATTAAGCAGGCAAGTCTGGCGAAAGAGGTCGCCGCAGGTGTAACCCGTCATGCAGAGTTCGGGGAAGACGACCACCCCTGCATCGCTTGTCTGGGCCAGCATTTGCATTATGTGGTCGGCATTTTTACCTGGGTTGGCAACGGCCACCCGGGGCGAGCAGACGGCAATTCGCACGAAGCCGAACTTGTCCATGAATCATTCTTCCGGCAGATTGAGGCAGAAACCGGGCCAACCTGAGTAGATTTTATCCAAATAAATGGCTTGTCGCCAGATAAGTATATGAGCGATAAGGATGGTAATCACACGTGGGCAACAAAAAAATACGGAGAAAATAAAATAAGCACGAAAAATTGCCGATAAAGGAAATGTGCCGATTCTTAAAATAGACAGAGTCGGGGCAGTGGTGTATCTGAATGGGTGGCAGGGTTGGATTTAAGCAGAGAGGGGGTAGTCGTGCTGGACTGGGAAAGGGATGTACTGGATTTTCTTGATGGCACGCCTGCCGAGAAGGACAGAAATTTTCCAAGTGTGGAATGGATCGGTTTTATTAAGGTGAAAAATGCCAGGCGGGACAGGCTGGTGCTCACGAGCAATCTGATATTTGTCGACGGGCATATTTTCGGGCTTGGTGGTTTTTCATATGGTGAAAGATGGCGTAACCCGCTGAATTATTTTCAGGGTGAATATGATGTGAACAGCGGCAAGGTGAGCATGATGAGTGTGAATTATTTATGGACACCCCTTTATTTTGAAGGATTTAATGAAAACAAGGTGATGTATGGGCAATGGAAATATCTGAGCGGAATTGGCGAAGTCAGTGGTGGATTTATTTTCTGGCCCAGAGGCATGGCCGACCCGACTCGCAGAAAAGCGATATAAAGTGGCAGAGAAAAACTGAAACCAAACAGTGGATTGCTGAATTTCAGGAATCTGCTTGACTTTGGCCGGTGGATTTCGAAAAGTTAAAAAGTGTCGTTAAGTTGGTGTGGAAACAGCATCAGAAATGACATCAGTAGAAGCAGGCGGTTATCATCATGCCAGCAGAAGATGATTCAAACAAGTCGTATGAGCCGCAAAGCAATTCGGAGAGCGACCCGCGGTTCCCCTCAGGGGAATGGGAAGGGTTTTTCCTGATGAGACCGACCGGCAGGAAACGACATATGATGGAGCTGATGCTGGGTTTCTGCGAGGGTCGGATTATTGGCGAGGGGCGTGATTATGTCGGCAGGTTCACGGTGCGCGGTGAATATGGCCTGGACACCGGGAAATGTTTATGGAAAAAGAGTTATGTTCAGAAGCATGATGTGATTTATGAAGGTTATAATGAAGGCAGGGGCATTTTCGGCAAGTGGGAGATTAATGAAATTGTATTTGTCTCAACCGGTGGATTTCTGATCTGGCCCAAGGGCATGGGCGACCCGACCAACCATAGACGCCGGGCGGAAGTGGATGTGCCTGAAAGTAATGGCAGATTGCTGATAACTGAGGATGACTTTGCGACGGTCAGTGCAGAATCGGCCGGAATGAGCAGATCGATTGATGAGTCGACCAGCGAAGACCCTGACTGACAAATGGATTTCATGCTTTTTCGGCAATGAACCGCAAGTGCCAGTGATTCAGGGTGATCCATGCAGTTGTTAAGGATCAGAGGCTGACGGTGGGTGAAGCCAGCAGATCAACATGGGGTGCGTGAGGATAGACGACGGGCTGGTAGGCGATGGCCAGCTCGGGAGTTTCAATGCGCCGGCCGCCTTCATGGCGTGAAGTGAGAACGCGGTCGAGAATGCCGCTGGTGAGCAGAGTACGTTCGACCGGATAGCTGGGCCGGCCGGTGTGAATCATGCGCTCAACGGCCTTGAGCAGATAGGCGAAATGCGGGTAACGCGGTTCGGTGCGTTCTTCCACGGCGACAGCAAGTGGTTCAGACTTGCCTTTGAGCTTGATACCCATGGCGGTGCCATTGACGCATCCGAGCATGAAAACGGCGCCCGGGGTGCCGTCGTTATATTCAAACAGAAACAGACCTGCATTTTTATCCTGACGAATATTAGGGTTGCCCTGTTTCGGCACAGCGGCGAATGCCGATTCGAGAGCGGGCTTTGACACCCGTCCGTCATCAACGGCCTGCCACATTGCGTCGCCCTGAAGAAACTGGACGGCTTTCACACCTGTTTCCGAGCCTTTTCGGCGTTCCATATAATATTGAAACACCTCAAGTGCATGTATGCCATAAATATCAAGGCCGCTGTAGCCAATGCCCACTGCCGATTCAATATTGCTGCCCGCAGGCAGGCTGATTTCAGGCCGGCGATAAGCCAGTGGCAGAGATGAACCGGCCATGAATGGCACTTTCAGCTGGCGGGCCCGGTTATACATCCATAAAGCATCTTCCCACACCGGGCCGATGTGCTTATCGTGAAAGACCGGCACGACCCTGCCAAATTTTTCAAATGTGTTGGTGATTTCCGTAAAAAATCTTCGGCGAGGGTAAAGCTGCTGGCCCTTGGCATTAAATGGGTAATTGCCATGTTCGCCAATGCAGATGACACCATCAACCGGAATACGGTTTCCGCCACCTGTCAGGGCTTTTTCGATCGTGTCAAACAGGGGCACGCCATGGTCAGCCAGTCGCTTGCGACCTACATCGTTGGCATTTGTCTGATCCATATACACGCCAGTCAGTTCAAGTGCGGGCCCGGGGCCGCCATCCTGCTTCCAGCCGTCCATGATCTTGCCGAGGATGACATCAGCATGCGAGCCGGCGAAATAGACGGTGATAACGGCCGCGACCTTCTTTTTGGGAGCCTGCATGGCCGATTCGGCCATGGCCTGAGCCACCGGTGAGACAAATGGCAGAGAGGCAAACTTAAGGCAATCGCGACGGTGGAAAATTGTGGGCGTATCAGACATTTGATTGATTCCGGTTCGTGAAGAGTCAGGCAACTGTACTGCTTTGAGCTGATTATGTTAAACAAAATGCGTGACTTAGTAAACGGGCCGACTCGGCTAAATTTCAGGCCATGGGGAAGACAAGCTGATTAGAATCGTGGCCAGAGGAGGTAAAAGCCGAGCCAGATGGCGAAATTTACGAGCAGTGCACAATAAATCAGGATAAAAGTGAGTTGGGTCAGCATTCTGCGCAGGTTGGCAGGGGTGGGCGATTCGCCGTAATGCCCAAGCACTTGAAAAAGCCGCATGATGCCGTGCAGCGAGACGACCACGGCGGCCGTGCCTGCGATCATGACGATGAGCATGGCGCGGGTGGCTTCGCTGGTAGTCCAAAGCGAGAAGCCGATGGCCACCACGAGAACGGCGAGCATGATGTGCCATAGATTGAGCTTGGCCGGCATTTCTTTTGCTTTTGCTGGAGCCGTTGGAAATTAGTGATCTGCTGGGCAGTATCGTAAAATATTCTGATGCTTCTGGCTATGAGGAACCTGGTGGTTCGGGTGGAGTGAGTGTTGACGCGGCCGGACGGTTTCACGATGATAGAAGGCGTTTCGGGCATGGTTCAAGTTCTGTGCCGGAAATTCAACGATTCACTCAAGAACGACCCTCGAAAAAAATCAAGAACGACCCACGCCCATGAGTGCCACACACAGTTATCGATTCACTTTTGGCCCCTGGAATATCAGCACCGGTGCCGACCCCTTTGGCCCGCCGGTTCGGGCCGACATGGCATTTGCCGAGAAGATCAGGCAGTATAAAAAACTCGGATTCGACGGAGTTCAGTTTCACGATGATGACATTGTGAACTATGATCTTTCGGAGCCTGAAAAGCTGAAAAAAGCGGCTGAACTGAAGAAGGTTCTGGACGACGAAGGCCTGTTTGTTGAAATTATCGCCCCCCGCCTTTGGGAAGACCCGCACACGATTGACGGTGCTTTCACTTCAAACTGCCCGAAGGACAGGCAATATGCACTTGACAGAGCCCGCCGGTGCGTGGATCTGGCGAAAGTTGTCGATTGTAAGAACTATGTGCTTTGGCTGGCGCGTGAAGGATCCTACATTCGCGAGTCAAAATGTGCCCGGACGGCTGTCGGGCGCATTGCTGATGCCTGGAATGCAATTCTGCAGCACGACCCAGAAATTCGGGTGCTGGGTGAAGCCAAGCCGAACGAGCCGATGGATCAGGCGTATCTGCCGACTGTCGGACACATGATTGGCATGGCTTATAAAACCGTTGATCCGAAGCGATCCGGGGTGCTGATTGAGTCGGCCCACTCGATTCTGGCGGGGCTTGATCCGGCTGACGACATGGCCTATGCCCTGTGGCATGAAAAGCTGTGGAGCGTGCACCTTAACGACCAGAATGGCCTGAAATATGACCAGGACAAGACCTTTGGCTCAGCGGACCTGCGACGGGCGTTTGACCAGGTCTGGGTGCTGGATAAAAACGGCTATGGCAAGAATGGCGAAGCGGTGGGCCTGGATGTGAAGGCCATGCGCACCACCAGGGCGGAAGACTGCACGAAGCACCTGGCCAACAGCCGTGCCATTTTCATGGCCCTGCTGGATGTGGTGCGTGGGATTGACGAGGCGAAAGTCAAGGAACTGAGAGACGCCCGGCAATATGAAGAGCTTGATTTCATGATCATCAAGGCACTGATGGGTCGCTGATCAAAGACTTGTCAGACTGAAATTCAAGTGGCGGAACCAGGCCCCGGCCGGGTTTCGCCTTTTTTTATGCCGATTTCTCATGTTCAGCGTGGTTGGGCGGGTGTCGAAAGACTTGCAATTTCAACTGAATCAGTTTAAGATAATAATTCCTTCCATGTGAGAGAGCCTTATGTTTCAACAGCCTGCCACCCGAAATTTCTGGATCAGTAAAATCTGGCTGTTGGCCATTTTATCTGGCTATTGCCATGCAGCGAAGGCGGACGTTGATTATATTCGCGATATTAAGCCGATTCTTAAATCAAGGTGCTACGCCTGTCATGGTGCACTGACCCAGAAGGCCGGGCTACGGCTTGACACCGTGGCCATGATGCACAGGGGTGGCGACAGCGGCGATGTGATTCAGAAGTCGGATTCACTGCTGATTGAACGTGTCACGACAAAAGAAAAAGAAGATCACATGCCGCCTGAGGGTGAGGGTTCGCCCCTCTCACCCGTCGAAGTTGACAAGCTGAGGCAATGGATAAATGCGGGGGCCAGTGGGCCGGCCGATGAGAAGCCCGAGCCGGGAGTGAAAGACCACTGGGCTTTTGCCCCGGTGCATCGGCCGGAAATTCCGCAGATCAGGGGCAACTGGCCGATCAATAACCCGATTGATGCCTTTCTGGCGAAGGACTTTCAAGCCCGTGGGCTGAAGCCCAATGACAGGGCTGACCGGCTGACACTGCTGCGAAGATTGCATTTTGACATGACGGGGCTGCCCCCAACGCCAGACGACATACAGCGAGTGTCAGATATGGCCGGAGAGAAGTGGCTTGAGGAAGAGGTGACGCGGCTTCTGAACAGCCCCCGGCATGGCGAAAGGTGGGCAAGACACTGGATGGACATCTGGCGATACAGTGACTGGTGGGGTCTGGGGGCCGAGCATCGCAACAGCCAGAAATTTATCTGGCACTGGCGAGACTGGATTGTGGAGAGCCTGAATGCTGACCGGCCCTATGACGAAATGGTCAGGCTGCAACTGGCAGCTGACGAGCTGAAGCCAAATGACCTGGGCGATCTGAGGGCGACCGGTTATCTGGCCCGAAATTATTTCCTTTTCAACCGTAACCAGTGGCTTGATGAAACAGTCGAGCATGTGAGCAAGTCTTTTCTGGGTATAACGACAAATTGTGCCAAATGCCACGACCACAAGTTCGACCCGATTAAACAGACCGATTACTATGCCATGAGGGCCATTTTTGAGCCCTACATGGTGCGAAATGAAATTCTGCCAGGTCAGATAAACGCCGCAAACGACGGCATTCCGAGAGCTTATGACGCCAGGCCTGATGAACCGACCTATCGCTATATCCGGGGCTCGGAGGCGAATCCTGACAAATCGGCGGTGATTGCCCCGGGTGTACCGACATTCATTTCCGGAAAGAATCTTGAACTCAGGCCAGTTCAGCTGCCGGCTGAGGCAAGGCATCCCGGTCTTCGGCCACATATTCTGGATGGACTGCGTAAATATCAACTGTTGAAGCAGGCAGAAGCCCGGGCCGGGCTGCAGAAGGCTGTGAAGCAATGGCAGGAAGCCAGCATGGCGGTGATAGCCGGGAAGCCGGCGAAACAAGATGGACCATCGCCTGAGAAACTGGCACTGGAGAAGCTTCTGGCCCGGGTTCAGGCCGAGAAAGCCTTACAACTGGCTGACATGGAGATACCGGGAATAGAGGCCCGAGCGAGGGCAGACCGTGCCATAGTTGACAATAAAGAGCAGAGCGAGTCGGTTGTCAAAGCCGCAATCGAAGCCGAGCGGCGGGTGGCCCTTGCGCAGGCCGAGTTGAAACTGGCCACGGCTGAACTGGCACTGGTTCAGGGCAAAGCCGGCAAGGGTGGCGATCTGGCAACTGCAAGGGATAAGGCCCAGGCTGAGGTGAACGAGGCCAGGGGCAAGCTGGGCGACACATCAGGCAGGCACACGCGGCTTGTCGGGGCTGAGCATATTCCGACAAAGTTTCTGACATCCACGGCATTTGATCCGTTTCCCGGCTTTCCGGAAAAGACAACCGGTCGGCGGATGGCACTGGCCAACTGGATTACTGATCGAGCGAACCCCCTGCCCGCCCGGGTGGCGGTGAATCATATCTGGGCCAGGCACTTCGGTCAGCCATTGGTCCCGACCATGTTTGATTTCGGTCGAAAGGGGACGCCGCCCGAAAACCTTGAACTGCTTGACTGGCTGGCGAGTGAGCTGGTTGCCAGTGGCTGGAGCATGAAGCATGTGCACCGGCTGATTGTGAGCTCGGCAGCATGGCAGCGACAATCATCGCTGGCAGGGCGTGAGAACGAGATTGCACGAGACCCCGACAACCGATATTTCTGGCGATGGCCGGGCATGAGGCTGGAATCACAGGCTGTGCGTGATTCCATTCTGGCTTTGTCGGGTCGGCTTGATTTCAAGATGGGCGGGCCGCCGATACCGGCTGGAGAGCAGGAGAAGAGCGTGCGTCGAAGCCTTTATTTCTTTCATTCCAATAACGACAGAAATTCATTTCTGACGGCCTTTGATGAGGCGATGGTGAAAGAGTGCTACAGGCGTGAGCAATCAATTGTGCCGCAGCAGGCACTGGCACTTTCCAATTCAAGGCTGGTTTTCGAATCGGCTCCTGCGCTGGTTGCAAAGATAGAGGCAGGCATGTCTGATCAAAAGGATTCCAGCGCATTTATCAGGCGATCGTTCGAACTGCTGCTTGGATTTGTGCCTTCAAACGAAGAGATTCAATTAGCCAGAGAGGCACTCGGGGAATTTCAGAACAAGGCACCTTCAGGCAAGGCGGACGAAACCACCGCCCGCGGCCGGCTGGTGTGGGCATTGCTGAATCACAATGACTTTGTGACATTGAGGTGATCTCTGATGTCCGGAAATGAAATGCAATTCAGTGATGTGATCAGCCGTCGGGGCTTCAATAAAAGCCTGCGTGGCGGGCTTTTTTCGATTGCCCTGGCCTCGCTGCTGCAGCGGGATTCTCGGGCCAATGAATCGGCTTGGTCGCCGCCGGATGGCTTGCCGCATTTTGCTCCAAAAGCGAAGAGCGTGATCTGGCTGTTCATGAACGGGGGTGTTTCGCAGGTTGAGAGTTTCGACCCGAAGCCGATGCTGAATAAATATTCCGGAAAGACCATTGCGGAAACGCCTTTTGCCAGTGTGCAGGACCCGAAAAAGCTGGCGATTGAGCGGCTTGTGGTGCCTGATGCCAATGGTAATCAGCGAAACAAGATTTATCCGCTGCAGAGTGGGTATAAAAAATATGGCCAGAGCGGCATAGAACTCAGCGATTTCTTTCCGCATACCGGGAGCCAGGCGGATAAAATTGCTTTTGTGCGGTCGATGTGGACGACAGACAGCAACCATGGGGCCCAGACCCAGTTTCACTCGGGCAGGCATCAGAACGACGGCGATTTTCCGACGCTGGGGGCCTGGGTGCACTATGGACTAGGTTCGCTGAATGAGAATTTGCCTCAATTTATATCAATGGGTTATCGGGAATACTGGAATTTAAAGGACGGGCATTATCTTGGGCCGGCACACGATGCCGTGCCGATGCGGATTGACCCGAAGAACCCTCTGGATTTCGGGCGACCCGAGGGACCGATTACCCAGGCTGAGCAAAAGGCGGGCCTGGATCTGGTGCAGAAATTAAATCGGGTGCGGGGGCGAAGTTATCCGGCAGATGCTGCACTTTCAGCACGCATGGCTTCGTATGAATTGGCTTACCGGATGCAGATGTCGGTACCGGAAGTCGTTGATTTTTCAAGGGAAACGGCCGAAACCAAGGCACTTTATGGCATGGACAGGCCGGAGTCAAAAGATTTTGGTATGCAACTGCTGGCAGCCCGGCGACTGGTTGAGCGAGGTGTGCGTTTCATTCAAATTCAACATGGTGGCGGTGGGGCCGGATCATGGGATGCCCATGGTGGCCTGAAGGCGAATCATGCACGAAATGCACAGGCAGTTGACCAGCCATGTGCCGGCCTGATAGCCGACCTTGACCGCCGGGGTATGCTTGATAGCACAATTGTCGTTTTTGCGACGGAGTTTGGCCGCACGCCTGGAACACAGGGCAGTGACGGACGCGACCACCATATTTTTGGCTTTTCAGTGTGGATGGCCGGCGGTGGCATTAAAGGTGGAACGGTGCACGGTGCCACGGATGAACTGGGCTTTCATGCCGTGGAAAACAGGCATTATGTGACGGACATTCATGCCACCATCCTGCATCAGCTGGGTCTAGATTCAAGAAGGCTTGAACTGCCGACTCGCAAACGGCTGGAAATCGACCATGGAAATGTGATTCGCGAAATTATTGCTTAATCGCATTTCAGTCTTGCGGGAGCCTATAAACCAGCAGATTCTTCACTTCCCAGTCGGCAAATGCCCTGCCCCACGCTTCAATACCGAGATAAATACCGGCAACTTCGGCCTCGTTCCAACTGGATGGTGGCCTTTGCCAGTTGTAGTCTTGCATGAGTTCCGACATGGGGATTCGAATCAGCCGCCAGTTATCGGGAAGACTGGTAATTTTGACTTCAGGAGTGGTTTTGGCATTAAAATAAACAAGTTCGCCACCGCTGGTAAGTTCGCTGGCAGCCGGGTTGCCAGCCTTGAAGGCTGAAAGGCCCCAGCAGTGGCGCAGGTCATAGATTTTCGAGGGGTCGGAATTCAGGCGTGGCAGATCAACAGGCAGCCTGATTCCGAAATATGGCGGTCGGCCTGAAATGCAATAATCGTAGCCTTCAGTTCTGGCCAGATTGATTTCCATAAAATTGGTTTCTGACGTTACTTTGTCACCATTGATGCCCTTGTGGCGTGTGCCCATCCCGACAGCAAAACGGACACGGGGGTAAGGTGCGGCCGGCGTTGGCATCAATTTCAATTGCCGAATGCGATATTGAAATTCGACCATGATTTGATCTGATACACTCGGTTTATCAATCGATTGAAATCGAAGGTCGAAGCTGTCGTTCACTGCACCGAATAGAAAGCGGGACTCAATATTATTTCCCCGATTATCATATTTTCCGGCTTTATTCATCAGCATGCGAAGGGCAAACCTGCCGTCGGCCAGCTTCTGTGAGGTGACCTGGAATGCAG
>JBEITT010000057.1:0-33642 GCA_040374745.1 Planctomycetaceae bacterium | reverse complement strand
TGCATAGAACTGATAATGATCATTTTATGCAAGCAATTCTTTAAGGGCTTTGGTCTGTGGATTGGAAAAAACGTCAGCTATTGGGCCCTCTTCAGCGATTTTTCCGTGGTCGAAGACAGCGACTCGATCGGCAACACGGCGCGCAAAATTCATGTCGTGCGTAACCACCAGAATCGCCAGCTTTTCACTGGCCAGATCGCGAACAAGCGAGGCCACTTCGCCTGTCATTCTGGGGTCCAGAGCACTGGTAGGTTCATCGAAAAGCAGCCCCCGAGGTTTCATGGCAAGTGCCCGAGCGATAGCAACACGTTGTTGCTGCCCACCTGATAAATCACGGGGCCTGGCCCCGGATTTTTCTTCAAGACCCATTCTTGAAAGCAATTTCAGGGCTTCTTCAGTAGCTTCCTGCCGATTCTGACCAAGGACTCGCACTGGGGACTCAATGATATTGCCCAGAACCGAAAGATGCGGAAATAAATTGAACTGCTGAAATACCATGCCAAGCTTAAGTCGAAGGCGACCTAGCAGGTTGAAATTGAGTATATCGGTCGTACTGATTTGCAGATCATCCACTATGATCGTACCTGATTGAAATGCCTCAAGCCCATTTAAACATCGAAGAAATGTTGTTTTACCTGATCCAGATGGACCTATCAACGCGACAACTTCACCAATATTAACAGAAAGAGATAACCCTGAGAGTACTTGAAGATCACCAAACCGCTTTGTTATTTCTTTAGCTTCAATCATATGTTCAACCTGCATTTATCATTCCATCAGCTTTAGTTGCAACATATCATATGACCGATTTTATTTGTAGTTATCTTCTGATTCCAGCTTTTTCTCATACCACGCGGCAAACCGTGAGAGAGGCCAGCTCATGGCCAGATATAAAATGGATGTCAGAAATGCAAATTCAAGAACCTTTAGAGTGCTGTTGGCCAGAATTGAATACTGCTTTGTAAGTTCGACAACGGTAATAACTGAACAGACAGACGTATCTTTGAACAATGCAATAAAATCGTTGGTTACAGGTGGAATGACAATTCGAGTCGCCTGGGGGATAATAATCCGGAAAATGGCTTGGCTGCGTTTCATTCCCAGGGCCAGAGCGGCTTCCATCTGGCCATCGGGAATGGCCTGAAGTCCGGCCCGGTATATTTCCGATTCATATGCCGAATAATTGATGGCAAGGCCAAGGATTGATGCCAGGAGTGCCGGCAGACCAAAACCGAAGAGTTCAGGCACGATGTAAAAGATAAAAAAGAGTTGCAACATGAGGGGGGTGCCTCGTAAAAACTCAACATAGCCCACGAGAAAAGGCTTGAGTAATTTTGGACCATACAATCGGCCAATTGCCACAGCCAGACCCAGGACGATTGCAACAGGCATCGATGTGATTGAGAGAAAAACTGTCATGGCAGCGGCTTTCAATAGAAATGGCAGGTATCTTCTGACTTTAAAATCATCCGGCATGTCAGCTGACTTTTCCGTTTGTTGCAAAGCCATTTGCCATGCGTTACTATCTGAAAGAAGTTTCTGATCTTCGTGCCACAGATTGTATTTCTCATAAATTGTTTTAATCTCGCCTGAATCAATTAAGTTTCCTATGGCCTCATCCACTGCTTCAGCAAGTTGTTCATCCGTCTTATTGAAGTAAATAACGTACCAGCCCGGCCCAACTCTGTCGGATGTCAGACGAAGTCGATCTTTAAACTCATCCTTTGAAACATACCAGGTGGCAGCCGGTTCATCCTGTAATGTTGCATCTATCTGACCATTGCGGGTGGCTAGCATGGCATCAGTCGCACCATCGAAGCGAACAACCTTGATCTTGTCGGCACCGGTTCGAGTTGCAAATTCATCGGCCGAAGAATTCACAAGTACACCAACGCGAAGTGGGCTTTTGGAAGATGATTTGTCTAATAGATCCTGCCATGAATTTAATACTGAATCTTTCGGCACCATCAGTGCCAGACGGTAGCGAAAGTATGGACGACTGGGACGAAATTTTTCAACATAAACAGGTTTCAACTCAAAGCCATTACAAATAAAGTCAACATCGCCTTTGCCTAGCAGACGTGGCAGCTGATCCCACTGACCCTGCCGGAAAACCGGAGTAAGCTGCAACTTTCGGCCCACAGCTCTGAGAATCTCTGCCTCAAACCCATTCGGTTCATTTCGATTATCAGGGTCGGGAATAAAGTATGGCGAACCACCTTCAAGATCAGCTCCAAATGAAAGCTGCCCTTGAATTCTGGTTTTCAGCTGGGAAGTAGCATGCAATTCAACAGCGGGAGAAAAGTATTGCAGAAAAAAAGTTAATATCGCAAAAGACAAAATCGTTTTATTAATTACCATGAAATTCAGTTGCTTAAATTGATGCTTCATTTACCGCTCCGGCTTGAATCTGAATTCCATTGGCCCCTGGCAGCAAAGGCATATCTGCGGATACCTTACAGCAATTGTGCAGACATCGCAATAGTATTGCGGCACTCGCCATCGGCCTTCGTTTTCTATTTCGACATTAATCGTAGCTGGTTTTGGTTTTCCTTCCTGAAATTGAAGACGCAGTCGAACACGACGGTCTCGAACCGTGGGATCAAGAAAAAAGAGCCGGGCGCCGTCATCATTTTCCAGCAAAATTTCTTGCCCGCTTTCTGATTTCAACTGGATTACCAGCATCTCGGCTTTTTGATTTTTTTCGTTCAAAGCAACAACTTTTCCTGTCACCAAATGATCTTTCCCGGAATTATTCGACGCACCTACAGGCATATCGGCCTGGCAAAACTGCTGTGCCACTTCGCCCGACGACAGCAATAGTGCCAGAACGGTTACAATTCTTGGGATATCATATTTATACATGCAATTGACTCGTAAATTGATGTCCGACCTGCTTCGTTACCCTTGCTCTTGATCTATTATGAGCCAGGCTTCAAAAAAGTTCCACCATGGGCGGAATTATCAGAAAATTCAATTTTAATGTCAGGTCACGACCAGAAAAATGCTGAAAATGATAGTGGCACCTCGACTTGAATTTCGAGAAAATCATAGATGGGAATTGAGCATTGGATGCCAGCACACCCATCCTCAGGGGAAGGAATCTTGTCGATGAAAAACCGTAGAATTTTCATCACCTCAGGCTCACTCGCAGCTCTTGGTCTGCCACTCGCAATGGCACAGCAGCCTGATCGACTGACGGCGGCACGCAAGCGAATGGTTGTCAGGCACCTTGAAGAGCGAGGTATCAAGAACCAGAGGGTGCTTGAAGCCTTCCGAACTGTGCCGCGTCATGAATTCATTTCTGCTGATGTTCGACACCTGGCTTATGAAGATGAATCCATTCCGATTGGCGAAGGGCAGACGATTACGCCGCCCTATGACGTGGCCTTTATGACCGAAGCCCTTGACCCAAAACCGACCGACCGCGTTTATGAAGTCGGAACCGGCTCAGGCTATCAGGCTGCAATTTTGTCGAGACTCGTTAAGGAAGTTTACTCGGTTGAAATTCACAAACCATTGGCCGAAGGTGCTGCCAGGGTGCTGAAAAAACTTGGCTATGACAATGTGAGAAGCCGGGCCGGAGATGGCTACGAAGGATGGCCAGAGGCAGCACCATTCGACGCCGTGATTGTGACCTGTGCCCCTGAGAAAAGTCCCGGGCCACTTGTCGATCAACTCCGCGAGGGAGGCCGTATGGTTATCCCGATCGGTGATCGTTACAAACAGACCGTTTATCTCATGGTCAAAAAAAGTGGAAAACTGGAGCAGGTCAAAGCGATTCGCCCCACGCTGTTTGTTCCCATGACAGGCAAAGCCCAGCGCGAAGCTGCCGCAGATCGCTCAAAAATCCCCGGCAAAAGCGAAATCTCAACAAAGCCCCAAAGCCCAAACTGAGCTAGAAACTGATGCACTCAAATCATTTTAAAGCCCGAGCTTTTCAGGCTTGCATCGTTCTGTTTTTGGCTTCGGCTTTCACTCAGCTGACAAACGCCCAGGGAGTTCCGGCAGGAGGCAAAGTTGATGTGCCGAATGACCAACTGGTAGTCCGACCGCCCCCCGAGCCTTTGGACGACTTCGAGTCAGATGTGAATCCCGAAGACGGTCGCCCCGATGGATGGTATAACGACCGCAGCGCCACACTGATTTCCCCAGGCTATAAAAGCTCAAGAGCACTCAGGATTGAGAATGACAAGGCAGGCCGCCCCGCCCGCATCAGCCGGGCTTTTGGAGTGGATGGCCGCAAATATTCGGCTCTGCGACTGGGTGCCTGGGTGCATGTAAGCAACATTGGCTATGGCGAACATCAGGGCGAAGAACCTGGCATTCTCATTGATTTTTTAAGTGAGAAACTCCTTTCAACAAGCCGGGGTGTTGTCGGCCCATTTAATAAGGTTACAACTGGTGAGAATGACTGGTTTTATGTCTCTAAAACATTGCCTGTGAAACCGCAGACTCGTGATGCCATAATGACAGTTGGCTTGATGGGTGCTACCGGTGTTTTTCTGATCGATCGACTGGAACTGGAACTCATCCCATTAGAAGCCAGCCCGGAAACAAACCTGCTTTTGAACTCTGGCTTTGAACAAGGTGATCTGAAGCCGGATCACTGGGTGATTGAAGGTTCGGCCCGACGCGTTATGGGCGGCCAGAAGTCGTTTGCCGCTCTTGAATTAGGCTGGGGAACAGGTAGAGCTTTGATCGGCCTGGGCCGCATGATGGAAGGAATGAACCGTCTTAAAATCAGCCTGAGTGCCAAATCTCAGGGTCTTCGCTCAGTTGGTGGTGGCGGTGCCTTAGCCGGCCTTTTCTTTGTTGATGAACGTGGCACAGCCATTTTAAACAGACAGGCGCAGATCGCTTTTCGATTCAGCGGCACGTCTAACTGGTCAGATAAAGAAGCGACGATCGAAGTTCCCACCGGGGCCGTTGGGGCGATCCTCCAATTCGACAAAACAGATAACGCCGGCTCGCTCTTGATCGATGAGGTCAAAGTCAAAGATGCCGATAATGCCGTCGTTTGGCTGCCCCGTTCTGTTCCATTGGCTGAGATGTCGGATGAGTGGCCGGAATTCCAGCCCATCAAGTCGATTGAAGAAGGCTCTATTCTTGACACAACGACCTGGGGCCTGAGCCGACCATCGGGCCGGATTTCTGTCAGAAATGGCAGGCTGGTTGACTCAACTGGGAAGCCGGCAAGGCTTTGGGGTGTCTCGCTACTTCCCACAGCAGGATTTCCCGAAGAAGCACGATCAACAAAAATTGCCGACCATTTAAGCCGGCTGGGTGTCAATTTTGTACGTTTTGGCGACCTTGATCTGGCCTATGGGCCGGGCAGAAGTCTGATCGATGATATTTTTGAAAACACTGGGGAACTCGACCCCGTGGCGTGGGCCCGGATGGATCGCCTGCAAAAAGAACTTGCCAGCCGTGGCATATACTTCTCGGTGGAAATGCATGCTCATAGGCTCTTTCGTGAAGGCGATGGTTTTTCTGACGCCAGAGCCTTACCTCCGGGCGGAAGTTCGGCAGCAATCTTCGACCCCAAATTAACGGTTTTAGTTGATCAACTCGCTCAAAAAATCCTAAAAGAGCCTCGCCCGGCAAGCGGCGTCTCATTAGCAGAAGATCCCTATCTGGCTTGGGTTACCGAGATGGGCGAAATTTCCATGCTGGAATTGGAAAACGGTATTTTTGAGCCGACCAACCGCCAACGTGATATCCTCCGCGACCTGCAGAAAAAGTCGAAAACAGGCAACACTAAAAAGTTCCATCGCGAGTTGGAAACCCAGCGATTAACTGATTTTGCGTCTCTTTTAAAAAGCAACGGACTCAAATCACCCATTGCAGGGTCAGGCCACTGGCAACGTGAGCCTGACTGGCTTGAAACTCTTTCTGCAAAGAATCTCACAGTCATTGAAGACCGCTATTACTGGCCTGTACAGCCTTGGGCCCAGCCGGAATTTCGCAGTTCGCTGTTCGACACCGCCCGCAGCCTGCCCGCTGTGGTGGCGGCAAAGCGAAACCCAGAAAAAGCTTATGTCCTTGCCCAGTGGTGCAGCCAGGCTCCGGGCGGATGGGCTTTGCCCTCAGAGGCACCTGACCTGATTCTGGGTGCATGGGCGGCCAGAAGTCTTGATCTCGATGCTCTCGTAAGACGAGGGCTTGCGAATTATCCGGAAGACTGGGGCTCAGCCGCGACAGGCACCGGTGGCGATAGAGATGTATTTCCACTTGCAGAATCGCTCGGAGGAATGCCACAAGCCCTGAGCATGCTGCCGCATGTTGCATCAATCATGAGGCGCGATCGCAGAGAAGCGACAGTAAAATCTGCAGTTGCTCGCCCATCTTCAAAAAATCGACCCGTATTTGGGAAGTCCCCAATTGAGGGATGGGATGCTGTGGCAGGTTTATTAAAATTACAGACGGCTTACACTGTTGGCTTGGCAGGTCGATGCAAAGAAGCCACGTCGGATGATCGCCGATTCGATTCCATGGAATTAAGCCTTGATACCCAACAGGGCGTGATCATCGCCAGTTCGGCAACCTCAAACCCGATTGCCTCGTCCGACCGTATTCTGGTGACTGCAATAGGCAGAGCTGTTCCAACAGGCATGCGATATACCGACCACTGGCAGAAAGACATTGCCGAATTGGGTTATCCGCCACTCCGCGTCGAGCCGGTTAAAGGGCAGATGAAATGGACAGGCGGGGGTAAAGTCAGGGCCTTCTCAGTTGACAATAACGGCAAACGCATTAAAGAGTTAGACACCTCGCAATCTGAAAATGGCCAGGTTGTGGAACTCGACACATCCATTGGCGGGCCTCATTGGGAAATTGTTGTCTCAAAGAAAAATTGATCAACGTCAACTCTTATTACCCGAAATTTTGGCTGGCCTGAATGGGCATCCACTCATCAGTGTCATATAAAATAGATGTTGAAAACTGAGATACTAAAGCAAACAAGGCGAGCCAATGACCAAGTACTCTTCCGAAAATAAATCGAACAGACTCGCCAACGAAACCAGCCCCTACCTGCTTCAACACGCTCAGAACCCAGTGGACTGGTATCCCTGGAGCGAGGAAGCCTTGGCAAAGGCCGGTGCTGAAGACAAGCCGATTTTTCTTTCTGTTGGCTATTCTGCCTGCCACTGGTGCCATGTGATGGAGCGTGAGAGTTTTGAAAACCCGGCACTGGCTGAATTGATGAACGAACGGTTCATTAACATTAAGGTTGATCGCGAAGAACGCCCCGACATTGACCAGATTTACATGAACGCCGTTCAAGCCATGACGGGCCGGGGCGGCTGGCCGATGTCCGTTTTCCTGACACCGGATGGCAAACCATTTTTTGGTGGTACATATTATCCGCCGGAAGATCGCCAGGGGATGCCCGGCTTTCGTCGCGTTATTCTTTCAGTTGATCAGGCATGGAAAAACCGGAAACAGGAGATTATTGATTCCGCAGGCGAAATGACCAGCCATCTGGCCGACCTGGCCCGCCTTCCAAAAGCTGATTCAACCGAAACCCTTGACCTTAAACTGCTGGATTCAGCCGCAGCCGCTTTGCGACGTCAATTTGATCCGGTTCATGGCGGTTTTGGTCAATCTCCCAAGTTTCCTCATCCAATGGATTTACGATTGCTTTTGCGATGTGGAGCCCGCTGTGGCGATGCACATGCCATCCATATGGTGCGCCACACGCTCGACAAAATGGCCAGGGGCGGCATCTACGATCATCTTGGAGGCGGTTTTGCCCGCTACTCAACCGATGCCAAATGGCTTGTGCCGCACTTTGAAAAAATGCTTTATGACAATGCACTGCTGGCTCTTACATATACTGAAGCATGGCAATTGACAGGTGAAGAAGATTTCGCACGAGTAACGCGTGAAACCCTGGATTACCTGCTAAGTCGAATGACCGACCCGTTGGAAGGTGGCTTTTATGCGACTGAAGATGCTGACAGCGAAGGCGAGGAAGGCAAATATTACGTGTGGGATCGTTCAGAAGTCAATTCACTGCTTGGCACGGAAAGAGCCGAGCGATTCTGCCGAATTTACGATGTCAGCCCTCATGGAAACTGGGAAGGTCAGAACATCCTGAACCTGCTCAAACCTCTTGAGCAAGTCGCCTCGGCGGATGGTGTAGAACTGGAGTGGCTTCGAAACGAACTGGCCGCCGACAAATCATGCCTGCTGGCTGCCCGGCAACTTCGCGTTCCACCCGGCAAAGATACCAAAATTCTCTCAAGCTGGAATGGCCTTGCCCTGGCTGCCTTTGCCCATGCAGCATGGGCTTTGAACGAGCCTGATTATCTTGCCGCTGCCACTCGATGTGCAGCATTCATCAAGCGCCGGATGGTGGCATCTGACGGACGTCTGCTCCATTGCTATAAGGATGGTCAGGCCAGATTCAATGCTTATCTTGATGATTATGCCAACGTGATCGACGGCCTGGTCCGCCTCTTCGAAACCGGCGGAGATCGCCAGTGGTTGAACTTCGCCGAAGAATTGACCCAGACCATGATCCGTGAATTTCATGACGACGCTGAAGGCGGCTTTTTCTACACGGGCAAGTCACACGAATCACTGATTTTGCGTCAGAAAGACTATCAGGACAACGCGACCCCATCAAGCATGGCCATGGCCGCGACAGGCCTGGCCCGGTTGGGAAGACTTTTGTCGAATGAAAAATACACAAGCCTGGCCTTTTCCACTCTCAAAAGTATCGAGCCGGTTCTCCGACGATTCCCGGCAGCAGTAGGCCAGTCGCTGATTGCCCTTGATTTTCTGCTTGCAAACGGCCCCGATGTTGTGATTTGTTCCTCTCTGGCTGATTCCGATTACAAACGGGCCAGAGTGATGTGGGCGTCGCGATTCCTTCCAGGGGCTGTATTTCTGCCAAATTTTGCAGGAAACAATGACACCATGGAACTAGCCAGAGACAGATCGGCACTTTCAGGCCACATCACCAGTTTCATCTGCAGCGGACAAACCTGCGAGGCACCAGTCGTCGGTATCGAAGCCCTGAAAACCAGACTCACAGGAATGCCAACTTACCTGTGACCATCATTTTTGACCATCAAGAATGACACATAATCGACGACTGATGCTCTCGATCAAAATCTCAAGGCAGCCTGGGGCTGTTGCCGCAATTACATCCTGATATATTCCATATCCGAACGAGGAAGCCGCCGGAATATAACCCGGCTGCCAATCGTTAGTCAAAGTTGTGATAATAACCGGATACGCCGAGAATCGTTTTCGAAGCGTTTTCTGAAAGATCTGGTAAAGTTCGCCAGGCGTAAAAACCCAGATAGCGTCGCCAGCGATACCGATACGCACCGTCAGCGGATAGACCCGCCCTGGCACAAGTGCTTTTAGTCTCGTCAGTTGTCGGGTCCTTTGTTCAACTTCTGCCCGGCAATCACGCACTTGCAATTCATCACCGGCTTCTCTGGCCTTCTCCTCCTGCATCTGCCAATATTCATGTTCACTCGTTGTCTGCTCGATTGTCGGCAAATCATGCCGGTAAGGCAATTCGACAACAAGATCTTCCCAATGCCATTTTTCAGCCTGCCTGACCGATTCCTGATTCAGAGAATTGTATTTCCATGTCCCAATCTGTGTGCCGGAAGTCACGGCTCCATCATAATCATAACTCGTTTCCGGTGGTGGGCTTGTCGATAGGATTGACAACGCCGAATAGCCAACCTGCCGGCCATTCCTGTCAGCTACTTCTGTGTCTCCCACAAACCCTTCCCTCGGGCCCAGATCACCCGACGCACCCTGCAAAAACAGGCAAAGGCCGCCACCATTCTGCTCAATCACCTCACGCATGGCCCCCACCCAGTCAGGGCTTATCAAGGTATTTTCCCAAGCAAGCGTTGTCGGATGACACGCGTAGTTGACAATGGTTCCAAGCACTTTGCCAGATTTGTCAGTCACTGATCCAATCGTCAACGTGTTGTCTGCTTCTCCGCCAGGGTTAAATCCACAGACAAATCGTTTCTGCTCAATGTCAAAAAAATCCCGATGAGCAGCAAGCTGGCAAGATCCGGCTGAATAGACGATATTGGCATCTGTAATTTTTATTCTTGTCTTCACAGCCAGTTCAGTTAATACCAAGACCAGGCCATCAAGATAAGGTGCAATGAGTTCTCCGCCCGGAAAATGGCTGCGGCTGCGTGACATCCAGCCCGATCCATGCGTATGACTCAGTGTAATCAGAATATTATCATATGCCACGCCTGTAGCTGCTTCGATTGATTGTCGAATCACCCGGATTTCGGCAGTATCAAGAATGCAGTGATCCAGCGAAATGATCACCTGAGAACTTGATATTCCGCCACTGACCGATTCCAGCCAGAGCAAATTTGCCTCAAGAGGCCTGTGGACACCCGTAGCCTTGTCGTGAAGAGCTGCGCCCCACATCCTGTGGTAAATTCCCACGGGGGGTGTAATGTCGCATCGGGAAAAGGCTGCACGGCATCGGGTATTTGGTATTCTTACACTCGTCATAATGATGCGTCCGAAAGAGTCCCCTTGGGATTCAGCAAGGCCCAGCACACGGCATCTATTGCCATAATTCCGGCAAAAAAGAAGAGAATGATATTCCAGTTGCCTGTTTCACGAACCAGCCAGCCTGCCGTGACCGGAAAAAGTGCGGCTCCAAGATTTCCACACATATTCATCGTTCCAAAAACAGTCGCCACCATCGACCCGCCAAAACTGATCGCCACCGTATAGCCGCTCACTCCGCCGAAAGATGCACAGAATGCACCGATCGAAATCAATGCGATACTCATATTCAGATTATTTACAAAGTATGAACATATAATTAAACACGAACAGGCTGACATGCCGATCATGGCAATTCCCTGGCGGGCCAGCCTGGCATTCCCGGTATATTTTAATATCCAGTCCGAAGCAAATCCGCCGGAAAGGCTACCCAGCACTCCGCCAATTCCGGCGATTGTTGTCAAAATTCCCGATCCGGAAAGTGAAACGCCCCGAGTTTCCTGCAGAAATGTCGGGAACCATGTCATAAAAAAGACCATACCTGCAGCTCGAAAAAACTGCTGGGCACATAGAAGCACAAGCGGTGCGCTTTGAAAAACGACAGACCATTTTATCCGGCTTTTCGATTCTGTATTTTTGCGGCTGTTATTAAATTGCCATTCGGGAATCAATATGAAGAAAAGAATCGCCCAGAGTACGCCTGGAATTGAGTAGGAAGCCAGCAGAATCTGCCAGCGAAAAAAAACGCCTGAGCCGGCCATGGGCGACATCCGGTCCAGGCAGAACGAAGCCAGCGATGGTGCAATGGCACCGCCAATCATCATCCCACTGGCCAGAATTCCAGTGGCCCGGGCCCGCTGATCATCGGGAAAGAGTTGGCCCAAAGCTTTGGCCGCACAAGGAAATGCACCAGCCTGGGCAGCCCCCATCAGGCCCCATAGTATCATAAGCGAAACAAAACTATTGGCAAAGGCACAAGCCAGAGTGGCCATCGACCAGACACAGGCCAGAACCACCACAGCCTTACGGCTGCCAAGACGGTCAGCCAGAAATCCGCCGGGAAGCTGCATCAATGCATAGGAAAAATACCAGACCGACTGAATGATGCCCATCTCGCCGGCAAAATCCTGAAAATGCAGGTCGGCCGCAATTTCTTTTGCAGGCACGCTCAAGGCAGCCCGCTGAATGTATGCAATGGCCGCCATCAGACAAAACAGGCCAAGCACCTTCTTGGCCAGGCTCGCAGACGTCGGGGCTTCCATCGGTATCATGGCCACCACTGATTTTCCATTTAAGGTTTCAGGAACTGCTGGTTTTCATTAAAGCAAGTACCTGTTGCAATTGATTATAAAGCCGGTCAACTTCTCTGGCGGTCTCGTGATCAAGCACCCAGCCGTATGGTTGACGACGCCTGTCAGACTTCCATAAACCCCGCTTCACCATCAGGTATTTCTCAATTGCCAGAAAACCGTCGAGTCCTGCCTGAAGTTCAAGTACGACAATGGCACAAATCGGATGGTAAATTGCATATGCCGATTCCTCGTCGCCTCGCTCCAGTGCCGACCACAGAGCCACAATCCCATCAAGCAGGTCAACGCCGGGCATCGTTCCCGCTATGCCACGACGAAAACTGTCAATCAATAGAAATCCGCCAGATCCTTCAAAAATCCGGGCCCTTCCTGCAGTTGCATCCCGCAGGGCCGACAAATTCGGGCCAATCGGCGAAGCCTCGGGCTTGAACAATATTTTGTCAGGGCCATATTCCTCCATCAGACGAATGTAAACATCAAGGCTGATCGCCGAACCCACATAGCTGGAAGCATCCTGAACAATCACCGGAATTTTAATTCCGTTGGCAATAGTACGATAATAGTTCAGGGTCGATTCGCTGGAAAGACGTGCAGAAAGCGGCGGTGCGGCCATCACCGCATCACAACCCGCTGATTCGGCAATCTTCGCATAAAGCAGGGCCTGTTTACCACTTTCGGCACCCACGGCAGCGAAAACGGCCCCCCTGCCCCCACTTAGTTTGACCATCGTTTCTGTCAGTGTTTTTCTTTCGTCGTAAGTCAGTCTCAGGATTTCTGAAACCATGCCTGTGCCGAAGCCATCGGCCCCTGCCTGGTAAAGCCAGTCAATCTCGGCTCCAAGCTCGCCGAAATCAATATGATCAGACGAATCAAAAGGCGTGTGAATAATCGGCAAAACACCCGATAGAATTCGATTCATGTTGATATGCTTTTCTGCCTGGTGATCATTTTGAGCTGTTTACCAGTCGCCTACCGCTCCATCGCGATAGAAAACTCTCTGGAGAATTTCCTGCTCAAACGGGTGTTTTCTCACTTCATCTTCGTTGATGGTAATCCCAAGCCCCGGCTTTTGGTTTGGCCTGACTGTCCGAGTCGCTTTATCCAGTTCAAAGCCTTCTTCGACCACTTCAAATCTCCATGGCACATCGCTGTGAACCGACTCGCAGATAATATAACTCGGCTGCGAAAAGCCGAATTCAATCGAAGCCGCTGTACTCACAGGCCCTTGCGGGTTATGCGGAGCCAGGGCAATGCGATACGCATCGGCCAGGGCGGCGATTCGTCTGGCCTCCGTAAAACCTCCACAATGTGTCAGATCAAGCTGGCAGACCTCGCACCCCCTGGCTGCAAAGAGGTCACGAAAAGCAGCCAGGTGCGTCATTCGCTCACCGGTGGCAATTGGTGTGGAAACAGCGGCATTAATCGCTGCCAGGCCTTCAATACTCTCAGGCCAGCAAGGTTCTTCAAAGAAATAGAGCCCATATGGCTCAAGTGCCTTGGCAAATTGCATTCCCATCGCCGGCGAGGGACGAGCGTGGCAATCGACCATAATATCAATATCATCTCCAACAGCTTCTCTCATGCTCTCAATACAGGCGGCTGCCGAGCGAATTGGTCTCAAGCCTTCAATAGGCATTGTCGAAGGCACAGCCATTGATTTGAAGGCCGAAAAGCCATCGTCCACTGCCTGCCGGGCAAGGTCAGCAAACTGTTTGGCGTTATCGACAGGTGTCTCATAAAAGCTCTCCATACTGCCACCGCCAAGGTGGCAATAAAGGCGAATATAATCTCGCACAGGCCCACCCCACAGCTTGTGGCATGGCACGCCATGAATCTTGCCAACAATATCCCAAAGAGCAATATCAATTCCGGCTATGGCTGTTGAACGCACAATACCGCTGCCGTGCCAGAAATGCTGCCGCCACATCATCTGCCAGAGATGTTCGACTCGCGTCGGATCTTCTCCCACCACAAGTTGTGCAAGGTCTTCAATCGCACCCACCACTGCCCTTGTGTGCCATTCCAGCGTGGCTTCGCCCCAACCCCACAGGCCAGGCTGGTCTGTCAGTACCTTTACGAAAATCCAGTTTCGCATGCGAGCATGACAGATGAGTGTTTCAATACCGGTGATTTTCATGGAATTTCAGTCACAGCCCTGTCGATTGTATTTTGATATCTCTGACGAAAACATCATGAACTGGAAGGGTGCCTGATGCCCAGCAATTTCAGGCTGTCGCGATGAATCATGGCTTCTATTTGCCGGTCGTCAAGCCGTGGCAGGGCCGAACCTTCAAGCATTTGATTAAGCGATCTCAGTCCGGCCAGCGTTGCATCGACAGTCGTAAATGGGTAATCCGTGCCGAAAAGCAGTTTTTCCCAGATTCCATATTCCTGCACGAGCATCAGGCTATTGTAAAATTGCCATGGTCGATAGTGCAACGCACTGATGTCTGTAAACACATTCGGGTGCTTGCGTGCCGTTACAATACATTCACCTTCGTAAGGATGGCCGAGATGCGCCATGATGATTTTGACTTCAGGAAACCGCGTTGCCACAACATCAATATGCCGAGGAAGAGTGCATTCAAGGGGTGCCTGGGCAATAAAAGTGGTTCCAGTATGCAGCAAAACCGGCAGGCTGTGCTTCGTGGCATATTGCCAGAGAGGGTCCAGACGAACGTCGTCGGGCCTGAAACCGGCATACATCGGCAAAAGCTTGATGCCAACCATGCCCAGTTCCTTATGCCCATGCTGCAATTCATATTCCCAGCCTGGCTCTGTCGGATCTACCGAGAGAAAACCCATTAGCCGGGCCGGGTCAAGGGCGACATAATCAGCAACATATCGATCATCAACCCATAATCCGCTGAGCCTGGCCTTTCCCCCAAAAACGATCGTGACATGACATTCGGCGGCCGTTCGTCGATATTCGTCATATTTTACCGACAAATCGACTTCCACTCCGGCACGAGCCCGGCGAGCCTGTGCCCGGAAGTCATCGCTGAAATGGGCTGGATAGGCCCAGGCGTGGCTGTGAATGTCAACAATCATGGTTAAAGCCTGAGTTGTCAGATTGCATTTTCTTTAATTCATTACCATTGACATCAGATCGATACAACAGGATCGCCCAGATCCCGGCGGATTTCATTGATCCGATACCCAAAACCTGGCCCTGAAACAGTTGAAAGATCAAGCATGCCACGTTTACGCTTGTAAAGACCAGGGTGCACTGCCGATTCAGGCTTCGATGCTTCCGGGTAATACTGCATTCCATTCGATTCCACACCCATGATTGTGCCGGCATGGGAAGCAAGCAGACAGTGCGGAATCTGGGCCAGCATCGGGTTTGACAGATCCTGCACCATCAAAGTCATCCCATGTGCCTTCGCCCATGCCATGCTCAGCAGTGCTCCAGTCTGTGTTTTACAGGTTTTCAGTGCAACGCCAGTCCAGCCAAGAGATCGGCCCAGCCGCACCACATGCCAGTCGTGGGCCGATTCATCCATGAACAGCGGCTTGCGGGCCGACACGCTGTGCACATCAATGGCATGTTCCTCAAGATCATAGGGGAAAGGCTGTTCGACATAGAGAATCATGCCATAAATTCGCGGATGTTCACGCACCAGCCGGTCAAGTATCTCGCAGACATAGCCAGGGTCTCGCACCGTACAGTTGAAGTCGGTAGTCAGCCAGTTACAATTCCTGGCAATAGCCAGTTCTCCCACGGCAACAAGGCGTTCATAATCCCACGCCATGTCGTCGCCACGCAGCTTGATTTTCAGGCAGTCAAGGCCATCGGTATCAATCCACTGCTCTAACAATACAGGGTAACCATCTTTCGGCTCGGTACCTGTCAATTCGGCTGGTGTCACGGGGTCTTTGCCACCCACCAGATGCCACGCCGGGAGTTGTTTTGGTGGATTGGAGACAAAGAAGTCCTGAGGATATTTTCCATGAAAGGAAATGCGGGTGTCGGCGGCTGGTTCAATATATGCAGCCAGGTCACGATTCATGTAATTCGCGTTATATGTACTGTAAGTCGGCACGCCAAGCAGGTTGCCAAAGGCGTCGTGAAGTGCAATATCAAAAGCCGAGCAGCAGACGAGTGCCGCCAGCCAGGGCACAGGCTCAAGACCAGATGCTGTTCGATCTTTGTTCAGTCGTTCCCAAAGTGCTTTTAGAGTCCCTTCGGTGAAAGCGTGACCCACTTCCACCGGGTGGCCATAATTTTCAAAAGTAACCCAGGCAGAGACCAGTTCGCGACAGAATGCGACGAGAACATCATGACGAAGACTGTAAGAGACAGAACTTGGCCAGACCCACTGCACAGAGAGCGGTGTCTCGCCCCAACCCTCGGCCCTTCGGCCATCGCGCGACTCGACTTTCAAGCAAATCCGGGCACATGTGACTTCTGTGGTAATCTCAGGCCCGAATTTCAGGGGCATTCGCGTCTTGATTGGTAAAAGATACATTTCACAGGCGACAGGTCGGATATCACTTGGTTTTGTCTGGCTCATGGCTGGTTTGGAGTGTTCGATCTTGCTGATGATTCAAACGGGTATTGCGGAGATTCTTAAATCAGTGTGACAGAAAACCATCGTGCATACAAGTTATCGGATTCGCAAAAAAGAGGGGCTCGATTATGCCGCGCGATTCTGTTATAGATTGGTGAATAACAACGATCCTGTACGATTGCCTGCCTATCCTGCCCCCGATTGGACCAATTCATGAACCCGCTGATATTCATTATGATTTGTGCCATATTAGCGCCTGACCAGGCCCATGGTTTTGCCGCAGCTCGCATTGCCCCAGCCGGTGCGACAATTTTGCACACATCGCAGGTTTTTCCTGAATCGAGTGGTGGCCTCAAAGAGCAGGTTTCGGATGGACTTTCACAGATTGCAAGGTTGTGTGGCGGTCTCGATCAAATTCTCAGGCTGCACGCTGCTGTTGCACCTGGCGTGAACAAAATTGAAGTTATTGAGTTATTATATAAATCATTTCCAGATGAAACCAAACGTCCGACACTGACTCTGGTGGAGTCGCGAATTGAAAAACCAGGTGTCAGAATTGCATTTGACGCTGTTGCCCTGGCTAGTAAAGCCGAAGCCTTGAGTGGACAATCGGCGGTGCTTGAAGCAGGCGGGCGAATTGACATTGCCGGGCAGGCAGAGAAAGCCGATGGAACGATGGCCGGGGCCACGAAGGCCACGCTTGAAAGCCTGGAGAAAACATTGAAATTTCTGGGATCAGACCTGTCAAAAGTTGTTTTGGTCAAAGGATTTGTCAAATCGATTTCGGAAGCCGAGACAGTCAGAAAAGTAACCAGCGAATATTTTGGCGGCAAAAAGCTACCACTGGTGCTTGTGGAATGGACAATGGCCCTGCCCATTGAGATTGAAATGGTGGCATCGACCGGCGACCAAACTCCGACCGGGCTTCGATACCTGACCCCGCCAGGCATGACAACTTCACCGGTTTACAGTCGAACCGCGATCGCCAGGGGACGATTTGAAACCATTTACACCAGTGGGCTGACGGCACCAGCCAACACGCCGGAAATCGAACAGGCCAAGCCCATTTTTGAGCAATTGAAACAGATTCTGACAGAAACAAAGTCGGACATGAATCATCTGACCAAAGCGACTTATTACGTTTCAAGGCCTGATGCCAACAAAAGCCTCGACACCATTCGCCCGACTTTATACGACCCGAAACGCCCACCCACAGCTTCGAAAGCTGGAGTCACAAATGTCATTCCTGGTGATGGTCGGGGCCTGACGATCGACATGATCGCCGTGAGATTTCTCGACTGATACTTCCTGACAATACCACCCATTCCGGTCGAAAGCGAGTCAATAGCCATGCCTCATGCTGTTTTACGATTTTCAATTGCAATCCATTGCATTTTGATTTCAGCCAGTTGTCTGATGGCCCAGGCTCCGAATTTCGAGCCGGCAAAGGCAGTTACAGTCAAAATAGAAGACTTGAGCAGATTCCAGAAAGCATTGAGCGAATTAGAGTCTAAGATGGGTCGTCCACATTTGGCAATTGAAGCCAGAAATGGTGAATATCCGGCTGGTTGGGCGGATGCCGAGATTTGTCGAAAAGCTGTCCGTTGGATCTTGCGATATAATGAATTTTACAATCCCAAATTTGTTGGAATGACAGATAAAGTCATAGAATTAGCCCGATTGCGTACCGATTCTTTGTCAAAAACTGCCGAATTAAAGAAAGGCGTTGGCACGGTTCTTGGTTACATTTCAGAGGTTGATGGCTCGGTTCAGCCATGGGCCATTTATGTGCCTACAGATGCTGATTTTAATAAACCAGCCTCATTATTGGTTGTATTACACGGTCGAAATCAGACTCTTAACGAAATATCGTTTATTGATGCTCACCAAGGCAAACCGTATCCAAAAAGCGAGTTGGAAAACGGTTTGAAACGTTATGTTCTTCATGTTTATGGACGAACAAATAACGCCTACAGGTGGGCTGGCGAAACGGATGTGTTTGAAGCCATGGGACATGCCATGTCGCGTCTACCCATTGATCCAAAAAAGATTGACTTGCAGGGCTTTTCCATGGGTGGGGCTGGGGCCTGGCACCTGGGTCTGCACCACCCAATTCGCTGGAGGACATTTGAAGCAGGGGCCGGTTTCAATGAGACACGTAATTATGCACGACTCAAAGAAACATCACCGTGGGTTGACAAACTCCTGCACATATACGATGCCTATGAGCTGGCACGCAATACGACGGCTGTAGCATCCATCGGATACGGCGGTGAAGAAGACCCGCAACTTAAATCATCAAATAATATTATAGAAGAGTTGGTAAAAGAGGGCTTCAAAACTCACAAGTCTGGCCTTATCACCAAAGTTGAGGGTATTAATTTTATCCAGATAACAGGTGCGAAGATGGGTCATAAGGTTGATCCTACAAGTCGAAAAACAATGGATGAATTCGTCAGTAAATTTGCTGCGGAAGATACTGTACGGAATCTTCAAACAATTGATATGGTCACATATACACTCAAATACAATGAATTTGGCTGGATTATGTTGGAGGGGCTGGAGGAGCACTATCGTAGAACATGGGTGCAGGCAAGCCTTTCGGTCGATGGAAAGACTGCATATATAAAAAAATTGGAAAACGTTTCGGCATTTAGTCTGAACCGGAAAAGTGTTGAGACCGTCCGAATAGGCGATCAGTTTTTGACTATTCCCAATGCCAAACATGTTTTTTTCAAGAGAAACAATCGGTGGGAGATACTGACAGGGGACGACGAAACTGCATTCAGAAAGTCGATTCGAAAGCGACCTGAATTGCAGGGTCCGATTGATGATGTTCTGATGAATCGATTTGTAGTTGTTGGCCCACAGTCAGCACCGACTGAAGGGCATGAAGCCAATTTGTTATCGACATTTGCAAACAACTGGTCGAAATTCATGCGGGGCGACCTACCTGTTGCCAAAGCTGACGGACTAAAATTTACTGGTAAATCGCCGAACGAAATTGGTGCATGGGAGAACCTTGTTCTTTTTGGCTCGCCATCAACGAACACTCTGATAAAAGACGTCTTGCCTGGCCTTAGGCGTCAAATTAGCTGGACCGATACGGAATTTACGATTGGCGGAAAAACTTACTCGACAAAAGAATATATTCCTGCGTTGGTCGCGCCTAATCCATTGTTTCAATCGCGATATGTACTCATCAATTCTGGTCACACATTCGGGCGAAAGGATTTTGAAGGGACCAATGCCCTGCTCTATCCACGACTGGGCGACTGGGCCGTTTTGAAAAAACTGCCCGATGGCACGACAGAGACTGTAACATCTGTCTTTTTCAACGAGAAATGGGAATTCGGCGGCAAATAACGGTTTTGTGAATGTCTGTATCAATCGGATAAAATCTCCCTCTGGCGAATTTTACCCGATTGATGTATAACGTGATGAATTCATTTCGGCAGTTGCCGGAACGGGGTTTCAGCCAATTGTTGCCACAGGCGATGGTTGGCTGGCGGGGCAGAAAATCGCTTTCGGACATGCGAAAAAAGCCTGACCAATTGAACAAATCACTAGTTGAGACAGGGTAAACATGGCTCAGATCAAAGCCAACGACATCCGCCGTGGCATGGTGGTTATTATTGAGGGTGTGAATTTTGTAGTGGTTGACTTTCTGCACCACACGCCTGGCAATCTGCGGGCCATGGTACAAACGAAGCTGAAGAGTCTGAAAAGCGGCTCGACAATTGAAAAACGCTTCCGATCGGCTGATACGCTTGAAGTGCCTTATGTCGAGACCAAGGAATTTCAATATCTTTACAGCCAGGGCGACGAGCACGTCTTCATGGACATGGAGACCTACGACCAGTTCCCGCTAAATCTGGATATTCTGGGCACCTCACTTAACTTCCTTGTGCCTAACACTAAAGTCATGGTGAAGTATATCGACGATAAAGCCGTCTCGGTGGAAATCCCGGCATCGATGGAATACGAAATCGTTGATACACCTCCGGAAATCAAAGGTGCCACGGCAACCAATCAGTATAAGGATGCCACATGCGAAAATGGCCTGGTCATTCAGGTTCCCCCCTTTATGAAGGTGGGCGACCGAGTGAAAGTCGACACCCGCACTGGCGAATATCTCGAACGAGTGAAGTAATCACTTAATCAAAAGTTCAGATCGTCGCTCAAATTGTGCGACGATTTTTTTGTCGAAAAAGTGCATGCATGATTGCATTAATTTATTTATGAATTTTAAAATATTGATAAAAATCGCTTAAGTTGAAATCGCTGGTTGAATCCGCCAGAGTTAAAAACTTTATTTTATTTCGTATATTTCTGTCACCTTTGCGCAAGAATTTCGTATTTAGTTTGACAGAGAATTCTGTCAACAAGCCGTAATCTACTTCAGAATCACACATCGCATGGCCTGTCTAAGAAGATCACACTAGCCGATTTTTGCTGCTGCCATGTATTGACCTGAATTCTCCAGCTTGAAATGTGATGTGTCGAGAGGGGCTGCTTCGCCACTTCCGTTTCATTCACGATTCGTATTGAATTTCCAATTCCAGAGGAGCTTAATGCATCATGACTCACGTCTCCCGTTCTCTCTTTAATAACCTCAAGAGTGGTCGTCTTTTGGGGGATCGCCGGAAAGCAGCCAACACTGAAGCTCATCGTCGATCTCGGAACAGTCTTCGGATTTCACCCCAGGCCGAGTTACTTGAACAAAAACTGGTACTCACTGACCCAGGGATGCCCCTGACAACATTGGCCAGAGAAGAAATGGCGATGGGTTTCCTGACACAATTTGAGCAGCATCACACACCGGCTGCTTTGACTATGAAAATGAGCGATCGAAACTACTTTGTGGTCGGACGCGATTTCAATACAGCGGATGCAGTTGCTCCGAAGTGGTCCGATTCTCGAAACTGGCTGAAATATACTTATGATACAACGAGTTCCAGTTATTTAGTTTCTCCTTACAATTCCGTACCAATCACGGGCGATAATGTCCGTGTGCCGGCTGGTCTGACGATGATTTATGACATTACCTCATCGCCTGTATCAGTAGGTTCAGCTCAACTTGATCCCTCAAAAGACATGCGAATTCGTACGCTTGACATTGAAGGAACTCTCAGGTTTAACGAAATGCAGTCAAACCTGATGGTTGTCGAGACTCTTTTCGTGGGCGGCGAACATGATGGGATGTCAACCGGAACCATGCCACACGGTATGCTTGAAGTGATGGAACCCACCCGGGATTATATTGACCGGATTGTCATTGCTGCGTCTGACTGGGGTGCGTTCGTTGCTGGCGATCCAGCCAACATTGCAGGTTTATCGATGAGCCCAGGAAAGGCTTTTAACAAGCATCTTGATCCATTCCAGTTTGGCCGGGGTGTGCTGGCTCATGGCATGGTTGAGCTTGAGGGGGCTGATGTTTCACCTTATGTGACAATTCCAGGAGGAATTTCCAGAACAACCAATTACGATTCATCCAAAATTTACGACGAGATGGTCACGACAACGACCACCTCGGGTGGTGTTACAACTACAACAACAGCCCCGCTCAAGGGCGCCGCTTTCATTGATGTCAACACAGTTGATATTAATAACTGGAAAGTTGGCGACAGACTGGTAATTGCCGGCACAGACCCTAACGCCGTGAATGCAGCAACAGGTAAGAGTTCAGATGAAGAAGGATTGATCAAAGAGATTATTGACCTTGGTGGCGGCCGAAGCCGGGTCTTTTTCAGAGTAAGTGTTGTTACTGGAATTGATCCACGCAATCCACTGAAGCCGGCAGTTGAGATTCGTGGTCAGTTACAGCTTGATCACCTGATACCTGTTGATCCGGCATCTGGTCAGCGCCTTGCCGGCCAGGGTGTTCAGGTGGCCAATGTCAGCCGAAATGTGATTATCCAGTCGGAAAATCCTTATATGGTGATGGCTCGCGGCCACGTTATGTTCATGCATACAACTGATGTCGATATATGCAGCGTCGGTTTTTACGGACTCGGTCGAACCGATAAACGAACCGTAATTGATGACCCTCAATTTTATACCCAGTCCCTGATAGATGCCCAGCGGGCGACCAATACTCTGGTTGATGCCAATGCCAAGCCTGGCGACCTGATCACGGGTACGGGCCTGAACCCACGGGCACGCTATGCGGTGCACTTCCATCGAGCTGGCATTGACGAAACAGATCCACTGCGTCCGGTAATCACTTCGACTACTCCAGCCTGCATCTGTGATTCGGCCGTGGTTGACAGCCCCGGTTGGGGCATTGTAAATCATTCGAGCTTCGTGAATGTTGATAACAACGTTGCTTTTAACGTGCTGGGGTCATCTTTTGTAACAGAGGCCGGTAACGAACTTGGCCGATTTGTCGGCAACCTTGCAATCAAGGGGGTCGGTGCCAACACGAACGAAGGGATCGAAAGCCGCAAATTCAAGCAAGATTTTGGCTTTCAGGGCGATGGCTTCTGGTTCCAGGGCCCCGGTGTTGATGTCCGCGACAATATAGCGGTGAGTCAGCGACATGACGGATTTGTGTTTTTCACGGTCGGCCTTGAACAGACTTATACTTACATTAAGCGGGACGCTAACGGTAATGCCATTGATTCAACCGGCAAAATCACCACCGACCCCATGATGTATGTATATGAAACCAAGAAAATGCCGGCAGCATTTCATTCCAAGATGTTCACCGCGATTGACGCCGACCCGAATCCCGCCCCTGCCACTGCGGCCTACATCGGTGGTAAATATTCAGCCGCAGTTATTGCCGCACTGGGTGGCGATAACAAAACAGTGCCTGTAGGAAATGTACCAATTCTAAGATTCCTGAATAACACTTCGTATGCCAGTGGTACCGGCTTCGAAACATGGTTCCACCAGCTTAACATCAATGCCACAGCCATGCCTGATTCCGTGATCGAAGGATTCACTTCCCACAATCAGCGTGGTTCAGGCATGTTCGACCCTTACACTAACAATGTAACGGTTAAGAACACTCAGCTTTTTGGCCGAGTCGGCATCTATGACAAGCGAGCGGTTGATCCAAACGACCCAACGAAGACAATCATTGTGACGTATGTTCCGGATCCCCGTTACCCGACCCGAACAGCCCCGGTGAGAGAGTCTGGGTTTAATTACTCAGGTACAGCCATGGCTCGTAATTCCGTCACTGCCAATTTCAATTATGAGAATGTGACAATTCGTGGTTACGATGTAGGTATTGACATGCCCGTTAATGGCAATAATGTCGTTACTGGCGGCATATTCCAGAATTCACAAAATGTTGTAATCGCCACAGCCAACAGCCGCACGCGAAATGTAATGATTCAGGACGGCACGAATAATCCGGTCGATTTTATGGAGTTGACAGACCGGACTGACAAAAATCTGGCCCGACTGAATCTGCGTCTCTACACAAATTACAATCCGAAGGATCGCGACATTACAAGGATGTTCAATCCTGATGTAATCAATATCGGCACTGTCTGGCTCAACTCGTTTGAACTGACAGGCCTGACTAACCAGGTTAAACAACTATATTACTACGAGCAGCAGGCTGGTTTTACACCTTTTGCAGATTTCGAGATCAATTCGCGAACTCTACAGCCAGTACTGAATGCCTCAGGCAGTCCAATCGCCCGCGTTTATGACGGCGTGGTGAAGGACCAATACGGAAATATCCTTGATTACACAGGGGTTGAAGTGCCAGCGGAACTGCGTAACAAGAATAACTCTCAGCTCATGGATCAGTATGGCCTTGCCATTGGCGGTGTCGTGGCACCTGCTAACGCCAAAGACGGCTGGGGCACTTTTATCCGTACACTTGCAAATGGCACAGTGGTCAACGAATCGCCCCGCATCAATGGTCTGATTGGCGACCCATCAACCTATCAGGTCTCCGTTGATCTGACATCTGCAAAATATTCCAACCAGTTGCCGGTGACAACAGCCAACGGCACTGCCAACAACTACCAATTCAGTTTTCGAGCTGCCAGAGACGTCAATAATTCAGGCTATGACAATTATACCCTGAAGAATGGCAATCTTGATGGGGCCACGGGCTTCAAGCAACTTGATCTTTCAGTTAATGGCGTGGCTGTGCCCAAAGTCACTGTTCCGCCGGGCCTGACAACGACCCAGACCAACACGTTCAATAATTCGGTTGTCAAAGTACCTATCCGCAAGGGCTGGAACTTGATCTCGGGAAATCTTGACAGCACAGGCAAAGCCCGGACTGTCATGGTTTATGGTGATCAGGAATCACCCGACCTGAACCTTACAACCCCAGATCCCAATCAACTACGTCGCCAGACGACTGACGCCAATGGTCTGGCCAACGGATATAACAATGGCGTCTGGACGAAGAACTTCGTCGGTGTCATGCACCCGAACGATCTGGACATTGGCTTCTTTGTGAAGGGAATGATGGTTGATAATTCCTGGGGTGCCAGAAGCTATAACAATACCTTCACATCGGCACAATTCAAGGATTCAAATGGCAAGTACAAGATTACGGAGGACACTTCTGCCGGAATTCTTGACTATACCAACTACAAACTTCAGAAGGCAGGACAGACTTTCGACCCATCCAAGACATTGAAATTCAGGCTCGACCCAATTACCTGGACTGTCACTGACTGGGCCGGCAACAAGTCAACCTTCAGCATCACGATTTATCTTGATGAATCAGCCCCCCGCACAGGTGGTTCAGCGGCGGCCAGTGGCACCACGACACCTTCGGCAACCCTGATCAGCCTGCTGGATCAATACATTATTCTTGATGATGATCTGAAAAAGCTGCTGGGCCTTATCTGATAAGACCCTTCGGACTGCCGCCAGATTGGCCGGCACGAATCACTCTCTCGAAAGGCACGGGCTTAGGCCCGTGTCTTTTTTATTCGCAAATAGGACTCTTTTTATTCATAAATTCAATTCGACTCTTCCCCGCCGGCGACTCATCGAGTAACTTGTTTTTGATGTATCTTACCCGACATTTTGAAACGCTCAATCACTGGAAACCACAACATGAAATACAATATATTCTTCTGTGCAATTACATTTTTGGTATTCAACATAGCCGTTTCGGGCCAGGCGACTGCAAAATTAGAATATCAGATCGAAAAGGACCTGCTGTACATCAACCCGGCAGATGTCGACGAATACCGTGTGGAAAAGTGCCGCATGGATTTTTATTATCCAAAAGATTCGAAAAACTATCCGACACTTGTCTGGTTTCATGGTGGCGGGCTCACAGGTGGAACCAAGGCGATTCCGCAGGAACTAAAAAATCAGGGATTCGCCGTAATTGCTGCAACTTATCGCCTCAGCCCCAGAGCCAAGGCACCAGCCTATATCGAAGATGCAGCCGAAGTCGTCGCCTGGGCCTTCGCCAACATTGAAAAATATGGAGGCTCAAAAGAGAAAATCTATGTCGGTGGCCATTCGGCCGGCGCCTATCTCACATGCATGATTGGCCTCGAGAAAAAATGGCTCGGTCGGCATAGGATCAACGCTGACAAAATCGCCGGACTTTTACCCATGAGCAGCCAGTGCATTACGCATTATACGATTCGCAAGGAGCGTGGAATTGTCGATACCCAGCCTGTGATTGACGAATATGCTCCACTTTTTCATGTTCGGAACGATGCCCCGCCTATGCTGCTTGTCACCGGCGACCGCGAGCTTGAAATGCTGGGCCGATATGAAGAAAACGCTTACATGAACCGGATGATGAAGCTGGCCGGGCATAAGCGCACAACGCTTTACGAGCTTGACGGCTATAACCATGGTGGCATGATCAAGGGGGCCTACCCGCTGATGATTCGGTTTATCAAAGAAAAACCAAATCCTTGAGCTTATCGCCATGGAATCCGAAAAGCCTCTTGCATAAATCACTTGCCGAAAATTGGCCAGAAAACTAATCTGAGTAGAATCCTTACACAACCAACCGTGCTTAATGCACAAATCAACCGGCGTGTTTTAAAGTCTGCCCCTGGAGTTGCCCGTGTTTCCCAAGAAAATGGCTTGTCTCAGCCTGCTTTTTATGCTGGCATTTTCATCCATTCCCCGCTTGGCAATGGCGCAGGAGGCAAAGCCGGCAGCCACCGGCAAAACCGAATCCCAAACAAAACCTGCACCAAATCCCGCGGAAAATCCGGGCGGCGAGCCACTGGATGCTGTCTCGGCACCATCGGGCGCTAATACGATAAAAAACACTCCAAATTATACCAAAGTGCCCTTTACTGATCGTGCCCGTAGCGGCCTGGGCATGCTGCTGATTCTTGGCGGCTGTTATTACTTTTCAACCGACAGAAAAGCCATTTCGCGAAAAGTCGTGCTCTGGGGCATTGGCTTGCAGTGGCTTCTGGCCTTTCTGGTGCTTTCCGACCCTCGTGGCGCGTCGTTCCTGAACTGGCTGGGCAAGGTCGTCGAAAAAGTGCTGGCCTGCAGCGAGGCCGGCGCAGCTTTTGTATTTGGCGAGAAAGCGATTAATCCTGGCGGCCCTATTGGCTTTGTCTTTGCCTTTCGGGTGCTGCCCACGGTCATTTTCATGTCATCGCTTTTTGCGGTGCTTTACAAGCTGGGCGTGATGCAGGCCGTAGTGGCCAAAATCGCCTGGGTTATGAAACGGCTGATGGGCATTTCGGGAGCTGAAAGCCTGAACGTGGCCGCCAGTCTTTTTCTGGGTCAGACAGAAGCTCCGCTAACCATTCGCCCCTTTCTGCCAAAACTTACACAGTCAGAACTGCTTACGGTGATGGCCAGCGGCATGGCACACGTCTCGGGCGGCATGATGGGTGCCTATTTCGCATATGGCATTGAGCCGCAGCACATTCTGGCTGCTGTCATCATGACCGCTCCAGGCACGATTCTCATTTCCAAGATGCTGATTCCGGAAACAGAATCTCCTGAAACACTTGGTTTTATCAAGGTTGATGAAACGTCGCACGACGCCAATATCCTCGACGCAGCCAGCCGTGGCACTCGTGAAGGGCTTGGCCTTTCGCTCAATATTGCAGCCATGCTGATCTCATTCATTTCGCTGATTGCCCTGACAAATCTTCTACTTGGCCTCGTCGGTTCCTCTCTGAATCAATATGCCGGCACGCAGATCACCCTTTCGCTGCAGTCGATCGTCGGCGTTATGCTTTCACCCGTGGCATGGCTCATGGGTGTGCCCTGGGGCGAGGCCACACAGGTCGGCAGCTTGCTTGGCACACGAACGATCCTGAATGAACTTATTGCTTATGAAGGTCTTGGCAAAATAAAGGATGCCATTCACCCTCGATCATTTGCCATCACATCGTTTGCCCTGTGCGGGTTTGCCAATCTTGGCTCCATTGGTATCCAGCTTGGCGGCATTGGGGCCCTGGCCCCCGAACGCAGCCGTGATCTTGCCAAACTTGGCTTCAAGGCCATGGTGGCCGGCACATTGGCGAATTACCTCTCGGCCTGCATCGTCGGGCTGTTTATCTGATTCTCGAAATCCGGGTCTGAAAAATCATGGGAAATGCCAATCTCTACGACCGCGTCCAGGCCGCCGCCAGTGCAATCAGCCACCGCATTGATGAGCCCCCGACACTGGCACTGGTGCTGGGCTCGGGGCTTGGCCACCTGGCCGACATGGTCGTTCATGACCGCGTCAGTATAAGCTACGACGAGATTCCCGGCTTCGAGCCACCCGGGGTCGAAGGCCATGCCGGGCGAGTCGTTTACGGAGACTTTGCCGGCATTAGGGCTCTGGTTTATCAAGGCCGGTTTCATTACTACGAAGGGCACAACCTTGAAACAGTCACACTGCCCACGCGTGTAGCCGCCACCCTTGGTGCCAAGCTGTTAGTTCTTACAGCGGCCACTGGCGGCATCGCCAAAGGCCTTGGGCCCGGTGATTTATGCTCAATCACTGACCATATCAACCTGATTGGCCATAACCCCTTACGTGGCAAGCACGACGAACGCCTGGGCAAGCGATTCCCTGACATGACCCAGGTCTACAGCCCCGTCTGGCGAAGGCGTGCCATGCACGAAGCGGCCACCATGAACTTGCGGCTGACACCCGCCGTTTATGCCGCCATGCCTGGCCCCAGCTACGAAACCCCCGCCGAAGTGCGCATGCTTCGCGGCCTTGGGGCCGATGTGGTGGGTATGTCAACAGTTCCCGAAGCCATCGTGGCTCGTGCGTCAGGCATGGAGGTTATGGCCTTTGCCATGGTCACCAATGCTGCTTCGGGCAGTGGCGACGACCCAACAGCTGAAATCACGCATGAAGAAGTGCTTGAAATCGCGAAATCGGCCGGAAACAGACTCGGACAATTGATTGAGCGAACCCTGGCCAACGGGTTTCAGCCCGGATAATGTCATTGGTACAGGCTGGAAACCGCAATAATGATGGTAGTTAGAATCTGGCTATCCCCACAGGTTATTGCCACTGGCGGCTGGAAAGCTGCTTCATTTTTGAAAGATTTGCCAGATAAACCGGTACGGCACAGATGCCGAACCCGAACTGGAGAATTCGAAAACCCATCATCGCAATGGCACCGTCAGGGTGGCCTACGTTTTTAAACAGAAATTCGCTGACATTTTCTGACAGGCCAATTGCCCCCAGCGGCAGCGGCACCGCTGTGCTGAAAAGAACCAGTGGCACTATCTGAAAATGCGTGGCCAGGCCAATTTTCAGCTCTGGCAAAATGCCAATACTGACAGAATAAAACGCCCAGGTATTCAAAACATGGATGAGCACGGAGGCAATGGCCCAGAAGGCGATTGCAGGCAGGTGGCTTCGATAGGCGGCAGACATGGCACTCAGCTCGACGGCTTTGGCCGATTTGCCTTTGATTAATCCGCCAAATGCCAGCAAAAGAATAAGAAGTACGACAGCCGTCACAATCAATGCAAAAATTGTGATCCGGTGAACTTCAGGCGGCGAATTTTTCCAGGCAGATATGCCGGCACCGCTGGCCAGCAGAAAAAGCCCAAGAAGCCCCAGCAGACGGTCGATGACCATGCTGGAAAAGGCCCTGACTTTCGGGATGTCCATCTGGGCCAGATAAGCCGCCTTGACCAGGTCGCCCCCGACAGCCCCGGGAATAACCAGATTAAACAGAGCACCGACAACTGAAAGACGCAGAGAATCAGCCAGGGGAATCGGAATGCCCTGCATCCTGACCAGGAAAAACCAGCGGATAAAAGCGATCGCCATGCCGGCCATGTGCAGCAAAAAACCGGCCATGATTCGAGAATAGCTGATCTCGCCCGACAAACATCTTGCCAGTTGGGCCCGGTTTGAATAAATCGCCCAGCCAAGCAACGAAAAACCGACCAGAAAGAGAAGCAGGCTGGCCTTGCCAGACTTGACGGGGCTTGAATCCGACTGATTTTCGTTACCCTGGCCCAGGTCTTCCGCCGTCATTGGCTTAATGTTCCTTTGGTGGAAGGCACGCCGGGCTCTCGAGGGTCTATTGCCCAGGCCTGACGCATGGCACGGGCCAGGGCTTTGAAAATGGCTTCGGCAATGTGGTGGCTGTTTCGGCCATATTGCAGGTTCACATGCAGGTTCATCTTCGCCTGCACACACACGGCATGCCAAAATTCTTCGACAAGTTCGGTGTCGAATTCGCCCACTCTTGGCGTCGGGAATGTTACATTCCACACAAAATAGGGTCGTCCTGAAAAATCAATTGCCACCTGAACCAGCGTTTCATCCATCGGCAGGCTCATGTGGCCATAGCGATAGATTCCTTTTTTATCGCCAAGTGATCGCTCAATTGCCTGGCCCAGGCAAATTCCAATATCTTCCGCTGAATGATGCCCATCCACATGCGTGTCGCCTTTGCAGAACACTTCCAGATCAACAAGCGAGTGGCGTGCAAATAAGGTGAGCATGTGATCGAGAAAACCCAGGCCGGTTGAAAGGCTCGACCTCCCTGACCCATCCAGATTCAGCACCAGCTTAATCTCGGTTTCGGCGGTTTTTCGGTCGATTTCAAACGAACGGCTCATAGCAACTGGCCCCATGGGCATATTCTGACTTGATTTAGAACATCGCTTTCAATATTGGAATGTAGCATTAATTTGATTTTCGTCAAAACCTAACCATATTTTCCATCGAGAAAACGAAGGGACTGGCACTCAGCCAGTCCCTTCGTTTATTTTTGTATGCTCAGCCTTGGTAATTGGTTTATTTGATCTCGATCATTTCAACGTCGAACAACAAGGTTGCATTGGGAGGAATCGTAGGCGGAGAACCCTTCGTACCATAGCCAAGTGACGCAGGAATTGTCAGCTTGCGTTTTTCATTGAGCTTCATACCCTGAAGGCCAGCGTCCCAGCCCTGAATCACCTGCCCTGCTCCTAAAACCAGCGTGAAAGGGCTCTTGCCACGTGAACTGTCAAATTGCTGACCATTTTCCAGAGTTCCTGTGTAATGCACAGTCACACTCTGGCCTGACTTGGCTCCCTCTCCAGTGCCCTCAGCCAGAATATCAATTTTCAAACCCTGTTTTTTGTATTCTTCAAGATCAAATTGTTTGGCCGACTTGGCTGCAGATTCCGCGGCCTGACGTTGAAGTTCCTTGGCTTTTGCAGTATTGCTCTCGCCAAGTGCAGCGGGTGCATCCCCTTCTTTCTGCGGCGGCGGAACTTCTCTCACTTCCATTCCGGAAGGCACCACCGGAACAATCTGAGGAGGTTCGCCACAGCCATTCACAAGCATGAACGTTGAGGCGCCAAGCATAAAAAGATCAAATCGTTTCATATTATCTGCAATTATCCTGATGAGTCTATTGAGTGCACATGAAACCTCTCTGCCTTTGACACATCGAATCAAAACCAAGAGGCCCACAACTATTCTTATTATGGTCGACTTCCTGCATGATGGCCAGATACTACCTCCACTGAATCGAATCAGGAATTAAAGGCGGATCAGGCTCACCGCAATTCGCCCCCCGAAACAGACGCTCACATCAGACCCTTCGACCCTGGGCCTTTGATGGTAGATGCCAGAGTAAGCAGCTGAATTCGCATCGAACAGATAATCAAGTGGCAAGGGTGACCTGTCCCATTGGCAATGCACCACTTCAGGCATCGCAGAATCATTCGGAAGGCATGGCAGATTCACATTCCAAAATGAATTTGCAGGGACGTCTCCACAGATTAAGTCGGCGATTACTACAGAGGCCCAACCGGCCGCCATTTCCCAGTTAATTAGATGATTTTTGGCAATATAATGAGATATTGCGATTCCCTTTCTTCCATGAAAAACAGCCTCCCGCACTGCCGCCACTGTTCCCGAGTGAAAAAGGTCGACACCCAGATTCCCTCCAGCGTTTATCCCTGAAATTACCCACTCAGAATTAGTGGCAAACCGGAAAAGGGCCAGACGAACGCAATCAGCCGGTGTTCCTTCAACACTGAATCCACCTGCCGGTTCTGCCTTTGAAGTGATTGGTGCATGAGTAGTTACGGCGTGTCCGCATCCAGAAACAGCATGGGCGGGTGCAACGACGAGGCTACTACCCCCCAATCTTGCCACAGCCGTGCCAAGGGCAATCAATCCCGGTGCACCATAACCATCGTCGTTAGTGAGAAGAAATTTCGGAAATTGAATTTCTGGCTGATTTTGCGTCATTTGCCTGATACTTTTTGAAGCAAGATTCTTGACTATTCCAACGGAGACGTTATTATATCGCTATCAAGTTGATCAGGATAAACACTGATTTACCTGAGGGAGTTGGGGACGTAGCTCAACTGGTTAGAGCACCGGCCTGTCACGCCGGAGGTTGCGGGTTCGAGCCCCGTCGTCCTCGTTTGAATTTCATTTAATTTTTACTTCTTACGATCTGTTTCATAAGATCCCATTCCTCCCTGGTAAAGTTTGCCGTTAGTAAAGCCAAGTCGGACTCGTCGAGGTATTAAATTGCTTCCTGTCTTATCCCAGCCCCAGGTTCCTTCCTCAGCCATCGGGGAAAGACTATGACCAAATCCCGCGCCACCTCCGACCCAATAGCCCTGCACAGTACTTGTCCTGGGTAATGCCGCCCAGCTTGAAATCTGGTCTGGATGCCCTGCCCTGTGCATGTTGTGCTCAATATATTGGGGCCTGCCCGCCCGATAATTTTTCCATTCCCACACTCTTGAATAAAGCGTTCGACGCCCCGCGACACCAGGCTCTGAGGCTTTAATTCCATTAACCGCGACTGAGGCAAGAATCAGCATTGTCAGAACGGTATTGATTTTTCTTGTTGGTTGCATGATTCATGAATTCCGTACAGGAAAATATCGATTGGAAACGCCGCGAAGGGCTGTGTCAGACCGGGTTGGCGGCGTGATCGGCTGAGGCAGTGGCTGTATAGGTAATTCAGGTGAGACTTGTGGCTGTCGATTGAATTTCATATAGGGCAATCGCACGCCGCGAACGAAGAAGAAATCAGCCCGTGGCACAGCAACTGGAAGTGGCTGATAGCCCTGACCGGCTGTGTAAGTTACAACATCGTCCTGATCAACCCCATCTCCACTGATACCAAAGCCACCAATCAGAACCGATGAATTTGGATCAGGCAAGTTGCGATAGAGTGCCTGCGACCCGGGAAAGAAGATCACACCATTCTGATTGGCAAAGTCTGTGGAATCATGAAAGTTAGCGGATGGATTAAACGCCGCAAAGGCCTGTACATTTTTATAGTCTGAGGCCGGAAGTGGTGGCCCGTCGTTGCGACCATTAAAAAGAGTGTTGGGGCTGTTAAGAATCGAAAATGGCCCCGGCGGATAGATATTAATACCTTCAGGGAAATAAGGTAGCGTCAGATAGCGGAATGTGCGATTGGTAAAGGCAACACCGGCCGGTATTCCCGGCACCTGGTCAGCCGGTTGAAGTTCGGTGGGGTTGTTGTAATAGGATGTGTTTCGTGACTTGGCAACGGCTACATCAAGTGAAAAGAATGTAGCATCAATCATTCGATAAAGGCCAAGCAGGTTACCGGCTTTGTCTGAAACAGCGGCAACCATTTTGGCTGTGCTTGAAAGGGGCAGACGAATGGCGGCACGTGTCAGATTAGCCTGAACAATCGAACGGTCAACCAGGTTAATCACATCGGCGGCTGCCAAGTCCCCCTGGCCCGGTGCTGCGTTCACCGGTTTTGCGAGCCACCCGGCTGCCACCGGCTGACCATCCAGAAATCTACTACCAAGCTGATCAACCAGTTCATCCTTTCCATTTACCTTACCCAGCGAAAATTTCGATCCGGCATTAAGTAGGTTTTGCGGGCCCAGCAAGCCCTGGC
>JBEITT010000046.1:0-42541 GCA_040374745.1 Planctomycetaceae bacterium | reverse complement strand
CTCACGCGAACTTTGAACCTTCAGAACAAACTACTCGATATTCGGTTCATCTTCAGGTTCGGTTGGTGGCGGCAGATCAGGTACTTTTGCCATGGGAATCGCTGTCAGTAAAATTGTTTAAGTGAAGTGAGTCTCAGGAAATCCTGATCACACCGATCCACGTCAGAAGGGTGGACCAAACCTGGTCAACCAGCCACAAATATGTTGTCATCAACACAACCGTCACAAGGACCACCGTCGTGGCCCGTTTCAGATCACTCCACGTTGTCCACGAAACCTTATTCATTTCGGCTTCGGTTGCAATCAGGAATTCGGCAAAAACCGGAAAGTTGATCAGTCGGAAAATAAACCAGCCTGAGGCCAATGCCAGAAGGCCAGGAATACCCAGACGTGAAATGGGCTGGCTGGCCCACTGCGGTGTTGTCGCGTTGACCAGCGAGTAATGAAGTTGCAACAGACCGCCCAGAAAAATCACTCCCAGGGCCACGGCCGTTGCTGTTCGGGCAACAAAACCCTGAGTAGTTTTGTAACGAGTCGTCAGAAAAAGGTTTGCAAAAAATTTGGACAGTTCGGAAACCGCATTGGAGTTCCCGGCAGGTACAGACTTTTTCGCCTCATCCTTCTTAGGAAGATTCTCGGACTTTCGATCTTTCTTGTCAACCTTGCCCATGACCCGCCTCAATTCAACTGAATCACACCACCTACAAGCACGAGCGGAGGGACTCGAACCCCCAACCGCCGGTTTTGGAAACCGGTGCTCTACCAATTGAGCTACGCTCGTATCCCATTAGCCATAAGGCAAGTGAGAATCACTTCTTGCGCGATTCTTTATGCAATGTGTGCTTGCGAAGTCTCGGGCAATATTTCATTAGTTCCAGGCGACCCGCCCCACGTGTTTCTTTCTGCACACGATAGTTTCGATCGCCAGTTTCAGTGCATTCCAGCCAGACGTATTCTCTCATCACATTATTTCCTGTTGCCAGAAACCATGAAGGAAGTCGTAAGACTTCCTTCATGCTACAGTCTGCTGATTATATCAGGCGAGAATCTTGGTCACAACACCGGCGCCGACCGTACGGCCACCTTCACGAATCGCAAAGCGAAGATTTTCTTCCATAGCGATCGGTGTGATCAGTTCCACGACCATCTTGATGTTGTCGCCGGGCATGCACATTTCAGCTTCGCCACCACCATCCGGGTTCAGAAGCTGAAGAACCGAACCGGTAACATCTGTCGTTCTGAAGTAGAACTGAGGACGGTAATTCTTGAAGAATGGGGTGTGTCGACCACCTTCGTCCTTACTGAGCACATACACTTCAGCTTCGAACTTGGTGTGCGGTGTTATCGAACCTGGCTTGCAGATAACCTGGCCACGTTCAAGGTCGGTTTTTTCAACACCACGAAGAAGGATACCAACGTTGTCGCCAGCTTCGCCAAGATCGAGGGTTTTCTGGAACATTTCAACGCCGGTAACGGTCGTAGTCTTGTTGCGGTCGAAACCAATAATTTCAACCGTATCACCGACTTTCACGATACCGCGATCAATCTTGCCGGTGCCGACTGTTCCGCGACCCTTGATTGAGAAGACGTCTTCCACCGGCATCAGGAAAGGCTTGTCCTTGTCACGGACAGGCTCTGGAATGTAGCTGTCCATTGTCTTGACCAGGTCAAGAATGCACTTCGACTTCTCGGGATCGGACGGGTTGTCGTAAGCAGGTCGGGCACAGCCACGGGTAATTGGAATTTCGTCGCCAGGGAATTTGTACTTCGAAAGTAGTTCTCGAAGTTCCATTTCAACCAGTTCCAACAGCTCTTCGTCGTCAACCAGGTCAATCTTGTTCAGAAAGACCACCAGGGCCGGCACGCCGACCTGACGGGCCAGAAGAATGTGCTCGCGTGTCTGCGGCATGGGGCCATCAGCGGCTGACACCACCAGAATTGCACCGTCCATCTGGGCGGCACCGGTGATCATGTTCTTGATGTAATCGGCGTGACCAGGGCAGTCAATGTGTGCATAGTGCCGTGATTCTGACTCATATTCCACGTGAGATACGGCAATTGTCACTGTCTTGGTTGAGTCACGCACAGTACCGCCCTTGGCGATATCGGCGTAATCCTTTTTCTTGGTGGTACCAGCCCACGGCTGAACCGCCAGAACAGACAGCAGTGCTGCCGTCAGTGTGGTTTTGCCGTGGTCGATGTGGCCGATTGTTCCCACGTTGACGTGCGGCTTCGTCTTTACATAAGTTTCCTTAGCCATGCTTGCTCCCGTCGTTCGATAAAATCGTCTGCGAGTCGATGATCCACCAAGGCTACAGGCGGATGTCCCGACTCGCGATCATCTCATGATCGGGTCGTGACCGTCACGCCCAATTCCCAATGCCTCGGTTGACATATGTAACCAAGAAAGCTGCCGCCGGGGATCGAACCCGGGACCTCGTCCTTACCAAGGACGCGCTCTACCAGCTGAGCCACGGCAGCCTTATCTGTCGCTGTTTCGTTCCTGAGAGTGAATTTGAAAGCTCTGGTCCTTCTCTACTTGTCAGTCTAAGCGGGTGATGGGAATCGAACCCACGTGTCCTGCTTGGAAGGCAGGTGCTCTACCATTGAGCTACACCCGCCCGCTTGAGTTCTGCACTTTTACTGCCAATGGGTGGAGCAGGATTCGAACCTGCGAAGGCAGTGCCACCAGATTTACAGTCTGGCCCCTTTAGCCACTTGGGTATCCACCCGTATTCGTGACACACGATGTTTCAAAGCTGGCGGTGAGACTCGAACTCACGACCTACGGTTTACAAAACCGTTGCTCTACCAGCTGAGCTACGCCAGCAAACACGATCGGATTGAAAATCCTACCCGATCTGTTTCGTCAAGGCAAGATACAATCTTAAAAAATTCAGGCCCGTATCTTTCGATTAACGGGCCTGACGGTTTATCCGTTACCTTTTCACAATTCGATCAACGACTTGGCATTTCAATCTGCTCCTGGCTTGCCATACGCCGAATCTTCTCCTGGGCACGCGCCTCAATCTGGCGAACCCGCTCCTTGGTTATTCCCAGCTCACGACCCAGCGATTCCAGCGTGCATTCCTCGCTGCCACCCAGCCCGAACCGGCGTTCGATAATGTGCCGCTCCCGGGCATCCAGCCGCTCAAGCATCCCCTTGACCGTCTGCCGAAGTGTCTTCTGGGCCAGTTCCAGTTCCTGCTCGTCCATGCGGTTGTCTGTCGCTGCCTCGAACATCTCCTCATGGCCGGTCACAAACCGGTCGCGGTGGTGACTTTCTTCCGGAATCGAACGGGCATAGTTCTTGACAATCGCCCACGAGGCGTAAGTGCTGAACTTGTTGCCCCTTGAGTAATCGAATTTCTCCACCGCCCGCATCAGCGACATGTTACCGTCGGAAATCAGCTCGAAGAAATTCGCCGCCGTACCCACATGCCGCTTGGCGATCGATACCACCAGCCGCAGATTAGACCGGATGATCTGGTTCTTGACCACCAGCGACTCTTCCTGATACTGCTCGATCCGGTCCAGATCTGATGACTTGACATGAGTCAGGTCGGCTCCCACCTTCTCGCGCAGGCGCATCGCCTTCCACTTCAGATAATTCATCTTCCGAAACAGGTGCTGTTCCTGCTGCCGGGTCAGAAGAGGAACTTCATAAAGACTCGAAAGATAGGGCGGCAGGTCTTTGGGGGCCCGAGACTTTTTCACTGCCGATTCGGCTTCGGGCAGTTCCGCCATGAATTCGGCATCGACACCCGCTTCTGCAAAGGCCGGGTTGTCGATAAATTCAAGCGAAGTCTTCAGAAGTTCAACGGCCCTCACCTCGATAAGCACCCGATGCACGGTCTGGCGGCTCCGACGAAATTGTCGGGCAAGGGCAGCCACACCCACACCACGCTGGCTTAAATTATAAATCTGGGCCTTTGTGGCCTCCGAAAGGGGACCGGTCACATCAGGGAATAACGCCTTCTCGGGGTTCATGCGATCGTGCTCCTTGATCATCATGCGAATCGTTTCTGGTGAACGTGACATCTGCTTCGCGATCGTTCGTGTGATGCTTGAAATACTGGTATCCGGATTCGTTTCCAGCATCGATCGAATCTGGCTGAATATGTTCTCGCGTTCATCCACATCAACATTGCGAAACTGGCTTCCGCGGCGCACAAGGTCGGCGTGGCGTGCCACAAATCTTTCAACCGTCGCTTCGAGAAACCCCAGCTTGACCCGGTTTCTGAAGCGGAATCGACGCGCGGCAAGCCCCCGCTGCCGCCACCGGTTTATCGTGCGCTCCACCACGTCAAACCGTTTAGCAAGGTCTTCCACAGTCCAGACTTTCTGGCCTACCCGCTCGGCGTCCTGAAGTACGCTTTCTGAGATATCCTCGATAAAATCCAGAAGATCTTCCCGCCACTGCAATCCTTTCTGCGTGGTGGCATCTGGCTTCAGCAAACGCACGCCGGTAATTCGAAAGTGAATGAAATCAAACGGATATACCGTCTCATCATTCAGCTCCTCAAGCAGCAGTTCGGCACTATCTAACTGCTTGATTCGTTTACCCTTGGGTGTATAGCGGACCATCTGGTCGCGAAGCCGCCTGAGGGATTCGGATCGGTAAGTGCTTTCGGCCTGGTTGCTGATACCTTGCTGGCTGATTTCCGTCACCATTTCTGGGTTCCTTTCAGAACAGGGGGTGATGGGCAGTCACACTTTCCGTCCGAATCACGCGAGGGTGCCAATCATGTTCATTGGACGCCATCGGTACGAAAGTCGTTCCAGGCTTCTCAACAATTCATCGTAATCGGTCGATGGTTCGCGACAGAGACGCGTTGAATTCCATTCGCCTGCCTGATCAATTGAAGATATTCCGGAAACCGTAATTTCTCTGACCTCACTCGTCCCGAGAAATTACCACTTGCCAAAATCACTCTATTGGATATACGTAGAAACCACGCGAAAAGGTCACAGGCCGTTCAAAATTTCCACAAATTCACCGCTCTGGCAGACTTCGCATGAACCAGTGTAAGTCTATAGAATACAGGATGTTCAATATGTCTTTCAAGTGCGTCTGCCAAGTCGGTTTGGGCCTTCTGGTTTTTTGGACGACACCCAATTTTGCGGCCGATTCCTTAAAAATCGACCTGCGTGAACGTGTCGATTCGAGCCGGGTTATCCGCACGGCCGGTGCCATGACGGCCGATGGCAATTATCTGCTTGACCCGGCGGCTGATCCGAAGAACCTGACCCGGCCAGAGGAACTCAAGCCCGAAAGCCTCAAGGTTCAGGTTACCGCTCGAATGGTGGTGCAGGATCGCTGGAAACTAGCTGACTCGGCTGCCGATGCCTCGTCAAATGTCCTGATGGCTCAACGCCTGGTCGAACTGGCCGAGGTCAGCATGGGTGGCCAGATCCGCCAGGCCAAAACCACTCTCTCACCTGGTCGACTTCGATTCCTGGTTGATCTGCAGGATGAATCGGTACGTCAGGCCCCGCTGGATGGCCCGATCAGCAGGCAGGAACTTGAAGCTATCACCATGCCTTGCGACGGCACGACTTTATGGACGCTTCTCCCTCGTGAGCCGGTCGCTGTAGGCGATAAATACAGGCTCGACAAACTCGCCGCAAAAACTTTGACACTTTTTGATCTTATTTCTGTCAACGAGCTTGAAGGAACTATCGATAAAATTGATACAAATCAAGTTGCAATAAAGGTTAAGGGCCATGTTCGCGGTGCCGTGCTGGGTGCTGAGGGCAAAATGACGGTTGAAGGACATTTTACTTTTAATCGAGAAAACGGCTTTGTCGATTTCGTTCGAATGGAGCGTGACGAAAGCCGCAGGCCGGGCTCGGTGGAAGCCGGGCTTGAAATTCACAGCACTCTCGAGGTTCGCCGCTCGGTTCTTGCCCAGATTCCAGAACCGCTTTCAGATGATAAACTTGAGGCCTGGCCCAAAGCCATTTCCCCGCCCCTGTTGAAGTTGGTCTGGCTCGAGCCTTCAGGGCTTTTTTCGCTGGAACATGACCGCGACTGGCATACAACCTGGAGCGATGTACAGGAATCGGTCATCAAGCGTGTGGACAGGGGCGGCGTGGTTATCGCTCAGTGTAATCTGAAAAAAGGTACATCAGTACAGAAAGGGCACCATCAGGATCCTGCCCAGTTTCGAGAAGATGTTCAGGCCGGACTGAAGGATCGTTTCCGCAAGTTTTTTGGTGAGGGTACACTTGATCGTTCTACTCTGTCAGGCTTTGGTTATAAGCTGGCTGTAGAGGGGGTTATACAGGATCTGCCGGTCGCCTGGTATTATTATCTAATGGCCTCGCCTGAGGGGGACCAGTATTTGATGACTGTAACCAGCACTCTGGCCGAGTTTCAATCAGGAAACAAGGAAACCCTTCAATTTGTGGAATCTCTTCGCTGGTTGCCAAAGTCGGCAAAATAGTTGCGTTTACCTTGATTTCCAAATCCACTGATGCTGGTTGAGTTCTCTCGTCGCTGTTAACCATGATATGATTAAATCAGATCTACATGACATTTACACGCGGGTTGAAACCGGATCTGCAACTACTTTTGCTGATGAAAAGGCCAGGCCAATGACCCACTTGAAAAGAGACCGAATTCGCCGCGATTTGGCCCTTCCAGTTGCCACTGCGGCCCTCCTTGCCGGCCTGTCGTTTCTGCAGAAGCCCAGCCATGCCCAGGTTCAACAACCGCCGGCTGAGGCCAGAAATGAACAGTCGCTGGGTGCCGCCCTGAAGAATGTCTCGACAAAATATCGCTTCCGCGAGGTCTACACCCTTAAGGATGGCGAACCGTTGGCCGGTGAAATTGGTCAGACTCGAAATGCGTTCAAGGAAACACTTGTAATGACTGTCGATGTGCCCAGGGGCGCACCTGTGAAGTCTGAACGCACTCGTCAGGTCATCTACTCCGAACGACCAGCCCTGCTCAGCGGGGCCAATAAGGTGACAGCAGTGGTTCGCCGATTTGAAACGCTGCGTTTTGAACCTGCCCCGCAGGGCCTGGATGTCGCCAAAAAACCCCCGCTTGACGGGCTTGTCGTTTACACTGTGAAAGGGCCGGCCGGCGAGCAAATCCTCAGCCTGACTGATGGCCGTCCAGTCACCGATTTCGAATTCGGCGTGGCCACCTCCGTGCCCACTCTCCTGAATTTCGCAGAACTGCTGCCGCAGACCCCTCTTCGCATCGGCGATTCGTGGTCAATTAATCGAACGGCTTCCAGAATGTTGCTGGGCCGGGGGCAGATTCAGTCCACAAAATTAATGGGTACAATCATTTCCGTTCAGCCCAGTGCAGCGAATCCCAAAGATTACAGTGCAATTATTGGCATCTCGGGCAATGTCACAACTGATCTGGGCACCTGTTCACTGAATCTTCAGTATCAATTTGATTTCTCCGAGGGCACTGCCCGTGTTGACGACCTTCCACTGGTCGGTGCCCGCTCGCAGGACACCATTATCAGCGCCGCCGGCGCGATCACCAAAATGACTTTTGCCCAGCTTGAGGTTTCTGATGTTGCCGGCAGCGAAGGCCGCCTCAAGCAGGTCTTCGATCGCAAGCTGGTTTACGAACGACAAGTTACCGGCCGACAAAATCCGGTGAATATACCCACGTCGCCTCCCACCCCGACTAAAGAAAACAGCTGGCTGGTTTTCGAAGATCCGCTAAACCGGTTCATGCTCCTTCACCCGCCGGTTTTCAAGCCGCAAATGACGGAAGATAACCTGATTATGTTCGTCTCAACGGGTGAAATTCCTGATTTCATCAGGATCGATCTTGATGGCAATGCAACCAAACCGGAAAACTTTCGCAAAGATCTTGAGGCCGAATGGAAGGCCGATGGCTTTCAAATATTTGCCGTAAGTGAAGGCTGGCTAAACGACCCAGCCTGGAAAAATCGTCGCGTTTATGTCGTTGAGGCCGCTCTTCAGGCAAAAGATGTCGGAAATAACAAACGTGGCCATTTCGATGGCTTCGTTATGCAGTTTCCACAGAATCAGACAATCATCGCCGAATCCATGACCTATTCCGAAAACTCCAACCAGTTTCGATCTCTGGTTGAGCAAATCCTTCAGACCATGGAAATGCGCACCCAGGAAAAGCCTGCAGCCGCCAAACCGGCAGAAGCCACCAAAGCTCCCTGAATCGCACTCCATTCCTTTCTGAATGCTACTCCCTGATGCTCTCGACTTGTTGACGCGCAGGCATCGGGCGGTAAAAATCAAGCGGTTGTGTGCCACTGGCACCAAAGCTGTTCGACGGAAAATCCTCAATCATTCCGCAGAAGAGGCGGGCACCCTGCACCATCATGGCTGATCGCTCGTTCAGGGGCCACTTCCTGCTGGCCCGGCCCTCACTCACCGACCCCAACTTCTGCCGTACGGTCGTTTATATTTTTGATCACTCGCCTGAAGGTGCCGCCGGTGTTGTTATTAACCGGCCCAGCAAGCTCACGATTGAGGAACTCTCGGTCAAAATTTATGGACGCAAAATTGAGTGGGATAAACCCATTCATGTCGGTGGACCGGTAGGTGGCCCCTTGCTGATTGTTCACCGGGATCCAAATTTTGCCGACGATGAAATCGCCCGCGAAATTTATCGCACGGCCGACCCCGATAAAATCTCAGATATGCTTGTTCAACAAGTTGAACCTTCAATCTTAATCGCAAATTATGCCGGTTGGGGACCATTACAACTTGAGGCAGAAATCAGCGAAGGAAGCTGGGAGGTGACTCCGGCCCCAAAGAAATATGTCTTCTGGACAGGCATGAAAGACCTGTGGGACGTGATGATGGGCGAAATTAACGCTCGTGAAGTGGCCGACATCCTGAAAATTCAGCGGCGTAATAAAAAACCATATTTGAACTGACAGGAAAACCTGAAAATAAAAAAAGACCGGCACTGGGTGCCGGCCTTTCGATCGTCATTAAACGATTATTGATCAATAAGAGTCGGCTGAGATCACTTCACCACCGTTGCGGGTGGTCAGTGCCTGCCACGTGCCCATACGAACACCAGGTTTGGGTCCATATGTAACGTCCCATGTGGTGCTGCCACCGGTTGGGATGGTCGTAATCCAGGCAGCGATTTCCGACTGAATCGGGTCAACACCGGCACTGGTCAGGGGAACCATTGGCTGGGCTGAATCAATCGTATCCTTGATGAAGCGGACAGAGCCGTCCACCATCGCCACGTTAGCACCACCCGGGTGCATGCTCGAAGCAGAATAGATGAAAGCCATACCACCAGAACCACCAGGAATACGTCTCTGTGGGTTGGGTGGGAACATGGATGTAATCAGCGTATCGCCATGATTACCTGATGTCCACCAGTGCCAGTCAAGCTGGGCAGAGGCCGTCAGGGGAACGCCCGTGTGTTCGCCCCACATGATGGTGTTCGATGTGCCATCGGTAACACCACTGATGCGAATATCGCTACAAACGTTGAACATACCAATCTGGTTTGCCTTAGCCTGGCTGTGGGTAGCACGCTGACCCGTTCCCAGCCCGGGGATCGACCAGGTGTTGGCAATCCAGGGGCCGCACATACCGGCATAGCTGGAATAAGCCATGCGGGGATAGCTTGTGCCGCCATAGGGGAGCGAACGAATCTGGTTGGCATTATCGCTCGGGCACCACAGGGTGTTAATACCGAGTGCATGAATCGTGCTGTTGGGTGGATCCCAGAGAACGACCATAAAGTTAATGGCATTGGCAATGGCATTCTGTTCCAGTTGTGGTGTCAGCAGAACCAGAGGACCACCAGCTGTGGTAACATAGCCGGCAGGCGAATATTGCCAGAACATACCGGGCGGGTAAACACTATGGGCTGACTCATAATTGGCCGTGGCCAACCCAAGTTGCTTCATATTGTTAATGCACTGGGCACGACGAGCGGCTTCACGAGCCGACTGAACTGCCGGAAGAAGAAGCGAAATGAGAACTGCGATAATCGCAATCACCACAAGCAATTCAATCAGCGTGAATGCCGATCGACCTGCTTTTCGAGTTGATTTCATGGAAAACTCCTGAAAAGGATGACAATAGAGAGGAAAATGAGGCCGAATACTGATAAAAATCGCCTATTATATAGGCAGATATATCACTTCTTGGTTTCAACCTGTGCGCCTTTGCCTTTGGCATCAGCAGCAGCACCACCTGCGTTCTTCTTCGGACCCGGGTCAATCACGCCGGCTTCAGGTGCACCAGGAGCACCGCCGCAACCGATCAGAGCTGTGGTGGAAACGAATACCAGAAGTGCCAGTGACTTGCGAATGAATGAGGAATGCATCAGTTACTCCAGAACCCGGAAGGGGTCACGGTGATTGATCAATAGATACGCAGATGGAAAGGTGGCAAATTCTGTACCAATTCATACAAAATGAATCTGACATTCATTTACCTTTAACTATTCTTATACTTTGATCATCTCAGGTCAAGCCTGCAGCAAATATTACCCTATGTGATTTTTCGATCTTGCGGGTTATGAGTTGTTTTTTTGCAACAATCGCTCAATTTTACTGCCAACCTGCCTCCTTATTCTGGTCAATGCCCCCTGCACCCCGCTTCCCCAGCAATTTCCATACCCAGGTTAATCTTGCTCTCATCTCAACTTGCGACCTTTTTCCTTGTGAATTGGTTTTAACTCACTATAATCCAATCCTGTTGAGGTTAAGTTCCCGGCAGTTGCGCCGGTGTAAGCTCCAAAGGCAAGGATGACATGGCAAGACGGCAACGAAATCGTGGCCAGGGTGGCATTGAAGCACCACCGCCTGACCCCAAGGTCGATGATGTCCCACTGGCGGAAGCCACCCGGGCCAGATACCTCAACTATGCACTTTCCGTTATCACCAGCCGTGCCCTGCCCGACGTTCGAGATGGCCTTAAGCCTGTTCAGCGACGCATTCTTTACGCCATGGGTGCCGACCTGTCAATCCGCTCTGATGGACGCTATGTCAAGTCGGCTGCTGTGGTTGGCGAAGTGATAAAGAGCTATCACCCGCACGGCGACCAATCTATTTACGATGCTCTCGTGCGTATGGCCCAGGCGTTCTCGCTGCGTTACCCGCTGATCGACGGCTACGGCAATTTCGGCTCGATCGATGGCGACCCGCCCGCCGCCATGCGTTATACCGAATGCCGGCTCATGCCCGCCGCCGAAGAACTGCTCAACGAGTTGAAGCAGGATACCGTCGAATTTCGTGCAAACTATGCAGCCACCGTCGACGAACCAGTCGTTCTGCCCGCTCGTCTGCCTAACCTCCTTGTCAACGGTGCCACCGGCATTGCCGTCGGCATGGCTACCAACATACCGCCGCATAACCTGACCGAAGTCGTTTCAGCACTTAAACTCCTGATCAATAATCGCGAAGCCTCGCTCGACGCAATCATGGAGGTGCTCCCAGGCCCCGACTTTCCAACAGGCGGTGTGATTGTCGCTTCAAAGTCTGAAATCGCCAATGTTTATGCCACGGGTTCTGGCTCTATCAAGGTGCGTGGCACCTGGGAACGCGACACCCAGAAGGCTGCCATCGTCTGGGTCACAAGCATTCCTTACACCGTTCAGAAAGACCCGCTGGTCGAAAAAATTGGCGACTTGATCAGCCGCGGTCAGGTGCCGCAACTCGTGAATGTCAAAGACCTTTCTACTGATGAAATTCGCATTCAGCTTGAGCTGGCACCCGGCGCCACAGCTGAATCGGCCATGGCCTATCTCTACAAGAATACGCCTCTGCAAACCACCTTTGGCGTGAACCTGACATGCCTGCTACCGGCAGATGAAGCCGCCATTGCTGTGCCTGCCCGGCTCGACCTTCGCAGCATGCTTATTCAGTTTCTCGATTTTCGCCTTGAAGTCGTCACCCGTCGGCTTCAATACGAAAAGCGGAACCTGGAACGCAAAATCCATATTCTGGAAGGTTTTGCGATCCTGTTCGATAATCTCGACGAAGCCATTCGCATCATCCGCGACTCGGAAGGCAAGTCCGACGCCCTGCCTAAGTTGTGTAATCGCTTCGGATTGACCGAGATTCAGTCTGATGCCATTCTTGAAACTAAGCTCTATCGCCTGGGCAAGCTCGAAATTCTCGATATTCTGGCCGATCTGGAACAGGCCCGAAATCGACTTGCCGAAATCGAAGCCTTGCTCGCCGATACCCTTGCTCGCTGGAAAATTGTGGATGATGAGTTGGGCGAACTGCTCAAACTTTATTCGGATGCAAGACGCACCCGAATTGATCATGAAGGCTCGGCTCTGCCCATTGAATTTCGGCAGGAAGATTACATCGTTGATGAAGATGCCTGGGTCATCGTCAGCCTTGATGGCTGGGTAAAACGCCAGAAAACGTTCACCGACCTTGCCAGCATCCGTATGCGTGAAGACGACTCAATTGGCTGGGTGCTTCGAGCCACAGCCCGCCAGAGTGTCTCATTCTTTACCAATCGCGGCATTGCCTATACCCTTCGTACACATGAAATTATGATGACGACAGGCCATGGTGATCCAATCCGCAAATTCTTCAATTTTGACGATGGTGAACGGCTGATCGGTGTGATTTCAAACGACTCCCGCTGCCTTCCAACACACGCCGAACCGCCTCCGAAAGCACCTGACGAGCCGGTAATCGACGATGCTAATGGGCTTTTTGATCAGGCCACCCAAGCCGAATCTGAGGCGTCGCAGGCTTCGCAAACCATGCTGGTAGAAGATCTTCTACCAGCTGACGAAGCCGCTGCCGATGCCGTGCCGCCCCCTTATGCTGTGGCTGTTTCAGCCGGCGGCAAGGTGGTGCGTTTCTCCATCGCAGCCTTTGTTGCTCCATCCAATCGCAAGGGGCGTCAGTATATGCGTCCCGACACGGTTAATTTTGAAGGCGATGAAATCATCGGAGTATTTGCTTCGGCCGGGCGTGAAAATCTCTGCCTGGCCACTACTAACGCCCGCGTTATCATCTTCCCCGTGTGGGAAATTCCAGTCGTTGCTGGTGCGGCCAAGGGCGTGCTGGCAATCAAGCTTGGCTTTGGCGATCGCGTTCTTGGTTTCGTTCTTGCCGACAAAAAACGCGATGGCCTGACCGTGAAAACCAGCCGGGGTGCTGAACAGGTCATTCGATCCACAAAATTTCCTGTCGCCAGACGCGGCGGACGCGGCATGGTGGTTCTGCAGCGAGGCAATTTTGAGTCGATAGTCACCGATCCAGTTGAACCAGTGCCGGCCGAAGAGAACCCCTCCGAAGCTGATAAATAAAAAACGCAGGCGATCGCCTGCGTCCCTTGGATAACATTTATTCAAGCTGCCCGAATTTCAGAGGGCACGGCCAAAACGTTTGCGAAGCAGAACCAGTGAAATACCGGCAGCGATTGAAATAATCGAGGCAGGTTCCGGAACTACGTTGGCTGTCCCGTTCATAATCACAACCAGGCCACTGGGGTTGGTCAGGTCAGGCACCACAGCGTTGGTCACTTTGAACTGGAGCGTGTTAATGCCTGTAATAAAACCAGTGCTGAGCGTGAATGACTTGAGCGTTAAAAAAGCACCTGATCCCGTAATGCTGTTGCCCATGTCATTACCATTAAGCACAATGCCCAGCGATGTGTCGTCGACAGTCCATTGGCCATTGATCAATGCCGAGGCAGGATCAAAACCTGTCAGGTCAAACGTCGTCTGGTAAATATACTCACCGGTTGTGGTGGCTGAAGCCATGTTTACCACGTTTGTCGTGGGGCCGATCCAGCGTGCATTAGCACCCGGGTTCGCCCATGCCGTGTTGATGGGCGACTGGGTCGTATCAGCCACAAATGTGCTGCTTGAGAAACCCGAGCCGGCAGGGAAAGATATGAGCTGATAGTGGGGGTCAATACTGCCGATGGCCAGCGGATTACCGGAGGCATCAACTCCCGTGTTGAAAAGCGTTGGAATTGTGGCGGCTGTCGAAATGGCCGGCAGGGCAACCATCGCCACCGCTGTCAAAATAAGTTTGAGAATGTTGCGTTTCATAGAACCTTGAATGCTTGGGGAGAAGTTTAAATCTGCTATCCTGACAGACTATTGGTTTATCAAACAAATATTAACAAATCATTTTTGGCCGATCAAGAATGAACAAAAGATAATTTCTTGTGATCACACACATAATCAGGATTATAGATTAAAATGTGCCCGATTTCAGTACATTCAGGCAAGATTTATGTCTTTTTATACGCAACAGAAAAGGCATTTGTCTGTTAAACAAATGCCTTTCAACCGAAGCTGTATGTCAGGAAATTTTCCGGCAGCAAATCCGGAATCAGGCCTTCCGGCAGCGATAATACAAGCCCATCGTCGCCAATCCGGCCAACAGAGAAATCATCGAAACCGGTTCGGGCACAACCAGTGGCGTAGCCGTGCCTGTCATGATAACCATAAGCCCTGTAGGATTCTCTAAACCACCTACAGGAAGGTTGTTTACAACAAACTTCAGCGAGTTAATCCCAGGTTGAAAACCGCTGGTAATCGAGAATGCCTGAAGTGTTGAAAACTCAGTAACACCGCTGCGGGCAAACCCGATCGGAACGTCATTCAACAAAATTCCGTCAGATGTGTCATCAACAGCCCATAAACCATTAATTTCGGCTGTGTTAGCCTGAAACCGGTCAAGGTTGAATTTTGTTTCGTAAACGTATTGGCCTGTGGCTTTTAACGTTGTCATTTTTGATATGTCGGTGGTCGGCCCTATCCACTGACCATTCGGGCTGTTCTTCACCCACGAGCTCGCACTGGGGGCACTCGTGTTAACGAGATACGTCATGTTGTTATAGCCGGATCCCGGAGGCGATGAGACCAGCTGGTAATGAAAATCAATGCTGTCGCCCGTCAGGGGATTGTAAAAATCGTTGATCCCTGTTGAATAGACAGATGGGATCACAGTGCCTGCATGAGACATGCCAATTATGGCCAGGTTTGCAGCCAATATGGCAAGCTTTAGGATCAGTTGCTTTTTCACGGTGCAATCCCCAGGCAAATCAATCAGAGGTGCGTTTACAGAAGGCAACGCGTGTTGATAAATATCACAACGTTATTAGGCCCAATTTCTGTCAAAGAATCAACAGGTTAGTTTACCAAAACAATGAAAAATCAAGAAAGATAACCAATTCATTTTGATCTATTGGGATAACTTGCTTAATTGTCAAATTTGTCTTCTTTATCAAAAACCAATTAAACAGCAAACAAAATCAATCGTAAGCGACCAAATGCGATCAAAACCAGTCTCGTTAATATCGCGAAAAGGCTGGCCCCGGGTGTCGGCGGATCAGCCTTCGCATTTCCATCAGCGATAGGAGAGCCAGCACCCGGCCTGAGGGCAAAGCTGACTTGTTCATCAGCTCATCTGCCGGCACGGGCTCGTCGCCAATCAATGAGAGCAGTGTCTGTTCGTCGGGGCTGAGGTTGGCAGCGGCAGGCGTGTCGGCACTGCGTGCCCGCTGCTTTGCCTTAGCCGGTGCTTGCTCTGCAGTTGCTTCCGGCTTAGATGTGGCATCTTCCTCTGGTTCATCAAAGGCATTGGCCTCGGGCTCGGCGTCAGCCATCTCAAAGAGCCGAAGCTGTTGAGCTTCTGTCACTTCACCCACAATCCTGCGAACTTGGGGCCGCAACTCCTCAATAATGTCGGTCACGCTCTCGACCAGTTTGGCCCCGTCGCGAATCAGTCGATGACAGCCCTGGCTCGTCAGGCTGTCGGCCGGGCCGGGAACGGCAAAAACGTCGCGATTCTGCTCCATCGCGTGCCGGGCGGTGGAAAGCGATCCGCTTCGCAGTGCGGCTTCCACTACGACCACACCCAGGCTCAGGCCCGAAATAATTCGGTTGCGCCGGATAAATAGCTCTGCCATAGGCGGGTGCCCCATAGGCATTTCGCTGATCAGCGCACCATTTTTCATTATGTCGCGGGCCAGCGGTTCCATCTCCGGCGGATAAATCTGCGCCAGGCCATTAGCCAGCACGGCCAGGGTACGGCCACCGCCATTAAGTGCGCCACGATGAGCTGCTTCGTCAATGCCACGCGCCAGGCCTGAAATCACGGTCATGCCTGACCTTGCCAGCGACGTCGAAAGTTTCTCGGCCATCCGCCGGCCATAATGCGTGGAACGTCGCGAACCGACAACACCCACCGCCAGACGGTCAATCGGCTCGATCTTCCCCTTCACAAAAAGCATGGCCGGGCAGTCGTTCAGGCCCCTGATCGCTTCGGGAAAGTCGTCGTCCGACTGCAGAATCACCGTCACGCCATGCTCGCGGCACAGCTTTAACTCCTGCTCAATATTAGGGTTATCGCCAGCCCTGGCAATTTTCTCGGCCAGTTTTGGGCCGACATTGTCCACCTGCTTAATCCGCGTCAGCCCAGCCCGTATCGCCGCCGACGCCGTACCAAATTCGTTCAAAAGAGAGCGGATCATGACTGGCCCGACACCCTGAACCAGAACCAGCGCCAGCATGTCGCGAATCATCGCCTGGCGGTGTTCACTCAGTGGTTCGGGAGTTTCCGGTGTGTCCGTCATGGGCGTTTTCTAATCCTTGAAAAGCAATAGGCTATGTGGATTTAAGCGATCGCAGCGTTTCCAGAATCATTGTGTCAACAGGCAAGTTTGTCATCGCCACTGAACCGATGGCCCGGGGCAGTACAAATCGAATGCGGCCACCGACATTCTTCTTGTCGTGCCGCATGGCGGCGAGTAATTCACCCTCTTTGCCAAGATCAAGAGTTACTGGTAGTTGCAGTCGTTTGAGAACTGCCTTAAGCCGTTCAGTAGTGCCTGCATCAATCCAACCCAGCTTTTCGGCCAGGAGGGTCTCAGCCACCATTCCGACAGCCACGGCCTCGCCGTGCAGATATTCGCCATAGCCGGCGATATTCTCAATGGCATGTGCCACCGTATGCCCAAAATTCAAAATGGCCCGCAGGCCCGAATGCTCAAATTCATCCTCTTCAACCACATCTGCCTTCAGCCGGCACGACCGGCTGATGAGATGGCCAAGCACGGCAGGGTCGCGTGCCAGTGCAGCTTCGGCATGCTGTTCAAGATAGGCAAAAAAGGCAGGGTCCTGAATCACGCCATATTTCAGCACCTCGGCCAGGCCCGATCGAAATTCACGTTCGGGAAGTGTTGAAATTGTCTGCACGCTGATCCATACCCCGATCGGCTGATGAAATGCGCCGATCAAATTCTTGCCTCTCGGGTGATTCACGCCGGTTTTGCCGCCGACAGAACTGTCAACCATGGCCAGTAGTGAGGTCGGCACCATCAGTAGCGGCAGCCCGCGATTAAAGCTGGCCGCGGCGTATCCGGCCAGGTCGCCGATCACGCCACCACCCACGGCCACCACCAGCGTGTGCCGGTCGGCCTTCAGGTCGATCAGGCTGTCGTAAACGCCGCTCAGCGTCGCCAGAGATTTCGATTCCTCACCCGCTGGCACAACCAGCACGTTCACTTCCAGTCCTGTTTCCAGCAGGTGCCTGCGAGTCAGCGTCGCCCAGGGCTCGGCCACATTGGCATCGGTCACCACCAGAGCTTTCTGGCAGCCATTGCCGCCCCACGTGGCTGATAACCGGTCTTTCACAAACGACTCAAAGGCCAGCCCAAAGCTCTCGGCTGATTCGTTCACATGAATCGGGTATGATCTCGGCCCTAGAGAAACTTCTATCATTTTCAAGTTCAATTTTGCCTGATTTGTCGGTTTTTCATCGTTCAACCATTGATTCTATTGAATCATCATGAATATTACCGGAAAATTGTCTCAAATGTGGCTTCGGTGGTCTATGGTGTCTTTGTCAAACTGGCGAGCATGCCCCCAAAATCGCCCTGCGGCCCGCTTCTGAACGGGCTGCTGCTCATTCACATGGTTCACTTACACGGGTTGCCATGAAACCATCCAAAACCATGAACCCGCTTGATCAACGTGATCGCTGGCATGGCTATGCCTGGCGGCTTCATGTGCTTTATTTCGCAATTCCGGCGGCTCTGCTCGTCTCGGCAGCCTCGGGTGGTGCTTCAAAATTAGCTGCCAGGGTGGCACAACTCGTTTGCTGGGCTGCTGCTGTCATGATCCAGCAATTGCTCATCCCCCGCATCGATAGCCAGATGGCTGGCGAATCCGACCCTGTAGAGATCACTCTCTGGCCGCTGGGCATATGGCACAATTCGCAATTGTCGGGCCTCTGGATCGACCGCGAAAAGGGCCCCTTCGCCGTGATCAAGCCATTACTGGGTAATCTCTTTGTCGCGTTTGGTTCGGCGATTTTTCTTGGCCTGTTGAATGTCAAATCGTCGTGGAACCTCATTGCGCTGGCCGGCCCGTGGACGGTGGACGACCAGCCCATCCAGGCCTTCACTGCCATCTGGTGGCTGGGTCAATTCGGGCATGTCAATTGGCTCATCGGCCTGATTTCGTTGCTGCCTGCCGCCCCCCTTGCCGGGGTGCATCTGGTGAATTACGTTTTCGAGGTCAACGGCTGGGCGGAAGTCGATGCGGCCCGCATCCGCCGTGTGATCGGCATTCTCACCTTGATTGCCTGCGATATTGCCGGTATCTGGCTGGTGTCAAACGATCAGCCGGCCGGTTTTCTGTTCATTGGCCTGGGGCTGATGATTGCTATTGAAACCCGCAGGCAGTCCCAGTTTGATCGCTCGATGCAGTTTTTTCAGTTCTTTATTTCAGAAGAATCGGCGGAAAAAGGGGCGGAAGCTGCCCTGCGTGACGACGAAGAAACGCCAGGCCTGATTTTTCGACTGAAGCAATTCATTGCTGCCAAACGCCGCGAGGCACACGACCGCCACCGTGAAAAAAGCCGTGAGGATCGTATTCTTGAGCATCAGAGGCTTGATCACCTGCTGGCCCATATTCACAGCCATGGCCTGAAAAGTCTGGGCTGGCGCGACCGCCGATTCCTGCGGAAAATGGCCGATCGAAAACGCCGGCAAAAACGAAACCAGAGCCAAAGTCAGAACTCTCAGAAATCAGCCACCCAATGATTCACGGATATTAGCCCATGAAATTGCTTGATGCCGCCATGGGCACACGGCTGATGGCTCGAGGGCTTGATCTGGCCACTTCTGAACCCTGCCTCTGGAACCTGACACACCTCGATTCTGTTTTACGCATCCATTCCGCTGATCTTGCCGCCGGTGCCCAGTGCCTTTGCACCAACACTTTTGGCGCCAATCGCTATTGGCTTGATCGGTTTGCTTCAGGCTGCAGGATCGCCGAGGTTAATCAGCAGGCGGTGGCCATTGCCCGCCAGGCAATCAGCAATGCCGGTAAAAAAGTCGAAATTGCCGGCTCGATCGGCCCGACAGCCTTTTTTAGTGAAGAAACGCTGCGAGAACAAGTTGAAGTTTTGACATCAGCGGGGGTGAACAGGCTGATCTTCGAGACACTGGCTCCCGAAACCGCCCGACAGCTTTGTCGGTGGCGAATCCAGCAAAACTATCCGGTAGAAATGTGGGCGAGCCTTTTTAACTGGGGCAAAAATCCGCAGGATCTCGCGCTCTTGCTGCAAGACAGCGGCTTTGCTGCGGTGGGGCTGAATTGTATCTCTGACAAACGCCAGATTATAAAAGTGCTTCGGCGTGTTTCCTGCATTGAGGGCATCAGGCTCTTCTTAAAGCCTTCCCGCATGAATTTTCAGGCCTTCCTCAGCGTGATCCATTCCTATCAGGGCCAGAACCTTGTTGCAGTTGGCGGCTGCTGCGGCACTGACGAGCATTGGATCCGAATGCTGGCCGCCGGCCAAAACGGCATCAACCTGTAAAACCTGGTTGCTGCCAATGCTTAATTTTGGCAATTTCGAAACAATGCACGAGTCATTGCAAAAATAGAACTTACTCGCTGCGTCGGTGTGGTTTCATGGTGGTTTTGGTGCGGTGGCTTTCGCCTGATTCAAGTTGAATCAGGGCCTGAAAAACCGGGTCGGTGCGGATCGGGTCAAAATCCGTCTCGGCATCGACCATCTGCACATATTCAGGCGCGTTGCGAATGGCCACCTGCAGATGCTCAATTGCCTTGGAAACATGGCCCGCCAGGCTCCAGTAACAGGCCAGGTTATAATTCAGAATTGGCAGGTCGCGGTGAGCCTTCACGGCTTTGGCCAGTGAATCAATCGCCTGGGCCAGCCGGTTTGTTCGCTTATAACACCAGCCCAGGGCCAGTGCCACATCGGGCTCGTTCGGCTTGAGCTTTGCGGCTTTTTCCAGGTGCGAAATGGCCGGCAAAAATTCGCCAAGTTCGCGATAAGCCAGCCCGGCCAGCAGGTTGGCCTCGTAGGGCATGCTCGACCAGTTCGACCGCGAATTCAAAATATCCAGAGCCTTGCGAGGCAGCCCCAGCGTCAGGAATCCCTCCGCCTTCGCCAGTCGCCGGATGGTCAGATCATTGGAAACGCTCATGATGTCCGACCCTGATTGAATCTCACGCCCGGTTGCCTTATCGAAGATACTTTATCCTATACCGTAAATGCCGGTCAGGCAAATTTTGATTCATTTTCAATCCATCGGTTACGGATTGATCGAAATCGCCCGCACAATCATCAAAAAAGCCCCGGAATAAACCGGGGCAGATTCCGTTAATCTCTTATTGACAAAGGGTTGTCTCAAGATTCATCATCTTCCCGCAGCTTGGCCAGCACCGAATAATCTTCAAGCGTTGAGGTGTCGCCGGTTGAGGCCCGCCCGGCGGCAATGTCACGCAGCAGTCGCCGCATGATCTTACCTGAGCGAGTTTTTGGCAGCGAGTCGGTAAACTTGATTTCGTCAGGCCGGGCCAGGGCACCAATTTCTTTCACCACGTGGGCCATCAGTTCTTTCTTCAGGGCATCGCTGGCCGAATTTCCGGCCGAAAGCGTGACAAACGCTACAATGCCTTCGCCCTTGATTTCGTCGGGCCGGCCTACCACGGCCGCTTCGGCCACATAGGCGTGCCCCACCAGGGCCGATTCCACTTCCATGGTGGAAAGCCGGTGCCCTGAGACGTTCAGCACGTCGTCAACCCGGCCCAGAATCCAGTAATTACCGTCTTCATCCTGCCTGGCACCGTCGCCGGTGAAATATTTGCCGGCAATCTGGCTCCAATAGGCTTCCTTATAGCGTTCCGGGTCGCCATAAAGCGTGCGCAGCATACTGGGCCACGGCTGGCTGATTGTCAGGAACCCGCCTGAGCCCTGCGGCACGGGATTGCCGTCCTTGTCGAGAATTTCCGGCACAATACCTGGTAACGGCCGTGTGGCCGAGCCTGGCTTCGTCGGCGTGGCACCCGGCAGCGGGCTGATCATAATGGCCCCGGTTTCCGTCTGCCACCATGTGTCAACAATCGGGCAGCGGCCGCCACCGATTAACTCGCGATACCACATCCAGGCTTCAGGGTTAATCGGTTCACCCACCGATCCCAGCAGTCGCAGGCTTGTCAGGTCGTGCTTCATCGGGTGCTGGTTGCCCCACTTCATGAAGGCACGGATCGCCGTGGGGGCGGTGTAAAGAATCGTGACACGATAATCTTCCACGATCTTCCAGAATCGGCCTTCATCAGGCCAGTTCGGCGCACCTTCATACATCACGATTGTCGCGCCATTGGAAAGCGGACCATAAACAAGATACGAATGGCCAGTGATCCAGCCCACATCGGCTGTGCACCAGTAGGTGTCTTCGTCCTTGAGATCGAAGACCAGCTTGGTGGAATAGGTGGTGCCTACCAGATAGCCGCCCGTGGTGTGCAGAATGCCCTTGGGCTTACCAGTGGAACCGCTGGTGTAAAGGATGAAAAGTGGGTGTTCACTATCAACCGGTTCGGCTTCGCAGTGGCCGGTCACGGCGTGCATCAGGTCGTGCCACCAGTGGTCGCGACCGGCAGTCATGTTCACCTCATGGCCGGTTCGCTTCACCACAAGCTGGTGCCTCAGGTTCGGGCACTGGGCGGCAGCGGCATCAGCGTTTTCCTTGAGCGGAACAATCTTGCCCCGGCGATACCCGCCATCGGCCGTGACCAGCACCTTGGCGTTTGAGTCCTGAATTCGCCCGGCCAATGCCTCGGCCGAGAATCCGCCAAACACCACCGTGTGCACCGCACCAATCTTGGCACAGGCCAGGCAGGCATAAGCCAGCTCAGGAATCAGCGGCATGTAGATGGCAACTGTGTCGCCCTTTTTCACGCCGAGCTTCTTCAGGACATTGGCGAATTTGTTGGTGGCTCGCTGCAGGTCTTGATACCGCAGCACCTTGCGTTCGCCGGGCTCGCCTTCCCAGATAATGGCTGCCTTGTTCTTGTTCGGGCCATTGGCGTGGCGATCAATACAGTTATAGGCGGCATTCAGCTTGCCACCGGTGAACCACTTGGCAAAGGGGGCATCTGACCAGTCAAGTGTCTGGGTGAATGGCTCGAACCACGAGACCATGTCGTTGGCCACTTTGGCCCAGAAGGAGTTGGGGTCGTTTTTCGCGGCTTCCCAGATGGCCTGATATTGCTCCATGCTCGAAACATGGGCCTGGGCCGAAAATTCGGCAGGTGGCGGAAAAATTCGGGTTTCCTGAAGGACGGACTGGATTGAGCCTGAGCCGGAAGACATGAGTCAAAACTCCAGACGGACGCACCCGCAATTCTGAGTCCAGGCGAGGATGTTTCGTCCGAAACTGTCTGAATGATGGGTTTTATGAACTGTTTACCTGCCGCCGGAAAAGTGTCGGGTTTCATCTTTCCGTCGGGGTTGCGGGGCTGGCTGCAGTCAGCCCCTCGTGAAGAAGATTTGATCATAAAAAGAACAACCCGCTCCGTCAACGAACTGAGGCACAAACCCCCGCCTTTTTTCTGCTTCGACCGTCACAGCCGCGGCTCGGTCAAGCCGTGCCAGGTTCTGAAACAGCACGGGCCAATCGGCTAGCATGATTTCTACCGCCAATTCCGGCTTGATCCCATTTCCGCCTGTCTACCAAACTAGAATGAGTCATTAATTTGCTTCGACCGCAGATGAACCATATCGGACTTGCGATAAATGCAATGACTGGTTAACACGGACGTTTTTCCAGTCAAGAGTAGGCCGATACGAATTAAAACGTTCAATTGTGGGAGAAGCAGTGCGGAATTACCAAAAAAACCGCCCGTCAAATTTTAGCTTTCCCGTGACTCCTGATGTATAAGAAACGAGTTTTTTGTCCACGTTACTTGACAATACCGAAAGTCGCCATTTTAATTAAATGTCATATGAAGAAGTCACTGATTTCAAACTTACTGATTTGTAGTCTCATGGTTCTGACCATGGGCGAGTCGCTTCATGCACTGCCCTGGTTTGATCACCATGCTGAATCAGCCTGTCAGGCCGACTTTCTCCATTTCGATGCAACTCCCTCGGATGATTTATCTGGCTGCTCCCTGTGCAATCAGGCCAATCAGCTGAAACCATTTGTGTTGCAGTCGGTCAGGATTGTTTCAGAAGAAAGCTGGATCGTTATCCGGCCTGAGATATCATCATTTCTTACCGCAATTCGTTATAATTATTTAAATGTGCGGGCACCGCCAGCCTGCTGAATTTAATAAATTACGTTCAACCACTACTGCATGGAATTTCATGCGATGGAATGCAATCGCATCAGGTTTGTGGATTTGATCCCCAGCACCTGTGGTAATGATTTTGAACAGCCTGTATTAGAAGTTCATGAAAATTCGTGAATGAATAATAATATAGGTGCTGATTCAGATCGCAGGCGAATTGCATTAAGTTCTTGCGAATCGATGATGATTCGAAAGTAGGCTTGATAGAGTCTTTGCAACTCTCTGTCCGGCAGAATGGTTGATTTTAGATTTGTCAATCTATAGAGATCGAGAATGCACCATGCTGAAAAACAAACTTCCTGTAACCATACTCTCTGGCTTTCTAGGGGCTGGCAAAACAACGTTACTAAACCAATTGCTTTCAAATCGCGAAGATTTGAAGATTGCGGTGATAGTAAACGATATGAGCGAGATTAATATCGACGCCAGGCTTGTTGGGAATCGACATGAAAGTGAGTTGGGGTTGAGCCGTACAGAAGAAAAACTGGTAGAGATGTCGAATGGTTGTATTTGCTGTACACTAAGGGAGGATCTGCTAGAGGAAGTGGCTGAATTGGCCAGAGCTGGCCGATTCGATTATCTTTTGATCGAGTCAACCGGGATTTCTGAGCCAATGCCGGTTGCAGAAACATTCACATTTACCGATGCCGCAGGTGGTACACTTTCTGAAATAGCCCAGCTCGATACGATGGTTACAGTTGTCGATGCGTCAAGGTTTCACGAGGAATTTGGTACTCTTGACGAATTGCGAGATCGAGGCTGGTCTGTTGATGCCAAAGATGAACGCTCGATTGTTGATCTGTTGATAGACCAGATTGAATTTGCAAATGTCATTATTCTCAACAAGGTTGATCTGATTGATGATTCGGAACTGAACCAGCTTGAGGCGTTTATTGGCAGGCTTAATCCGAGTGCAAAGCTGATTCGTTCGATATTCGGTAACGTGCAGAACCGTGATGTGATGGGTACGGGACTGTTTGATCTTCAGAAATCAGCCGAGTCTGATGGCTGGCTGAGCGAACCCCGATTTGCGAGTCGCTCGGAAGTCGATGAGTATGGTGTTGGACACTTCGTTTTCCAGGCGATCCGGCCTCTTCATCCTGCAAGATTCTGGTACTGGATTAATAATCCGCCAACCGGCCTTTTAAGGGCTAAGGGCTTCTTCTGGCTTGCGACTCGTAACGATGAGGTTGGCTATTACTCAATGGCCGGCAAAAACTGTCGACTGGAATTTGCTGGTAAGTGGCTTGCTGCCACACCGAAAGATGACTGGCCGGATGATCCGGTGGAAGTAGAACGTGTCCTGAATCGATGGGATCAGGATTGGGGTGACCGGACTCAGGAAATTGTTCTGATTGGAATTGATCTCGACAAAGAGAAAGTCATTGCATCACTGCAGCAATGCCTTCTGACAGATGCAGAAATGAAACAAGGTCCCAAATCTTGGCGAAAACTGGATGATCCATTTGAGCCTTGGGAAAAAGAGGATTTTAATGAGGAATGAAAAAATTGCCGGGGGAGTCGATTTGGTATCCCGTCTCCCCCGAGCACAAGCCCACCACCGCAGTAACGGAGAAGAGCTATGAACTAGTTTACAGAAATTGAATTTAATGTGGCAAGTCTGGCGATATGCATCAAACCATTGATGTCCGCTGATTACTCGCCTTTTGACAGCGAAATTGATAAACAGCCAATCACTTTATATTGGCTGGGTTCTGGTTCACAATATTCCATTTCGGGAAAATCCAATGCACGCAATTCAAAAAAATCGATCAGCATTTACTTTAATCGAGCTTCTGGTAGTTATTGCAATTATTGCAATTCTGATTTCACTGCTTTTACCGGCTGTTCAGTCAGCACGTGAAGCCGCCCGTCGCATTCAATGTGTCAACAACATGAAGCAGTTTGGGCTTGGGATATTTAATTATGAAAGCTCCAAGGGTTGTTTCCCGGCTGGATTTGTGGCTCAGTCTCGTTTCACAGCTGTTCCCTGCACTTCAAGCTGGGGGCACACATGGTCAAATTACATTATGCCTTATCTTGATCAGGGTAACAAATATGCCGCCCTGAATTTCAGTCATCCGGCAGGATTTCCGCAGAATACTTCGATCTGGGAATTTTCTGTTGCCGTTTTTCTCTGCCCCAGCGATACCAAAGCCGACCAGTCTCGTACAACTTTTAAGATAACACAGATTTCGTATGCCTCAGTTTTTGGTCTGACAGAAAGTATAGCAAATAATTATGGCACACTGCCGACCTCCCAGAACGCAGAATTATGTGGAGCCATCAGATCAGAAGGAATCTTCGGCCGTAATGTGTTCTATCCCATATCTGCCGTAACCGATGGATTGAGCAACACACTGATGGCTGGTGAAACTTCACGGTTCAGGGAAGAACCGCCGATGAGTCGGTTTAATATTGGTAACGTGGGTGGATCATGGAGTGGTGAAGACCTAGGCACTCCGCCAAGATATACAGGCTGGGGTGATATTCGGATTTCAGGTGGTGCTTATGTTGTGCCTCGTCTTAATTCCAGGCCTTACATTGGCAGCCCCACATGGGTGACAAGCCCCTCTAATGGCACACATTCAAAAACATGGATCGATGATCCGAGAAGCCTCTCGCTCGGGCAATTCGGCTTTCGGAGCCTCCATCCAGGGGGAGCTAATTTTCTCATGGGAGATGGATCGGTGCGTTTCATAAAAGAGAGCATCGACATTCTTACGTATCGTGCCCTCGGCACTAGATCAGGTGGTGAGGTAATCTCTGCTGACGCTTATTGATCTATACCACCGACGGCACTGACAATCAGAAAAAAAATGGAAAAACGAATGAAAACTCTGATCGCTGCAAGCATTATCTGGATATTCTCAGTCGGCATATCATCGCTGACGATTGCCGAATCTGTACCAAGGAGCGAGTGTTTTCCAATAGAAAAACTGGCCCCCGAACTTCAGCCAAAGGCGGAAGCATTGCTTTTGAAAATGATGGATTCAGAAGCGCTATATACAATTATTGGCGACTTAAAACCTGTATCCAGTTCTTTTTGGAATGGCAGTTTTTCATTGGCCGAGCCTAATCTTGTGCAGCTTTCAGAAACCCGCCAGATTCTTCATGCATTTCGAAGCGGTAATGAGTTTTCGGCTGAAATTCTTGTGTTTGCAAAAGCACAGAACGGCAAAAAACTGGCTACGGCTTGGGTGGCCAAGAATCATTTGCTTGACCAGACCATCGCTAGTCATGCTGCGTTTTACAGTCACTATGGAATTACTGAGGGCACTCCAGCCGTTACTATTATTGAGAAAATGGAGCACGCCGATAGGCTTGACAGACTTCGGGCTTCTGGCTATCAGTATGGATATCCTGACTACGCTGTTGATTTTTTTGTCAATTCCGAGAAAATTCGTGAAGCCTCAGATGATAAAAAGCTGGTTCCACGCGATTTTGTAAGTGCTCCAACATTTGCATCTCCAACAAATCGCTTCGTCTGGGCTATCCCCAAAGGTTCGAGCCTGAGACCTGAAGATCATCAGATCATTTCAAAAGCCAAATTCATTTTCGCTGAATACACCTTAAGGCGAGAACAATACATTGGTGAAGGACGCCGGGGAATTGTGGCACTTATTCGCGACTGGTTTGATGATGGTCAGGGAAATTGCAGTTCAGCCCATGCCCTTCTGCAACATTCAATCAAATCAGACCCTGATTCCAGACCGGCACTGGTTATGGACCCTATGCAGCAAGAACAATCGACATCGTTTCTTATGAATATTGAAGTTCAGCCTATCAGCCATTTCGCAACGATAGGTCTCAGGAATAATTCTAAAAAACCTCTCGGTCGCCGGCGTTGGGAATGTCGCAACAGGCCACTTTTATTGTTTAAGATAAATCAATATTGAATTTCCGTTGAACACCTGATTAAGGGGTCACGCAGAAAAGGGAAGAAAAGGGGTCAGAGCGGAAATGGTGACTGACCCCTTTTCCGTCCATAAAAAGAACAACCCGCTCCGTCAACGAACTGAGGCACAAACCCCCGCCCTTTTTTCTGCTTCGACCGTCACAGCCGCGGCTCGGTCAAGCCGTGCCAGGTTCTGAAACAGCACGGGCCAATCGGCTAGCATGATTTCTACCGCCAATTCCGGCTTGATCCCATTTCCGCCTCTCCCGGAGAACTTAACGAAATAGTACAGGAAGATAGACGCAGATGGATTGATCAGGCAATTTGGCCGATGTAGATTGGAATATACCAGATGAAATATATGATTGATCCTGCTAAATAGGACGACAATAGGACTTCTAATAATCGATCACTCAAGAACCGAGGTCCAAATTGGAAAATTCAATCTCGACCGACGAAGCTCTCTGCCAGCTCTATGAAGATCTTCGGAGACTTGCCAACTCAATGATTTGTGAGGAATATTCCGGCATGACTCTTCAGCCGACAGCACTTGTGCACGAGGCCTATATGAGGTTGAAGGCAAACAATAATCAAAAATTACAATGGCAAAACAAGGCACATTTTTTTGGCTCAGTTGCGATCTCCATGCGACGCATACTGGTTGAAGCAGCTCGCCGGAAAAAAAACATTAAACACGGTGGGTTGTTGTCACGAATCAGCCTGGATGTTCTGGTACAGCCGGAATCGGGGAACGCAATCGAGATCTTGGCTGTTGATGAAGCGATGACACGGTTTGAACATGTTGACCAAGAAGCTGTTGCCCTGGTAAATCTTCGTTATTTTATGGGCATGACGATCAACGAGGCAGCTGAAGTACTGGAAATTTCTCCTCGATCGGCCGACAGACTCTGGGCCTTTGCTAAAGCCTGGCTGCGACGTGAGATCAGTCATGTTGCGGATTAATTTTCGATTGCGGATTCCATGCAGCAATCGGATCAAATCATTATGATGGCTTGTCTTTTACAGCGTAATAAAAAAATTATCATGAAAAATGAATTGAGCAATTCATGACCTTACGCAAGATTTTTGAGAATGCCATAGAAATTATCGACCCATCCGAACGGAGTTTGTTTATTAACAGGGCTTGTCACGGCCAGCCGGAACTTCTACAGAATGTGCTCTCTCTCATCAAGAATTATGAAACAGACGACTCCTTCATGGAGAAGCCGCCGGCCTCTCCCAAAACTTTGCTTCAATACGGATCCTCCTTTCAGAATTATCATCTAGCAGAGATTGACACCGCTGATATTGATGACCCTGTTGAGGATTATTACAAGTTATTCACTCCGTCTGAATTGCCAGATTCTCTAGGCCTGCTTGGTGATTTTGAGATTCGGCACTTGTGTGGTCAGGGCGGATTTGCAGCAGTTTTTAAAGCAATTGACACAAAACTGAATCGGCTGGTGGCAGTCAAGATATTAAGCCCGCGGTTATCGAAGAGTTCTTCGCAGCGAAAGCGATTCTCTCGAGAAGCCCTGGCATTGTCCGGTCTGAAACATAGAAATGTTGTAAATATTTATGCTGTTTTCGAAGAGCCTCTGCCATACATGATTATGGAGTTCGTGGATGGCTGGACTCTTGATGAACTGATAAAGCGGGATGGCAGGTTAGGCCTGCCGAAAATACTTGAACTTGCCCGGCAGTTGGCACGGGGTCTGGCGGCGATTCACGAAAATGGATTAATTCACCGCGACATCAAGCCCGTTAACATTATGGTTGAGAACGAATCAGGTGGAACAATTCGTATCACGGATTTTGGAATTGCCCGGACTATTGACGATAATAATTTGACAAGAACCGGTCTGGTAGCCGGTACACCCATGTTCATGTCGCCTGAACAGGTCAAGGGTTCCAGGCTCGACAAATTGACTGACATGTTCAGCCTGGGAAGCGTGCTTTACTTCCTGGCAACGGGCAGTCCACCGTTTCGTGGCTCAAATCTCTACTCGATCATTAGAGGCGTCGCGGATCATTCACCGCAACCCGTTTCAGAATTAAATCCCGACTTGCCTGTCTGGTTTGATGGTATCATTCGAAAATTGATGGATAAAGAGCCTGAGAAGCGATTCCAATCCGCTGCGGAACTTGCCGATCTTCTGGATCTATGTCAAAACGAATGGAAAGAAAATGGCAGAATCGCTTCGACTTCGTTAAGGCATCGACTCAACGAAACTTTGTCAGAATACGTCGATAAATCAGTCGATCAGTATGGCTGGCGAAAGTTTTTAAGTAAAAAACAACAATACCCGGCCAAAGCCAGTTTCCTGCTTGCCTGCCTGTTCTTGCTGGTTCTGGTGGGTGGGATTTATTCATCATCGTGGCATGGATCCTGGTATTACAGCCTCTTCAGCCAACCAGCAAAAATACAAACCTTGTCTGAACCGGTTATCAATTTCAACCAAACGCAATGGTCAGGCTGGCCAAAAGCTATTCCAGCCCCTGCCGTTGCTCCGTTTGATACTCCAACAGCACGCAAATTGCAGGAAATATGGTCAGAATATCTCAAATTGCCTCTTCAATACACAAATTCAATTGGCATGGAGTTTATCCTGATTCCGCCAGGTGAATTCTTGATGGGAAGTACCCCCGGGGAAATAACTGAGGCCCAAGATCGGATCGACAATTTCGATCACCGGGCAAATCAGTTGATTCAAAGTGAAGGGCCGCAGCATCGCGTTGTCATCACCGAACCTTTCTATATGGGTATCCACGAAGTGACCCGCCAGCAGTATGTTGACGTGTTATCAAATGACAACCCCGTTCCAGGGCCTTCCGGAAATGGCAAAACCCAGGAATTGCCACCCAGATTCAGCCGGCTTCCAGTAGATTCCATCTGCCTTTATGACGCCGTAGCGTTTTGCGAAAAACTCAGCCTTAAGGAATCGAGAACCCCGCGTTACAGGACGGACGGCAAAGCGGTGTCGATCGTCAATGGCACTGGCTATCGATTGCCAACTGAAGCCGAGTGGGAGTATTCAGCCCGGGCCGGCACAACCACCGCGCTCTGGACGGGCATATTAAATTATGATCTGACAACCGCCGATTGGTTCGATAAAAACTCCGGCACGAACTTTCACGATGTGGGCTTGCTCAGGGCGAATCCGTTCGGGCTTTTTGACATACAGGGTAATGTCTCGGAATGGGTGCAGGACGGCTGGCGGCCAGATTCTTACAAACGCGACTCCGCGAAAATTGCCGTCAATCCGACAGGTGAACCCATCACCGGACTAGATCAGGTGATGCGTGGGGGCCGTCTTAACTCCTATCTGCATTTCTGCCGGATCCCGATTCGTGATGTGGTGGCCGATGCATCCACGCGTTATGCTCAATCAGGCTTTCGCGTTGTTTTGCCCATCAACTCAAGTTTGATCAGCCGGGGCATGCATATGAACTTGAATCCCGGCAAAATCGAATAACGACTCAACAAATTCCTTCGGCCTTTTGCTTTGCACCAACCGGTCAAAAACAGTCATAACTATAAGTCTTACTTGATATTATTGAATCTTTCCAGCGATGCAAAAAAAATAGTTTGGAAAATTTGGCGTGAATTTAACGCAGTTTTCGCATTAATCCTACTCGCGTAACTTCTGTAGATACATCAACACCATGACCCGGGCCTGAATAGCTTGCAACGGTGCTGAGCTGAAAGTCTCTCATCATAGGCAAATAGAGTAGTTGACAAATCAACTGCAGACCGACATCAGCGGCAAGATTACCAGCATTAAGCCATTCAGTCCAAAAGCATTTGCATTGATTGCAATCCTCTGACATTCCCGCCTTGCATCTCAGCCACGATCGCGACGAAGCCTCAGACCAGTTCAATCCCGTTGGGACCAGCATTGGCCCATTCCACCTTGCGACAACTTGCCAGTGAACTTTTGAAAACAGGACTCGATCGATGAAAAATTCACGCATTGGAAAAAAGCAAAACCAGTTCCATGTTGAGTCACTTGAAGAGCGTACCCTGCTGGCCAGGGTCCCCGTCCTGCAAAATTTTACCTCGTTATTATCAGTTCAGAATTCCCCTGCCAGGTTATCCCCACGACCTGTGAATACACCCGTACAGTCTTCAAATAATTTTCTGAAGTCGGCCGTGGCCGTCAACAGCACCACGATTCAAATCGGGTTTCGGCAACCAATAGACCGATCGGTTGTCAACAACATGCGATATGAGGTCTCAGGCCTGAATATTCTGAAGAGCCAAATGGCTTCAGATCGTCGCAGTGTCACCCTGACTACCTCCAGTCATCAAGATCTGAATTATCATTTGAAGGTCTCCATCTTAAAAGGCCCAGCTTCCAGACCCCGTGTTACGGTTCAGCGAATGGCCAGTTTTCAGGGTGCTCCGGCTCCTCAAATTTTGAGTGTTGCTACAGCTTCGTCGTCGAGTGTGGTCGTTACGTTTGATCAGCCGATGTCGGATCAAGCCCAGAATGTTGATTCTTACAGCATCGTTGACGCCGCCGGCAAGCCGCTTCCCGTCACCCTCGCCAGGTTTGACGGAGTCTCACATAAAGTCGTCATTCTAACCACCGCCACACAGGCGGTCGCAGGCCCTTATACACTTACTGTTAATGGTGTTAAGAATTCAAAAAATGAATCTCCCCAAATTAATTCCTCCAATTTTGTCGGCTTTGTGTCTGAAAACTATGATCTCTCCGGTAGTCCGCGTGTTGTTGGCGCAGCCTCTCTGGGCAATACGGAATTGATCGTTTCATTTAACGAACCGATGTCGGATAACGCCTTAAAACCAGAAAACTATTTCATTAATCAAGAAACGCAGAATCGTGAATCCGGAAGGCTTCCGGTCACTGCAGCCGAGTTTTATCAGGGTAATCCTTCAGTTGTAAAATTGACTACGCTTTCTCAAAGTGCGATCTCCTACCGTGTCGTTGTCATAGGTGTGACCGATCAGGCGGGTAACATTGTCGATAGTAAGCCAGCAGCATTCACGCCGGATAGTTCACCCAACACCGCCGTTTTCTATGGTTCCGCGCCCGTTGGTACCACCGGTAATAACAGCCCGGTTGTCACGCTTAAGGATTCCGATAGCGACGGGATTCCCGATAACATTGAATTGCGTGGCTATTCCTTGACGATCACCAGGTTTGATGCATCGACTTCTACTTATGGTGTGAACTCCGACCCGTTCCTGGCTGATACCGATGGTGATGGGCTTTCTGACGCCGTTGAGGCCACCATCGGCACAGACCCGCGCAGCAACGACACCGACATCGACCAGCTTGGCGATTATGCCGAATACAACGAGGTTTACAGTAACCCGAATGCAGTGGATACCGACAAGGACGGACTTGACGACTTCCTTGAGTGGGGTTTCTTCCGCACTTCGCCAGTCTTTGCTGACTCCGACGGTGACCAGATCAAAGATGGCGACGAAATCATCGGCAACCGCAATCCGCTGGTTTCAGACCTGCCCCGGCCCGAAATTTCCGTAGGCAATATCAACCTTCAGCTTGATGTGCGATTTACGGAGACAAAGAATACCCAGCAACGGGATCTGGAAAATCGCTCGATCTCGACTTCGCTTTCATCAAGCACAAACCAAAGTTTTTCGAACGTTAACACTAGTAATATTCAAGCCCACGTTCTAGGTGGCAATGAACTAGGAAAAGAAGGGAAAGGCAGATATTTTGAAGGCGGTGTCACCGGCGGTGCTACCTGGGAGTCATCCGAAACTTCTGCATTAGAAAGTGCTAAGGCTTATACCGAATCGCTCAGTACGGACAAGGAAGTCACAAAAGGTTTCGATGTACAGCGTGAAGTTCAGGGTGCCACCATGCAGGTGGCAGTCAGCCTGCGAAATCTCAGTAATCTGGCCTATCGTGTCAAAAATGTCCAGGTCACCGCTTTGATTCAGGACCCGCTCGACAAGTCGAAGCTCGTTCCGGTGGCGACACTTCTGCCAGATTCCGAACCCGACGAAGGCTTTATGCTTGGTGCCCTTGACACCAACCTCGGCCCATTCATTTTCAGTAATTCGACGATTGTGCCCACCCTTGTTGAAAGCCTGATGGCCAACTCAACCGGCCTGATCTTCCGGATTTCAAACTATGACATAATAGACGAATCAGGCAGGAACTTTGCTTTCACCAGTCAGGAAGTTGTTGAACGAACGTCGTCGCTGGTCATCGACTTCGGCGGAGCCACCAGTCTTGTGGCCAAGCTCAGCGGCGCCGAAATCGACCCGAACAAGCCGGGTGATGAAACCGAAATCTATCGGGTTTCGACCAGCGGCGGTCAAACAATTGATACAAACTTTGACGGACAAATTGATCAGAACGACCGGAGAGCGACTTTTGACGCCACAGGCAAAGAGGTCGGAATCACATTTTTCGACGGCCTTGCTGCCATTGGCCTGAAGCATTATCAAGCCATTTACAATTCTGACACAAAACAGTACGACGAAATTGAACCTGAAACGGGCCAAAAGGTTTCGCTCTCTTACGAGCAGAAGCTTGCGAGTTTTTCCACTTTTGTGGATGGGCCGGGTCGCGAGAAGGTATTCCGGATCCGTGGCGTCGCTAACGATGCGCTGAACCAGAAATACTGGGAAATAATCACGCCGCTGGGGATTGATCAGATCACTGACCTGAAAAAATTGATCCTCAAAACCGATTCGCCAGTCAGCGTGAACTTCGTACAGGACCTGGACGGTGATGGCCTGACCGCCGATGTGGAATATTTTCTGGGAACATCCGACAGCCCTGATCAGATGAAAATAACGCCTGTTCCAAACCCCACAGACTTTATTGATGAGCATGGATATGTCTGGGGCAACCCGACCCTTCCTGATGGGTTCACACCAGGCGGCTATGTTGATTCCAAAGGACTGGTTTGGGATGATCCGAATCATTCAATCAAAACCCCCAAAGGCCGCGACACCGATGCCGACGGCCTGGACGACCGCTTTGAAGCCTTGATCGGCTGGACTGTTAACACAGCCACCAAGAGATTCAAGGTGTTTTCATCGCCAAGACGTAGCGATTCCAATTTCGACTCACTCGACGATTCCTATGCCGCACCTCAGGGATGGATCGACAAGAACAACAATCACCTGAGAGACCAGGACGAAGTCTCTCAGAGGGACAAAGACGATTTCGTGCTTGACCCGAGCAAGCCCGACACCGACGGTGATCGAATTTCAGACTTTGAGGAAATCATCAAAGGCGTTTTCATCGTTCCGTTGACAGGAGGTGATTCATACTCCGTAATGTCAAACCCATTGAGTCACGACACGGATCGCGACACCTTCTCTGACGGCTTCGAAAAACAAGTCGGCCTTAACCCGACGGATGACCGAGATAAAGACAGTGACGGCGATAGCCTGCCGGATCCAGTGGAAGTAATAGGCTGGTTTGTAAATACCTGGAAAGTCAGCACATCGCCCTATATTCAAGGCAACTATGAAACCATTGTGCGTACTTCAGACCCCAATAAAGTTGATACGGACGGTGACGGTTTCGATGACTTCGAAGAGTTCGGCCTTGGGCTCAATGCCAAATCGGCTGACACCGACGGCGATGGCCTGAACGATTTGATTGAGGTCAAGGGTTTTGCTCTGAAGCACAAGATTGGTGAAAAAGATCTTGGCATTATCACCACCAACCCACTCGACGCCGACACGGACAACGACTTGCGATCCGACGGAGCCGAGGCCGAGCTGCAGGATGTGGAGCTGTATCGCTGGGTAGTCCGCGTTGTGGGTGGAATTCCATACCGGGTCTTCAGCAACCCGCTGGTCGCCGATGCCGACTTCGACGGACTGGTCGACGGCCAGGAACATTCTTACCATCAAACTGACCCAAACAACGGCAATACCGACGGCGATCTCCGCAACGATGGCGAGGAATTTGATAACAGAACGAACCCTCTTGTAACTGATGCTAAAGTAACGATTATTGGTCTGGAAATGGAGGGACTTAAAGGTGTATTACCTGGAAATTATGCGAATTTACCAGCAAGATGGTCCCTCAGTTTGTACAAGGCAGATCCAAATGAGCCTTTAGGGTTCAGTAAAAATGCTGAAACAGTCATCGATAACTCAGTTAATAGAATGGAGTTCAAAAATTCTACTGATAAAGTATTAGCTGTTGTTGTTCGAACTGGTATAGGTCTTGCATCTAACGGTATAATACCAATTAACCCGCGTTCAACGTTTAGATGGGTCGATTTTTTTCCAGGTACACCAATGATCTTTACTTGGTTTGACCCAAAGGATAAGGATAATTATGATGGAAACTTTATCTATAATCATGAATATGAATTTGCTACACCTGCTGTCGTAGGAGATAGCACTTCAAAAAATTATGGCGAAGTAAATATTGTGACAATGCCAGCGGGCAACCTTGGATTTAGTTTTGACATTGTTCGTCCGACAAAAACTCCAACCTTGTCTTTCGGTTTGGAGAAGTATGGAATTTTCCAGATAAAAGGAACCTACTATGATGGATACAATGTCGTAAATTGGGGCGGTTTTGATGGTACTCTTGCTGATGATAAAGTTTTTACAGTATTTCAATATTCGGATCTCTTAAAAACTTTCAACGGTTATTCTTTCTCATCAAAAGTGCGTAATTCCAAAGATTCTACGCTTTCGATTGATGTAAAACTCAGATTCTATATTCGAAGCGATGTTGCCATTTCAAAATAAACAGCCTGATGAAAACCCCTTCATCATAATCCAAGATAAGGGGTCATGCACTTTTTCTTGGCCGAAGCGTCGGCCAACTGTGGGGATCAGCCTGTTTTGGCTGGTCCCTTTGGTTTCGGGCCGGAAAGTTTTTCCAGAACAGTGCGGGTGATCTTTTCGACAAACCAGTTGCGTCGCTGAAGGCCGACCACCCAGTCGGTCGTTCCGGCCACAAACACCGTGCCATCGCCCGGGCCGACACCGCGATCGTAGCTGGCAATCATCCCCGCACCATATTTGGCGTGCTTCACGCCCTCATGCTCTTCCAAATGGGGCAGGCCCATGCCGTCGCCCTTGATCGAAGGGGTCGAAACCGAATTCATCATGTTGGCATGGCGGGCTTCAAAGTGGTCCTCTTCGTGAAGAACGGCGGGGGCCATGGCGATGATGCTGAGATTGGCCGGGGCACCGTCGTTACCGGTGGGGTAAGGCAGCCCTTCACGCACGGTGAAGTCGCAACCGTCGATCTCATAAGCCGCGATGCAGTCGGGCCGACCGCCCAGCAAATCGCCGTAATAAAGGTCGCTGCCTTCCAGACTCCAGTGCCACGGGCGATAAATCGTAAAGCCGCCGCTGGCTCTCGGCGCGGCCCCACCATACATGGCATGAATCACACCCGAACCGGTCAGCCCATACGTTTTCACCAGCGGCCAGCCGCACTGCGGAAGGTCCCAGGCGTTGCTCAGGAACCGCTCCTGATCCGTGCCCAGCAGAGGATCAGTCGCTTCGTCCTTATGGTTGACGAATGTCGTGCCATTTTCATCATAGCGCACCTGCCAGATATTGTTGCCGGCAAACCGGGCGTGGTTGCCGCCGGCGGCAAGCTGGTTTTCAATGGCTTCACGCATGGGCCAGCTGCTGTATTCGTCGTGCCCGACGACAATTGAAAGACGATAGGGCACCAATACCTGCGGGTTATTGTGCAGGTCGTGCCAGGTGTAATAGTCAATGGCTATGCCGTTGTCTTCAGCCCAGTTCGTGAACAGCTTGCCATAAAGGGCCCAGCTGGCATCTGCATAATCGCGGGCGAAGCCATAATGGCGGGCATAGGGATGAGCGGGCAGATGGGGCGGGGCGAACGGTGGCAGGTCGGCGGTAGAAACGGCCCGGGGCGCACCTGCGGGCAGCTTCACAAGCCCACGAGACCATGGTCGCAGCAGCGATGTGCGGGGGTTGGCTTTTTTGAATCGCGGCGTGCCGCCTTCGCCATGATAGCTATTGCCGCCGCCCCAGTCGTTATAGGCGTTCATGGTGGCGGTCGAGACGACAAATGCAATCGACGACTCTTTCGCGGGCGTGGCTGGGTTCACCACAAAGAAGTGTTCGCGTTCAAAAATGCCGCCATCGTCGTCTCGCACCCGCACGGTGACAACATAAAAACCGGTCCGCCAGTCGTGTGGCACCGCCAACTGAAACGCCACAGGCCAGCCGCAGCCATGAATGTGGGCGTTTTCGGGCGTGGGCACGGCCCGGGCCGTAATTCCCGACTGCTGGTAAACGAGTTTGGGCGTTGACTCGTCGCGATGGATTTCAATTTCAAACGTGGCACGGGTGCTGTGCACATGAAAGTCGATTGTTTCGCCCGCACGATAGGAATATCGGGGCGTATAGCACCAGATTTCGGCGATCCTCGGGTCATTCAGCGGTTTTTCATAGTGCCAGTCGTGTCGGCTGTCGTTATGGGCGGCTGGCCCCTGCCCCGGAATGACTCGCGGCTGATTGAGAATGGAAGGGCCGTCGTCAAAAGGCTTTGGCTTGTCAGTCGGCATCCTGGTCATGCCTTTCCGCTAGAATCGACTGGTGTGAGTTTCCGATTTCAGCAGAAATCGCTACTTTTCAGCAAATCTAACTTTTCATCTTCCATACGTCAACCATCTCATTATCTGACTCATTTTGTCTGGTGCTTCAGGCAATCCACTGATTTATGCCGATGGGCAGTATCCCTTAAAAATCTAATCAGGGTCAGAGAATTCAGACCTTGTAAACGGAAATACCAATTTTTACTGTTTCTGTTTTTGTTTTTGGCATGGTTCCAATCACATCTCGAATGAATCATTTAAATTGATGTCATTTCATTCAGAACATCTTTCAGCGGAACGGTGGCGAAAGTGCTGGCATAATCTGACATGGCGTAGGGGATCACCAGCGTTGAGCCATGAATCAAAGCTCCGCAGCTATAAACAACATTCGGCACATAGCCTTCTCGCTCGTTGGCATTTGGTTCCAGAAGCGGCTTTGTCAATCGTCCGATCAGTTTTGATGGATCATTCAGGTCCAGCAGAAATGCGCCGATGGAATATTTCCGCATCGGCCCAACGCCGTGGCTGAGCACAAGCCATCCGGCATCGGTTTCGATCGGCGAGCCACAATTCCCAAGCTGCACAAACTCCCATGGAAATGTGGGCCGGGCGATGAGTTTCCTGGTGTACCAGAAATGAGGCTGGTCGGAATACATCAGATAGAGGTTTTCATTATCCTGCCGCGACAGCATGGCATATTGCCCATGTAACTTCCGAGGAAATAGCGCAAAGCCTTTATTACGAACTTCAGCGCCGTTCATCGTGTTAACTTTAAAATGCAGAAAGTCCTCTGTTTCAAGCATCTGCGGAAATGTCACGCGGCCATCATAAGCTGTGTAAGTGGCATAATAAGTCACGTGGTTGTCTTCATTTACAAACCTCACAAAACGTGCATCCTCAATACCATTTGTCTCAGTTGGCGACCACGGAAATATAATTCGCTCCGACACATTCAGACCGGAATTGAAAATGATTTCGTAATTGGATCTCGCCAGTGCCATGATCGTGTGCGCCAGCGGCTCGAATTCGCGACGCTCAGCCCAATTATTCTTGATAAACCGATGCAGCGACTGATCCAGATGTTCGATCGTGAATGAATTACCCAGATCCAGCATCAGCTGAGCCGTCAGTGGGCCGTCAATCCCGATTTCCATCAGCTTCAGGCGAAACAGGTTCTTTTCATAAAGCGCGTTGGGTACCAGATCAGGATCCTGAACATACCTCGAAGGCTCATCCATCTGTATCCGGCACCCGGAATCAATAACTCCGGAACGAAATGTAATCGACGATATATGCCCTTCTCCTGTAGCACGCATGCTCAAAATGAATCGCTTTGAACCCCCGGGCAAGCCGGATTGATCAGGATGCCAAACCATTGAAGGATTGAACAGTGCGGCCGACTCCAGGGCATACTCCTGCGTGAAATAAGACCCAATCAGCAATCTGCGGGATTCACTGATGAACTGATCTGTCAACAAATGCCTGCGCACCTGCTCAAAACGCCGTAAAATAAATTCGCGGGTTCTCTGATGACGGTCATGAAATTCATCCATCACCTGCACCAGCTGCTGCTCAACCTCGGCCTCGGAAAGCGAGCAAATCCTGCCCACAATCCTCTCAATCCGCTGTTCGCTGGCCACATCAAACGGCCTGATAATCACACGGGAGTTATTCGGCCTGAGAATGATGCCCGTTCGTTTCACATCCATTGAAATTCTCTTCCTGAAAATCGGGTGGCTCAGCGACCTCACGAAACCGGCACGAAATCATGGAATTGTCGCACCGATGCTGACTGCAACCTGACAAATTGGTTCATTTCAGCAAGAGAGTGCAAGAATGCGAGTGTCGATTCGGCCCCCTGATTCCGATTCACCCGATCCTCCTGGAGTCCATCAAAACAACCGCCCGATGTCGAATCGTATAATTCCAGGCCCAGATCATTTCGACCCAGAAACCATGCAAATGACGATTGCGCCTCTTTCAGCCAGAATGAATCACGTGTTGCCCTGTAAGCCTCCATGCAGGCAGATACCATCGAGTTCGCTTCAATCGGCTGCTGGTCAAACCGTGCTTTTTCAGCCCCCTTTGGATAAAACCCATAACAACCAACAGGCTGAAAATACTGCCTTGGTGCTTTTTGAACTTTAATAAGCCAGCGAAGTGCGTGCAGGCCAATTTCCAGCGTATCTCTATTCTCGGAATGAAATCCGGTTGCAATTAATGCATGCGGCACGCGTCCCAGGTCATAACTGAGAATCTCTTCAAACCAAGGCCAGTCATCTGTCGCAGACCGCTGGTAAAGATCCACCAGCCTGCCGGCCAATTCATCTCGAATTGAAACAGCCTGATGGTCCTCTCCGACGCGGAGCAAATAAGAATTCAACCCGAGAAGACCAAATGCCCATGCCCTGGGTGAAATCGTTGCCCGCAATGGTGCTGCAGCCTTCGGGAAGTTTAATTCCGCCCACGACCTCAGTTTTGATCGCTTCGACCTTCCTGCACATGCACCAAGAGCCCAGACCGTGCGGCCCTGCGAATCTTCCGAACCCGTGGCTTCCAGCCAACGGCAATCCTGACCGAGAAAATTCCGGAATCGTTTTGTATCCGGGTTATAGGCTGAATCAATAAATGCTGCATATCGATTCGCCATTCGCTCAAGCCCCGTGCTTAAACAGCCAAGCTCCTCAAGATGTACCGTCAAAATCAGCGCCCGGGCATTGTCGTCTGTGCAATATCCTTCCGCCATATTCGGAACTGAATGACTGGCATGCTGAATCAAGCCATTTTTGTCTGTCATTCGCCTGAGATGATCAAACCGCCATCCTGGCAACTCTAATTTCAGCCCCGCCTGAGATCCTGCAACTGATCGAATTACAGGACGCGATGCCTTCTCATCACACACCTGATGAAATACCTTTTGATATTGCTTTGCGGAATTCTCCCAGATCATCTCACGGCCGATCTGATACGCATTTCTTGCCATTTGACTACGCATCGGCTCATCTTTACAAAGAATTGTAATTGCTTCTGCCAAGGCCGCTGGATCAGCAAATGGCACAATCATGCCACGCCCTTCAGCAAGCAGCTCTTCGGCATGCCAATATGGTGTGGAAACGATCGGCTTGCCGCAACCGAAAGAGTAAGCCAGCGTGCCTGAAGTAATCTGTGCCTGGTTCAGATAGGGCGTGACATAAATATCAGCTGCGAGAATAAAGTCAGTCAGTTCGGCAAGATCCACAAACCGGTCGAAAAATCGCACATTCTTCGAGATTCCCAGATCATGCGCCATTCTCTCAAGAGACTGGCGATATTGCTCACCCTGAGCCTGCACAAGCCCCGGGTGAGTCGCACCCAGAACGACATAGGTAAAGTCAGGAAAGTGGCTGATTATTTCGGGCATCGATTGCAGAACATGCTCTATCCCCTTATTTGGCGAGAGGAGACCGAATGTCAGGGCAACCAGCTTGCCTGAAAGCTGAAAACGAGCCTTGTATTGATCAGTTTTTTCAAAAGGGACATCAGGAATACCGTGCGCAATAATATCAATTTTTGAGGCCGGCACTTCGTAAATTTCATTAAGGAACGCCCTGGCACGCTTTGTCATCACGACAACCCGGCTCGAAAGCCGGCAGACAGCTTTGAGCACCCTGAGCTGATCTGGGCTCGGTTCCTTCAGAACTGTATGCAGGGTAGTCACGACAGGCACCCGCAGTTCATTCATTAAAGCCAGAACATGACTGCCGCAAGACCCGCCAAAGATGCCGTATTCATGCTGAAGACAAACAATATCTGTTGATGATGAATTGATAAAATCCGCAGCGAGCCAATAACTTTCAAGGTCGGCTTCCTGTATCTCAAATTGAACTTCAGCCGGATAATCATACGCGTTCATTCGATCATTGACAGGTACAACACTACATTCAGCATCTGGGAAAATTCGCGCCAGAGAATGTCGCATGTCATATGTAAAAGTAGCGATTCCGCATTTTCTCGGGAGGTAGTTACCCACGAACAAAATCTTACGAATGTCAGAATTCGGCATCTGCAATGTCTCCGGCTTTATGAAATGTTGTTTCTCAAAGTTGATCAACTCTGTTTTTATTTCTCGCGGCAGCGATACTTCAGCCATCGCACAGAGGATTGGTTAATTGAAAAACCCAATGATGGATGTAATATCATGCGCAAAGCCTCGCCCCTTGAGATGGGCGGAGTGATCGCCCATCATGTTGATGGACATCAATCCGCCATTTGGCAGGAGCATAAAAGAATACAATAATCAGCCTTGAATGAAAGTCAGCAGTAATCCTACTTTCATACGTTTAAAATCCGACAGAAAACCTTGTTTCAATAAAATATCGTTGCGAAATGCAAATTGTGAAATTGTGAATTGTGAAACGGGGTCATTCTGCATTTTTGTTGGGTTGATTCGATTTTTCTGCAATTATCTGACCATGCCAGGGATAACAGGAGCCACCATTATGCGG
>JBEITT010000118.1:0-15026 GCA_040374745.1 Planctomycetaceae bacterium | reverse complement strand
GCCAGTTTAAACTTTGGTACAAGCCGGAATCTTTCGCTTGTTCTGGGGAATTCGGCAAGTCCCGGTATGGTGATTTCAAATGGAGTGCTGGCCAATCTTAATGCAACAGCCACAACAAATATCACTCTGGCCGGTGGTAATTTCAACGCTAATGCTCTGAGCGTAACCTATACTTCATCTCCTGAAAGAGTCACCGTCTTCGGCAATGCCAGTTTAAACTTTGGTACAAGCCGGAATCTTTCGCTTGTTCTGGGGAATTCGGCAAGTCCCGGTATGGTGATTTCAAATGGAGTGCTGGCCAATCTTAATGCAACAGCCACAACAAACTTTACAATAGGTGGGGCCAGCTTCACTGCAAACGCTCTTTCATTAATATACGTTTCGTCGCCTGAAAAGTTCAGTGTCTTTGGTAATGCTGCTTTGGGTTTCAATTCCAATAAAAGTATTTCATTAATACTTGGTAATGCTAGTTCGCCTGGCATGGTGGTTTCTAACGGTTCGCTCACCAGTCTTAATGCCACCAGCACTTTTTCGAATCTTTCGATCAGCGGGTTAAGCCTTTCTGCAACTAATTTAAATGTTGTTTATGCTTCGGCCAACGGTTCTTTATCTGAACGAGTTTGTTTGACTGGCAACGCTGGTATTTCTGCGACCGGTATTGGATCTGCAAACGTCGCTCTTGGCTCAACAGCAATTGGCAATAGTCCAGGAAGCACTGGTATGGTGATCAGTGGCGGTTCTGTGACCAGTCTCGACATGACGCTTAGTTCCAACCTGACCGTAGGTGGCGTCACACTTGGTGTGTCCGGGCTTCGCATGACCGGTAATACATCGACTAATGTCTTTACGCTCACCGGAAATGCCACCCTTTCTCAAGCGAAAATGGGCACCGTCAGTGTAATCCTTGGTTGCTCTACAGCCTCACCCGCCACAACCGGCCTTGTCTTGACAAATGGCTCGCTTTCGAGCCTTGACATGACTGTCAACAGCAACATAACCGTGGCTGGAACAACGTTTAGAACGACAGGGCTGCGTATTACGGAAAATACATCAACGAATGTATTTACCATGACGGGTAACAGCAGTTTTTCGGTTCCAAACGTGGGTAACATAGGAGTTGTATTTGGCGGTGGCTCGACTCCGGGGCTGGTGCTTACGAATGGATCACTGACCAGCCTGAGTGCCAGTGTAACTGGCAATCTCTCGATGGGAGGAGTCAGTTTTTCGACTAATAACCTGACATTCACCCAGAACACCCAGACAGATGTATTTACTTTAACCGGCGGAAGTAATTTCAGCGTTTCAGGCATCGGCAATATTAATGTTTATTTCGGTGGCACAGGCTCATCTGGCCTGGTAGTGACAAATGGATCGCTCACAAGCCTGAACATGACAGTGACATCAAATCTGGCATTGGCCGGTGTCACTTTCAACACAACAAACATGACGATCACTGCCGATACATCAAATAATATATATACGATAACAGGCAATACCAGTGCCTCAGTAACAGGTTTAGGTAATATCTCGGTTGCATTTGGAAGGAAAAATGGCAATACAACACTCAGTCGCGGGCTTGTGGTGACTAATGGGTCACTTACTTCGCTTGATATTACGGTCAATTCCAATATTGCCGTTGCCGGGCTGACATTCTCCACTGCCAATATGAATTTTAATTACACGGCGGCAGTTAACAGCACACCCGCACAATTCGCCATGACGGGAGCCACCTCGGCAACAGTATCTTCGCTTGGTTCCATTTCCGTTGGCTTCGGTTGCAGCACGTCTGGTGGCACGACGACAAAAGGGCTTGTGATTTCAGGCGGCAGCCTGACCAGCCTTGACATGAGTGTGACAAGCAATATCACGGTAGGTGGCCTGAGTTTCAGAACCAACAACCTGACATTTCTTTATAACTCGACTCAGAGTGTTTTTGCCATGAAGGGCCAGAGTTCCGTGTGCGTGCCATCAGTGGGCACGGTATGCGTTACCTTTGGTTCAGGTACGAGTAATGGGCTGGTGGTGACAAATGGCTCTCTCACAAGCCTGGATATGACAGTCAATTCAAATCTGTCAATTGGCAGTCTTTCTATCACAACAAAGAGTTTAAACTTTAATTATGTGTCGTCCAGCAATAATTTCTCGATGAAAGGCACGGCGGCTGTTTCCATGCCAAGCGTGGGCAACCTTGATGTGACTTTTGGAAATGCAACCCGCGACGGCCTCGTAATTACCAACGGCTCGTTTACAAGCCTTGACATGACTGTGAACAGCAATTTCTCCGCTGGCTCGATGAGTTTCACCACACGTAATCTGAATATTTATTATATAAATGCCAATACAACTTTTGCTATGACAGGCACAGCGGCAATGACACTGCCCAGCGTAGGAACTCTTGAAGTCACTCTGGGGAAAACGGCATCAAACGGAACAATTATTAATCGTGGCCTGGTTATAACCAATGGCTCCTTTACAAGTCTTGATATTACGGTCAATAGTAATTTCAAGGCCGGAAATGTGCAGTTTTACACGAAAGATTTGAATTTCCAGTATTACAATTCAAATTCGACGTTCATGATGAAAGGCACTGCCGGGTTTGAAGCACCAAGCATTGGTAATGTTGATGTGACATTCGGCAGCAGCACCAGGAATGGGCTGGTATTTGTGAATGGTGCATTCCAGAGCCTTGATTTCACGCTGAACAGCAATATTCGCGTCGGTTCGGTTTACATCACGACACAAGATCTGAATTTCGCTTATACAGAATCAAATAAGACATTCACCATGAAAGGCACTGCGTCTGCAGCAATGCCTTCCATCGGTAATGTGAATGTCACTCTTGGAAATACCACCAGGAATGGGCTGGTCATCACAAATGGCTCACTTGTCAGCCTTGACATGACCTTGAACAGCAATTTCAGGGCAGGTAGCGTATTCTTTACCACCAGAAATTTAAACTTTACTTATGTCACAAGCACGGCTGAATTCACCATGTCGGGCACGGCCGCCGTTTCCATGCCAAGCCTGGGTTCAGTGGAAGTGACTCTGGGCAAAGTCGCTACTGACGGAACCGTCTTGAGCCGTGGTCTGATTGTGAGAGATGGTAATTTTGTCAGCCTGGATATGACTATTGATGGAAATATCCGGATTGGAACGGTCACGGCATATACGCGAAACCTTAACTTCACTTATGTCGAATCTACTCAGGTATTTACCATGTCGGGCACTGCCGGCCTGGTAATGCCCGTAGGTGTGGTCGAAGTAACTCTGGGCAAAGTTGATCTTGATGGCACAGTTCGAAGCCGAGGCCTGATAGTAAAGGAAGGCAATTTTGTCAGCCTTGACGCGACGGTAAATTCAGCTTTCTATGTGGGTGGCTGTATCGTTTACACCCGAAATTTGAATTTCACCTATGTAACGTCGACTGACACTTTCACCATGAGCGGGTCGGCTGGTGTTGTTCTGCCCACGGCAGGCTATGTTGATGTGACGCTGGGGCAGGTAGCTCTTGATGGCACCGTGCTGAGCCGTGGCCTGATTGTGCAGAACGGGAATTTCGTCAGTCTTGACATGACACTCAACAGCAACCTGTTCATAAACGGGGTGCTATTCACAACAAAGAATTTAAACTTTACTTATGTCGAATCAACCAAGGTCTTTACACTCACTGGTGCTGCCAGCGTGTCAGTACCAGTCCTGGCAACGGTCGAAGTTATTTTTGGTGGTGGCGATACAAAGGGGCTGGTGGTGACCAATGGCACCCTGACAAGCCTTGACATGACCGTGAATGCCAGCGTGCTGGGCGTTGGGCCTTATGCACTTGGCTCGGCAAAAATGAAATTCACTTATTCGGCCAGCACAAGCCTTTTCACCATGAGCGGCACGGCAAAAATTGGCTTGCCGGAACTTGGCGGCATGACGGTGAATCTTGGTGGTAGCGGCACAAGCGGAATGGTGATTAACACCGCGACCAATACGCTGGTGAGTTTTGATATGACGGTAGAATCTGATTTTGCCGTTGCCGGACTGACATTTGCCAGATCTAATCTGAAAATCAATTATTCTGATTCTGACAAGACACTGACAATGAGTGGCTCGGCAGCCGTGAATCTTTATATTCAGAGCTTCACCGCCACACTTGGCGGCACTTATACAAAGTCTGACGGCACCACAGGCACCAGTGCCGGCCTGGTCATTCGCAATGGCCAGCTTGACAGCCTTGATTTTACCATTACCGACAACGTTGGGCTGGCCGGTGTTTCACTTGGCAGTGCCCGACTTTATGTTTCTTACGACGGTCCGAACAAGACTTTTGACCTGGTCGGCACGGCCAACATGACACTTCAGGCCAAGCTGCCATCATGGGCCAAGACATTCATGGGCCTTTCCGGCTCGGGTGCTGTCTATCTCGGGTCAGCCAAAGTAGTAGTGCATGTTGAGCCCGGCTACAACAGCCAGGGCGACAACACAACGACCACAGCCGATCTGCCAGTCGGCGGCTTCGATTTTGAATCGCCGGATTTGAGCCGCCTGGGCAACTTTAATGGCTCCAGCCATTTTTTCCAGATTCCCAACAAAGGCCTTGATAATTTCACCAATGGCTTCAGCGCTAGCATGTGGATTTATCCGACTGCTGCCAGTAACTGGGCAAGGTTTTTTGATTTTGGTAATGGAGCCGAGAGCGACAATATCATTCTCGCGAGAAATGCAACATCTAATACGCTCACGTTCAGTGTTCGTCGCGGCAATAGCGGACAAGAGCTGAATGTGTCGAATGCATTAACACTGAATACATGGCAACATATTGCTGTTTCACAACTGGCAAATGGCACCACAACGATTTATAAAGATGGTGCTGTGATTGCAACGGGAACAGTGCATACACCGAGCAACCTTGCCCGTGCAAATTGCTACATCGGCAAGAGTAACTGGTCCAACGACGCGTTATATTCGGGCTGGATCAACAGTTTTAACATCTGGAATCGGCCAATCACTACGGCTGAAGTTGCCTATGCGAAGGCAAATCAACTGGCAGGAAATGAAAGCGGGCTGGTGGCTTCATATACTCTGGCAGGCTTTCACTATGGCCCTGCAACATCTACCTGGACCTTTGCCAGCGGTGCAGGCATCACCAGTAATGTAGGCGGCTTCACGAACTCGGTTCAAAACGCACCACAGGGCACACAGGCGGCCTTCCTGCAAAACGTGGGTTATATGACAACGACGGCTGTCACCATGACACCGGGCAAGAAATACGCCATTACATTTGCCATAGCCGAGCGTTCAACCGATACGGTCAATAATCCCGTTGAAGTGATCATGGACGGGCAGTCGCTGGGTCTATATACGCCAACGGGTTCGTCCTATATCAATTACACCACACCCGCATTCACCGCTGCTGCCGGGAATCATACACTGACATTCAAGGGCACCATTAATACTGGCGATTCCACGGCATTTGTCGATAATATTTCGATCAATGAGCTGATTGATCAACCCGATCTGACCAATGCACCGTCGAACCCGACACCATTTGCAACAGTGGTCTCGGTTGATGGCACCAATAACGCCCGAATCCAGTTACCTTCTTATGGATTTAATAACTTTACCCAGGGCATCAGTGTGGGTGCCTGGGTTTATCCAACGGTCAGCGGTTCCTGGACATCTCTGCTTGAAATCGGCAACAACGGTACGGATCGCATCAATCTCTGCATGTCCGGCGATATGCTGGGCTTTGAGGTGTGGAAGGGCAGCACTTCGTCATATCTTTATTCGCCATCCGGCAGAAACGTGGTCGAGCTGAACAAATGGCAATATTTCTCGGTAGTGCAGAAGGCGGACGGCTCAACCACACTTTATAAGAACGGTAACGTCGTCGCCACGGGAAATACATCGATTGCCAATAATATCAACCGTACAACCAATTACATCTGTGGCAACTACGGTGGTTGGGCTCTCACCGGAAAAATGAGCAGCGTAAGCCTGTGGAACCGGGCCCTGAGCGATGACGAAGTTCAGAACTCGCCTTACACAGTCTATTCCGGCACTGAAACAGGCCTTGCTGGCTATTGGCCGCTGAATGATCTGGCCAGCAGCCAGGTTGATGACATGGGCCCGAATCGATACAGCGGCACGGCTGGCAGCGGCGTGACAAGCTCGGTAATCACCAGCGATTTCAGCACACCTTTTGCTGATGCACTTGCTTTTGATGGCACAAATACATTTGTTCAATTGCCTGCTACCGGATTCGCGAACTTCACAAACGGTTTCAGCGCGGGCTTTTGGGCCTATCCGACATCTGCTGCCAATTGGGCCAGATTCTTTGACTTTGGTAGCGGTGCGAACGTCGATAATATTCAATTCTATCGCAACGGCACAACCAATAATCTTGGCTTTAATATTAACAACGGCTCTTCAAGTAGCCAGATTACTGCAACTAACGTGATTGAGCAGAACAAATGGCAATATTTTTCGGTCTCGATGCAGGCCAACGGGTCAACGACACTCTACAAGAACGGCGTGGCCATTGCCAATGGCACTTCTCTCATACCACTCAACACGAACAGGCTGACCAGCTACATCGGCAACAACCATTGGGGCAACTCACTGTTTGCCGGTCGAATGAACAGCTTCTCCGTCTGGAACAGGGGCCTTACAGCAGCCGAGATGGCAGCCGCCCCGAATGCAACTTATAACGGCACAGAAACCGGCCTGGTCGGCTATTGGCCGATGAATGAAGGCTCCGGCGGCACTGTATTTGACCGCTCGACAGGCACAATTAATGACAAGAGTCAGAACAGATATACTGGCACGGTGACTACCTCGGTTTATCCGCAGGCAACGGGAGTAAATGCCCTGACATTTGATGGCTCGACAAATTCTTATATCACACTGCCAAGTTCCGGCCTTTCGAATTTCACGACGGGCTTTACGGCAGGGATGTGGGTCTATCCGACCTCTACCTCAGGCTGGCAGCGATTCTTTGATTTTGGGAACGGTGCGGCCAGCAACAATATTGTTTTGACCCGGAATGATGCGACAAATGACCTGGGTTTTTACACGTTCAGCGGTTCAACGGCTTCGTCAATTGTCGCTACCAATGTGATTGAACTCAATAAATGGCAGTATTTCTCGGTGGTGATGGAAACCAGCGGCGCGGCGAAGATCTACAAAAACGGGGTAGCCGTTGCATCCGGAACTCTTCTTGTACCGCAGAATGTGACGCGATCATACAATTATGTTGGCAAGAGCAACTGGGTCGACCCGATTTACTCGGGCCAGATGAGCGATCTGTCGATCTGGAATCGCGCCCTGTCCCAGACAGAAATCAGATCGGCGGCTTCAACCTTATTTACAGGCAATGAAACCGGCCTGGTCGGCTACTGGCCGATGAAGGAAATTACCGGTAATAATTCAGTTAAAGACGTAAGTTCGGCACAGCGTAATGGCACGGCTCAGTCGGCCGTGACCAGCACAGTGGCTCAGGCGGGCAGGGCTACGACTCCTCCGAATTCAGCTCTGCGATTTGACGGATCGACCGGCTATGCCACACTGCCTTCCAGTAACTTTGCGAATTTCAGCACAGGATTCAGTGCAGGGATGTGGGTATTCCCAACATCCGCAGCGAATTGGTCGAGGTTCTTCGACTTCGGTAATGGTGCCTCGGCGGACAACATCATTCTGGCCAGGAATGGTACGACGAATACGCTTAACTACACCGTCCGAATCGGCACCTCATCCCAGTCATTGGAAGTGGCCAATGCCATTGAGCAGAATAAATGGCAGTATTTTTCTGTCGTTCAGCAGGCCAATGGCGCAACTACACTTTATAAAAACGGTGTCTCAATAGGCTCAGGCACAGTGCAACTTCCAGCGACTTTGACAAGAACTTTAAATTACATTGGGAAAAGTAATGTGTCGAACGATGCCCTGTTTGCCGGGCAGATAGCAGGCCTTTCCATGTGGAACCGCCCGCTGAGTGCCGGCGAAGTTGCCCTTGCCCAGACCACCGCATTCTCGGGCACAGAAGCAGGCCTGGTCGGTTACTGGCCGATGACTGATGTCGATCATCAGTTGGATGGCGTGGTAAAAGGTGGAATAACAACAGTTTCGACACTTACTCCGACCAGTTTCAACGCTGATTTTGAAACCAGCAGCGGCTGGACATTCACTGAAACAACCGCTGGATTGGGTTCGACTTATGTTTCAAACGGCAGTGTCTGGGGCAACCCGCTTGCACCAAGTGGCCTGCAGGCAGTGGTTCTGCGTGGCAAGATGGAACACTCCATCTCAGGTTTCAAGGCCGGTGTGCCATACATGCTGTCATTTTACGCAGCGCAGCGGCCTGGCCTGGGCGGCCAGACGGTTCAGATTAAAGTTGATAATACAGTGATCGGCACGATCACGCCTGATTCCAATGACTATAAGCTATATAGAGTTCCCGATTTTATCCCGGGTGCCGGGAGCCATGTTATCTCATTTATCAGTCAGAATTCGGGTGATAAATCGATTTTTGTTGACAACCTCATGTTCACCGCTGGCGACCCGCTGGCCAGGAACCTTGATTTTGAAAGTTCGGACAACTGGACAGCCACCGAAACAACAGCGGGGCTGGGCTCAACATATGTTGCAAATGGCAGTGTGTGGGGCAACCCGAACGCCGTGAGTGGCTCTCAGGCTTATGTTCTGCGCGGCAAAGTAGCACAGACAATCAGCGGATTCAGCGCAGGGGCCACTTACAATTTCTCCGTCTATGCGGCCCTGCGAGCCGGTTATGGTTCACAAACCCTGAATGTCATGATGGGTGATGAGGTGGTCGGCACGATTACCCCTGACACAACGACTTATAAACTCTATAGCATTAAGGGAATTATGCCTGGTGCTGGCAGCCACACACTTTCGCTGGTTTGTCAGACATCAGGCGATCGTGCCGTCTTCCTTGATGCGATGACATTTACTTCGGTTGATCCAAAACCGATTAAGTCAGCAATTGTCTATGCACCACCGCAATTTACAAACAACAGTTTTGAAACAACGATTTCCGGTAATTCGCAGGCCAATCCGCCGGGAGCAACATGGTCATTCACCAATAGTGCCGGCATAAGCAAGAACGGCAAGGATTTTCTCGCCAATGGCGATAATGCCCCTGATGGCTCGCAGGCAGCCTTCCTGCAGAAGAACGGCACAATGTCGCAGACAATCAGCGGCTTTGCCACCGGTCAGCTTTACGACATGACTTTCAAGCTCAAGAACCGGCAGGGTTATACGACCAACCCGCTCAGCGTGATCGTCAGCATGGACGGCGTGGTGCTGGGAACCTACCTCAACTCCAGCGGAACAAAGTGGCAGACCATCACCATCAGGGATATTAACCCTGAGCCAGGCAATCATACATTCACTTTTTCAACCAATTACGTCAGTAACTGGGGCGATACCTCAGTTGTTATTGATCAGATCTTGTTTGCCAACAGCGGCACAACTCATGTGAAAGACCAGCCCAATATCTCCCGCGGCCCGAAAAACAGCTATGCTGCATTCACCATCGATGTCGGCGGCGTGGATGTCGGACTTCAGGTTTATTTCGACGGTTCGGTCAATATCATATGCGGCGACGTCTTCGGCGCTGCCTTCAACCGGTTTGTGCAGGATCTTACTTCTGCTTATAAAGCCACGGCAACAGCATTTGTTACCACCTACAAATCTGTTTCCAACGACCTGAGCAAAGCCTACACCATGACGGCTGATGCCGTCGAATCAGCTGCCATTGCGGTGGCGAATGCCGCCAGCACAGCCACCAATGCGGTCGTCAGCGGATTGAAATCAGCTGGGCGAAAGATCAAGAAGTTCTTTAATTTTTATGTCGATGGGTCCACTGTTTACTATGATCCCTCCGGCATTGGCTCGTATGTCAGCGGCAATCCTACCACAACCACTGTCGCCGATGGCAGTTTTGAGCTGACATTGCCGGAAAACCCGACTGGGCAGCTTGTGGGCTATGGTGGTGTCATCACAGCCACAGCCCAGCCGAACGATGCCACATTCACTGCCATGGCCACAGCCAAGGTGCTAAGCCCCCTGACGACACTTGTAAATAATTTAGTCAGAGGCCAGGGCCTGAATGAAGCCGATGCCATTTCCACCGTCGATGCCGCCCTGGGGCTGCCACTGAATTACAATTTAAATTCAAATGGCACCATGGAAAACGCATTGCAGGGCGATCCTGATGCCGCCAAGGCTTATGCCGCAGAAGTAAAAATATATTTACTGGCACATGAAACTGCAGCCCTGCTTCGCGGAATCGACACGAGCAAGTCTGTCAACAGCCTGATGACAACAGCATTTGCCCGCATATCAAATAAAATTCATGCCACCTCAGGGTCATTCCTCAATCTGGCCAACATCAGCACGGTTCAAAGCCTGATTCAGGAGACGGCCATTGCAGCCAATATCAGCCTCAGCGCCTCAATGGCATCAGGAGCAGCAGCTGTCCTTGCAAATGTCGGACTTTCTATTGATAACCTCGCCCTGAATAATTTAACTGCGCCCGGCACTCTTGATTATCTTGTCAAAACTGCAGCTTTTCAGAGGATTTCCGCAGGTACGGTAGCCGGGCAACTGGCTGCGGCAGGCAATGGCAGTTTGACAATTGCTGATGTCGTTGCCAATATAACGCTCTCAAACCTCACGATCTGGGGTAATACCACCACAATTGGTAATCTCAGGCCGCCTGTTCTTACGCTCGTCGCTGATGCCAACCTGCCCACGCCTCACGTTGTTGCCGGATCAGGGCAGACCAACTATATTGATTTTCCAGTAACCATCAGCGGCACTTCTTCAAGCCTTCTGCCAATCAGTGTTCAGTATTCAACGTCAGACAACACGGCACTTGTCTCTCGCAGTGATTACACACCCTCCAATGGCACCCTGACATGGAACCCAGGCGACACATCGACCAAAAATATCCGGGTTTATGTTGGCACCGGTACTTTTGTAGATATTGCCAAGATATTCAATGTGGCAATTTCAAATCCTTCCAATGCGATACTGGAATACAGCACAACCGTAGGGACAATTGATTATGCCGTTTTTGAATCCAGCACCACACTGACCACATCTAACAGCACCGTCACCGCCTTCACACCTGTAACATTCACTGTTGACAGTAAATATCTTGACATCGGCAACTCGCCTGCTTCGGGTACCGTCAGCTTCTACAATGGTAATTTGCTGCTTGGCAATGTGCCGCTCAGTGCCCAGGGTTCTGCAACCTATACAACTTCGACACTGCCGGCGGGAAATCATACAATCTCTGCAAGATACAGTGGCTTTAATATGGCCGGGGCTGTTTATAACAGCAGTCGATCGGCCAATCTTACGCAGACAGTTGTCAAGGCAAATCAGTCAATCACACTCGACCCCATTGCCAATACCACTTATGGATCAAGCCCGTTTGCACCAACCGGTAATACAACATATAATCTGCCGATCAGCTATTCCATTATTTCCGGCCCTGTGAGTTATTCGTCGGGCAAAATCAATATACTGGGAACTGGCCCTGTCCAAATTCAGGCGACTCAGGCCGGAAACGACTGGATTAACCCCGCACCGGCAGTCAATATCGGCTTTGAAGTCACTCCGGCTACGCTCTCCGTGCTGATCGACAGTAAGTCGATACCCTATGGATACGGCATTCTGCCGGCACTGACATATTCAACAACAGGTTTTGTGAATGGTGAAAATATCAGCCTGGCCAATTCGCCGCTGACTATTACAACCGCCGCTGCCACCAGCAATGTCGGCACTTATGCCATTACGGGCTCGGGCCTGTTGATTAATAATTACAGAATTCAGTATGTCAACGGCACGCTCAGCATTACGCCCGCCGCACTGACAGTGAATGTATCGAACCAGAGTATGATTTACGGGGCTTCACTGCCCAGCCTGACCTACTCTCTCTCAGGCCTTGTTAATGGCGATTCTGCCGCCAATCTTGGTTCTTCACCCATTCTTAGCACCGTCAGTGCCAACAGCAGTACGGGCACTTATGCCATAACGGCCAACGGGCTGACCACGACAAATTATAATGTAACTTACAATTCGGGTTGCCTGACAATCAATAAGGCTAACCTGACAATTACCGCCGATGGCAAATCAATGACATATGGCGGCAACCTGCCTGTTCTGACCGCTAACTACAGCGGTCTGGTCAATGGCGATACGGCAGCCAATCTGCTATCAGTGGCCTTGCTTAATACGGTTTCACCAACAAGTGGTGTTGGCAACTACAGTATTGTAGCTTCAGGTGCAACCAGTGATAATTATAATATTTCATTTGTCAATGGTACGCTCACAATCCTTCGGGCCAATCTAAACATCACCGCCGACGATAAAAGCGTGATGATTGGTCGAAGCCTGCCCGCACTCACCGTCTCTTACAGCGGTCTTGTCAATGGTGACACGCCCGACAGCCTGGTCAATGCCCCAATCGTCTCAGCAACCGCCAATTCCAGCGTCATCGGCAATTTCCCTATCACTGTGAGCGGGGCAGTTTCGCCAAACTATAATTTCAATTTCGGCAATGGCACGCTTTCAGTCATCCGGCAATCAACTTTAACATCTCTCGCTGGCTCAATCGCTTCGCCGGCGATCAATCAAAATCTGACCTTTACAGCCTCAGTAAAAACAGCCGATACCCAGGCAGTTGTGACGGGAGGCAATATCACTTTCAGGGTTAATGGCGTACCCACCGGTTCACCGGTATCACTCGATTCCAATGGCACCGCCAGTTTCAGCACATCAAGTCTGACAAGTGGCAATCACACGATTGTTGCAGAATATGCCGGCGATTCGATCAGTTTTGGTTCCAACCAGACTCTGGGCGTGGATGTGGCCTCATACACCACATCGACAAGCGTCGTGTCGTCATACTCCACATTCAAGTCGGGTTACACAGCGAACCTGACTGCAACTGTGGCTACCACCAGCCCAGGTGCCCCAACACCCACCGGCACAATTCAGTTCGTCGTTAACGGGTCGGCATTTGGCACGCCGGTATCTGTCAATGGCAGCGGCCAGGCCACCAGTGGCAGCCTTGCCAGCCTGCCGACAGGCACTTACAGCGTGACTGCCACTTTTGTCGATTCCACCGGCGTTTATCAATCGTCAACCGGATCTTCTTCATTTGTCGTTGTAAATGCATTCAACCAGAACATCACGCTCAGCCCGACTGGGCCTTTCACCTATGGTGATGCGCCTGTCTCGATCGTAGCTACTGCCAGTTCCGGCCTGCAGGCTGCCCTGTCGTTAATCTCAGGGCCGGGCTCGCTTTCTGGTACGAATCTGACAATCAATGGAGCGGGCTCGATTCTGGTCAGCGCCACTCAATCCGGTGATCATCTATACGACCCGGTCACTGTCAACCAGACGCTGATAATAAATAAGGCCAACCTGATATTTACTTCACTTGATGCGTTGAAGGTCTATGGGCAGGCCTCGCCACTGAATAATCTGACTGGCTACAGCCTTACCGGGTCACTCTATCATGGCGACACAATTGCCGGCATCAACCTGACCAGCTCTGGCGTGGCCTTAACCGCCAATGTCGGGCTTCACAGCATCACGCCCGGCGGTCTGGTGCTGGCAAATACCGGAATCGGTAATCTTTCAAATTACAATATTACTTATGTCTCATCGGGTAATCTGACGGTATCACCGGCACCCATCACAATTATTGCCAATGACCGCACGAAACGCTTTGGTGATTCTCTAAATCCCGGCACCTCGTGCTTCAGCACAAATGGCACGCTCTATAATGGTGATACAATTACAGGTGTCACTCTTATGGTGCCACAGGCATCGAACAGTTCGGCTCCCATCGGCAATTACACCATTGTGCCAACTGCCGCCGTTGCAGGCCTGACGGGTGTCGGTAACATTTCGAATTACAATGTCACATACACCAATGGCACACTTCACGTGCTTGAGGCCCTCAGCACAACGGTGAATCTGGCCTCCGACACTACAGATGCCTATGATAACCTTGTTAGCCTGCGTGAAGCATTCCAATACGCCTCGCTGCTGGCCGGTAATCAGTCGATAAGCATAGATAACAGTCTCTTTTCGGCCAACACCGCCATATTCACGTTCACCGGCGGGCCAATTCCTGTGAACAGCCCATCCGGCACAATCAGTATCAGTGGGCCTTCGACATCAAGTGGTAATTCACTGATCCTCAGTGGAAACAACACCTCCGGGCTCTTCAGCCTGACAAGCCCGCTGCACCTGACCAACCTTACTCTGTCAGGTGCCAATGGCAGTGGCCTCTCGGCAGGAGGGGCGATTTACAGCACTTCGACACTACGGCTTGAAAATGTTCTGATCACCAATTCCACTGCATCTGCCGGAGAAGCTCTTTATCAGAACGGCGGATCGGCAACGATTATTAATTCGACCATCGCCAACTCAATTCTGATCACCGGCGGCGCGAATCTGGCAATCAGTGGCAGCAGTATCCCCAGCCCGCTGGCAATTGCAAATGGCGGCCAGATCAGCCTTCTGGCCAATCAGGCGGTTTCTCTTGGGCAGATCAGGGCAGGTGGACTGAACATAAATACAACTGTCGGAAATATCAGCCAGGCAGCGAATTCGAATATCACAGTTTCCGGAAATGCAATTATCAGCTCTGCCGGCACAATTCATCTGACCAATTCAACCAACAGTTTTGGTTCACTTGTTCTGAACTCGCCACAGACAATGATGACCGTCAATGGAACGATGAATATCAGCTCGATGCAGGTTGCCAACATGACCCTGACTGGCAACGGGAGTGTTTTACAAACGCCCGGGACAAACCTGGTTGTTACTGGCACAGCCAATTTCAATGTCAGTGGTAATCTGGTACTCAATAATACAACAAATAATTTTTCCGGCCCGATAATTGTCAGTGGTAATGCGGTAACGATCTACAATTCAGGTAATTCGAATCTGGCTTCGGTTAATGCCAATGATCTGACCTTCAGTACATCAGG
>JBEITT010000013.1:0-77082 GCA_040374745.1 Planctomycetaceae bacterium | reverse complement strand
CTGACCTTGCTGCGATTCAGGGTGAACAAGCCCGCGACCGCGAGAAGCATGCCATTGAACGAAGCGATCTTCGTAATCAGATGATTAACCTGCGTGAGAGAATCGAACGCAAGGAAGACGTGCTTGATGTCAAAGATGGCTCGATTACCTTCGTCGACTATGGCACGAAGCAGGTTCGTCTGGACATTAATCGCACCATGGGCATTCGCCCGACCATGCGGTTTACCATCTTCGACCGCAAGGCCGTTGGTCTGCCCAGCGATAAGCCTAAGGGACAGATCGAAATCACTGAGGTTGGGAACCAATACAGCGTAGGTCGAATCATTGAAACCCGCGATCTGGCCAAGCCCATAGTCGCTGGCGACCTGCTCTACTCTGCCGCCTGGAATGCTTCTGAACCCCAGGAATTTGCCCTGATCGGCAAACTGGATCTGAATCAGGACGGCAAAGACGACCGGGACGACATCAAACGTCTGATTTCATCTGCCGGTGGTAAAATTGGCTATGACCTTGTACTTCGCAAGGGTGAAACGGTGGAAGAAGGCAAACTTTCAGGCCGACTTGCCTGGTATGTTGACGACGACCGCCCACTCTCGGCCGAACAGCTTAATGCCCTGAGCGTGGCCGAACGTGACTTTGAAGCACGCAAGAGTGAGATCCTTCGCGAGGCCCGCAGTCTTGGCATTCGCCCATTGCCCCTGACACGACTGCCAGGCACTCTTGGCTACACTTTCCGCAACCTTCGTACCAGCCCGGTGGAAGGTGTGGATCGCAAAACCATGAAGGATCTGGCAAACCCCAGTGGACGGAACGTAACCGTGCCAGCTGCTAAACCTGCTGAAGGCGAAAATAATTCGCAAGCGGCTCCTGAAGCTGCTGCGGCTCCTACCCAGGGTGGTTCACAAGCCATTCCTGAGTAATCTTTTCAAACTTGTATTGAAAGGATACATCCATCCCGGATGTATCCTTTTTTTATTTGTCAGCGAATCAGTCGGGAATTAAGTTCTTTGGCTCCAATAAGTTCCGGCGAACGATCAAGCACCTCGCGCACCAGCTTCAGGGCTTCGCCCTTCTCATTTTTCGTTTCCAGTACCAGCGCCAGTTGCAGCTTGATGTCATCGCGTCCGGGCATAAGTTCTGATGCTTTCTTAAGGTCAGCCATGGCTTGGTCGGCTTGGCCCTGGGCCTGATACGCGAGCCCTCGCTGCAACAGGCCTTCGGGCTGGTCAGGTGTCAGGTCAAGTAGTCGGTTCAGCCGCACAATCGCCTGCATGGACTGCCCTTTTTCACGCTGAAGCCTGGCTATGCGCAGCTGGGCAATCTGGTGGTCGGGGTCGGCGCTCAGGCACTGAAAATAACTCTCGATCGCCTCTTCCGGATGCCCCTGAAGCTCCTTCATTTCGCCCAATTTCAGGTGATGCTCCGCCTTCTGCGGGGCCAGATCAATAGCCCTGGCATAATGTTTCAAAGCAACTTCAAATTCACCAAGGGCCTTCTCGGCATCGGCCATGCCGGCCCACACTGCGGCATCGTCCGGGTCCAACTCGGTTGCTCTCTGCCAGACCGGCTTTGCCTCGGCCCACCGCTCCAGTTGATTAAGCACCCGACCTAGCCGCACATGGGCATCTGTTGAATTTTTGTTTAGATCAACCGCCCGCCTTAAATGAATTAATGCCAGTTCCATATCAGCTGCTTGAATTGCCAGCTCTGAAGCCTGAATCTCCTGTCGCAATGCTGCAATCTGGGCCTGCCCTGATGACCGTGACCACGGCCGCAGCCAACACCCCGGGCATAATAAAAGCGTGGCCAGCACCAACACAGTCGGTCTGAACCATCGATAGTCAGCACTTTCTAGGCCGCTGGCTCTCCATCGCATGCGACTTGCCCTCTTTCAGCAAGCCGTAATCTTAACGAATCAAGCCGATTTGCCTAGTCAAAGTCAAAAGTGATTTATTGAAATTCGATGAGAACTCATTTCCCTGATTTTTTGTTCGCCTCCGCCTGACCAAATACTGCAATCTCGTCAAGCCGCCCTTCCCACGAGTCTTTTGAATCGGCCCGCCCACCGAAAATAAAGCTATCGGGTTGGTGCCCGGCAGCGGCATCTGTCAATTCCAAGTCAATTTCAGGTTCTGGTGAATTATTAAGAAATATCGACACCTTTTTCCCGACTTTGACAAATTTCAATTCATTCCAGGTCCATCTCTTCACTTCCGTCCGCCCCACCAGTAGCTTTTTCCCGGCCACATCAGGCCCATGCTGATAAATCAGCCGCCCTGGTGCCGTCGCCTTGCCACCAAGGCCCACCTGGTCACCCGACAACCCCGGCCCATTCAAATAATCTCTTGCGAAAATCCAGCCAGCCACATCCCGCCCCTCCACGGGCATACCATTCCAGAACCAGAGCGAAACGGTATAATCTTTGCCAATTCCCGGCACACGGGCCGTCATTCGCCCTCCCGCAAAATGCGTCGCTCGGTTGGTTTCATTATTTAAATTAAAACCTCCTGACTTTGGACCCTCCAGGAAACAAAGCACACCAGGCTCATATTGACCATCAAAATTATTACCCGAACGATCAATCGCCCGATTCGGTGTAAATTCATCCATTCGCCAATAAGCCAGTGGCTTTTGATTCAGAATTCGATCAGTTATCGGGCCACTACTTTGTTGATAATCTTTTCGCGACTTTCCTGATACATTTTCAAGCAATCCCAGTGAAGCTGCCACAATCTTTGGCTCGGCCAATACTTCCAGCCCGGCCGATCGTGCCGCCCAGGTGTTATATCCGCCCAGTGGATGAAACTCCGGTGGCGGAATATAACCATCACCCCCATTGGCAAGTTCTATCACCATTGTTTTTTCCAGCGGGCTCTGCAATTTCAATTTAATTCCCGTCAGTGCATAAGTCTCCGTCGGTGTGGTGGCAATGGCAATTTCACCAATACGAATAGCCTGGCAGACGACATTAGTCGATTGCTTTTCATGCAGCAGAATCTGCTCGCGTGCATAAACTTCTTCGGTAGTTTTTGGTGGCTTGCCAGCCAGCTTTTCAATAATTTTTCTGGCCCATTCCAGCCTCTGTGCATCAGGTATACGATAATTAAGATTCAATCTTGACTCTGCCATGGCCAAATCAGCATTCGCAGCAAATTGAATTTTCTCATAGGCTCCATGCGCTATCGCAACCAGCCCGCGGGCATACTCATCGATTTTCCAGTTAGGCTGCTTTTCAGCCGGCACGGTATAATCTCGACGCCAGATGTCGCCGCTGCATCCATGTGACATCATTGCCACAAATCCCGGCTTGCCTGATTCATTTTTCCCAATTACATTTTGCAGGCCATCACTGAAAAGCCCAAAATAATCCGCATGTATCGGCTCAACACCCGAAAAATAATGCATGGAGAAATTTGCCAGCACGGCAATAGGCCTGCCATCCAACGCCTGAAATGCAATCAGGATTAATTCCGGATCTTCCGGACCCGATTCACCAGTTGCATTATCCCAATTCCCTCCGGCATGCATATTTGAGCGAACGGTTGTATTTCCAAACGGGTCTTTAATCATTCTGTCTGGCCTGATCACCCATTGCCGAACCGCTGTATAGTCAGCGGCATTGGCCTTACCAAAGCCTACTTTGGCAGGTTCGAGATTGGCCTTGGCAGATGCAATCGCCTCCGTCAGTTTGATCTTTAACAGGGGCACATAATTCGGGTCGGGGTCTGTTCCCAGACAACCCATTGATGCAGCCCCTGAATGAGTATGCGTAGCTGAAATCATGATTTTGTCAGATCTGATCCCGGTTTTTTCTGAAGCCCTGTTTTTTGCATCGTCCAGGAATTCACGAGACATCATACAGCTGTCAACCACAACAATCGCAATCTCTTCCCTGCCATCAGCCAGAACAATTGCACGGGCATTCAATCGACTGTTGGCCTTTATTGCCATTACACTCGTCATATTACCATTAACCAGAACTGGAAACTGGCGTGGCGTAACATCTGTTATCGATGCACCCACCCTTAATTCTGCATTGGCCTTCAGCATGACAGAGCTGAGTAGAATCAAAACCAGAGCCAGTTGTTGCATTTTGATATATTTCATTTCAATTCTCCTTGTAACCAGATTATTTATGGTTTCCAGTCAGCGGGCAACTGCAGCGACCAGACTTCACTGGAAAGAGGTCGGGCATGACCGCCCAACACCCAGATTCGATCCTTCAATACCAATGCTGAATGCTCGTGCCTGGCCTTCCACACCGGCATTGCCTCATATTTCTTCCAATCCCTGCCATCGGCTGAATACCAGACATCGCCAAAATTATCCTTTGGCTTCGACCAACCACCAATTACCCATATTGCATTTCGATAAACCACCGATGAAAACCACAACCGCTGTTCCCACGGAGCATTTCCCGTCTCCTGCACCCAGTTAACGCCATCAGCTGAACTCCACACATCATTCCGGCCTTGATATTCCGGAACATAATTGCCACCACCAAAAACATAAATCCTGCCATTCAGCACAGCTGCCTGATGATATGCCCTGGGCGACCAACCTGCAGCGGCTGTTTCAAGCCGCCACTTCTTCCCATCTGCCGAACTCCACACATCATTCTTAAGGCTTTTATTATCGCCAAAATAATAGTCTTCAGTTCCGCCCATCAGCCACATTCGGCCCTTGAATTCTACTACTGCACCCGCCAGTCGCGGGGTCCAGTCAGCTTTTCCGGTCGCTTTCACCCAGTTAATACCATCTGTTGAATTCCAAACCTGATTACTTGCCGAATGGCCGGGCAACCGGCCGTTATACCAACCTCCCAACATCCACATTTTTTTGTCAAAAGCGATATTCATCGGCAAATCCGTATGCAGAAAAGGTGCTTCCGCAAGAACCATATCCCACTTTCTGCCGTCACTGCTAACCCAGACATCGCGGGGCGGAGCCTGAAACGAATCAAACCAGCCACCAACTATCCAGAGACGGTCATCAAAGGCAAATTCAGCCTGTGAATCTCGAGGCTGCCACGACGCGGTTGCTTCAAGCACCCAGCCAGATTTACTTTTAATCTGGTCTGACAGCTTTTCATCGGCTGCTATAAAGCCAGCAAATGAAAGAAAAAGAATGATTGTCGAAGATAGTATTTTTCTGGATTGCATTTTAATTACCTGCCGGCTTACGATAGTGAACTTTCTGCGAAAGTCGATGAACACCCGCTGCGATAATATTTTCTACCTCGCCTGACCAGCGGTATGCCGGCCGGCCATACTCGTATAGTGAGAAACCGCCCTCATAACCACCTTCCAACCAAACTCGCCGGGAAGGAATATAAGCGATCATATCGTCCGCATATCCCATAACCCATGTATCGGACCCAAATTCTTTTTTGAATCTCAGGGCATAATCGACAACCGTCTCCGCACCCATACCAATAAACAGCAAATCAGTCCCCAACCGCCAGGCATGCAGCGGATAAGGATAGCTGCCCCTGAATTGCTCGCCACTGGACCTTAATTTCAATAAACGCTGGGCCCAGCGTGCCTTCAGCGAGTTGGAATCAGCCGATGCTGATTTCAGTTCGTCATCCGTAACAACTGCAAGATAGGGCAGATCGACCATCTCAAAGGCCACCTCAAGCCCATCACCCACTGGTTTCATCGGCTTCAGCAGGCTCTCCTCCACAGCCGATGCCAACATCTGACCATATCGTTCACACAACTCAACCTGACGACGTGGCAGAGGGTTCTGGTCGCCACCACAGGTGTTTACAAACATCGCCATGGTCCCCGGGTGGCTCTTCTCAATTGCAACCTGCGCAAACCCTGGATAATCGCCGCAATAAGTCGTAAAACTCAACGTAGTCGGGTGGCAGGCATAGCCAAATAAAACTGCTTCCAGAGTGCCACCCGGGCGAGTCACCGTCAGAACCGGCACGGTGTGATCGACAGGCCCGGCTAAAGGTTCGTTTTTGGCAATCTGCCCGGGAACCTTGGCTTCAGCATTATTTCGCCGGTTCACAGCAAATCCAGCTCTGCTCTGTCCGGTTTTCAATATAGCCGGTTGCATTTTGGCCAATGCCTCGCCCACCATGGCCACGCATTTTTCAACCATCCGGGCGGTATAATCATCTACCAGTTTCACCTGCGACTCTTCAAACGGATAATAATCCTGCAGATCATCACCAAGTCGTGGGCTGCAATGATTATGTGAGAATGTAAACATAACCTGTTCTCTGCCCAGATTATATTTTAATTTTAATCCTTCAAAAACCCGATCACTCATGCTTTTCGGCACACCCTGAAAATCGCTGGTGATCAGCACTGCCCGCTGCCCATCCATCGACTCAATCGCCAACGCCTTCATCCACAGGTCATGCAACTTGCCATCGGGCACACGCTTCGAACCGTAGCCTGCCAGCCATACCGGTTTATCGGGTGTAATCACCGCCCGGGCTAAACCGGCTTTCCAGCGAGTCTCAGCCGACCACGATGACATTGTCGATTGAATCAATATGAGACTCAGGATCGTAATTCTATAAGCAAGTTGCATTTCTCAAATCATCCCCTGCGAAATCTCTCAGCTATGGTGTCAAGACCGACAATTTCAGCTTTATCCGAATTTTTACTGACAATTTCACATATCCGGCGAATGGTTTTCATTTCCTGATCAACAATGCCAAGGCAGGAAGGATGTGCGAGGAAATCAAAAACAGCACGATTTTCAATTGCCCATTCAAGGCATTTTTCTATCATTTCAATAAACCAATCGAGTTTCCACTGACAATTTCGAAATGCGCCAATATCACTGATTGGGCTCATCGGAATTTCAATAAGGCCGTCGTCGTATTGAAATGGCTGACTTTGTTGCATGGCCGCAACTATATCTGAAACAATTTGTTCTGAAGGCTTTTCTTTTGGTTTAGTATAGGGATGGGCAGGATAAAGACTGCTAACCCATGAATATCCAAGTGATTTAAGCATCTTCCTTACTTGAGATTCCCGTTTCAATCCATCATTGAAGCCGCCCGGCGTGCGAAATCCGTTTGATTGAATTCCAAGTCGGGATTTCATCGCCCTGTCCGTCAGTTCAATATTATCGCGAATCGCATCTGGAACACTCATATTCCGCAAAAGCCAGGGTGCCCGCTGAAATCGAAATTGAAGATCTTTTGCATTTTTTGCCGTTACATTCACATGGTCATATGTGTGATTACCAACCGGATGACCAAGTTTCACTATTTCTTGTATCCACGAAACATCCTCTTGCTCAAGCACACGTCCGACAAGAAAATAATGGACTTTGCCGCCAGCCTGCCTGACGACTCTTGCTGCTTCGACAGAATATTGCTTGGCCTGTTTGTCGAGATTGCCTTTTTCATAATCCCAGTGCATGGTCTCACGTGTCGGAAAATTCCGACTCATCTCAAGATCCAGCGTGATAGCTATCCGGGCTTTGACTGAATCAATTGCGTGCAGGTTTCGCGACGGACAGGCTACGGATGCCAAACCAGCCCCACAATTTTCAATGAAGTTTCGGCGAGATTGTATTTCAGTTTGATATTTCATTTTCCAGGACTTTCATTTGATTGTAAATAGGCAAAAAGATCTCGTAACTGCTGAGGTGTTAACTGCCTGTAAAGATTTTCAGGCATCAGCGATACCGTGGATTCCTGAATATCTTCGATTTCACCCTGGGGGATAACGGTTTTATGGCTCTTTGCATCTACCAGCGTCAGTCCGTTATCATCTTTTGAAACGGGCATGCCAGTCAATACCTGTCCTGATTTCGTGTGCACCACCAGGCTGACAAATTCTTTACGCACCACAACAGATGGATCAACCAGGCTGACAAGCAGAAAATCACGATCCTTTCGGTTCGCTGATGTCAGGTCGGGACCAATTTTTGCACCTTCGCCAAATAATTGATGACAACTGGCACAATTTTTTTGAAACACACTTCGTCCTGCAATTATATTTCCAGCAGATGCCCGAATATCGTTATTCAACCGACGCACTTCAGCCAGCTTTTCTTCTGTGGTAGCAGCTTCGAGCCGTCCCCAATACCTGGTCACAATAGAATTCATGTCCTTATCGTTAAATAATGCAACACGACGGATTTGATCAACAGGCGTTTCAGAAGCCGCGATTCTATTACTTTCGACCGCAGCCAGCCACTTTCCGGCACTGTCAGACCTCGCAAGCACGACATCACGAATCTGCGACTTCAGCCTGGTATCAATCCCTGGATTCTTCTGATAATAATTAATGAGCATCGAAGCAACTGACTGACTTTCAACACGACCAAGAAGATCAATCGCTACTTGTTTGATTTGATAATCATTTGTATTTTCAAGAAGCGTTAGCAAAGGCTCTGACCAACCGCCCTCACTTGCATATTTCAGCAGATGCAGATTCTTGAGAACCATAGCACGCCCTGATTCCGATGAAAAGGCCTTCTGCATCACATAATCAAATGGTTCAGAAATGCCGATTAAGAGGCATATGGCTGTCAGTGACTGATCGTTACGGTTTTTTAACCATTCTGATTCAAAAAGATTAATCAGCTTATGTTTTTTTATTTCATTTCGCCACGATTGCATTTCGTCTGCCGACTTTTTCACTTCCTGAAGGCCTAACATCACCGGTTGCCAAAGTGTCTGCCGATTTTCGGCCGTTGGTGCAGACTCCAGTAGACGTAGTACACTGTTCAGGCCATCAGTGGTTCCTTCTGCTGCATAGCGCCGCACAATTCGAGTCAACAGGAACTGGCTGCCAAGTTTTGATTTCCAAAGCGATGGCCTGATAAATCGCTTGATGACTTCTTCGCGGCCTGAAATGCTGTGTTGCTCGACCGCCCACCACCACTGAAGCGGCAAAAACGGGTCCGAGTTATCACAATCCCGATTTATATTTGCATTAATCATTGGCACAGCATATTTTGCTGGTAATCTCGCTGCTGACGATGCTACCTGCCCACGCACCCAAACATTCGGTTCCGTTTCAGCAAATTCATCGAGCCGGTGTGCTAATTCTTCGCTGATCAGGCCGCCATCGCCAATCAATCGAAGCGTCCAGTAACGAATGCCTGCATGCGGCGAATCAAGCAACTTAAAAGCTATCTGCTCATTAAATCCACCCAGGCACGCCAGAGTCCAGAATGATTCGAGCGATTGCATTTCATTTTGCTTATCATTTGATCTGGCGAATAATACTTCTTGCAATTTCTTGAAACGCTCCGTTATGTCAGCATCAGCATCTGATTTAAAATACCGACGAACCAGCTCCTGCCTCGCCCGCCTGACATACCACTGGTTTTGATGTAAATGCAATTGCAATAATTCTTCGTCACTCAGCATCGCGAAATCAGGAGTTTTCCCAACAACTTTTGCTTTTGCTTTCAGTCTGTAAATCCGGCCATTGGAGCGGTCCCAGTCGGCATCTGGGTCCGGATGAGCCATTCGGGCATCATGCCAATCAGAAAAGTAGATTGCTCCATCAGGCCCTGTTGTAACATCTGTCGGAGCAAACCAGTCGTCGCGTGCATCCACCAGCGACCCGCCATGAACAGTGCGCACCGTTGAGCCCGAATTTTCAATGCTGTGCCATTTTATACCGTGGCCCAGAAGGTCGCCGGCAATAAAGCGATGGTTGAATTCTGATGGAAATGCCCCGCCCTGATAGATAAGACCACCCACCGTGACATGCCCACCTGTGAAATTATGATGCGGGGCGTGGTCAAAATATCCATAGGCATGGCGGTTATGCAGTTCGCCATGCTTGCCGAATGACTTAATGTAATAACCGCCCTGCACGGCGTGCAGCAAAATATTGCCTCCCCAGTTGGTGCTGTAAAACAGGCGGCCTTGAGGGTCGAAATCAAGGCCCCAGCTATTGCCACCGCCTTCGCAGAAAAGCTCGAATTTCCTGCTGACTGGATGATAACGCCAAACCCCCTGTTGAAATTCAATGCCTCGAATATTGGCAGTGACCGTACTACCCTGGCACCCATAAAGCCAGCCATCAGGGCCCCAGGTCAGCGAATTGGCGACGCTGTGGGCATCTTCCATGCCAAAGCCCGTCAGCAAAACTTCAGGGTCGGTATCTGGCAAATCATCGCGGTTTTTATCGGGATAAAAAAGCAGGTAAGGCACATTAAGCACAAAAACGCCACCATGGCCAAAAGCAATACCACTTGTCAGATTCAATCCTGTTACAAAGTCTTTGGACCGGTCCATCAGTCCATCGCCGTTGGTGTCTTCCAGGATTGTAATTCGGTCGGCACCTTTCGGTCCTTTCGGTGGCGGCTCGGGTATACGGTCGTATTTCGTGCGGGAAAACCGATCCACTGTCACCCGTTTCAGTCCTTCCGGGTTTGGGTATTGCAGATACTGAACCACCCAGAGCCTGCCCCGATCGTCAAATTCAATGGCCACCGGCTGCCGCACAAGCGGCTCGGAGGCAACAAGCTGCACTTCAAATCCGCTGGCGACCTGCATTTTCGATGCTGCAACTTCTGGCCGATAGCCCTGGCCAAAGAGTGAAATCGGTGTGAAATAAACCAGAAATACAATAATAAATGTTTGAATCACATCGCGATGCACGGAACGTGGCTCCTGAATGGAATTCGGCAAAGCTGGCAGGCTGACGGGAAACCGTGGCAGGGTTAATAACAGAATGCCAAAATTTTGGGCCTGAGGCAACAGACAAGATTTCAGGGCTTTGAAATCAGGCTTTTAAGCAATTCCAAGTCCGCTGCGGCAGGCCTGTTTTTTTCTTCCCAGGCAAGGGCTGAAACCCGGCGTTCTTGAATCTGGCGTCTTGTTTCGGGTGATTTTGCCGCGATGAAGATAGCGTCACGGCTAAATTTTCCGGTAATTCGCACACCTTTTTCCTCAGGCTTCCACTGAACTTCATGCAATCCTTCTGCATCAACACGAAAAAGATCCAATTCGCCTCTCAGCCAGTGCGGTAATGTAAAAAACGCTGAGAAATCTCGCGGTTCACCAAATTTAAATATGTTTTCCACCGGATCAGGCTGATAAGCTAAATCAATCGCAAATAATACTGCGGCATCGGATGCAATGATTGACGATAAATCCCAATCGGGGCGGCCATCTGCTGATTTCATTCGCTGATATTCAAAAGCATCGCCCGTCAGGAAAATCGGTGCCAGCATTTTGATTTCACGCCCAATCCGCTGCAATGGCTCCCAGGTATCTGGAAATTTCATTAATGATTTCAGGCTCAGGTTAAACCAGTAAAGCGAAGTGATTCTTGCTGACAGACCATGTAGCGCCTGCGACCTGAGTTCGTCGGGGGTCGGAGACCGCCGCGACCGGCCAGCACGACGAAAACCGCCTCCCCACCCATCATGCGGCCCCTGGGCCCAAAATGCAACGGGCATGGGCCTGTTCAGCTCGCGAAGCGACCGGGACATATCGCCAATCGTTTCAAGCGGTGCCCCCCATGAAATCCGCAGACTATTCCATCGATCATATTCCCGCCAGCTGTCTGCCGCCGGAGCAACCACTCGATAAGCATCGTAGTGAGGAAAATCTGAAAGACCGGCATAGTAACGCCAGACACGCTCTTCTGAATGTGTGACACTTGTCGCAAGCCGACTGGTCCGATATGGTAGAAAAGCCTCAAACACTTCCTGCGGGGGCACAGGCCGACCACCACCATATTGCGGTTCACCCAGAAATTCCACCGCATGAATCCGAGACAGCCATTCGTCAGAGTCCCATTTTTCCAGAGGCATCATCCGATTAAACATTTTCATCGGAAAACGAGCGGAAAGTTTGGGATTATCCGTATATCCACCCACCTGCTGGATCTGGCCACAATTCACATGAAGGCTCGAAAGCAGTTTCAAATAGGCCTCGTGTTGCAGATATTCGCCCGTCCAACCACCACTGATGTCAAAATACTCGCTCTTGATTCGAAGATGCTCCCAGAGTGACCCATGATTCGTTTTTATTTCAATTGCAGCATATGTCAGTGGTAACTTCTTGTCGAATGTCATTGAGAGAACACCACGACCTTCGGCAGGCACTTTCAGCGAAAGAGATTTTTGAACTGTGGGATATAGAGTCTGCCAGCTTTTACCCTCCTTCGGCAGCCACAACACAAGACCATGAATCTCAATTTCATTTTTCTTTTGGTTAACAAGATGCAGAACCATTTGATTGGGTTGAGCCTGATTCAACTCTCCCGGAAAGGTTATGCTGGAAATCCAGAGATCAGGTGTCTCAATATTTATCTTCCTGACCGGGAGCGATTCGGACTGTATTTCAAATGACTGCCCAACGCCCCATCGTGTGGATTTGCCATTAAAAGTCCAGACAGAAAGTGATTCTTCAGGTCCTTTGACAGTCGTATTTAAATCGTGCCAGGCCCAGTCGCCTGATTTCAGTAGTTCCTCAGGGCTCTTTCCCGAGAATGAACACGGCAATGCACCGCCGCGAACAAAGATCTTCACCAGGGCAGCAATGTCCGGATCGCGAGGCAGTCGATATTTCATCGATTCAGCGATCACATGAGGCGTGATTGTGACACCCGTAATTTCGGCTGATCGTGCTGAAAGCTGAGACCAAAACAGGATTCCAGCGATCACCATGTGACATAATGAAACGCGCTGCATGAGCCTGAATACCTCTTTATGCATGAATCAAATGCGAGTGCCGGCAGGCTTGAACTTTAATAGTTTACCGGTTTTTTTATCGCGTTGCCACCCTCTGAGAACCGTCTGGCAATTTGTCACAAAATGTAACATCTAAAGACTCAAACAGATTCATCTATGCCGTTTAACCAGTTAGATTTTATTTAATTAAAAATGAAAACTGAAATATCCGACAATCTGCCAGATATTTCAGCCAATTCAAAATCCAATTATTTCAATTGCGTATTTATTTCTTTTCCTGTCGCGTGACAATTGGCACATATCCAATTTCCATCCCTTTCGGTGGTGTGACAAGCACTGCCGGGTCAAGTTCTGCCAGCTTGCCAGTCGCAGGTGGAGGCAGATATTCACGGTCGATTGTCCAGTTCTTATGGAGTAATTCGGCACGTTTTTGCAGTTTTTCACGTTCAGCAGGTGTCATATCTGCATTCAGCAGAGCGGGCTGGTCAGCAAATCGATACCAGTAATAGGTAACAGTGCTGCCGTCGCCAAGTGTTACCTGAAATGGGCCGGCGGCCGGTCCCGGCTTTTTCCAACTGCTATCGGGCTCATCAGGCGTAATATATGGCCCAGCCTCTTTGGCCTTGATCCGTGGAAATTCGACTTTTGTCAGCCCAGTTTCCACCGGAACTTCGCTAGCCTTCACCACCACCCATTGGTCTTTGCCATCCTTGCGTTTCTCCTGGCGGTAGTATTCGGGCAAGGTGACCAGTGGGCCCTGGGCTGACTCTGATCTGGTTACCAATTCACCGTTCCATCGATAACCATAGGTGTGGTTGTCAAGGGCAACTGGCGTGGCAAATGAATTCCATGCCAGGGGTGCTTTCTGTTCGCGTGGTGTGCCAGGCGGGTAAATCTGCCACGTAGCCCCGCCCTTGCTCTCAAACTGGTGAATACTGGCCGATTTCAAGTCAATCGCACCGTCTGCCTGGCTGCCACCTCTGAACCAGGCATCCACCTGATTCCAAATCGCATCGCGATTATAAGCTGTGATGCGGTGCACAAGCGCAGCTTCTCCTGAAGACTGGGCGGGAAAATTGGTGGGGGCGACGCGGGCATAAGCGACTCCTTTGGAATCGCTGGAAATATAGGCCGGAACGTGCTGCGTTTCCATTTGAACGGCTTTATTTGGCTCGGCAGGTCGTGAGTCAAGAAACATTCCCTGAATTTCAGGTTTGTCGAGTGTCGGTCGATTCCAGAAAAAGGGAACAAAAAACGTGACTGGGCCCTTGAAATTCGTTGTGTTCAGGAAGAGAGTCCAGCAGTTGTTGCCGGTGGGAACCTGTTGACCAGCAGTTGTTGGTTTGGGGTCTGTCAGGGGCAGGGCAAGATAACCATAACCAAAAAGTTCGCCGCGAGTGCCCTGCTTCAAATTGAGACCATCGGGTGGCCAGAGAATTCGGGGGCTGAGTTGGGCGATGGCATAATGACCGGCAGGTTTCTGCCAGTTTCGGCCCTTGCCTGCACCCGGACCATTCGCCCATTCGACAAAGTTCAAAGCCACTCCACCCATAATAAATTTCGGTGTTTCGGTCGCAAATCGCGTATCGCGCCACCAGCCCAGGCCACCTTCTATGTCGGAATACATGCCTTTCCGCGTTTTGTTCTCGTTCTGTGCGAACATCCATGTACCAAAAAGTCCGCTCTGGAACTCCTGCCCCGGGTAGTTCTTCAACAGTGGCCAGACGGAAACATACATGGAAAAACCTGCATTGTATTCGCTGTCCACTTTTCCGTGCGGCACCAGCAGATAGCCGGCCATTTCGGCCTTCTGCGGCTTGGAATCGTCGGCGGGGATCGCCTGCGGAACTGCCAGAAGAAGCATTGACAGACAGAGTAAAAACCGCGAATTTCTGGTCAGGAACATCTTCTGGAAACCTCCGAAATGCTGATGATTCAGACACGATGCATGGTATTAAGGCCATTGACGACATGTTAGCAGATCATCAATTTAAACCGTCATAAAAAAGGCGATCAATGGCTACTCTCTTTGAAAAAGCTCTTTAAAATGGTATCAAACTGAATTTATTTTTGTTGAAGGCTCAAGATTCTCGAATAAGACGCTGCATCGATCTGATTCAGGGCAAACTCCTCTGCCCCTGTGGAACCACGCATCGCTCGCCCGATACTTCCAGGTTTCGCCGAAAAGGTATCACTCCGTTAAGGCGAATCCTGAAGTCGCGATAGAATTCTCTTTTGCCAAAAGCGGGATTTGCGTTCTTTTTACTTCTGATTGAATCACTTATTTGGCAAAACAGGCTTCTCGGTCGGCAGCCCACCATCGACGTTATATCCCTGGTCGAGAACCGTCTCGCCTTGGAATCCCAGGAAATCCACCTGCGATTTCAGCCACTCACTCATCTTCTGCTGTTTCGCATAGGCAAGCAGACGGGACTCCAGGTCTCTGACGACATCAGGATTCCTGGCTGCAACATTTTCCATCTCGCTGGGGTCTTTCTCCAGGTCGAACAGTTCTATTCTCTCGGGCATGATCGCAATTTTAATGAGCTTCCATCTGCCCTTGCGAATCGCGCCGCGGAAGGCCTCTACATTGATTAGTATCTCTTCGTGTGGTGATGACTTGCCTTGTGCAATGGTTCCCCATGCGTCTTTTCCATCGAATGGCCTGGAGTCGTCTCCCTGGCCACCCGCCAGGGAAAGCAATGTCGGCATAAGATCGACATGGTGAAGCGGCTCGTTAACAACAGAGGCTCTGATCTTTCCAGGCCAGTTCACAATGGCTGGCAGGCGAACACCGCCCTCCTTCAGCGAACCCTTGCCGCCCGAGAACGGCTTATTTGTTGCAGGCGGCTTCGTTCCCAAGGCCAAGCCACCGCTATTTTCCCGCTCCCCGGGCGAGCGTGCCCCTGTGGCAAACAACGCACTTGTCGCCCCGCCGTTGTCACTGGTGAAGATGATGATGGTGTTTTCACGCATTACTCTCGCTTGCAGTGCAGCCACAACCCGCCCAACCTGCCGGTCAAGGTTGGTGATCATTCCGGCATATTTCCGCTGGATTTCGTTGTCAAAAACATCCTGATAGGCTTCAATGTCTGCTTTCGGAGCCTGATAGGGGGCATGCGGCGCCAGTGAGGCAAAATACAGAAACATTGGCTTCGCCTTGTCGTGTACCTCAATCAGCTTCACGGCCTCATTGCCTATCAAATCAACGTAGTAGCCGTCTTCCTCAAGAAATGTGCCGTTCCTTTGCCAGTCGATCACGCCGCCGCGATCATGTTTGAAATAATCAACCTCGCCCACGACATTCCCGTAAAAATGGTCAAAACCGCGGTTTTGCGGCCAGAATTTCTTGTCGGCGTGGCCCAGGTGCCACTTGCCCACCATATATGTTGAATAGCCTGCTTCTTTAAGTGCCTGCGGCAGAGTCTTTTCGTCAGTCGGCAATCCATACTTGTGACTGGGGAAGATCACCAGCGTCTGCAATCCATGACGCATAGGGTATCGGCCTGTCATCAAAGCAGCGCGGGCCGGTGTGCAAAGAGGCAGCCCATAATAGGACTCGAGCCTTGCGCCACTTTTCGCCAGCGTGTCGATATTGGGCGTCTTGATCCTGCTTCCTCGGTATCCAAGGTCGGCACTGCCAAGATCGTCAGCGACGATTACGACGATGTTCGGCTTCTCAGCCGCGCAAACTCGTGAGATAAGCAAATCCGCGGTAAATACTGCAGCCGCAAGAAGAAAGATTGTTCGCATGTGCTTGCCTTCATTTCGGATCGTCTGGAATGTCGCTTCATATCGACTTGTGGATTCAACCGTGAAGGTCAAAGAGTTTCCAAGGCCAGAATTAGACTTTATTGTAACTGCTGCCGAAGGGAAAGCGTATCAACTTCTTTTATTTAATGTAATTATGATCGACATGCGACATGAACTTGGGCAATGCCTGAATCTCGGTCGGAAGCCAAAACTTGCCTTGGTATAGTTTATAAATTTGTTTAATTCCAGCGTGTTGGATTCAAATTCTCAGAGACCAATCAGAAAAAATCTCGGGTATGATCCTATATCAACCTTTGGGCAGGTCTTTAGCAGATTATTAATCACTAAATCCGAAAGCCTTCTTCGGCCTGAAAGACTTATTAACCCGGAAAAGGTTCGTGAAACGCTTAATCTTAAGATGGCGTGAATCATGCCAATAAAAAAACCGGGCATAAAGCCCGGCTTTAATGCTCCTCGACTTGGACTCGAACCAAGAACCCTGCGATTAACAGTCGCATGCTCTACCGATTGAGCTATCGAGGAATCGGTAGGAGAATAATAGCACGTCCGGGATTGAAAATCAAGTGGTTGCATGAAGACAACCCCGGGTTTCTCTTACTCTTTGCTCTCACTTGGTTTGGATACGGCTGCAACTTCTTCGTCGCTCAATTCGTGCCCTTCAATCGCCTTTTCAAGAAGGCCCACAATCAAAGCGTTAAGCGATGCCTTGTCTTCTTTCGCCCACGAGGCCAGGCTTTCGTGAATCTTGGGCGGCATGCGAATCTGGAAATGAACGACTGTTTCTGGCATCTTCAGGCTCCCACAGGATTTCCGGGAAAAGCGATCCTGTCGCTTGACCCTGACTTGGCATGTTTTTGATTCCATGCAATCATTCACTATTTTGAGGAATGAGTCAGATTTGTCAACATTCCACGTGTCAAAATCCAGCGATCAATCACGCAAAGTCTTAATAATTGTACCAGAACCAGCCCATTCAGCATTTTTTTACAAGGAACCGCCGACACACCATTGATCGGAAACAAAACCACCAGAACCTCCACCGCTGAAACAGGTTCGGTTTCAATCCGTTACTCCACTGAAATTAAGGAACATCGGTAAATTCACGCCTGTCGCCGCCACACCCGCCCCGGCCAACCTTTCTTAAATCATTAATTATTATAGACTAATCGCTGCCCTGGGGGCCAGCAGCATGCCACCAATGTGCGACGCATAAAACCTCAGGCCCGTCACGTCATGAAAAACCATCTGCACCTGCATCGGATCAATACCAGAATCAACCAATCCCGGCCGATTGAATGAAATCAGCAAAAAATTCGGATTGGTGAGTATGGTGTTATTTATCGTTATGCTTGCCATTGGCACTTCAAGCTCAACATGATCATTAAAATAATTCACCGTTGAAGATAACTAACAGGGGTCATTACCCACAGGTCTGACATGCGGAGAGACAATACGCTGAAAAACTCAATTACTCAATATCTGGATTAATTCCGTTGATGATGGAACCTGATCATTTTGAATCCACTAAAATTGTATTTCGACTCTTTTAAATAGCCGAAGCAATTCAGCAGCCTTGACATATGGCTCAGTATTCTGCCCCATGCCGGTTTTCCCTAACCATTCGCCGGGATCAGGCTGAAATTACCATCAGCATATGTAACCGTCAGGTTCGCCACCCGAATTGACTGGCTGTCTGCAGCCAACAGAAGTTATTTGTCATTTACGGCCTTGCCATTGATATTAAACGCAGTGCCAAACTGAAGCCGATACCCGCAGTAATATTCAAATTACAGCTGTTCACCGTCAGGCCGGTGCATTAATGACCAAGCTGGTGCCCGAGGGAATGATGGGAATTCTGTCAGCGGTGCATTTGCTGAAACCGGGACGCTGGCCCACACAATGATAATGGACAAAACCATGCTGGTCTCAAAAACCTGCAACCAATTGCTGCCGACAGTTGAATTAATACTGTGATATGTGGCAAATGAAACTTTGAATTAATTCTCTTGAAACCTTCGCCGTTTCGAACCGTCAGGCATAATGCCAGAATCGATTTAGTCATCGCCAGTTTCGCTGCGGCAGTGCCACTCATCATGGAACAGCGCAAACCTTACTGGCTTTAACCGATATGATGGTAAAGGTGTCATTACACTTCAATACCAAGTTGAACGGGCGATAATAAATCATTTTGAATTGATCGATGCTTAAGGTATCAGATTCACTGTGCGTGATGTCGATCTGAAACAACGAGGGTGAATGTCGACATAATCCATATGTATATCTGTCTTTACGAATGTCATGACACCTAGAAATTTTTGGCCAGCAACTCGCAATCATCCTGATCTTCCATCTGCATCAGCAGCCCAGTACTGCGGCAAATGCGATAGGCTTACGTGGATTGATCGATTTACGCCAGCCTAAAAGGCCTTACCTCCAATTCATTATCACCTGAGAAAGTGATGTCGGGGAATCTCAAAGACAAAATCAAACCATCCTTATCTGATTTGGGCCATCAATTTGGCACCATTACGAATGAACGAAGTCAGGAGCGGAATTCATCGCAGGCAACGCATCTCAAATATATCTTTCTGATGTCAGAATTTTCAGCATTTTTGATTTTGTTGAGAAAATTGAAAAAACCGACTGTTTAAAACAGCAAATTTATCAACAGCAATGATAAAACCTGAATTGGCAGAGACTGGTAATATCTTCATGAACTAACATTCATGTTTCAGTAAAATGGCTCAATTATTTCAAAGCAGGTAAGATTCTGATGATCAGCGAATAGTTGTGACATGAATAAACCAGCTTGAAGGCCTTGAATTCGTCCAATTCGGTTAAATGGAAGGCTCTGCTTTACACCACACCGGGCTGGTATAAAAAAAGATTATGAAGTTGATGGCTTTGGCCTCAACCTCAATATTCTGGTCGCTTACGAACGGGCCTCGCAATCTGGGCGGAAGGCGAGGCCAACCTGGCTCGGGGTCAGGAGTTTGTGAGCTGACTCAAGAATGGCCACCGGTGACTTGTCATCGGTGGTTTTTTTTCGCCTGTTTGAAAAAACTGCCTGTCAAATTTAACAATTTTGGCAATGGCAGGGACATTCGCCTTAAAGTTCGGTTGGCGAATGATAGCCGACTGGATGACTGTTTTGATAGAATCCAATTGTGCGGCCAAGGCATGTTGCCTGAAAGTGCCGCCGCCACTCACCTTCAGGAGCCGTGGCCCGCAAGACTGGCCCGGTTGTCGATGAGTCTGATTGATGTCCTCCTGGTTGCCTTCCTCCTTTTAGCCAACGCTCTTTTTGTCGCCGCCGAATTCGCCCTTGTCAAGGTCCGCTACACGCAGATCGAAGAAATGGCGGAAGAAGGAAGTTGGTCTGCCCGCATTGTGCTGCGGATTCTCGACCGGCTTGATGCCTATATCTCGGCGAGCCAGTTGGGCATTACCCTGGCCAGCCTCGCTCTGGGATGGACCATTGAAGATTCGATTGAGCCCGCCATTCACAGGCTCTTTGAATCACTGGGCGTGGGCAGTCATGGCGATGCATCTCTGGGCGTGCCGGTGGCCCCTGCCCTGGCCTTTCTGCTTGTCACCTTCCTGCACATCTCGCTGGGCGAGCTGGTGCCAAAAAGCCTGGCCATTCGCATTGCCAAGCCCGTGGCTCTTTGGACTGGCCCGCCGCTGCTGGCTTTCTACTATATTTTCTTTCCCGTGATCTGGACACTGAACAAGGCCAGCGACCTTCTGCTGAAAGTCTGCGGCCTGGGCGACCTGAACAAGAATGAGCTTTCTCACACTGCTGAAGAACTTCGCCTGATTGTCGAGCAATCTGTAGCCGGCGGCGAACTGACCCGCCACGAACGGGCCATGATTGAAAATGTGCTGAACCTGGAAGACAAAACGGTCAAGCGTGTGATGGTGCCCCGGGCCGATATTGTTTATCTCAGCCTCAGCCGGCCGATTGAGGACAACCTGCGCACTGCCCGCAAGTCGGGCCACACCCGCTACCCCCTGTGTGAAGGCGACCTGAACAGCATCATCGGCATGATTCATGTGAAAGACCTGCTGCAGGCGGTGATAGGCCAGAACAACCTGAGGCCCGACCTGCGCAAAATTTGCCGACCCGTCTCGTTCGTGCCTGAATCGCAGCACCTGAACAAGATGCTGGTCGAATTCCAGCGGGCCAAGGTGCATATCGCCATGATTGTCGATGAATACGGCAACACCATCGGCATGGTCACGCTGGAAAATGTGCTGGAAGAGCTTGTCGGACCAATTCAGGATGAATTCGACAAGGAATCGCCGCTGATTGAAATGAAGTCGCAGGGCATCTACGAGATTGACGGTGGTCTGCCACTTGACAGACTGGAAGAGTTGCTGGAATTTGACTTCTCTGACACCGAAGCCGAAACGACTGGCGGCTTTGTAATGGGCGAGATGGGCCGCATTGGCCGGCCCGGCGACAGCGTGGCCATAAACAGCGACTGGAAGCTGGTGGTGATTCAGGCAGACCCGAACCGCATCCGCCGACTGCGGCTGGAAGCCACTCATCCGGAATCGGCTCTGATTCTCGACCTCACAGGCTTTGAAGCACCGGAAGCCACTGATAAGCCCGGCGATGGCTCGAGTTCAGCCACAAACCTGTCGGTGCCTGCCCTGAACGGGCTGGGAAATGCAGCCGCCAACGGGGCCAATGCCACCACCGATCATCTCGGTGTGTAAACCCTGCACGGGGCCTGGTTTTTATTAAACAGGCCCGTTTCATTCACCCGGGCCAGCTTATTTCGCCTTGGCCCAGGTGTCGAAAATCTGGGCCATGCGGGCCACCACGGCGGCTGACGCACCTGGCTGACCATATTGCTCCTTCAGGGCGGCCAGTGCCTGCCGCTTGCGGGCGGCTTCGGCGGGGTCTTCCAGCCAGCGGATGGCCCAGTCGGCCAGTTCTCTGTCAACATCACGATCAGTCAGGTATTCAGGGAAGATGTCCCAGCCGGCCAGCAGGTTTGTCAGCGTGATATAGGGCGACTTGATGAACTGGGCACTGACCTTCTTATCAAGCGGTGTGATGCGATAAACCACCACGCTGGGCACGGTTTCATACATCAGTTCAAGGCTGACCGAACCGCTCACAGTCCAAGCCAGGTCAACCAGCCGCAGGATCTCGGGCGTCTTGCCGACAAACAGGTCGATCCTTTCCAGAAACCAGGCGGGTAACGGATTTTCCTTAATGATCTTCTCAACCATGGCCTTCTGCTCTTCGCCAAGGCAGGCGATGGCATAACGCACATCCGGGAATTTCTGGCTGACCGGCTCAATCGCCCGGATCATCATCGGCAGGTTATGCTCAATTTCCGCCATACGCGAGCCGGGCAGAATGCCCACCCAGTGGTTGGCACGGGCTTTCTGGGCAGTAACCCAGCTTTCATCAACCTGCCGGCCGGCAAGTTCATCAAAATAGGGGTGGCCAAGATATTCAGCATATTTATAGCCATGATCGGCATACCACTGCGGCTCAAAAGGAAGGCTGCAGAAGACATAGCTGAAACGATCCTTGATCTTTTTCACACGCCAGCCGGCCCAAGCCCAGAGTTGGGGCGGAACGTGATAGAAAACCGGGATGCCGCGGTCGCGGGCCCGCTTTGCGATCCACCAGTGCAGGCCGGGATAGTCAATCAGAACAACGGCATCAGGCCTTTCTTCGTCGAAGATCCTGGCGGCCTGGTTGACGACACCCACAAACGTGCCGATCTGGCTCAAGACCTTGCCGAACCACATAACGGCATGGTTGGTCAGCTCGTATTTCAGATTCACGCCAGCGGCGGCCATTTTCGGGCCACCAAAGCCGATCAGCTCGGCATCGGGCCACTGGTCGTGCAGGGCTTTTGCGAGATTTGAGCCATGAAGGTCGCCGGAAGGTTCGCCAGCCGAAATAAAGATCCGCTTGCTCATGGGGTCGCTCTGAAGACGTTCCTGAAAATCGTTGGTGATTGCTATCAGATAATATAGCGGCCGGGCCAGCCCTGTGGCTATGTCGATGGCCCGGGTTCGGGCGGGGCGGGCTCGTCGTCCTCGATTTTTTCAGCCTCGGCCAGCCCCAGTTCGGCCAGCAGACGATAAAGCTTGGGCCGCGAAACACCCAGGGCCCGGGCCACGGCGGCCTTGTTCGGGCCATGCTTTTTCATGGCAGCTTCAACAGCTTCTCGCCGGGCTTCAAGCAGCGTGTTTTCCAGCGGATCGACCCGCCTTTGGCGGGCCTCTTCAGGCTTTTGCATCCATGCGCCGGCCACGGCACCCTGAAATTCGGCGGGAATATCGGCCGGGGTGATCAGTGGGCCGGTGGCGTTATCGAAGGCGTTGCGGATGGCTCGCTCAAGATCGCGCCAGTTGCCGGGCCAGTCGTGCATTCGCAGAATTTCCAGGGCGGCCGGGCTGAAGCCATCCACCCGCCGGGCGGCTCCTTCACGAACGCGCTCAAGCAGGGCCTGGGCCAGCAGAGGCACTTCCGGCCCGCGATCGCGCAGAGGCTTTGTCTGCAGGGTGATCAATTCAAGCAGGGCCCGAAATTCGGGCAGAAGAGCATTCAGGCTCTCAAGGTCGTCGATCAGGCCGATGATCTGCACGGTGGCCGGGGCGGCGGCGATGGCCTGCTGAAGCACAGGTTCCAGCGCGGCGAGGTCTTCAATCAGCACGGTTGAGCCCTGCGGCAGATTCCAGGCAGGGTGGCTGCCGGGGGCGACGCCAAGGAAGTCGCGGGCCAGAATTTCAGCCGGCAGGCTGGCGGGATCAAGCGGCACAAGCCCGGTGCGCCTTTCCTGCCCCTTCTGCCAGCCACCATGAATCACGCGGGCCACGTGGTGCCGACCCGAGCCGCGGGGCCCTGCGATGACCACATTGCAGCGGGCCCTGATCACAGCCTGCACTTGCCTGAGCATTTTTTGATGATCAGGCCCGTGGCCGACAATCGTCGAAACACCTGGAATGGCCTGGTTGCTTCGCCTGCGGGCCAGCTCATCGGCCAGGGCCAGCCCCCAGCAAAGCTCGGGCAGCGGTGCGGCAGATTTCTCTTTTTCATCAGCCGGCTGCACGCGGCCCAGCGCGGCAACAATTTTTCCTTCGTCGTCTGTCAGGGGCCAGACATCAAGCCGCAGAAGGCTGTTTTCATCACCCATATTGATATTAAAAATCTGCCGCACCACTTCACCAGTAAACACGGTTTGCGGCACGCGCACGGGCGATTCGGCAGGTGCAGGCGGCAGAAGATCGGCGGCATCGGCTGAAATATCGGCTGGCAAGCCGGTCAGCCTGGCAAAAGCGGGGTTGTGGTCGATCAGTTCACCGGCTGAATTAAAAAGCAAATAGCCTTCAGTGGCATCCATCAGCATGACTGGTAAAGAGAGGCGGGCCCGACGTGGCATTGGCTGTTATTGAATTTCCTGATTCTATTTCTGATTGCAATTCTTTGATGATTGTTTCAATTCAGCTTTCATCCCACCTGAATAACCTTTAAGTAAGTATATCATACGATTCAGCCGATGTCGGAAGTAAATGAAGTTTTACCAGAAAAACAGGCCACCGGTTTGTTTGGCCAGCGTGGCGTTTCATGTCGTGGTTGATCGTGGTAAAATAATTTTATGAAACAAGAGAATACGCCGGAACGCTCTCAGATTAAGCGAGTCAGGCTTGGAGAAGGCGACGATGATGGCCTGATGCCTGATGCCACGCCTGCCGAGCGGATGTTGATGGTCTGGCCACTGACACAGGCCGCCTGGGCTTTTATGGAACCGGATTATGCTAAACGCGAATTTCAAAGACATGTTGTTCGCGTTAAACGACTCAAAGACTGAATATCTGGTTGTTGGAGCATATGCGATGGCGGCTTTTGGCTGCCCCCGTGCAACTGGCGATCTTGATATCTGGATAGGTCATTCCATTAAGAATGCAGAACTGGCATGGCAGGCTTTAGCCTCATTCGGTGCACCATTAGGCGAACTTCAAGTATCCGATTTGGCATCTCCAGATATTGTATTCCAGATAGGTGTCAGGCCCGAGCGTATTGATATAATAACTTCCATTGATGGAATTGAATTTCATGATGCATGGCAAAGACATCGCGTGATTAACCTGAGCGGAATCGTGGTCAACGTGATAGGCCTTGAGGATCTCATTTTGAACAAGCAGTCAACCGGCAGATTAAAGGATGCAGTTGATGTGGAATTACTCAAGAAAATGAGCCAAAAAGATAACTGATTATATGTCTTTGAAATCCTGGATTACCCTTGACGGCGGTACGACCAACACGCGGGCCTGCCTGATGGCAGACGGCAAGACAGTTGACACTGCCACGCAGGCGGTGGGCGTGCGCAATTCCGACGACTCCGCCAATGCGCCCGTGAAAAAGGCTGTGGCCGAAGTGCTGGGCACGCTGTGCAGCCGCCACGGGCTTGATGCGGCGAGCGTTCGCGTGGTGGCTTCGGGCATGATCGGCAGCGATGCCGGGCTTGTGAATGTGCCGCACGTCGTCGCACCGGCCAGCATGGCCATGGCCCGTTCGGCCATGCAGGTGTGGCATGAACCGGCCTATTGGCCGGGCCGGGTCGAGATTTACCCCGGCGTGAAAACGCTGGCGGCTGATGCAGGAGGCTCGCTTGAGGCCCAATTCAGCTCGGCCGACATCATGCGTGGCGAGGAAGTGCAGGCCTGGGGGCTGCGGAGTCTGCTGGCTGACACAAAGCCGGAAATCATGCAAAACCCGTGGCTTCTGCTCTGGCCTGGCTCGCACACCAAGCTGATCCGCATTTTACCGGATGGTTCGATCGGCGGCAGCTTCACCACACTCACCGGCGAACTTTTCGCGGCCATGAAATCAGCCACCCTGCTGAAACGAAGCCTTGGCGACGTCGTCGGCCCGGAGGCCTTTACTGACGAGCTGATCAACCAGGCCGCCGCGTGTGTCAGCCGCTATGGGCTGGCCCGGGCCGCGTTCTGGACACGCGTGGCCGACATCAACGGCACGCTTGATGCCCCAGCCCGCACCGCGTGGCTTTCAGCGGCGGTCACGGCGGCCGACTGCCAGGGACTTGGCCGCCACGAATGGCTGGCCGACCGGGTGGAAAAGCCACTGCTTTTTATCGGCGGCGACCCGCTGCGGCAATCGCTTTATACCCGGCTGATCGCGCGGGAATTGGGTTTCAAGCCCGAAATGATCGCCCACGAAGCCTGCGAACAGGCGGCGGCGATTGGCGTTTCGTGCGTGGCCGGGCTGCTGTAAGCGTAATGGCTTGGCCGAATCACGCCTGAGTCAGCATCCTGTGGCGGCGACGGGCGGCGACTTCATCCGGATCATTCACCGGATAAAGCGGGCGGTCGCCGTTCAGCACACGAATTACGTCTTCAGCCATCCAGCGGGCCATGTTTATCAGGCTTTCTTCGGTCTGGGCGGCGTTGTGCGGGGTCAGAATCACATTATCCGTCCGGCCGATCAGCGGGTGGCCCGGCACCTGCGGCGGTTCAACCTCGAAAACGTCGGCCCCATAGCCGAAAAGCCTCTGCTGGTCGAGTGCTTCGGCCACGGCAAATTCATCGGTCACCGGCCCTCGGCAGGTATTGAGCAGAATGCAGTCGGGCCGAACCAGGGCCAGCGTGTCGCGGTTAATTATGTGCCGGGTTGACTTATCCAGCGGCACATGCAGGCTGATATATTCGCTTGTGCGCAGCAGCGTTTCCAGGTCAACGCTTTTGGCATTGCCGGCCCGGCGCACCGGCTCGGCGGGCATTTCCACAATATCGGTATATTGTACCTTCATATCAAAGGCCTGATAAGCAATTTCGCCCAGCCTTTTGCCAATTCGCCCGAAGCCGATAATACCCAGCGACTTGCCCCTGATGTCGCGGCCCATCCAGCGAGTGCGGGCGAAATAGTCGCCCTGCTTCAAGGCCTCAATCGACGGCATGAAGTGCTTGGAAAGGGCGATCATCATTGCCAGGGCATGTTCGGCCACGCTTTCAAGGTTGGCACCGGGCGTGTAAACCACCTGAATGCCGCGTTCGGTGGCGGCGTCAATATCCACATGATCAAAGCCCACGCCGTGGCGGCCGATGACCTTGAGCGAAGGCCCGGCGGCGTCCATCACGGCAGCGTCGATCACGCCCTGCGTGCGAATAACCAGCGCCTCGGCCCCCGGAATTTCGCGATAGATCGTCTCGGGGTCCCAGCCGGTTGACATGCGCAGGTCGCCAAAGTCTCGCAGCAGCCCCAGGCCCGCTTCGTGCATGGTCGTCAGTGAGAAAATCGCGTGTTTCCGGGTCGTTGACATGGCTCGCTTTTCTTGTCTTTCAGTCGTCAGGGTGTACTGTTTCGGTCAATTTCAGGGAAGAGTGGCATAAAGCACAATGTTTGAGGTGATCCGCAGGGCACTCTCATAAGTATAGCCCTTGCATTCAAGCCCGGCCTGCCTTTCCAGCGCACAGCCAAGGTCCAGCTTCGAATAAATCACCACCCACTTGCCGCCAATCTTCACCCCTTCAAGCTGCGGCTTGCCCTTCTGCCCGCCGGCCGCCTTCGTATATTGAATATCGGCCAGATCGTAGCCAACCTTGCCTGTAAGCAGCTCATCTTCCGGCGGAATTGGTTCCAAAGCGTTCTTGGGGAACAGTTCAGCCACCAGCCGGCGGAAAGAGGCGTCGAATGCCGGCGAACCGCACGCTGCATCGGCAAAGATGGTGCCGCCGCCGGGGTCCACATGCTTGCGCAGCTTTTCCATGTCCTCGCTGGTGAAGCTGATGGCATTGCGGCCATGAATATATAGCAGCGGATAATTGACGAGTGAAGGATCTGAAGGAACCAGTTCCTTGTGGTTGATCACCACATCAATCTTGAGCTTTTCTCGCAGGAAACTCGTCAGGTTTGGCACAGCCAGCGGGGCAATGTTCCAGTCGCCGGTGTGCCGCAGCTTGCCAATGTGCAGCACGCTGCGTTTGGCGGCCGAATCTTCCTTGAAGTCGCGAATTTCGCGTATGGCCAGCTTGTCCTGCGGCAATTCGCGGCCTGTGGCATAGTCAATCACGTTCTGGCCGACGCGCCGGGCCTTGATTACGGCCGGATTCTCGGGCTGGCTCTCTTCCTGGTTCCAATAGCAGGAAAGGTCGCCGGGGCTGTAAACAATCACGGTGCGGCAGCCATATTCCACACCTTCCAGCGGGTGAACCTCGGGCGAAAGGCGGTGCCGCGAACGCCAGATCGAATGTTCGGGCGGCAGCGGATGAAGCTCATAATCAGCCTCAGGGAAAAGCTCGCGCACCAGCAGCCGAAAGCCCTGGTCAAATTCCTTCCGGCCGCAGCAGGCTTCGGCGAAGATAAAGCCGCCCTGCTCAACATATTGCTTCAGCTTCTGCTTGCCTTCGGCACTGAAAACCGGGGCTTCATGCCCATTCAAAAAAAGCACAGGGGCCTGCAGCATTTCTTCAAGGCTGGCCCGTTCGCCGTCAACCACCTGCCAGGTCATCAGGTGGTTCCAGTCTTTTGAGACCACGGCGACCAGGTTTCGCACGTCGTCCGTGTCGTTGTTCCAGTCAACGCCGGGGGCATGTTTCAGCTTGTTGACAAGCACCGGGGCACGCCCCTTGGCCAGAAACAGCAGGGCGAAGCTGGTGGCGATCAGCGGGTCGCGTTCGATGTTGTCGGAACCTCGCCAGAAGCCCTGAAGCCTGTCCTGCTCGGCCACCAGTTCGCGGGCACCTTCACGATACCAGTCGTTGGCCCCGAAATAACGCACACCACTGAGCCGGCCGGCCCGCTCAATGCCGTAAAGATAGTAGTATTTCCAGATACCCAGAGGCGAGCCGGGGTTGGCGTTCACGCTGAACCGCGAGGCCAGCCAGTCAATGCCGCCCTGCACGCGTTTGTCAAAGCCACCAGCGCCGCAGCCTTCGATACGATCGCCCACCAGTCTTTCCGTGCCCTGGTATCGCCGCAGGCCGGTGATGATCAGGCTGGAGATTCCGGCGCAGGTCATGCTGCCCGTTTCCCCGCTTGAGGCCAGCGTATAAGCCCAGCCACCGCTACGCCTTTGTGATTCGCTCCAGTAATCGCGTGAGAGCTTCCAGACCTCAGGCTTCACCGGAATGCCCACTTCGCTGGCCGCATTCAGGCCCAGCAGGGCATATTGCGTGTTAGACCCATCGCCCTGCGAGGTCTTCCGGGCGGTGTATGTCCACGTGCCAGGCCACGAAACGCGATCGGCCGGCTTGATCTGTGCATCTTCCAGCCATCGCACATTGGCCATCAGCCGCAGACGGTCGGCTTCGGGCTCGGCCGCTGCCAGGGCCATCGTCTGCAGAGAAACAGCATAAGTGCTGTTCAGCTGGTCGGCCGTGAAGCCGCGAAGATACTCAAGTGCCTTCTGAATGGTTGGCGATTTCGGGTCCTCGCCCGCCGTAAGCAGGGCCAGCGTGACCAGCCCGCACATGCCGGTGGGGTGCTGGTCAAAGCCGGTGTTGTTCCACGAGCCATCTGCCTGCTGCCGGCTTTTGAGGAAGCGAATGCCCTCGCGAATCGACCGCTCGACATCCTGTTGGGTCAGCCCCCGATTGGCCTGGGCCGTTGCCCGATGAGGTGCCAGGCCCGTCTGGATAAAGCAGATCAGCGCGAGGGGGACAAGCAGACGGGCTTTAAGAATCAATCGGCAACGCATGGCAGAAAAGAGCCCCCGGCCCGTTGTGTGAATCGGTCGGCAGGCGCTGCGTAAGCCGCATCAGTTACGCGGTTTTCGCCCCGGGCCTGTCGTATTGCCGGTTGCTACCAGCAGTTCACGCCCGGCCTGAATGCTCACTCTGCGCCAGCTTGTCTTATGGTACCGCGCCGAAGCCTCAGGTGCCACCACGTAATAAACTGACTTCAGCTCGGGGTCGAAGCCTGGCGAAGCGGCCATGCAGCCGCGGGCCAGCTCTTGCACCGGCCCCAGCCGGTAATCCACGCCGCCGACCGAACTGACCACCTGTGCCAGACCCGCCTGTTGCAGCGTCCAGCCTGATTCACCCCGCCTTTTTTCATACCAGAAGGCATGAATCTGGCCATTCTTATCGGCTCTGGCCACCGGATACCGCATATTCAGCCGGTTTTTGTCGAGGCCCAGATCTTCATTGATCAAAAAGCCATAATCCACAATCCGCTCGTGGCCTGGGTCAAGCTCAAGCCATGCCAGGCCTGTGTGAAACCGCTTCGACTCGGGCTCAACACCCCAGATCGAAACCAGTAGCCGATTGGCCGGGCTACCATCGGCGGGCACAATCCATGAAGGCTCTGCCAGAAACGTGTGCACACCAAAGGGCGGGTCGATTTCCCAATCAATCCGATCGCCGGCGTGTCGCGTTGCCCGGCCCCCGGCGTCTGTCCAGTCAAGCCGCATCAGGTGCCCTGCCCCCGTGCTGAAAAGGCTTGAAAGACCGCGACTTGTATCAGGGTTCCACACCCCAACACTGTTGGGCAACCAATCCAGCTCGCGTGCATCCTGTATCTGGCCGGAAGGATATTCCAGTCGAACCAGTTCAATTTTTCCGGGTGTCAGCTTAATTCCTTCATCTGTCATAATTTGCTGGCGAGCCATTATCTGCCGCTGGCCGCCACTGGATTTAAAGGGGCTGAAATTGATCTGGTCATATTCCCGATCCTCGCCTTTTTTGAAGTTCACAGGCTGACCGCTGGATGTGTTCAATATGAGATTCTGACCACCCTGATAAACGAAAAGATGCTTACCGACTGCCCATGGCTGGGCGAAATCAAGGGTGAATTTCGGGGCCTCAACCGGCACCAGCCGATTGACCAGCACGCCCGCAGCCCCAAGGCAAAGCACAAGCAGGAATGCCAGTCGGGTCAGGCTGTAGGTCGAATATCGCATGGTCTCTGAATCCTGTTTCATAAAATCTTTCATCAACCGGGCTTGCATCTTTGAATCACGACCTTTGCCGATTTCCCCAAAAAAACAGAGTTTCTCTACCGGAAGCCTTTGACAGGGCTTGCCTGAAGTCATTGATAAACATGACTTTAGACCGCGACCATCACCTTCATGGCAGGTGGCGGAGAGATCTAATTTTGTAACAGGGGAATCGTCGGCAGGCATCGCCGACCCGGATTTTTCAAGCCGCCAGACCACAGGGCAGTGAAAGACGCCAGCAGAAAGCCAGCCCCCACCCCAGGGCCTTTACCGGCCTCTGATGACCGGTTATTCCAAAAGTAAAGCAAGGTCCATGCCAATAAAACATGCTTTTTCTGAAACGTAACTGATGAATTTTTAAACACACCTGTTTGTTTAATGGCAAATCAACGGGCAAATTAGAGTTGCATGGACTTTTTAATAGAGTATCGGATGAGTTACGATTGAACCGACTGATTACAACACTGGCACATAGCTCTGTTTTTATGCAAATACTGAATAAAAAGAAAGCCGCTGCCCAAACATTTTGCACCACCCAAATTTAAGGGCCAGCGACTGCACACATTAAGGTTATTTTCATCGAATTTTCAAAGTCATTCGATGGAATTCAACCATCGCTGGAATGGCATGGGCCCAGGAGAATAAATAGCTTTTTGGCTGGAAATGATTCATCACAAATTCGTTGAAGAGAATATGCAATCGCAATGGAAAGCTCGTTTTTTCTTTCACAAAGAATCATTTAAGACCGGTAAGCCAAAACGCCAATCACTTCGCCACAGCGGCAATGCGCTGGCGGGCCCGGCTTAAAATCGACCCGATGGAATTTTCTTCAACGCCAATTTTTTTGGCGATGTCGCGATAACTCATAAAGTCCAGATGATACATGCGCACCACGTCGGCCTGCTGCTTTTCCAGCATCCCAAGCAAGCGTTCCACTTCTTCGGCAGCTAAAATCGGTTCAATGCCGCTGGTTGAATCCTCGACAGCCGTACGATGGGCCTTAACATGCCCCAGCGCATTTTCACGCCGCATGCGCACCAGCTGCCGCACGCAGGTGCGGCGAGTGACGACTGTAAGATAAGCCGCCAGCGAACTGGTGCCCTTGAACTGTCGCAGCAGGGCATAGTCGTTACGCACCACTTCGAGCAGAATCTCGGCGACAACGTCGTCTTCGTCGGCAGGCGAAAGAGTCATGCTGCGGCAATAGGCCGTGTGCCGCACCACATGATAAACCAGACCAAGGAATCGATCGACAAATTCCGGCCACGAGCCTTCCTGATGCTTCAGACACCGGTCAATCAGCAGTTGATCCTGATCGTTGGCGGGCATGGCTCTTATCGCTTTCCACTGACCGGGTCGGTTCGTTTCACCCTTGCAGAAACGCCTGAAATCATCTTTTAGACGCACAGGCGGCGGAGCCGGTTCCATTCCTCAAGGCATGTTTTTTAAACCACTTGCCTCTATTAATTATTATGGCCGCCGAAACATCGTGTGACAACCGCCGACACCGCTTTGGCGGCTTTCTCAGCCACTCCATCCGCAAAACCCCACCCATTGCCCCCTTTTGTTCCATTGGCCCGTTCGCTATTCTTTAGCTTGAATTATCGATTGCAACCCGACCCACCCCCCCCAGCCACTGCAACACCATGACCCAGGCCGCCACCGCTCTTGTTAAATATCGCACCGCCGCCAACCCCACTCCCCGCTGGGGCCACCTTCAGGGCAGCCTTGAATCGCTCTCGGGCCAAATTAGATCACTGGCTGATGTGACACTCGACAAAATTCTGAGTTCAGGAACTCCCTCCGCTTATTTTGACCCTGCCATTGCCGCCGGATCTGAAACCGTTGACGTTGCGGCCGCCGAACTGCTGCCGCCTATTGATTCGCAGGAAGTGTGGGGCGCTGGGGTGACCTATTTCCGCTCGAAAATTGCCCGGCAGGAGGAGTCGAAATCGGGCGGCTCTTTCTATGACCTGGTTTACACCGCCGACCGGCCGGAACTCTTTTTCAAATCAACACCACACCGCACCGTGGGCCCGAATCAGGCAGTTCGCGTGCGAAAAGATACCCGCTGGTGCGTGCCCGAACCCGAACTGGCCCTGGTTTTTGCGGCCAATATGGAACTGGTGGGCGTGACGGTGGGCAACGACATGTCGGCACGCGACATTGAAGGCGAGAACCCGCTTTATCTGCCACAGGCCAAGCTATACGACGGCTGCTGTGCCCTGGGCCCCGGCATTGTGCCCGTTTCAGCCCTGCCCGCCCGCGAATCGACAATGATTCGTGTGCTTATTGAACGCGGTGGCCAGCCCGTGGTTGACGACACCACGACCCTTGACAAAATGAAAAGGACTTTTGACGAACTTGCCGGCTGGCTGGGCCGCGACAACTCGTTTCCGACAGGTGTCATTCTGCTGACCGGCACCGGCATTGTGCCGCCCGACGAATTCAGCCTTGAGGCCGGCGATATGGTCAAAATCTCCATATCCGGCATTGGCACGCTGGCCACTCCGGTGGTTCGGGGCTGATTTTTCGAGCTGCTAACCGGCCTGCGGCTAAACCGCACGGCCAAAAGGCAGATCGTCCGAATCTTCCCAGCCTGCCAATTCCTTCCATTTTGGTAGAGCCTGCGACATCGGGACCGTTTCAGTGGCATCGCCGGCAAGCGCATCAGCAGGCTTGAACGAATCGTTTCGTAATTCGCCTGTATCTTCAATCTCTTGAACAACTTGCATATTGGCATTAACGGGCTTGCCGGTATCAGTCAGGTGGTCGATTTCTGCCGGCTCGCCCGAAAACGGTTTTATCTCGTGTTGTTTAACAAACTTCAGAAAATCGTTCTGTAAACTATTGTTGGGTCTGGCCATAACCGGCGAGCTGCCGTAGGCGTTGGCGTTCTTCTGGTTTTCGTCGAGCAGCCGCATGAGCCGAAATTCAAGGAAGGCGGCGCGATGGGTGGCCTGCATGCGATAGCGATTGATGCGGCTGGCCTGACGGGTGAGAGCGGGGTCGAGCAGGCCGAAGCCGGCGTGCATTTCGCCGAAGGCTTCGATCATGGCCTGTTCGTGGCGTTCCAGAAGCTCAACCCGGGCCTTGAGTTCGGTGATCCTGGCCTTGGCCAGGGCCAGCACCTCCAAGCGTGACTCTTCAATGCTTTTTGACAACTCACTGCAATTAAGGACGCGGCGGTTTGCTGATAGCTGTTCCTGTGGGTCAGGCTCGGTCATCATGGTGTCGAGCATGGCCGTGGGCATGGTCGAAGCCCTGATACAGCAGAGGGCGAACAGGAAGGTCTTGTGCGACATTCGATTTATGTCAAAGGGTGAGCCAAGGGCCGCTATCAGGTTTTTGACCATCGCGAGACTCAGCAGATTCTGGCTTTCCATGGTGTCGCGGGCCTCTTCCCACACCGAAAGCAGGTAGCGTGTGCCTGGCAGGCTGAGCAGAAGATGATCAAGCATGGTGCCGGGCGATTGCTCAAAGGCGGCCAGATCTGCCTGAAAACGAGCAAGCTGGTGCCTGCGGAAATAATCAGCAGCCAGAGGCAATTCCGCCTGACGGGCCAGCTCGAAAATGCGGTCGGCCTCAAAGATCTTCCAGCGGCAGAAGGCCAGTTCTTCAACCAGAGCCTCCATCTGGGGTGTGCCCGGTTCATAAATGCGAGCCAGCCCGGCTTTGATCTGATTAAAATGATCTGCCGCATGCGCCGGCACAAATTTATCGCCCGAAAGACCATGCCTGATGGCATTACGGGCACTTTGTGTTTCAACAACCGATGCCATACGATTCTCCCCTTCCGTGGGCTTGTGAATATGTTTCAAAATCAGGAATATCCTTGATTCAATACGCTTATCTTGACTTTGCATATACAACAAGCAAAATCTGAAAGCGATATTTCAAGTGATTTAAGCTAAATATATCCCACTAACGCAATTTTTTGTCAACTTCAAACGCTATTTAAAACAGATTTTCAATGTAGTATTGGTACGAGAAAGTGGGGTTTCAGTGAGGATTTAAGGTCGTAAGGTGCATGAGCCTGTGCCTGACGCTTTGAATCGGCGTTGAAGATGACCGTCCTTCATTTGCAAAAGGGATCAAGCGTTTTATTTACGCGAGGATTCGGGCTTCTGGTTGGCAATGGCCGAGACATTGGCGGGCTGGGGCATGCAATAGCCGCGACCATGATCTTCAAGTCGGGCCGCGACGGGGTCGGCGGCCCATTTTTCAGGTTCAAGCCGGGGGAGAAGGTCGCAATAAAGCACCGTGGTGCCGCCCTTGGGGCGATAGCCGCGATGGCGTTCGATAGCCGCAAAGACCTGGGCGAGGCCCCAGCCCTGATACCGAAAGCGATACATGCCAAGCCAGGCGGGCGTCCTGTCCATATTACCGTGGCAGTGCACCAGAACAGGCCAGTTGGCCGGATCGTTCGCGGCCTGGAATGTTGATTCAATAAAAGAGTTTCCGTAGTTTTTGCCTTCAGCCCGTATGTATTTAATCCCATTTTCGTTGGCGAATTGCAATTCAGCGGGGAAATCGCGGTGGCGCAGCGGCGTATCTTCATTAAACAGGTTGATGATTGATTTAAATTGATGACGCTGGTGGGCCAGTTTCAGGCCATAAGGCGAAGGCATGGCACTGACATAAAGCTGCCCGGGAATGACCACCTTGAAGCGGGCCATGGGCCAATGCAACCAGTGAATGTAATAACCAGCCTGAATCAAGACAAACGCCATGAGAGCGGAGACAAATGCTGGCCGGCGTGATGACTTTTTTGAAATCGCAGTAATTTCACCACTTTTGCCGGCCTGCCGAAACCTGGCCAGAATTGCCGACAGGGTGACAATCATACATATGATCATAGCCCAGCGAGGCCAATAACCCCAGGGCTCCGGGTCAGGCCAGTTGGTCAGTCGCCAGACAAAGCCAAGAGCTGCAATTAAAAACAACAGTCTATGCTGATATGATTGGTTTTTAATCCATTGTCCTGATTGCAAAAGCATGGGGGCAAGAATGAGGCAGACCAGAGCGAGTGCGACAAAAATAATGGCCCCCCGTTGCCACGCCGGTGTGCTCACACGCAGGGCGGCCTGCCATGCCAGGCCATGCCAGCCATCCATGGTGGGGTCGGGGGCTGAGCCGATCCAGAAACCGGCAAGACAGATGCCCAGCATGGTGAGGCGGGCAAGTTTTTCAGCCCGGGCTGCCGGGCGGGTTTCGGGCCGCATCTGGAGCATTGCAAGCAGGCCGAGGCCAGCAGCGCTGAGGTAAAGGGTGGTCAGGTCGAGAGTGTCGCCGGGTTCGGCCAGGCGATAGGCAAAGGGGGCATAGCGGCTGTAGTGGTCGCGCTGGAGGCCGGGAAATTCAGGGTCGTAATCGTGCGAAAAATCAAGGGCGTGCCAGACGGCGACAACGGCCACCAGCGCACACAAAAGCAGCGTGAGGAGACTGGCGTTATCTGCCAATAGTCGTTTTTTAATCGCAATTGCGAATGATTTCATGGCCGCGGATTCCTTCCACGTGCAATTTGCCTGATTTTTCAGTATCGGCAAGTGGGCCGATCAGGTTGATCATGCCCGTTTCAGGCTGGTTGGTCAATGCGAATTGCCGGTGAGGTCGGCATCGCTCAAGACAGGCTTGCCGGCAAGATCAAAGTGAGGTGCCGGAATTATCTGGCCGGGCGTGGTTTCAATCGGCGTGACCCGCACTTCAAGTGTTCCGGCCGAACGATCAAGCGGCCAGTCGAGAAATTCCATGGCATTACCAGGCTCAGCGTTGATCATGGCCTGAAGGCGATCAAGCGATTGCTGAATGACCTTCGTGTGGTCGGCATCAGGTGCAAATTGTTCCGCCGGCAGAAAGCTAAGCTCATGACGCCCGTCGGGCCGCATGGAGCAGAAGACAGGCACAACCGGAGCCTGTGAACGCTGGGCCAGCATGACCCAGGTGGAAGTAAATCGCCACTGGATACCCATGAGTGTGCCGATGACTGAACGATTGTCATTCCAACGCACGTCGTTGGTCGTGAGTACGACGTGACCAGCCTTCAGGCATTTCAACGCCCGCATGATTGAAGCGGTGGCGGCGTTGCCGGACTTGTGCCGCGAAAGAAAAAGATCTTTCTGGCCCAGCGGGCCTTCGCTCCGAAAATATTTATCAAGCACTTTGCTGAGCGATCGGGGACGTTCCGTCAGAAATCGAAACTCAATGCCCCGGCGAAGCATCCAGTTAGCCACTTGAAGATGAGCACCAAAGTGATTGGAAAGCAGGATAACACCCTTGCCCTGGGCGATTGCATTTTCCAGATTTTCCTGCCCGTTAACGATAAAAGATTCCAGAAATTTTTGACTGTTCTTGCCATCTAGAAGAAGGTCTCGAAGACGCCATCGGGTTGTTCGGCCTGCAACCAACCGTGCTGTGGACAATGTATCCCAGGAAACTCCCAGACGTGATTTAGCTTCTTCGATTGATGAAATTAAATGCTGACGAAAGCGAGAGTTAAGATAAAATTCAGCCCGGCCGATTTTTTCAATTGCCAGGTGGGCACGGTCCGGCGGCAGCAACCTTACGGCAGGCAACACAAAATAACGCATCAGAAATTTGCGAATGTTTGAGCCGCGGCGCTTCATTTCGCCTCCTGCGAAGAGCGATTGGTCGAGCCAGAATATCTGAAAAGTCAGATCGAACCAGCGTACCTGAAAAATCAGGCGGCGTTGGTTTGCGAACGTTTGTTAAGGATGTCGATAATGTCCTGAACGCAATTGATTTCCGATATTTCCCTGTCGGTCCACTCGAAACCAAAATCGTCCTGAATATCGAGCAGGATGCCGACCAGATCCAGGCTGTCTATGCCCAGATCCTGCTCAAAACGGCTTGATGTGGTGACCAGCGTATTGGGTTTGACCTTGCCCGAATTGCGAATGGAATCAATGACGTCCTCGTGTGTCCATTTCTTCATCTTCGAATCTCCGAAACACGAGGGCGTTATTCGTGCCGCCAAAGCCAAACGACGCCGAGAGAGCGTAAGTTGGGAAAGATTCCCGCGCGACCACCGGAACATAATCCAGATCAAGCGCAGGATCAGGAACATAATTTATCGTCGGCACAATCACACCATTTCTTAAACTTTGTATGGCTGTAATCGCCTCAATCGCCGACGCCGCACCCAACGTGTGCCCTATCGCACCTTTGATGGAACTGATCGGTAACCGCCTGGCATGTTCGCCAAAAACCGCCTTCACTGCTGCAGTCTCAGTGGCATCATTCACCGGCGTGCTTGTGCCATGGGCGTTGTAATATCCTACTTCATAGGGTGTTATGTCTGCATCAGCAACTGCCCCACCCAGACATTTTTCAATTCGAGGCTGATATGGCGCGGCCATGTGATAGCCGTCAGAATTCACGGCAAAACCCACAAGTTCTGCCAGAATTGGAACTTGCAGCTTCAGTGCCTGTTCCAGGGTGGCCATCACCAGCATGCCGGCCCCTTCGCTCATCACAAAGCCAGTTCGGTCGATGGAAAATGGGCGGCTGGCCTGGCTTGGGTCGGCAGTAGCTCGATCCTCAGACCGAAAAGCGGCAAGTGCCTTCATCGTATAGAATGCGTTATAAATCGATGGCACAAAAGCACTTTCAGCCGCGCCACAAAGGACCATATCGGCCATATCGGCCCTCAGTAGCAGGGCAGCGGTAATAATCGCGTGTCCGCCCGAGGCGCAGGCATTGGAAGGGGCAAAGCCTGGACCAAAAAGGCCCAGGTGCTGGCTGATCTGCCCGCCCAGTTGATTGATCAACAGGCCGGGCACTGTGAAGGGTCCGATCTGAAGCCGGCCACGAGCCTCGGCCTTCATGCGATCGTTATCCTGAAGATCAACGCCGCCAAAGGCACTAGTGGCCACCACAGCAGCGCGTTCAGGGTCAAATTCTTTACCCTTAAGCACTTGCATTGCCTCTTCAGCCGCTGCCAAACCCAGGTGAAGAAACCGGGCATCAAGCCGCGAAAGTCGCTCGTCTGTATCGTCTGAAACTGGCCCAAAGCCTTTGACAAATCCACCATACGACGACAAGAACCTGCCGGGCGGCAGGCGATCTTCATTGTGACTGATGCCCCCCTGCCCAGCCGCCAGACCCTTCCATGCCTCAGGCCATGTGCGGCCCAGCGCACAATTGGCCCCAACCCCAATGATGACCAAGCGTTTACGATTTTTATTATCAACCAGTCTGGGCATATCCAGTCCACCCATTCGAAACAGAGGATCCCTTCAATTCCCTACATCTTACCTAATCCAAAAAATCTGTCGATTTTGAATTAGCGAAGAAGATGAACTGGATTGATCAGTGTTTCGAAGGGTGAGAAATTCATCTTGGCCGGAAAATTGGCCCGGGCATGCGACCTTGCGGGATGAATCCTGATGGTCTGCCGATCCAGGGGCTGGAGCCAACCCACGGGCCGGGCCTGCGAATTCCGCCAATATAAACTGGTGTTGAATAGAGCCTTACATAAGGGGTGGTGTAAACATACTGGGTGGTTGTGTAGGGAACCGTATATTGCGGAACAAACTGCGGTTGCTGGGCGGCCAGCAGCATGGTGCCGTCGGGCTGGGTCACATAGTTATAGCCGCCGTAGGTGATCAGCGTTCCCGCCGCATAGCCCTCAAAGCCGGCCGGTATCAGATACGGCTGCCCTGCCACCTGCGCCCGGGCCGTTGTGACCGACGTGAAAATCAGTAGAATGAACATCCATCGCTTGCCCATGGCCGCACTTCCTTTATGCAAAGCTGGGTTTCAAGACATCTATTAATGGGAACCACAAACAACGACCGACCCGCCAAATGGATGTCGATATTTTTACAATATTCCTCAGATCGTGTTGGGTCGTAAGGCCGTTGGCATGTGATTGAACAGGAGAAAAAAAACTGGTTCTTTAGCACATACATGCACTGCATAATTTTTTCATTGAATGAAATATACTCGAGGTGGTACGAGTTTATTCTTCGTGAAAACCGGTGGAATACTCAAAAGCCAGATTTCACAGGACAACCCGAAATGCGGTAATATTGATTTATGATCACCCTTGCTGGCGCAGCGGCTTAACTTAAGGTTGTGTCAAATCATTCGGCATTAAGAATAAATTCCAGTCACGCTATAATTCATTTACTTTTATCACACCACCCTTGCAATTACTCCGTAAAGATAACGACCTTCGGGACAGGCGATTGAAACGGGATGATCGGGCGGCTGGCCCAGCGATTCAAGCACCTGAAGATGTCGGCCGGCGGCCAGGGCCGCCTGAGAAAGGGCATCGTGGAACATGCCCGGCTCAACCACGCCGGAACAGGTGAATGTGGCCAGGAAGCCGCCAGGGGCGGTCACGGCCATGGCATTTTCATTCAGGCGGGCATAGGCCTTCAGGGCATCGGGCAGGTTCTCGCGCGAGCGGGCATATTTCGGCGGGTCGCACACCACCAGGCCAAACTGTTCACCCGCCTCTCGCAGCTTCTTCAATGCCTTGGCCACATCGTTCGGCTGAAACTGACAAACGTCACTGGAAATGCCATTTAATTCGCGGTTTTTTTCAGCCAGTGCAATGGCCTGTTTCGAACTGTCAACACCAAGCACCGATTTGGCCCCGCCAAAAGCCGCCGCCGTCAGGGCAAAGCCGCCACTGTAGCAAAACAGGTCGAGCACGCGCCGACCCGCCGCATAAGCCGCCACCCGCCGCCGATTATGGCCCTGGTCAAGAAAAAAGCCGGTTTTCTGTCCGCCTAACAGATTCACGGCATATTTCAGGCCACCGTGAGAGATCACCGTTTCGGCTGCGGTTGAAGGATCACCCTTGACAAGCACCGGTTCAGTATCGACTTCCGTAAAACCTTCTTTTTCGGCGGTTGAGCTATCGCCCAGTCGAATCAGGCCATGACCGGGATATTTGTCAGCAAGTAAATTTTCGATAAATGTACGGTTCTGCCAGAGGGCCAGGCTTGTCCACTGGCAGGCGAGCCAGGGGCCGAGTTCATCGACGACGAGGCCCGAGAGGCCATCGGCCTCGCTGAAAACAAGGCGACGAGCGTTGTCTTCGGGGTGAAGCGGCGGCAGGTCGGCACGCAGGGCCAGTGCTTTTTCAAGTGTCGAGGCCCAGAAATGGGAATCAAGAGGCTCGTCGGCCCAGTGGTAAAGCCGCACACGCAGCTTGCTGGCGGGGTTAAAAAGTCCGCGGGCGATGAAGGCCCCTTCAGCACTGTAAACAGCGGCTTCGGCGGGGTTTCGGCTGTCGCCTTCAATTTTGGCAATGGAATCGGCAAAGAGCCACGGATGACGTGCGAAAAAAGGGCGGCTTCGGCGGGGCCTGAGCGTGATTTTCAGGTGCGATGCCGGGACTGATTCCTGCTGAATGGTCATTGGGGCCGAGCGGTCGATTCAAGGTCGGCCAGATAGGCCAGAGTGCGTTCTAGCTGGCTTTCAAGGTGACGGACACGCAGAAGGCTACGGATGCGGCAGAGCAGTTCGACCTTGTTCACGGGCTTGGTGAGAAAGTCGTCGGTGCCGGCGGCCACGCCGCGTTCAAAGTCGCTGGGCTCGTTCAGGGCGGTCACCATCAGCACCAGCACATGCTTGGTGGCTGGGTTGGCCCGCAACTTGGTGCAGACTTCAAAGCCCGAGAGCTTTGGCATCATGATATCAAGAAGAATCAGGTCGGGCTTAAACGAATCGACAGCCTTCAGGGTCTGTTCGCCGTCGAAAGCGGTGGCCGTTTCGCACTCAATGGTGGTGAGATAGGCCTCCATCAGCTCGACATTCTGCTGGTTGTCGTCGGCGATCAGGATACGAGGCAGCTTTTGCGTGGCCGTCATGTCTCTGCTTTCTCGGTCAGTCTGGTTCGGGCCGCCCATTGCCCGCACAGGAATAGCATCATTAACCATATCTTACCCAAATCGGGCCGATTCACCAAGGTGACCTGATTGAAAGCCGAATGAGCAGGCAATTGCGGTGAAAAAGCCGAGAGGGGGGCCGCCTGACCCGATTTAAATAAAACACCCCCAGGGCAGTAAAGGCCCGAGGGGCGTGGCAGTGTTGGCATTAAGGAGCCGTGAAATCAGGTAGGAAAGACCGGATAGCCTGGCTGACCCAATACATTCGCCCGCTGATGCACCGACGTGTAGAGCAACTGCATGCCACCGGGCGACACGAGGAAATTCGCGAAGCTGTAGGTGTTTCTGTTCTGAATGCTGATGACCGAACGAATGGGCAGGGGCGATGAACTGTCGGTGGCGAACACCCAGGTACTTACCCCAACCCGCTTGCCTTTCATTTGCACCGACCCTTCGTTGGCGGTTGAAACTGTCATTGTCAAGCCCTGCGGCGTGCGGGCGATTTCCCAGCCGGCAGTGAAGGTGCTGACACTTTCAGTGCCAACCAGCTTATTGCCCTGAAGGGAGACTGTGTCGGTTGAATCAATCGTGGCGGGAACGGCCGGGAACTGGTCGGCGAAGACCTTGGTTGTCCACGTGCGGCTCTTCCACTGGCCGGCAAGAACATTGAGCTGTGTCAGGCCTTGATTGGTATTAAACAAACCAGCTCTTTCACCGGCACCACCGCTGGAGGCAACGCCGTTTTCAGCCATGCCGCCAGTGATAACCATGATTTCTTCGACAGGCGGGTTCTCATCGGCTGCGGCTTTTAATTGTGTATGGGTATTAGCCGCCCAGGGATTAACATAGCCCATCAGCCCGTTCACCCGCTGATGCACCGACGTGTAGAGCAACTGCAGGCCACCGGGCGTGGCAAGGAAGTTCGCGAAGCTGTAAGTATCGCGGTTCTGGATGGTGATGACTGAACGAATTGGCATGGCCGACGTGCTGTCGGTGGCGAACACCCACGAATTTCTGCCCACTCGCCTGCCCGTCAGTTCAACGCTTCCTTCATTGGCGGTTGAAACTGTCATCGTCAAGCCCTGCCGCGAGCGGGCGATTTCCCAGCCGGCGGTGAATGTGCTGACACTTTCAGTGCCAACCAGCTTATTGCCCTGAAGAGAGACGGTGTCGGTTGAATCAATCGTGGCGGGAACGGCCGGGAACTGGTCGGCAAAAAACTTGGTTGTCCACGTGCGGCTTTTCCACTCGCCAGCAAGGAGATTAAGTGGTGTGACTATCGGGGCAGAGTGGTCGTTCGACGCTGCCCTGATCATTCCGCCCACTTGTGCGGCCGGGCGAATGCGATCCGTCACCCCACCAACACTCATCAAGTTACGCTCTTCAAGATTTCCAACCGATGGCTGAAAGTTGCACTGACGCCTTAATCGACGATACATGGACATGAGATTTATCCGTGGTTTATAATGACGACATGATATAAACCAAGCAAGATATTTAATCTGCGAGGTCTAGGTAATTTAAGCCTACGAATTTCTGCATGCTGTGTCAATCGATTAATGATTGAATAATGAATAAATAAGTTGCCGCGAGTCTGGACAGCTGGCTGTAGAAGGGAGATGCGATGAAATAATCGACCAGGTGATATGAATTATAGAGTCATGAGTTCGTTTGATGGCAGCTGAGGGTCTTCGAATTTGCGCGCCTGTTCGACACCCGTAATGGGTAGAAGGGCGGGATCAAGCAGGCCAATTTGCACCAGGACTGAGGCCTGGTCCCAATAAATGCGTTCGCAGGCGATTTTATTTCCTTCAAAGGCCACAACAACAACCATCGGGATTTCAACCCTGCGGCCTGTGGGCTTCACGCCCGGCAGCATCCAGTCCATTTCAATATCATGCGTAAATGAAAACACGAATTCATCGACAAGCCTGTCGCGGCCCACAGTGCGGGCCAGCAGCCTAAGCGAGGTATCGGCCGGCATTTTTGGAATAAAGTGCTTGCCGTAAAAATCGATCATTTCGGCAGGCCCGCGGCCACCGGTCATAACCGGCACGTGATTCACATAATTGCCGGGCGACATGGTGGCCACTGTGGCGACGGCGTCTCGCGTGGAAAATTCCAGTTCGGTGTGCAGTTCCCACAGTCGAATCATCTCTTCTTCAGACAAGTGCGTGCTCATATTTTCAATACCTCATTTTTATTGATTGTGAATGATTCAAGATGGATGGAAATGCAGTCGGTATATTTTATTCGTCGCGGCTGAATTTGCTTCGGCGGGCTGATTTATTCTCGGAATGCTTGCGTTTGCTCTCAACCCGTTCAATCTGCGACGACCTCGTCGGCTTGGTTTCCCGGCGTTTTTTGGGCACCACGGTGGCGGCACGAATCAGCTCGACAAGCCGGTCAATCGCATCCTGCTTATTGCCTTCCTGCGTTCGGCGGGCTCGGGCCAGCATGATAAGATTGCCTTCGGAGTCGAGCCGGGAGGTGCCGGCAAGTTTTTTCATACGAACGCGCACTTCCAGCGGCAGTGTCTCGCATTTCAAAAAAGCAAATCGCAGCCTGACAGCCGTTTCCACCTTGTTGACATTCTGACCGCCCGGGCCTGAGGCACGGAGAAATTCAAATTCAATTTCATTTTCGTCGATGGCAAGGCCGGGTTTAATTTCAATCATGATCGCTTGGTCATCCCTGCATATGTTCATCGAACCATTCAAGCGTATGTGCCATCGCTTCGGGCGGGAAGGCATGCCCTTGGCGATGGTTCCAGTTGCCAATCGCACGAGGGCTGCCTGCCAGCTTCCACACTGGCAGATTGGCTTCAATATAAGGCCAACTGATGTCACCATCGGCTGAATCGCCACCCATCAGCAGGAAGGCGCGGGGTGCGACCAGGGCGAGCAGGTCGGCGTGATTGAGTTCCGGTTGCATTTGCCCGATAGCCGTATCAAGATACCACGGGGCGTTCCAGTTGGAATAGCTGATGCCGATGCCGCCCTCGCTTGAGACGGTGGCCTTTATTCGTTCGTCAAAGGCTGCGAGGTAAAGCACCTCTTTGGCGCCCAGCGAGTGCCCTACCGAGCCGATTCGTCGTTGATTGACTTCCGGCAGTGCCGCCAGTAAATCAACGGCCCGCACGGCGTCGAACAGCATTTTGGCCATACCCCGAACCATGGGGTGCCGCCGGTGCAGCCATGTTACGGCCTTGAGCAGGTTTTTCGGCTCGCCATATTCCCACAGATAGCATTTCGGGCAGAAGGCCGCATAGCCGCGCCGGGCCAGATCAAGGCCAATCCATTTGTTCTCGGGCCCTTCCAGGCCTGCCGGCTGACGGATTGTATAGTCGACTGTCGAATGTAGTACAATAGCGGCCGGAATGGATTTGGCTATCGGTTTCGCTTTGCCGGGCAGTGGCCGCAGCAGATAACCCTGCACAGGCAGGCCCGGCTCGGCTTCGTATTCAATCAATTCCCGCAACACGCTGGCTTTGGTGTCGGATTCAATCACTTTCCATGCTGGCGCCGTGGCAGGCCGGGGAATTTCGCCCAGATAGGCCAGCCATTTTTTGCGGATTGCATTTCGGTGGATTTCCCACCCGGCACGGGTTGTAATTGCATTTCCTGAAGTGTCAACCAGGACGGGCCGAACTTTATCAGCCTTCTCAGGCAGATTTTCCGGCTTCTTCTGAATCTGGTCTTGCCAATCGTTTTTTCGGGTTTCCGATTGAATTCTCATATTGCAATTGCCATTTCATTTTCAACGTTTGGACCGCGATTTGCCATAAAACAGTCCAATGCTGGCGGTGAAACCATGAATGAAGTTTTTAGAGCCTATCGGGCCGAGTTCGCCCATGGCGAAAAAGCCGGCGGTGGGCACGGGGCCGAGCACTTCGTGGATGGTAGAAAGGTCGTGGCTGGGAATTTCAAAAAGCCTTCGGCCGCGGCCATTACAGGTAAAAAGCAGGGCGGCATCGGGGTTTTGCTCTTCGGGCGTAGTGGCCACCGCCGCCAGCATGGAACGCAGGTCTTCGTCGGCCGTGACACCATCGCGCACATGAAACTGTACGGTCTGGCCCACCCGCAGGTTGTCGTTCACTGCAATGCGGCCGGAATTATCGCCACCGATGACATTTCTGACAAGAAAATCGCCGCGACCAAATTTCTCCTGGTATTCGTTCACCACCCGGCCCAGATGCAAGCCGGCCCGCACCCGCTCGCGATCAGGCCCCTCAAGCGAAGTAAATATCTCCTGAAGTACGTCAAGGGCCGGGCGTCGGCCCAACTCGGAAATCAGGTTCCGCTCGGCTTTTGTCACAATCAAGTGCCTGCCGATCGGCCGGCAACCCTGACTGACAACTGTCCGTATCATGACATCGCCTGAAATTATGACACCCACGGCCCCCGCATGATATTCGCTGTCGTCAATCACAAGCCGGTTCATGCCCGGCGAATGGCCTGCCGAGGCCATACCGCCCATCACCCGCAGGCCGCTACCGGTTGCATTATGGCGGTCGAGAAATTCATCGGCCGGAAATGAAAACGGGTCGGCAAGCAGGACCAGTGCACGGCCTGATTCATCAGCCACGGGCTGAGGTTCCTGCCAGCCATGAAACTGGCCATCTTCATAAGTGATTCGCACCGGTTGAATTTCAATTCCGGGCAAATCAAGCAGCCACAGGCCCAGTGCCGGGCTTCGTTCCACTTCCATTTCAGCGGCGGCCACTGATTCAGCCGTCACGCCGATGACATGGGAGGCAATGCCCTGTGTCAGAAGCTCGCGGGCCATTTCACCCAGATCAAATGCAAGATCGGCTGACGCAAAGAGGCACGCCAGGGAAGCCTTGTGGCCGGAAAGCCGGCTGGAAGCCTGATCCATGACTTCCGTCAGGGCTTGTCGTGGGTTAGTTCGCGTGGAAATGACACTGACAGAAGGCATGGAATGGATCCTGAATGCGATGAAATTCAACCGCCCGGATATGCTGACGCCAGGGTGGAAGACAATTCATCATACGTTGAGTGCGCCAGATTGGCCAGCAGCAAGGTTGCCGTGACATAAAAAAGCAGGAAGATCAGGAGAATTTCATTTTTCGGGCACGAATTCCGGGAAAGAGCATCTCTCTATCAACACCTGCCGGATTGTAGCCAATCGCTTCAGGCCCCGGACCAAGCCATTCGGCCTGGCTTGAGCGAATGCTGAACGACTGATTTGCTGGATCAATTTCCAAAATGGTAAAGAGCGGACGGGTGTAGGGAATGGTGCTGGCGACCGTGGGAAACCTGCGTGAAAGTTCGGGCGATAGCCTTGGGCCACGCACTTTGGGGTCGTTCAGCCAGATATATGATGCAGAATTGATATGAATATATGGTATATCTTCAATTTTACGGGCATGGTCGATGTGCCAATGGCCATTAAGGCATGCGGCGACTTTGCGCTGGCCATTTTCGGTTTTCGCCGACTGAATGATGCTTCTGGCATCAACCTGATTGATAATGCAATCGGGGCGTTCAAGGCTCTGGTGCGAAAAGATGAACGTGTTGAGACTGGTGCGGCTGAGGTCGCCTTCCAGCCATTTCAATTGGTCATCGGCAATATATTTCGGGTATCCGCCCTTGTGGCCGGGTGGTTTATCGTTGGCATCAAGCACAATGAAATGAAATCCGCCCAAATCGAATGAATAATAGCGGCTGTGCATTCCCAGATATTTCACAGTGTCTTCACGCGAAAATCCACCGTCGGTGTCATGATTTCCAATGCAATGATATTTCGGGCCATCAAATCGATTGAATATTTCAAGAAAAGGCTTGTTGGCGGCTTTGGGGATGCAGAAATCACCAAGCTGAAGAATGGCATCAACCCGCAATGATTGCATTTCATTGATGAATGCCATCAGGCGATCGTCGGCATCGTGAATTATATCTTTATGAATGTCGGATATCAGGCCAATTTTCAGTGATTTTGTATTTGTCGAAGCATTGATAGCGAGAGGCCAGAGGGCTGTGACCATTGATGAGGCGAGCAAGGTTCGTCGCGGAATCATAGCCATGAGAAGAACCTCGTAAAATACAATTGGTCAAAATTGATCGACAGGGCCACCAAGCCAGTCGGGATCAGTGAAACCGCTTCGCACATAGACCTGGCGCAATTTCTCTCGCTGGCGGATCAGGATTTCGACCGCCTCTGTCAGCCCTTCAGGCCTTGAACTGAAGAGAATACGCGAGAATTGTCGCCCCTGCCCCGGCCTGTCGTAACGGCTGATGATGGTAAGCAGGGCACGGGCGTTTTCGCTCAGGCTGGTGTCGTCGAGAGTCGGAATCACACCCGATTTGGCTTTGTTCACAAGCTCGGCGGCCGTTTCTCGCAGCATCTGCGGATATTTTTCCGCCCACTGAAAAATCGGTTCGTTCACGGCCAGCGGGCGGGCCATATCAAGGCCATCGCCCCAGAATCGGGCGAGGGTTTTTGATGTCTGTCTTATCCAGTTCGGTGCATTGGGCAAGGGCGGCGGTGCATTGCTGGGTGCGTCGCACATAAGCTGAAGGGCCCAGGCGCGGCTCACGGCCTCGGGTGCCATGACAGCCAGAACACGGGCGTGGCCAAGCTGGCTGGGGCGGCTTTCAAACCAGGGTTTCATAACATAAAGGCCACGGGTGAAAAAATCGGCTTTACTGTCGTGTGTCAGCAGCCACATGTGCGGAAATCGGTCGGGGCGGCGGCCACCCAAGAGAATGTCGGCCCTGAGGCGACCTTCGTCCTGATACTGGCTCATGACCATCGAGGGCATGGATAATTCGTTCGCGAATTGTATTTCAGCATCAGGCGGCAATTTTTCGCTGATCTTGGCGATAATTTCAGGAGTGAAGGCATCATACCAGTAGGAGAGTTCAAAGCCTCGTTTCCATGCCCCCTGTGGCCCACCGATAAGTGAATTATAATACGACAGTTCATAGGGATGAATTTGAACCAGTGACCATGTGCTGGCAAGAATCACGGCCAACCCGGGAAGATATTTCAAGCGAACGTTTAGCCGGGTCAATAAATCGCCGATCCAGGCAGATCCCAGACCTGCAAAAGCGGCAAGGAAAAAGAAGACTGGTAACATGAGGCGAACACCGTCGTGGGCCGGCACGCGGAACATCCTGGCCATGATAGGCACAAGCATATGAAGGGCTAAATAAGCGGGCAGACGGTCGTGACGGATTCTGGAAAAGCCCCAGACGAGCCCCAGCAGGCTGAAGCCGAGGGTGAGCACCGGAACTGTGATTGCCACGAGCACAAAGCCGTTGTGCCATGGGAGGGCATATTCGTAAATCTTCCCGAAATAAAGGATTTGGATATTGGGGAGGGCCCCCTGCCGACCAGTGCTGATCTGATAATAATGGGCAAGGCGGGGTAAGGCCGGCACCCACCAGCCTGGGTTGCCCAGCCAGCCGATTACCGGAGCAAAAGCGGCCGAGGCAGAGATGGTTTCAAGCGTAGGCCTTTCCACCGACCAGAAGCGGAAGCGACGTCCGATTGTAAGCCGTAAGCCCTGACGCAACAGCCAGATAGCCAGTGGTGCAGCAAGGATCAGGTCGGGCAGTCGCTGGGCGGGTTTGTCAGTGAAGAGATCGACCCGACCAGGGGGCGGAAACTGGTTGGAAAGGCGACGAATTTCAAGAAAGGTAAGGGCAAGAAGGGCAAGCTGGGGCCCAAGTGTGACGAGCCCATCTAGCAGGCTTTTTTTGTCGAGTGATCGCAGGCGGGCTAGAATCACCCACAGGGCCAGTGGGCCAACCACGAAAACGGCTGCCATTTTTTGCACAAAGGCCAACCCGAGCAAAAGGCCCACGAGCCAGCGCCAGCGACGGCTATTTGGGTCGTAAAGCCCTTTCCAGAAGGCGATGGCGGTAAGCCCCCAAAGCAGCAGACCCGGCATGTCTGTGCCGGCAACGTGGGCGTCGCCAAAAGGGCGTGGCATGAAAAAAAGAGACCCGGCAGCCACAAAACCTGCCATTGCTGTGAAGCGTGACCTGATAAAACCATAAAGCAGCACAACACAGGCAACGAATTCAAAGAGAGAGGCAAGACGACGGCCAACGATGTCGTTTGTGAGCCCGCCAAAAAGGCCGTTAGTCAGCAGGCTAAGCTGGCCCGAGAGCGGCGGATGGAAATTGACGCCAAAGTGACCATAGGGCCAGTAATAATGCAGCGTGTCGGGGTTGATGAGGTGTTGAAACTGCTGCCAGGATCGAACTTGTGCCAGTTTTTCCCACCACTGGCGCGACATAAGCTGGCTGAAGCGGTAGGCCGGTTCATCCCATGTCAGGCCGAGGTCGCCGGCCGTGGGAAGAATGATCAGAAGTGCAGCTAAGGCAATGAGTAAAGAAGATCGAAGCCAACCTCGAGACGGGTTTGAATTCGAGTCGGCTGTTGCGGTAGCTGGTTGATTCATGGCCCGGGGCGATTGCTGGGAGAGAGGCTGGTCCAGACCTGCTGCACTTCGTTCATATCATAAACGGCGGTGAGCCAGACACCTAGTTTGCTGTAAGTATAAGCTGGTTTGAGTGTTCGAACAACTGCCAAGTCGCGTTCCTGAAAATTGCCCGGCCGGTTCTGCATGACAAGCCAGCGATAGCGGCCAGGGGCCCGGGGATCGGCGGCCGGAGTGAGCCGTCCGACCTGATTCAGGTAGAGAAAGGAGGTAGGCGTGCCTACAAAGGCAATTTTATCGTCGACGGTGGAGTGGTTATTAATCCACGCAAGTGCTTGAGGAGTAAGAGCATCCCAATAATAAACCGGTTCCATGCCAAGCCGGCTGGCCCCCGGCAACGAACCAACCAGGGGCGAGAAATAGGCAAGCGGGACAGGATAGAAGAGAACGAGCGAGGCCAGAATTTCGGCAGCAACGATACCCGGAATAATTTTTGAAGCCTTTTGCCAGTATTGACTTATGAATGCCACACCCAAGCCTGACAGCAGACAGCCCGAACCAAGGGCGGTGATGAGTTGGCGAGTGCCGTCGTGACCGGGTGTGTGCGGCATGGCCCTGAGAAGCATGGGGATGGCCCAACCAGAGAGGATGAGAAGGCCAGTGTTTCGCCGATCCCGATCTTTATAAATCCAGACGAATCCAAGCGTAAGAAGGATCAGGGCGACCACTGGCGTGGCCATGACCGAGAGAACAATTGTGTTGGACCATGGCAGGGAATCAGAGGGCGTTTTATAAACCTTACCCAGATACAGAGTTTCGATAGGGATGGTCGCAGCCCGGTTGAGGTTTGAACGAACGAACCGGATGGGACCAGTGATGGGCTCGCACCACCAGGAAGGGTTCCAGAAATAGAGCGAAACCACAGCAACTGAGGATGTTATGATAAAGCCAACAATTCGTTTTCGGGAGAATTTTGAAAGCGGAACGCCCAGCGCGATGGGAAAAACCAGAAACCAGCCGGAGAGTTTGGTGGCCATGGCCGCGCCCAGCACAAGCCCTGCAAGAATGTCGTAACGTCTTTGTATTTTAAGAGTTTCGCTTGCCAAAGATTGCGCAGTGGCGAGAATTCCGATGATCCAGAGCGAATTCAGGAGTCCGTCGTAAGTCGCATAATGGTTAAGTGCAAAGAGATGAGGACTGGCAGCTAGCAACATCGTGGCGACGGCAGCGGAAATTCGACCAAATTGCTTTTCAAAGATATAAAATGTGAAGGCACATGCGATTGCGTGAAAAAGCATGGTGCCCAGACGGGCCCGGGCCAAGGGTTCGCGCCAGGGGGTGATGATGTCGCCAATGAGCCCGACCATCGCATAAAAAGGCGGATGGCCGTGCGGTTCTTCGCGGGCAAAGGGCCAGAACCAGCCGATGACGCGAGGATTGAAAAGCAGTTCAAGCCGCGAGCCGACCTGGGCTTTATTGGGTGGTGCAAGCCCCTGCTGCTGAACAAGTTCAGTGACGGGCGGAGACCACCGCTGAGCGAAATCGGCGGGGCCTGCCATAGCCGAGAACCAGAGGCGGATTCGCTCGATCCGCCCCAGGGTGTAACCTTCATCCCAGACGATAGCCATGCCCGGCTCGGTTCCGATCATCAGGGCCAAGGTGGCCAATCCAATCAGGAACGGGAACCTAAAGCTACGCACAGGTAGATACCTTTACGGAAAGATCAAGCCGATTCTTTCTTGCGTGGCTCTTTATTTGGCTTATTCGGTGGATTATCCGCTTGGTCGAGCAGGCTGGCTTCCTTCCGAATTACCTCAGCTGTAACGACATACGGCCCCTTGAACTTTTCAACCTTTTCAGGCAGGTGATACATGGGGTCGAGCATGATCTCTTCGATGATCGAGCGAAGGCCACGGGCGCCAGTGTCTTTGGCCTTAGCTTTTTTCGCGATTTCGACCAGTGCTTCTTCGGTGAATTCGAGCGATGCACCTTCCATGTCAAAGAGTTTCTGATACTGGCGAACCAGTGCGTTTTTAGGTTCTCTTAGAATCTTGACAAGAGCCTCTTCCGTGAGAGGCATGAGCGGACAAATCACTGGCAGACGGCCGATGAATTCAGGGATGAGGCCGAATTCAAGAAGGTCGTCGGAAGTGACGCGGTCGAGGAGGTCGGCCACTTCACTCGCCTTTTCCTTCTTCGAAGGGCCGGCGCCAAAACCAATGGCCTTGCGGCCAATACGCTTGCTGATGATCTGGTCAAGACCAACGAAAGTGCCGCCACAGATGAAGAGGATATTTGACGTATCCATCTGAATGTACTGCTGTTCGGGGTGCTTGCGGCCGCCCTGGGGAGGGATATTGGCCGTGGTGCCTTCAAGCATCTTCAACAGGGCCTGCTGCACGCCCTCGCCCGATACGTCGCGGGTAATCGAGACGTTGTGGGTGGTCTTGCCGATCTTGTCGATTTCATCGATATAAACAATGCCACGCTGGGCAGCTTCGATGTCGAAGTCAGAAGCGTGCAAAAGTTTAAGAAGAATATTTTCGACGTCTTCACCGACATAGCCGGCTTCGGTCAGGGTGGTGGCATCGCCAATGGCAAAAGGCACATTAAGAATACGTGCCAAAGTCTTTGCCAAGAGGGTTTTACCTGACCCTGTCGGGCCGATGAGCATAATATTCGACTTGTCGAGTTCGACTTCCGAGTCTTTGCCGTCCTCTTCATGCACGAGTCGTTTGTAATGATTGTGCACAGCGACGGAGAGGACTTTTTTGGCACGGTCCTGACCGATGACGTAGGCGTCGAGATGCTCTTTAATCTCTCGCGGCGTCGGGATATCAGTAAAGAGTGTCTTGGGGACGCCACGACGACGCTTTTCTTCGTCGAGGATGGACTGGCAGAGTTCGATGCACTCGCCGCAGATGAAGACGTCGCTGGGACCTTCAACAAGCGGGCCGACATCACGGAAACTCTTGCGGCAGAAGGAACAGGAGGCATTTTTCTTGGCACCGCCAGTGGGGCCGCCATTGCCACCACCATTGCCGCCGGATGGGCCGCCGCCACCGCGTTTGCCGGAACCGGAGCCTGAACCTGAGCCGGGTCCGCCCGTGACGTCCTTACCTGTCAGCATGCCTCATCCTTTCCGTCTCCCATGTTGCTAACATCAGTTGGGAGAGCATGTTATCATTCCGTCAACCTGACCAGTGGGCTACCGAAGCCAGGACATCTGAGTCCTGTTCACGCAATCATCTATCTCATCGACAGAATCAAAATGCGGAATAAACCCCCGGCCTGACATCGCGATCGGGTCGCACAGATCTTGCGGATAGTCCATCTTATGAGAGATGTGCGATTTGGGCAAGATCGGCCTGATAAGTCGACGGATTTTTCATCGCAGCCCGAGGTGGCGTAGTAGAACTCGATGAGGTGAGCTGATGGTGAGATTTTTTATCTCGGCAGGCGTTACAAAACGGAAGGGTGGCAACTCTTGATAGCTGCCGTTAGCAGCCGACTTTGAATCGTTAAGACTCAGGCAAAATAAACTGAGATTCATTTTGTGGGTTGTGACGGCATAAGTAATTGACTTTTCAAGATTTAGATTGCAGGTGATCAGACACGGATCAATGAGTTCACCAAGCAGTTGAAGGGCCAACTGGGGATTACCGTCGCAGGTCCAGCCGGCCTCAAAGCGGCGGGCGGGATCGGCACCCGATACCCAAACCGTGGGTATTTCCCAGAATTCAGACCAGAGGCCGCCGGCTGGGCGTTGCATAAGCAAAACGGCATTGTCAGCATGGCGATGGATGAGAAAGGCGGCCTCCTGGCCTATCTTGGGCGGTTTTTTGACGGATTTCAGTGGAATGACGTCAGTGAGCCCCTGCTGATAGGATTTACATATTGAAGAGACTGGGCAGAGGAGGCATGAAGGTTTGTTTGGGGTGCAAACGAGAGCCCCGAGATCCATAATTGCCTGATTAAAGAGACCAGGCTCTCGTGGATCAACCAGCACTTCGGCCTGATGCCAGAGCTTTTTCTGAACTTTTGTTTCAGCAACATTATCTTCGACGGCGGCGATCCGGGCATGCACGCGGATGGTGTTGGCCTCAAGTATGGGGGCGGGCTGATTGAAGGCAAACGAACGAAGTGCACCAGCAATATAGCGGCCAATACCCGGTAGCGCAAGGAGTTGTGGCTCGCCAGAAGGAAACTGCCCCTGATGCTGGTCAACCACGGTTCTGGCCAGAAGATGAAGCTGGCGGGCCCTGCGATAATAGCCTAACCCTTCCCACATTTTAAGTACATCTGCCAAATCTGCTGCGGCCAGTTCAAAAACCGTCGGGAACCGCTCAAGAAATCGATGATAATAGGGAATAACGGTTGCAACAGTGGTCTGCACCAGCATCATTTCTGAAACAACAATCCTGTATGGGTCGCCCAACTCTTCCCGCCATGGCAGGTCTCGACCTTGATTCCTGTACCAGTCGATGAGGGATTGTCGCATGATTGCGACTTCTTCAGTTGAAATCATCGTTTTTCATTCCAGATTAATCCTGCTACAGTTACCCTGACTATTACACCTTAACTTAAATTTCAAATGAAATACAATACCACCCTGTAATGACGGCCTGAAATTGCATATGTCCGGCATATTTTACGAAATGCAATTATCTTATTTTATAATAACATATTGAAATTATTAATTTTATTTTGATTTCCCGTATATGTGATGTATGTTCCAGTTACAAGGATGATCAGCAACTTAAATGGAATTAAAAGGCGGATCAATGCACCATGTGAATGCAACTGGAAGGGCGAAGAAAAATGCAACCCATAGACGAAATGACACCGCTGACACCAGAAGAGCAGATCATAGCGAAGCAGAAGCTGGCAGAGAAGCATATTCCGCTGGCATATAAGATTGCGGCTGGTTTTTCAAAGAACTGGAGATGGCTGAAGGAAGATTTTGAGTCGGAGGCCCTGCTGGCACTGGTGGAAGCGGCAAACACCTTCGACCCGGTTTACAAGGTGCAATTTGTTACTTTTGCAACAATTCGAATAAAAGGCGCGTTAATGACATTTCGTCGCAAGATGACGCAGTCGCGGTTGGCGGAATCGCAGATTGGCGAGGAAGAAAACGCAGGTGAAACAAAAAAGGAATGGACGCAGACCAAGGCCAGTTCAAACCTGAATGGCGAGGAAGTGGCGGAGTATCTTTATAAACGTGAAATTGCTTCATACACGACTGATGAACTTGGTGCACTGGGGGCACTGGAGGAACTGAAGCACTATATCAAGCGGCTTCCCAAGAAGCACAGAGTGGTGGTTTCGGCCGTTTATCTGGAAGGCCGGGATGTTAAAGAGGTGGCCAGAGAATGCAAATGCTCGATCAATCGCCTGCGGGCCATTCATCGTGAGGCGGTGAACATGCTGACCGATGGCGACGGTTTGCCTGACCCGAGCAAATGCCGACGAAGAAGAGCCAACAGGGTGAATATTCGAATGCCTGAACCGCTGGTCAGGCTGGATGATCTGGTAGACCTGAGCTGAAGCATGTGAAATTGAAGCCCGATAAGACTGTATTGAAATGCAATTAACGCCACTGAGAATGACTTATAAACCACTCAAAAAGCGTTTTCTATAGGATCACGAGGCATTTAATCTGCAGGATTGGAGAGATTGCAGAAAATTATATTATAAAAATAGCGGGGCGAATGGACGCCCCGCTATTACCATTGAATCTGTCAGCAAAGAATGTCAGGCGGCACGAACGGTGCGACCTTCCCGGAAGAAGCTGGCGATTGATTTGACGACATGTTCCTGGGCTTCAGCCGAGAGTTCCGGATACATCGGCAAGGCAAGTGTTTCACGGGCGGCAGCTTCAGCCTGTGGGAAATCGCCAGGGCCATAGCCCAGGGCGGTGAAGCACTTCTGCATGTGCAGCGGCACGGGATAGTAGATCTCGGAGCCGATTTTACGACGACCAAGCGATTCCTTCAGGGCGTCTCGCTGGCCATCGTGCACACGAATGACAAACTGATTGAAGACGTGGTGGCGGCCGGCCAGTTCAATTGGCAGGGCAAGCACATCGTCGGCGAGGTAGCGGTCAAAAAGTTCGTGATAGCGGCGGGCCACTTCACGGCGTGCATTTGACCAGTTATCAAGATGACGCAGTTTGACACGCAGAACCGCAGCCTGAAGTGCGTCGAGGCGTGAATTGAAGCCGACTTCATGGTGGTAATAGCGTGGTTCCATGCCATGCACGCGAATACGCGCCATGCGTTTGGCCAATGCTTCGTCGTGCGTGGTAATCAGGCCGCCATCGCCGAACCCGCCAAGATTCTTGGAGGGATAGAAGCTGAAGGCCGCGACTTCGCCCAGATTGCCGCTTCGCAGACCATGATATTCCGCACCAATGGACTGTGCCGAGTCTTCCAGTACAGGAAGGCCACATTTGGCGGCCAGGCGACGGATCGGCTCCATTTCAGCAGTCTGGCCGTAAAGATGCACGGGCAAAATGACGCGGGTTTTATCGGTGATCGCGGCTTCCATCAGGTTATGATCGATATTGAAGGAAACCGGGTCAATGTCAACAAAAACCGGCCTCGCTCCGGTTCGCCAGATGGCACCGGCGGTGGCGAAGAACGAGTAGGGCGTGGTGACGACTTCGTCACCTGGGCCCACTTCCCAAGCCATAAGAGGAATCAGAAGGGCATCAGAACCTGAAGCACATCCCACGCCATAAGGAGCCTGGCAATATTCAGCCATTTCGGCTTCAAGGCCGCTGACTTCGGGGCCAAGCACAAAGGTCTGCTCTCGCATCATGCGGAGGACAATTGGCTCAACTTCGTCACGGATGGTCTCATACTGAGCCTTCAGATCCAGGGCGGGCACGGGGCGGTCGCCCCAGTTATCCGGCCATTCCATGCTGATGGTTGCTTCCGACATTGCAGGCACACTCCTTTGTGCAGGCCTTCGCCTAATGAACCATGATCAGGGCGGCGGCCAAAAGTTTCAGCGATCCTTGCCGAAACATGCCGAATTGATATTCGTTCCTTGAAAAATCGTCAATATGAGTTTCCCTTTTTACATTTTTTTGTGAATTTTTCAGAGGCGATTGTCGGCACTGGCACTTAAAGTCAGCCTGACACGGCAGAAGCGTCAAGATCAGAAATTCGCCGACAGACAAGTTCATCAAGCAGAGGGTGCGGGCCCAGCGGCGGCCCCAGATGAAATTCGACGTCGGGGAATTGCTGCCGTAGGGTGTCGCGGGCTTCTGTCAGGTCGCGCCTGATGTGCATGCCGGCCGAGAGAAAATACGGTACCATCAACACGCACCCTGCCCCCCTGGACACGCATGCTGAACCGCCGGCGACAATGTCGGGCTCGGCCAGTTCAAGATAAGAGGGCTCAATAATGGGATAGGGCTGATGCTGCTTCAGCCGCTGGGCCAACTCAACCAGTTCCTGATTGGCCTCCTGCCTGCGACTGCCATGTGCGATCAGCAGAATGGCTTTGGTTTTTGGGGCTGGTATGGTTCCGGTTTCAGGCACTTTGATTTTCCGTCAGGCACGGGTGATCTATAAGTTCAGGAAGTTATTCTATGCGTGGGTAAATTCAACTGAGCGAAAAACAAAACAAGAGCCTGACTGGCAGGCTCTTGCATGATTTTTCCGGTTGAAAAATCGACGATGATTAAAGGCAATCAGGCGTGCGATTTGTCGAAATCGGCCTTGCGGGCCACGTTCAGCCAGGTGTGCACGTGGGGCGAACCGTGGAAATACCATGAGAAGGCGGGGCCCTCAAGCTTCCAGACATCCCACGTGCCGTCGTTGCCCACGTCGCCTTCCTTGTAGAAAGTCAGCTTCATGGCGTCAACGCCGCCGGCGGCCTCAACACACGCCAAGAGTTCCTGCACGTCCGCTTCGCGGAAGGGCTGGGTACCGGCCTTGATCAGGTCTTTAACCATCGACTTCTGCTGGCCGTCAAGGCCGGCGATCCTGATTCCGACTTCTGGCAGTTTGTCGCCCGCCAGCTTGATGGAGCGGGCATTGTCCTCAGGGCCTTTGGGGGCCATGGCTGCGGCCTGCTGCTTATCGTCAAAGGTTTTGAAAATTTTGTTGGCCACTTCGCCCTGATACCACCAGACATTGGCGGTGTGTTTGGCGTCTTCGTTGAAGTTGCCCTTTGCCGCGTGGCCATAGAAGATAGGCCCGCCGAAGGCTACACCGTCAACCGAGTTGCCATCGGAGCGAAGCGTATCGTGCCGACCTGAGAGCACCCATTCAAAGGGCTTGTCGGAATCAGGCTCGCCAAAGATGGCGATGTGATAGCCTTCAAAGCCACCGTAATCGTCTTCCATTTGACGCATATAGCGTTCGTAGCCGTCTTCGCTGGTCAGGTTTTTGAAGATTTCGCGGCAGAGTTCCTGCTGTTCCATCGTCAGGTCTTCGATCTTGGGCTTGGTGATGGCCCAATTATTCCCGATTCGTGAACGAAGTGGATGGTCAAAGGGGAAGCACAGCTCCTTACGCTGGCTATCCTTAAGTGTTTTGAAGAGCCTGGCGACGGCCGTTTCGGCTTTGTCAGTGCGTTTGGGGCCAACGGCAGCCTGGTCGGCCAGCAGGTGAGGGGCAAGGGCACCGGTCAGCGAAGTGGCGCCAACGGCACGGACAAACTGGCGGCGGCTCAGGGCCGGCATCTGGTCTCTCAGCGAATCATTCTGTGACATCATTGTGGACTCCGGGAAAATACCGTGAAGAAGAGATGATCAAATGGTTTTGTGAAGAGTCGATGAATTCCGGTCGGCTTGCAGATCACTTCAGACTACGCCAGCCCGCCTATGGAGTCAACCTAATCTTGCCTGAATGTTGAACTGTGTGCCCATGCCACTGTCTAAAGCGTTGTAATTGAGAAAGACAGGCCTTATTCTGTGCGAACTTCATAAAGTCGAACGGTATTGGCCGACCAACCGGACGGTGCCACTTCACGAAAGAGATTGGGATAAAGGGCCAGCGAGACGGGGCTGGCCCATGCTGGTGTAGTCATTTTGGCATAGCGTGTTGTGTCTACCAGCAAATAGGCTGCATTCTGGTTGAAAATGGCCCTGTGTACGTGGCCAAGCTCGCCGGATTCAGGCCAATGCACCCCTGCCCGACCGCTTCGCCAAAAGACGTCGCCAGGATGACGCGAGGCAATGATAGCCGACGCGGGTGAGTTCCGGGCGAGCCAGGCACAGGCCTGGTTAAAATCATGATCCTGCGAACCGACATTGCCCCTGAGCTGTTTTTGCCATGTGTAAAGGCCAAATGGCAGGCAAAGGGCGACCACCAGCCAGGGCACAAGTTGCCCTGACGGATAAGGATTCAGAAGACGGCAGTTATCCAGTGACTGGTGAACCGAAGAAAGGCCGATAGTGAAAGCCAAAAGCACAACAGGCACAAGGGGAATAAGAAATCGGCCGGCTTCAGTGAAGGGCCAGGCGATGAGCATGGCTAGCGAGACAACGAGATAAACCGCGGCCAGGCGGGTTTTTGGATTTTTTGCGATTTTCATAAGGCCGATGAAGAAAATCATGGCGAAGCAGGCGGCCTGCAGCCAGGCGATGGCTTTGAGGGCAGGCGTGGAGCGAAAAACGGTGGCGGTTTCAAGAAATGGTCCGAAGAGGCTGTCGGGCAGGCGAATCATATAGAAAAGCGATTGGTCGGCCAGGCGGCGGGCAAGGCTTCGGGAAAGTTCGTCGCTGGCCAGAAGTGTGGCCTGGGCGGGCTTACCGGAAGTAGCGATCCAGAAAAGCCATGGCGAGATGGTCAAAAGTGATGTAGAGCCTGTGATGAGTGCCGATTTCCGGCGTTGTTTCAGCAGATGATGCAGCACCACAGCGATGAGCAGAGCCACTGCGGCCTGACGGGTGAGAATAGCCATACCAATGAAAACACCGCTGAGGATGTCACGTGCCTTGTTTCGCGGTTCACTGGCATCGCTTTCAACCAGAAAAACAAATGAGGAAAGTAGGATAAAGAGGGATTCGCTGCGAAGCTCGCCAGCCAGCCGTATCCAGAACCAGTTTCCGGCCAGACCAAAGCAAAGGGGTATGGCCATTTTCTCACCTGAAATTCTCTGAAACCATACGCCCCATAGATAGATTGAGCCGATAGAAATTGCAAAAATCAGTGCATGGGCGGAGGTGGCTGGCGGTATGGAAGCGGGGCTGACGACCGACCACGCAACGGCAAGGGCCATGGGCCACCCGGGAGGAAAGTGGGAGTGAAGGGGGTGATCTGGCTTATCAATTTCTCGATAGCCCTGCCCCTGGGCCAGCGAAAGTCCAAGGATGGCATAGCCGGTTTCGTCGAACCGTGGTGGAGCGTGAAAATCGACCGACATGCCGATGGCGGTCATAAAGATAATCAGGGCTGGCCATGAGAGAAGTTGACGAATCGACAGCATTTTATTGAGGGCCCGGTTAAATCGGGCTGAACCATCAGGCAACTGGGGTGAGAGTTATGGAAGACTCTGCTTATTGAATATAACTATAATAACAGTCGATGTTGAAATTGATCAGCAATTTTTTATGAATTAACAGTTGTGCATATAAGCAGTTTTGTATTTTAGTCATACTGATTGAAGTTAGCTACTTTTGGGAAAGGAATAGTTCAGTTGATCAGCCTGAGAACTGCGCTGATGCCTCATGAAATCAAGCAGGATATTTAAAACAATGTTTTGTCTTTCGAGAAAGTTTAATGGTCTTTGCCATGCACAGGCCAGATTAAATGGAGAATAATTTCTGGCTTTTCTGAATTTTTCTTGAAGGCTGATCAAAAATAAGTTAGATATAAATAGGTGAGGTAGTGTACTTCTCCGGATGGGAGAAAGATGATAGCGAAACGCGTTCTTATCGGATTACTGGTAACGCTTTTCCTGCCAGCACCGCGTGGCAATGAACTTTTTGTTTTATTGAATTTTCCTGCTCGAGTTCTGGCATTTTTTGAAAGATATTCTGGTGCTGATAATTCAGTTCTGTCAGATGAGATTCATCTGACTGGAGTGAATCTTGATAATCTCTCAGAGCAAGAGGGTTATCCAGTTGATTGGTTTGATGGTTTGCTGGAGAAGGAAATTGAGAACGAACTAGAGGAAGACGAAGGTAAGGATAACAAAAGCTCAAAATATGATTTTCTGTCGGTTCTGATCCAATTTCATTTTGACCATGAATCGAAAACCGGTTATTTACAGAGTGGTCTTTACAAGAATCTTAAGCATCAAAGCAGCGGTTATCTGGTTCTTCGTTGTTGAATATTCAAATTTAACGGGATTGACCTGAAGACAGGCCGACTGTCATCAGTTTTTTCACATATAAATCGTTCGACTCACGATTATCTGCCTCAGCGTTTACGTGACGAGAACAGCATAAATCAGTCTGAAATTCATCCTGAATCAGCTTTATCTGCATTCAGTTGAGTCACAGACCATATCGGTACAAATCACTATCAATGATAAAGGTTAAACCAGAATGCTTGATTCTATCTTCAGCAATCTTACGCAGAATCTTCTGAACCCGCTGCTGCTGTTTTTCTTTGCCGGGTTTCTGATTCCGTTGTTGCGTGTGGAATTTGAATTCCCCAAGGCACTATTTCAATCACTTACGATTGTACTACTTTTGAGTATTGGCTGGCATGGAGGCGAACAACTGGCTGAAATCGAAGCCGGTAGTGATCTTGCTTATGCTGCGCTGTTCATTGGTGTCGGTTTTCTGACAAACCTCATGATTGGACTGATGGCTTATGGCATGCTGCGAACCATGACCAAGCTGAGGAAAATCGACACCTCGACGATTGCGGGTTATTACGGTTCAGATTCGGCCGGTTCATTCGTCACGGCATTGGGTTTCCTGACGTCTCTAAATATCAATTCGGCCCCATATATGCCAGTGATGGTGGCGGTTATGGAAATTCCAGGCTGTCTTTTATCATTGATCCTTGTGGCAAACCTGCGTAAAAACGGCATGGATCCCAATGGCAACATGCCCGGCGAACTGAATTATGTGAGATCAGAAAATCAGACAAGTGTAGATATACCAGCAATGGATACATCGCTGGTGGCTGAGGACAAGAACCTTCAGGTACGAGTCAGGAAGAAGATGATTGACGGGCACCTGCTGCACGAAGTTTTTCTCAACCCCGGCACGTTTCTATTGTTTGCTGGAGTGGTTATAGGTCTGTTGTCGAGCCTTAAAGGAAAGAAAGCCACTGAGCAGGTGGACCATCTTTTTAACTTTCAGTTTCAGGCGATGCTCTGCCTGTTTCTGATGGAGATGGGTACTACGGCGTGCAAACGTGTGAAAGACCTGAAAGTTGCCGGGCCGGGCTTTATCTTCTTTGCGCTGGTGGGGCCGAATGTTTTTGCCATGTTCGGATTCATGATGGCTTATCTGTTTTCAATGGTAACAGATTATCCGCTGGATACTGGTACTTATCTGCTGTTTATGGTGCTTTGCGGTTCTTCAAGCCTGATTGCCGTGCCGGCGGTGCAGCGAATGGCAATTCCTGAAGCCAGCCCGACACTGCCTCTGGCGGCCTCGCTGGGCCTGACATTCACCTTCATGGTGACTGTTGGCATACCGATGTATCTGGAAATTGTGAAGATTCTGCTCAGGGCCTGAAATATCACAAAAATTTAACGGCTGATCTGAATCAATGAGCGAGGTTCTCGATGATTTCCGTATTGTTGGGAGGATGGTTGGTGATGCTGGCGGGGGCAATTGTGTCGTCGTCAGGCGGAACATGGTGGGCGGATAGCAGTCGTGTTCGTCAGTCAGGCTGGGTTTTGGGCCTGGCGGGCGCAGTGGTCGGGTTGTGCGGTGCAACCGGTATTCTCTTCACAGGAACTGCACAGAGCTTTTCGGCCGGGTGGCGCCTGCCGATAGGTGCGGTTGAACTGCGAATTGGTCAGCCTGAAGCCCTGATTATTGCCCTGATTCAGCTCGTCGGTGGTTTGACTGTTTTTTCAAGGCCCTGGGCCGAAGACGACCCTTGGGACACGGTGGCTTATCTTGTGCTGATGCCATCGCTGGGGCTTTGCCTGGCCTCTCGCGACTTGATTCTTTTCATCATGGCCTGGGAAATGGTGGCCCTGGCCGGACTGCTGATGCAGAGAGGCAGAGGGCTGCCCGAGGATCAATTTGAAGGGCACGGGCTTTGGGCTTATCTGGTTTCGGCACACATCGGCACGCTGTTCCTGTTGATTCTGCTGCCTCTGCTGGTGCTGGCTGGTGGTAATGAAAACGCGCTGAATACAGGTAGAGCACTTTTGTGGGATCAGCCTGTGAAGGGGCTGAAAGGCTCGGCGTGGTTGTGGGCTTATGTGGCACTGGCGATTGCCGGTTTCGGTACGAAAGCGGGGGTGGCACCATTTCATGGTTGGGTTCGCACGGTTTATCGCAATGCCCCGGCATGGTTTGGTGGGGCATCGTCGGGCATGATGGCGAAAGTCAGCCTTTATCTGATGATTCGGACCCTTCTGCAGATAGTGCCCGAGATGAGTAAAAGCCAGTTGGCGTGGCTGGGCACGTTGCTGATGCTGTTAGGTTTGCTGTCGGGGTTGCTCGGCCTGGGCGGTGCTTTGACGAGTGCGCGAATTAAGGTGCTGCTTGGCTATTCCAGCGTTGAGAATGTGGGGATCATCCTTGTGGGCTTCGGGCTTGGTTTCTGGGGTGTGGCGCGGGAATCGTGGATTGTTGCTGCCTTTGGTTTTGCCGGGGCATGGTTTCACCTGATTAATCACATACTTTCCAAGAGCCTGCTTTTTCTGGCAACGGCATCGGTTACAAACGGCACCGGGACCGATGACCTGGCCCGCTTGGGCGGGCTGCTGAAGCGCATGCCGATGACCGGGCGTGCTTTTGGTGTGGGGTCAATGTCGCTGGCAGGAATGATCCCTCTCAATGCGTTTTGCAGCGAGCTCTTGATTTATAACGGGCTTTTTCTGAGCGTATTGTCGCTTGGCACGATCGGGCGTGATCTGGCGATTCTGGCCGTGGTCGTGATGGGGATGGTGGGGGGCCTGGCGGCTGTCTGTTTTACTGGGCTGTGGGGGCTCGGTTTTCTGGGCAACGCCAGGTCCCACCAATCTGAAACCTGCGATGAGGACGCTTTAGGGTATCGAGGCAAGCTGGTGCTTTACTACTATTCTCTGGCTATTGTAGGGCTTGGTGTTCTGCCAGTGATTGGATTGAATATAAGCTGGCTGGCGGTGAGCGGCATTTTTTTTGAGCTCGGCGGCACGGTTGAAGCTGAAAGAACAGCCTTCGAAGCGGCCAGCGAACTCATGTCGTTTATGACACTGATTGGCCTTTCATTGCTGGTGCTGACCTACGGCCTGAAGCGTTGGCGCGACGCCCGCCTGGCACAGACATCAACCGATGCCGGCCCGACGTGGGACTGCGGATTTGGCTATACCGACAATTTTGCGCGTGGCCAGTATTCGGGCATCTCTTACTTCGAGACATTACTACCCTTTGTGAGCAAGCTGGCAATGGTGCAGATTCACCGGCCGCCGATTACTGAGCCCTTTCCGTTGGAGTCACGCATTCGCGTGGAGTCGGCGGATGGCATGGTTTACCGGGTTTATGACCCGCTCTTTCGCGAGATTGGCAGGCGACTGGGCTGGTTTCGCTGGATTCAGGCCGGGTCAATTCAGCTTTATCTGGCCCTGATGGCCATGACGCTCATTCTCATGCTTGTCTGGCTTATGTTGATTTAAAACCGGGGAAAGGTGAAAAAGTCAAACATGGAATCGCGTTTCTGGTATCTCTGGTTAATTCATACAACTGCCCAGCTTGGCATGCTTTTGCTTTTACCTCCATTTTTCATGGGGTTGATACTCAGGCTCAAGTCAATTGCCGCGGGCCGCAAGGGGCCGCCGTTGTTTCAGCCGTATTACGACATGGCCCGACTGATCCGCAAGGGCGCAGTTTACAGCACGACTACCAGCAGTGTTTTTCGCCTGGGGCCGCCGCTTCTGGTGTCGTCGCTTGTTGTCTCGGGCCTGATGATTCCGCTGGGCGGCATGCCATCGCCGATTCACTTTTCTGGCGACCTCATTGTGGTAGCCTATGTGTTGGCGATTAGCCGGCTGGCGATAGTGCTGGCCGCGCTTGACACTGGCAGCTCCTTTGAAGGAATGGGGGCAAGCCGCGAGATCACTTTTGCCTCGCTGGCCGAGCCGACCATGTTTCTTATCCTGATCAGCCTGGGCCTGCTGGGCCACGCCGACCCTAACAAATTTGGCACAGAGTGGTCGCTTACAGGCTCGCTGGCCCAGATGGACCTGATCACCTGGGTGCATTATGGGCCGGCGCTGGTGCCACTATCGTTTGCCCTGTTTGTGCTGATCCTGCTGGAAAATGCACGAGTGCCCTTCGATGATCCGACCACGCACCTTGAGCTGACCATGATTCATGAGGTGATGATTCTTGACCACAGTGGCCCTGACCTGGCCCTGATGGAATATGGCGCGGGCATGAAGCTGATGCTGCTGACAATGTTGCTGGGCCGCATTTTGATTCCGCATCATTTTGACAATACACTGCTGAATTTTGTGGTGGCCCTGCTCAAAACAGCAGCCCTTTGCGGCTGTGTGGTGATGGTGGAAGTGGGAATGGCCCGCTTGCGTATGAAACAGATTCCGGGTGTATTGCTCTCGGCCCTGATTCTGGCGGCCCTGAGCGTAGTGGTGATGCTCGTTGAACTCGGCGAATTTCAGGGGCTGCCAATATGAGCGAAGAACTTCAAGGCGTATTTTTACACGAAGCCATCGATATTCTGCTGGTTGCCGTGCTAATTCTGGACCTGCTGCAGGTGGCCACTCGCAAACTTAAATCAGCCGTATGGCTGAACGCCGTACAGGCGGCTCTGCTGGGGCTCATGCCACTACTCTTATCAGGAGGCGAATTGGAATTTCATATCGTTTCCATGAGCTTGGCCATACTGCTGGTGCGTGGGGCAGTCATTCCCAGGGTACTTCTATGGTCGGTTCGTCTGGCACCGGCTTCGACCACTTTCCGTTCAATACTTGAGCCAGGCATAACACTTGTAATTGCTGCCGTATTGATCGGCCTGTCGTTCGCACTCGGGCTGAATCTGCCCTTGCCGAAGTCAATACCGCATTTTTCCGACCTGCTGGTGCCCACGGCCATGGCGACAATCATTCTTGGGCTCTTCATGCTGGTGATCCGCACGCAAGCCATGCTGCAGGTGATCGGCTATCTGACAATTGAAAATGGAATATATCTCTTTGGTCTGGCACTGATCCGGGAAACGCCGGTAATTGTCGAACTGGGCATTCTGCTCGACGTCTTTGTAGGCGTTTTCGTTATGGGCATCGTGCTGTTTCATATCAGCCAGGCTTTTGAACATCTTGACACATCGGAACTGAGCCAGCTTCGCGACTGATCGGCCGGCCATCGCCGCGCTTCCCAATACACTATTACTCTGGGGTTTACGGTACATGCTTCAGGACTTTTTGATCTTCAAAAACGCCGAACCCCTCTGGCAGAATGACTTGCCCAAGGTCTCGTCCGCCGCACTGGTCGAGAAAACGGCCCGCAATATTGCGGCCGGTGCCCGCCTTGTGCAGTGGTTCGGCCAGCTTCTGGCAAGCACTGGCACCGTGAGACTTTACAGCATACTGGCCGACGACACTGGTCACCGGCTGGGCATTCTCACCGCTGATCTAACAGAAGGCAGCAGCTATCCCAGCCTGACTTCCATGGTGCCAGCAGCAGACCGGGCCGAGCGAGAAGTCTTTGAGCAGTTTGGTATTCGCCCAGATGGGCACCCTTGGCTCAAGCCGCTGCGGCACCCGGTGAAAAAGGCCGAGCTGAAAACAGGCAGAACGCTGGGCTTAGTGCCTGAGAATAACATTGGCCGCCATTATCCATTCTGGAAGCTAGCCGGCGACGCCGTGCACGAAGTGGGCGTGGGTCCGGTTCACGCTGGAATTATCGGGCCTGGTTATTTTCGCTTTTCGTGCGTGGGGGAACAGATAGAGCATCTTGAGATCATGCTTGGCTTTGAGCACCGTGGCGCTGAGGAGCTGATAGAAAAAGCAGCCCCGGCCCGTATTCCCATATTAGTAGAATCAATTGCCGGCGACACCTCTATTGGCTATGCCACAGCCTTTGCACAAGCTGTTGAATCACTTGCCGGGGTAGAAGTAACGGGTCGGGCCGAGACCCTTAGGGCGATTGCTCTGGAAAACGAGCGAATGGCCTATCATGTGGGTGATTTGGGTGCACTGGCCGGCGATGTGGCCTATTGGCCCACTACAGCCTATTTCGGCCGCCTTCGTGGTGAATTTCTTAATACGGCAATGGATATGGGCGGGAACCGGCAGGGTCGCTATTATGTGAGGCCCGGCGGCGTGAAGCGAGATCTGACTACACCGGTTTATGAACGGCTGCTTAAACGATTTATCAATGCCCGAACCGAAGTTCAAGAATGTCTTGACCAGATGTTTGGCAGTCTTTCGGTACTGACTCGATATGACCAGAGTGCCTGTATCAGCCGCGAAAATGCCGTGGCTTTCGGCTTTGTCGGTCCGGTGGCCCGTTCGTGCGGTGTCGGCATTGATGTACGAACAGATCACCCGACAGGTTATTGGCAGCTAGACCGTCACTCAGTGGTGGTGGGGAAGGAAGGTTCGGTGCTAGACCGGGCAATGATCCGTAAACAGGAGATTGAACTTTCACTGGCCAAGATCCTACAGATGCTTGAGTCGCTGCCCAATCATGAAACGAATGTTTTTATGCCCGTTAAACTTGCTGCCATCCGCGGCGACTTTTGTCTGAGCATGGTGGAAGGCTGGCGGGGCCAGGTTATTCAGACACTTGTTCTAAACCAGGATGGGAGTATTGCACGCTATAAAAGTCAGGACCCGTCATTCCAGAACTGGAATGCAATGCAACTGGCCAACCGGGGCAACGCCATCAGCGACTTCCCGGTGTGCAACAAGTCGTGCAACCTGGCCTATAACGGACATGATCTCTGATTCAAGCAAAAGGTACTACAATAGAGGAATTTGATTATGATCTCGTGGATAAGGCAGCGGGCAGTACAGGGATACCGGACACTCTCATACCCTGAAGAAAATCTGGAATTGCCAGGCACTTTTTATGGTCGCCCTGTCATCAGTGCAGGTGCCTGCCCTGATGGCTGCTGTGATTGTGTCAGTTCGTGTCCGACAAATGCAGTTAAAGTGGATGTGAATGTTTCCCTCGACCTTGGTCGATGCGTTTTTTGCTCAGACTGTGTGGCAGGCTGCCCGGAAGGCAAAATCAGCCTTTCCAGCGACTTTCGCATGGCTGGCAGTAGCCGCGAATCGCTGGTGATTTATGGTGATGAAGCCCCGATGGTCAGGCAGCTTAATGACAAGATGCTGAAAATCTTCGGGCGATCATTGCGGATTCGCCAGGTATCTGCGGGCGATTGTGGCGGCTGTAAGGACGAACTCAATGCCGCCTCGAATATTGTTTTCGACCTTTCACGTTTTGGTATGAACGTGGTGGCTTCGCCCCGCCATGCCGACATGCTGCTCGTCACTGGTCCGATTCCTGAAAACATGCGTGTGGCCCTTGAAAAAACATATCTGGCTATGCCCCAGCCCCGTCTGGTGGTGGCAGTGGGTTCGTGTGCAATCAGTGGTGGCCCGTTTTTTGACAGCCCCTATTGCCACAACGGAGTTGATTCTGTGTTGCCCGTTGACCTTTATATTCCTGGCTGCCCACCACATCCGCTCACGGTTATCGACGCCCTTTTGCGTCTGCTTGGCAGGCTTCCCAAAAGCCGTTGGCCGAAGGTGTTGGAACAACCGGCCGCTGGCGATAAAACTCAATCGCAAGGAACTGGCAAGCCATGATTTTGCTGTGTGTACTAGTCACCCTTCCATTTGTCGGGGCCCTTGTCACTTACCTGATTCCATCAGAATCGGCCAAGGTCCGCATCTTTCTTGGCGTCGGTTTTTTGCATGTGGTTCTTACCATCATGGTGCTGGCCTCAGGCGACCAGTTTGGTGAAGTGTTGGGTATCGACGAGTTGGGAAAGGTGTTGCTTGGGCTGGTAAGCGTAGTGAATTTGCCGTGCAGCTTTGCCGGAGTTGACTACGTGCGTTCAGGCCGACGCGCCCAAAGTGACACTTATATCTGTTTCAGCCTGCTGTTTCTTGGCGCTATGACAGCCGCGCTCTGCACGCTGCATCTTGGGATTTTCTGGGTAGCAATTGAGCTGACGACACTTGTTACCGCACCGCTGATTTACAATCATCGTACGCGAGACAGCCTTGAGGCCACCTGGAAGTATCTGGTGCTTTGCTCGGTGGGCATTGCCCTTGCCCTTCTCGGCACATTCTTCCTTGCGATTGCGTTATCAGGCGGAAAATACGCCACGCCGTGGGATGTGCTATCTCTGCCCGACATGATTGCCGCTGCGCAGGCTGGGCATGTGGACAGGCTATGGCTAAGAGCCGCCTTTGTACTTGCCCTTGTGGGTTTTGGCACGAAGGTGGGCCTGGCGCCGATGCATTCTTGGATGCCCGATGCCTATTGTGAAGCCCCATCGCCCACTGCAGCCGCTTCAAGTCTGCTGGGAAACACGGCGTTTCTAGGAATATTGAGGGCCCTGCAAATTTGCGATGCTGCAGGTGATATTGAATTTGCTCAGGATGCTCTGGTGATGCTTGGGCTTATTTCCATCGGGACTTCAGCCATATTCCTTCATGGCCAGCGTGATTTCAAACGCATGCTTGCCTATTCCAGCGTCGAGAATATGGGCATGATCGCTCTTGGCGTTGGGTTTGCCGGCATGGCAGCCCAGGGTGCCGTGTTTCAAATGATAAATCATTCCATCGTGAAGGCGATGCTCTTTATTACAGCCGGTTCATTTGTTCATCGTTATGGCACACACCGGGTCGCCCTGATCTGTGATGCAAGAAGGCTTTTACCAAAGTCGTCGCTGCTTTGGCTGGCCGGTTTTCTGGCCATTTCGGGCATGCCTCCGTTTGGCATTTTCCCCAGCAAGCTGATGATTCTGTTGGGTGGCCTGGCACAGGGTTATCGCTACAGCGTGATATTCGTGTTGTTGGCCCTTGCTTGGATATTTATTGGTATGGCCCGTACAGTGCTAACCATGGTCTTTGAAACCAATGTAAGCCGTGCAGCCCGCGCCGAAATGGCTGAATCGCATGGCGAAATTGACGAAGAGCATATCTTTGAGAGAGATTCACAATGGTTCTGGGTGCCTGCTGCCGCTTTGATGGTTCTCTCCATCGTGATGGGTATGATGACACCTTCAATTATCAACCGTTCGGTGAAATCGGCGTCTGACATGATAGTGAGCCATGAACAGCCGGTAACGGGCCAGAAAGTGGCGGCAATTCTGAAATGAAATTAAATATATTTAAATAAAGCCCGGGCGAAGATGCTTCCGGGCTACTTGATTTGTGCATTGATCGGTCGGGTCAAACCGGGGCCGGCTTGGGCAGGTTGTAGTTGCTCAGGAATGTCGGCACCGAGACATTGACAAAGGGCAGGCTTTTGAAACTCTTCATGCCCGGTCTGGTCTGTACCATATAGGCCCAGTGGCCAATACGACTGGTATCGGTGCCGGTGAACATCTGGTTTTCCATCGTCCATGCACCACGCTTGAATGTCATCGAACCGATGCCCATCGTCACGCCGGTTGGCGATACAAAATTAAGCATCAGTTTGCCTTCGGGTGTCACCGAACCAACAAGGGCAGCACTAGAGGGAGCCCCGCTGCTGCTGTACTGAGCCACTGTCTGGCCCCAGAAATAGCCATCGCGATAACCAGTGATGTGATAGACAGTCTGATCCTGCACCGGTGCAATGATGCCCGTTTCTGAATTGAAAATGATGGCCGGCAGACCTTTGGGAGAGACAATCCAGTAGGTATTGGCCAACCATTGCCAGCGGCGAGGCGTAAAATCCTGTCGTTGTGGCGATTGATTTTTTGCGGCATGCAGCGAGGGAGCCTTCTGCACCTGAGCCACCACGCCACTGAGAAGAGCCTTTTCTTCAAGTCTTGCCGGAGATTCACAGATGGCGGCATGGCGTGGCTTTCGTTCCCTTCGCATGGCCGGAGCACCGGTAGATCGCAATGCCAGTAATTTCCGAAGCTGCATTATCATGGCGAATATTCCTCTAAAACAGGTGTCAACTGATTAAATTCAATTTAAACACAATTTGGAGAATTTTTCAGCATTTGAAATAGACAAAGTAATCAGATTAAAATAATAATTACAAATTTGCAGATTTTAACGGGAAAGAGCAGCTCACATTAGAAGGGGTTATCGATAGTCCACTCGCGGAATGCTTCAGTGGCTATCAGCGTGTCATAGGTCTTCTTAAATGACTTTTGTCTGAGCATCTCACGAAACTTGTCTTCAAGGCCTTTTCGAACCAAGAATGAAGTAGTTATCTTATGGCCCCGGTCTGATCTGGCCTGAATCATAAAATAATGCGGATAGGCTTCGATCAGCTCATCAAGTCTGAAACCGAAAGTCAATTGAAATCCTCGCAGGATTTCCGGCTGGTTGTCAGGCTCAAATTCAATTGGAAATTCAATTTCCTGAAATCGGCCAGTCCAGAGTATTTCAGGTTTGGAATCTTTCATATAATTAATATCAGTCTTGGTACCACCCCGCGAGAGTGTTTTCGAAACAGCCATTCGACGGTTAGCATAGCCATATAGAGGGTCGATGTCATGATCAAGCATGAATCCGTAACCCTGCAATTCACTTGTTGCGATTCGCCATTCGGCCGGAATTATCTCTTCCGATATTTTGGCAATTACTGAAAAATAATCTTCGCGACTGATCAGTTCCTCCATACCGGGTGAACTTCGGTCATAAAGGCGACTGCCCCTGATTTTCCAGCGAGTCAGGCCTGATTCATAAGACCAGGCTGCAACTACAAGCAAAAGGATGGCAATGATCGTCTGAGAAGGCAGGATGATCTGGTTTTCATGGCGATATTTCATTCTGCTGCTTTCATTTGAATTAAACAATGTTGATTTGATGTTATCCAGGCCCCATTCGCTGGCAACAAGCAGAAATCCTATCCATTCAATGGGCAGATAATAGCGTCTGGTTTCAGCAAAGAAATAACGATTGGTTAAAATATAAAACACATATAGCCCCAAAAGCCCCATCACCTGTAATCGAAGTAATGAACGATTCTCCCGGCTCACTTCAGGCCTGAATTGCTGCATGATGCCAGCTGTGCTGCAGACTAGAATTACGGCTACAACCAGTTTATAAGCATCAAACATACCATAAACAAGCAGATTCAGTTGCCGACGGGCCCCGTTAATGACCTCTGTAAGCGGTGCTTTTTTGAATAAAACCGGTGTTAAAACCCAGTGGCCATAATACCATTTCACGAATGAAAAAAAACATAATGTGGATACTGCTGTGCCGGCAATTGCAGCAACAGGTATTTTTCTTTGCTTGAAAGCCATTGCCATAATCAGCAGTAAACTGAATACAATAGCATCGGGCCTGACAATCGGTAACATTGAAATAAAAGCTGTAGCCGGCTTCCATTTCTTTTCCCAGATGGCGATCAAACCAGCGAAATATAAAAGCGAAACCAGCCCATTACCAAATCCGGCTGATTGTATTTCCGCGAAGATCGGATTCCAGGCAAAACCGAGAACCACAAGAACCTGCACCAGCCTTGGCATATGTCGAACAAAATACCAGCATAAAATCGTATGCAGTAGTGTGACAACCAGCCCCAGACACATGCAGGCCCGCACAAGGGCAGTGTGAGACCAGCCAAATGGTGCGAGAAGAACATAGTAGAATAACTCTACGGTGCCGTCCATGAGAGTCGCAGGACTGAATGAAAAACGACCAAAATGGTATAGATTCCAACTATGTTCCAGATTTACGTAAACTTCATCTACATAGGCACAGTAATAGCCATATTGAGCCGTCTGGATGACCAAAGCAAGTGCCAGTAGTTCCCACCGCCCTGCCCTACCATGATATTCGCGCCAGGCAAATGCAATTGCCATTAATGCGGCAAAGATTTGAAATGCCGTCACGAGTATTGATGGCGGAATCAGATCATTCAGATAAACCAGTGGAACCACTGGCTCCGACAAACTCCAGATCTCGATCATTCTGACGCCTGCCCATCAGCCTGTAAAACTTCCGGAAAACATGCGTTTTCACGCTATTATAGCGAAAACAAGTCACAATTTTGCGATTTTACTCTCAAGATTCAGATAATAACACCCGGCGGCAACGATGCCGTCGGGTGTTATGCGAATTACATTATCCGTATCAAAATACAATCACGACCAGCCGTGGGCGTCGCGAACCTTGATCATAGCACCCAGAATCGTGTTCCAGGTTTCCTGCCGCAAAAGCACTTCATTCGGGAACATGCAGCCATCCCAGCAAATATGCTTCATGCCGCGGTCGGAAGCCCCCTGAAGCCAATAGCCTGAGGCTTCTGTAATATCGAGCTTGCCGTTCGGGTCATCGGCCCGGCAGTGGCGGCCCGTTTTATCGTGCGAGCCCGAACCATGTACCGTGCCGTCATTCTGAGCCACGTGGAAATCAAGCGTCCACGGCCGCAGAGCATTGGTCATTGTGGTATAAGCTGCTACAAATTCAGCGTGGCTATGCCCTTCCTTCACCAGGGCATGCTCGGGGGCATTATAGCCCAGCAGATAAAGATATGTGTGGGCCAGGTCGGCCTGAAAGCCCACCACGCCAGGCATATTGGTCTGTTCAAGCGTTTCCAGCATGTATTTCCACGAATGCATGCCACCCCAGCAAATTTCGCCTTCGGCCGCCAGACGCTCGCCATGGTCGGCTGCCACTTTGCCGGCTTCACGGAAGGTCTCGGCAATCTTCGCCGTGTTGCTCTTGGGGTCAGCCGCCCAATGCTCAGGATTGTCGGCGGAATCAATGCGAATCACGCCATATTTACGCACACCGTGATTGTTCAGAATTTTGGCGATTCGGCAGGCCTTCTCAACGGCCAGCACGAACTTGGCCCGATCTTCCGGCCCGCCCTGAGCAGAACTGCCCACCGTGCCCGGCCACACCGGTGCCACCAGCGAGCCAACCGCCAAGCCTTTTTCGGCAATCTTGTCGGCGACTTTTTTCAACTCGTCTTCGCTAATATCAATATTGATATGTGGGTCAAACAAAAAAAGATCAACACCGTCGAACTTCACCCCGCCCACGCTGGTATTGGCGGTCAGTTCCAGCATCTTATCAAGACTGATGAAATCTTCGGCTCCCGGCGAGCCTTTGCCAACCAGGCCTGGCCACATGGCATTGTGCAGTTTGGGCAAAGCATTGTTCATAGTTGTCAATCTCCAATGTTTATTTCTTTAGGATGAAAAATCGGGCGAGCCGAAGCCCGCCCTCTGTCAGTTGTCAGTTTCTGGCATAACTGCCAATCTTCGGCGCCTGCGGATTTGTATCGGGCCCGAAGTAACGCAGCAGCACCAGTGGCTCAGAGCCCGTGTTTGTCACCTTATAGCCATCGCGGGCACGGCCATGGGTGATAAAGACTTCGTCATGCGTCATCTGGCCATAGCGGATAAAGACCGGCGTGTCGATATCAAGCTTGCCGATTGTGCCCGAGCCCTGAACGGCCGTGACGCCGGTGGCACCGTTATCTTTGATCGTCACGCTGTGGCCGGGCAGAACGGTCAGTTCCTTGGCGCTGAAAAGCTCCTTGCCGTCCACTTTACCGTAAACGATCCACTTATCAACAAAGCCCTCGCCTTCGCCGCCCTTGTCAACGATCGGCTCGAGGTAGTTTGATTCCTTGAAGTTCGGGTCGACGTTCTTTTCCCAGTCAAGCTGTTCGACCAGGTAATCAAGGTCATTGTGATATTCTGCCGGAACATCCTTGACCAGCAATTCCCACGGCACACGGCGGCCTTCGACCATGGACTGATACATGCCAAAGACGTCGGAACCCCACTGTGGTTCATAGGTGACCAGCGAGCCTGGGGCATGCAGCACGGCGGGCGGAATCAGCCATCCGGTGCCGGGCTTCAGGCGATAGGCCTTGGAAAGGTCAAGAATGCCGTTATCGCCTTCGTTCCAGCGTTCCAGGCAGCGGCGAACCTGCTCTTTGGTGGTGCCGGGCTCGAAGCCCATGAAGGTGTAGGGGAAATTATTGCCTGTCCAGTTCAGCTGGGGCGGGAAATAATAGCTTTCCGGCTTGCCTTCACGGCCAAGTTTCTGGGCTTGTTCCTGAGTCTGGTGCATGTGGTGCGGAATCGGACCAGCGTTGTCGAAAAATTTCGAATAAACCGGCCATTTGTGGTATTTGTTCCACATGTCGGCACCGATCATCTCGGCGCCGAAGGTGTCTATGGCGTCCTTAAGCTGGAAGCGGTCGCCTTCGTGCACCACATAGCTCATGCCTTCGTCGGCTGGGGCACCTTCGTTGGCAGCGGCTGTGGTTGAGGCAAACCAGCGTTCGTCGATACCACCACGATGTGTGCCTAGGGCATAAAGGTCTTGCTTGGCCAGCTTGAGCCGGGCGCCGGGCATAAGAAACGACCGTGGCACCCAGGTGGGGGCCAGGCGAATGATGCCTTCACCGGCATCAAGGGCGGCACGAACACGACTCTCCAGGCTTTTTACACTCATGACTAGTTTCCTTGACGACTCTGGCGGGCGGACTACCAAGCAGTGCCGGAGGCATTATGGTAGCTGATCGATCGACCAGTTTCTGCTGATTTTGGGGACTTCAGGTTGAATCAGGCGGAGCTTGCGCAACGGGAGATTTTGTATATCGACCCGGACCGGGCCACTTCATGAAACAAAACGGCCCAGACCACCCCGCCTTTGATTGTTTCATATCTTAACGATTCGGCCAAGCTGGGGGAAGAAATTATTTGGTTCATTTAGAGGCGAAATCGTCAAATTTCATTTTGATTCATCGTCTTCGTTTTTTAACACCATTTCGTTTTATTAAGCCATGGCCTGAGGAACTACAATAGATTTCGGATCAGCGAAAAAGTACTTCGTGGGGCCCATTTAAGAATTGACTCCATATAGCCTTATGCAATTTGGTGTGAAACTCTTAGAACCAATAAAGTAGTTAAAAGCATTTTTTTCTTGACAGACAAAATTACATGGTTTATCTCTAATCAATAATCAATCTTCGTCAAGTTGTAATACAGGAAGCCGAATTATAATTCTGGCAATTTGAGGGTATGGTACTATGAATATATATCTCGGTGTTGGCTTTGGAAATCAGAAACAGACAGAAGAATATGTCACGGCTTTAGGTTCTTTAGATAACGCTTTAAAAACAATTAGACATGATAATTTGGGAACAACTCAATTAGTCGCGAACGCAAACGAAATTGAAAGGAAAATGGTTGAAAGCGATTTAGTCATTCTTCCTCTCTCTTTCAATATCGATTTAAGCCAACTCCCATCAAAAGACCAGCGTGTATCAATTATTAAGCACGTTAATTTGTTTAAAACAGAATATTACACACTTAAGAAGCTAAGGGAATCTCTTGGCAATAAGGACAATGATATTAGTGCTAGCACGTTTAAGAATACCGACATCATAAAAGCTGAGAAATATAGAGTGTTTTTATGCAAAGGGAATGCAGCAATAATCCCAAATTTTGTTTCGATAAATAAATTAATTGATTGTAATAATACTGTAACCCAGATTAGAGATGATGCACATGGTTCACACGGAGCACCTGACTTTTTTTCCGACCACATTGAACTCAAAAGACAATGCATGACTTCGGTAATCCGCGTAAACCCAAAAATGAAATTAACAGTGATGTTAAGTAGTACAAGTACTGATCTTAAACTAACAAGAGAAAAAGTTGGTAAAGCAATCGAAGCATTAGGTCATGATGTTAAAGATTTTTCTAACCAACCTAATGCTCTAGGTGCAATACAAGGATCAATAAAACTAGTTCATGACTCGAACTTTTACTTTGGAATGTCTCATCTTAGATACGGAAATATTGTAGAGAACAACAAGTCATTGACAGAATTAGAATTTGATACAGCATTGCGTGCTGGTAAGCCACTTTTCTTTATTCTGAGTAATAACACCACTTATACTCAGGAAGACCGGGATATTATTTTAAACATGTACAATGGTGAAGATAAAAGAAACATAGAATTTAGAGAACGAATAAGAGCCAATGCGTTTATTTCAAAAGAATGCAATAATATTCATCAGGAAGCAGCTGATGAAGCATTAAAAATGCTTGCATGGAGCGCCAAGCCGTTTATTGATCAACAAGCGTTACCACCTGGTCATTTTTCAGAACCGTATATAGCATATCCTTATGCATTACTCGATGAGTCGGAAATAATATCACGAAAACAAGTTACCGATGTTATCAATAATTGGTTT
>JBEITT010000061.1:0-31847 GCA_040374745.1 Planctomycetaceae bacterium | reverse complement strand
TCTGTAATTGCGTAACGTCTCATCCTGAGAGGCCTCCTTTGTTTTAGGTGGCCATAGAATGCCTAACTCCTTCAATTTGTCAAGATTAATGTCAACAGAACCTAATGACTACTGGCTATGTTATTCCATAGAATGTATGATTTTCCTGGTTGATCGAATCAAACTAACATCTCAACAAAACCGGCGAGCAAGGTTCATCATGAAGAAGAACTTTCTTTTTGCATTACTGGTTCTAAATCTGGCACTTTTGGTTGGTTTTTCAAATGCACTAGCCTGTTCCCGCATCACATGGCTTGGCAAAGACGGTTCTGTGATCACTGGTCGCTCTATGGACTGGCCTTATGACTTCAACACTCATTTTTATGTAATCCCCAGAGGTTTTACAAACGAAGGAATCGGGGGTGGCCTCAGTTGGGTCAGTAAATATGGGACTGTTGTCGCGGCTGGTGCAACAACTCCGGGTGGCCCGATTGATGGTGCATTTGACGGCATGAATGAGAAAGGGCTTGGTATTAACATGCTCTATCTTGCAGAATCTGATTTCGGGCCGACACCGAGTGATAAAAAGAAGCCACGAATTTCGTGGACAGCTTGGCTGCAATATATCTTGTCGAATTATGCGACGGTCGGTGAAGCGGTTAATGCAATGAAGAATGATCCTGTTTATTTCGTCAAATCAAATTTTGGCCCCGGTGGTCAAGGTCATCCCACAGTCCACCTATCCCTGAGTGATCCAACTGGTGATTCTGCGATCATGGAATATATCAAAGGCAAAGTCGTGATCCATCACGACCGGAAATTCCAGGTTATGACCAACAGCCCCACCTTTGACCAGCAATTAACACTTAACAACTACTGGTCACGTATGGATGGAAGTGTTACTCTGCCAGGCTCTCATCAGTCTGAAGACCGATTTGTCCGTGCGTCGTATTATCTCAAGCGTCTTGGCACAGATGAAAACAACCCAAGAAAACAGGTGGCCGGCGTTTTCAGCGTAATGCGTAATGTCTCTGTTCCATGGGGTGCTCCTGACCCTGATCATCCTAACATAGCACCGACTTACTGGCGCTCTGTGCTCGATCACACTCGAAAAATCTACTATTTCGAGTCGTCACTCAGCCCATCGCTTGTGGCTGTAGATCTTAATAAAATCGACTTCTCCCCTGAATCCGGTATTCGAAGTGTGGGATTGGAAGGCGAAGCGGCCTATAATTTGCAAGGCCTGATTAACAATGCCTTTAAACCCGCAAAACCGATCATTTATCTTTCTCCCTGATAAAGCTATTGATGTTGGAACGGAGGATTGCTTCATTTCCCAATGCTGGAAAAGCATTCCAGCCATTTGTTTATCACTTTCGATTGAGATCGATTCAGTCCGGATCAGTTCGATAAGCACAGTATAAATTGCTTGATAAGGGCCTTCATTATTGAAGCTCATGGCTTCCAACAATTAAGACGGTGCTGATTTGTTTTCCAGAGCGTTAATTCAGTAATATATTAAACTGATACATCAGAAGTGTTGTGTGAAAGGTGGGTCAGCCATGATACCAGTTGCAGTGGTGGGTGCTTCAGGATATGCATCGCGGGAACTCATGGGAATTCTGGCGCGGCACCCCTATGCGAATCTGGTAATGGCCACGAGCCGGGCAGATGAATCACCCACAGTTGCCAGCCTTCACCCGTCACTCAATCGTGTGGTTGATCTCACATGCGAGCCTTTTGATGCGGAGAGGCTTGCAGAAAAAGCCAAAGTGGCTTTTCTGGGTTTACCTCATGCCGCCAGCCTGGCGGCGGTGCCAGCTCTGAGGGAACGCGGCGTTCGAGTAATCGACCTTTCAGCGGATTACCGCTTGAAAGATCCGGCTATTTATGCCGACTGGTATGCACACGAGCATACAGACACTGCAGGACTGGCCGAGGCCGTGTATGGCCTGCCGGAAATCTATGGCGATCGCGTGGCAACAGCCAACCTCATTGCCAACCCCGGCTGTTATACCAGCACATCTATTTTGTCACTGGCACCACTGATCTCAGAAGATTTGATCGAACGCAAGGGGATTATCATCGATGCCAAAAGCGGCGTATCTGGCGCAGGAAGGTCGCCCAAGCTAACGACACATTTCCCTGAATGCAACGAGAGCTTTTCGGCCTATGGAGTCGGAAGGCATCGCCACACGCCCGAAATAGACCAAGTGCTTACGGACGTTGGTCGGCTGACAGGTACACCTGTTGAAGTGATTTTTACCCCACATCTGGTGCCAATGGACAGAGGCATTCTGGCGACTATTTATGCGACACCAAAAAAACACATGGCAGAACGTGAGGTGATGGATCTGTTCCGCAACTTTTACAAAAATTGCCCATTTGTTCGAGTGGTGGAAGGGCTGCCGGCGACAAAGGATTCGGCTTTCACCAATTATTTTGATATGACAGCCAGGGTCGTGCGAGGCAAAATAGTCATTGTGGCATGCCTTGATAACCTGTTAAAGGGTGCAGCAGGAGTTGCCGTTCAGAACTTCAACCTGATGCACGGGCTTGATGAAACGCTTGGTCTGATTTGAAATGGCTGTCAAAGTGGAAGTAACGAATTAATCAATAATCAGAATCGTTGTTGTTACGATCTCTTCCCCTGCGACTTGATCGGGAGGATGAACCGCGTCGGCCGGAAGAAGAGGATCGACTTTTATTAGAATTGCCACCACTAATTTGATCTGAACTTTTTTTGGAAGATTCAGGCTTGAGCCCCGAATTAACTTCTGACGATTTGTTTACGAAACTGTTTGACCCCGAAGAGGCTGGTTTCTCTCGTTGCGAACCAGCTGCCTTTCTGCTCCTGCCACTCGATCGAACAGCGTATCTCGATTTTGTTTCTGAGTCTGGCCCGGAAGCTCTCCAATCGGTAAATCCATCAACTGGACAACCCATCTCTTTCAGCACTTCATTAACGACATGAATCTGGGCTTCATGCAAGCCAGTCTGCCATGCGGAAGGATCTTTGGGCGAATGAGGAATTTTCTGGTAGTTTGAGCCATCATACGAAATTCGAATTGCCTTGAGGGCTTCACCAATTTCCTGCCTCTGCCGCATCCCGGTTTTCTCTATCAGGTATTCCAATGTCTGATAGGGAGATGAAGAAAGATCCTCGTAAGCAATTCGGATGATCGAGGGATCTTCAATAATACAATTCGCAATAAAATTATTCAGAATTGCATAAACTGCAGCAAACTGCTCTGAAGTGTGTCTGAGTTCGATTAACTCATTGAATGGAATTTTTGATAATGATGGATTATCAGCAACCAGCGATTCGAGATATTCCAGACGTATAATCGACCGATTTTCAGTTTTCCTGATTTTCATTTCATGAACAAACTGATGCGCGCTCGGCACAATTATCAGCGGTCTCATTCGAAAATGATAAGACAGCCAGGGCGATATCATTAATGCACGAAAGTCGCAAACTGTCAGAGGGGCTGGCCAGAAAGTCAATTTGGAAAGCCACTTGGATCGGGAAGAGTAAAGATCTGCTTCTTCTGCCACAGCAGCCGGACTGAGAATATCATCCCAAAATTCCTGCATTAAATCAGATTCACTGGACGGAACCAGAGCCGAAAACGAATTCTCAAGCCCTATTTCTGCAGCTTCTGTTGAACGAAGAGGATTACTCAGCAACCTGCCTTTGTTAAGTATTTGCAGAACAGAACCCAGCCACTCCACAGCGCTGGGTAGAAACCCGGTGACAAGAAGCGGTTTTTTGTGAATCCAGCGCAATCGTACACCCAGTTGATACTCAAGACCCACGTGATACAGCACATAGATGCTAATTCATTGCATCAGTGTACTGGGGTTGAGATTTCAAAAACCCGGCAGACCCGCAGGATTAAATGCGGGTGCTGCTGACGGCGATGTTTCGCCAGGTTCCTGCAGGAAGGCAGACCGATCAGCAGCTACTGTCCGGAAAGAATCACCCGATACAACATAATACCAAGAAGCATATCGGGATGACAACTGCTCAACCAGCTTTCGCCCTTCCGCACGTTTGGTTTCCATCTCGGCTTCGAGCTTGTCAGCTTTTTCTTTGACTCGTTTTTGTTCATCCGCAACATCCGGCTCAAAGCCCTGTGTCGTGACTCCGGAAGTTGTATGTTGAAAAGGGTCGCCGGGCAAAAATTCAACACGATTCGATAACGGATCGGTTGGGGCAGGAATCAGGCTTGGGTCAAAAGTTGCAGTAATAAAAAGAAAACGACCTTCTGTGCCTGGCTTCCGAGCTTTTTCAGATTCAGCCGACTTTGACTTCGGTTCGGGTTGCTTATCATCGGGTTTGGCGTCATCAGACGTTCCAGCCGATAGATCTTCTCCATCAGCCACAGTCACTTCACCAAATCGCATAACATAAACTACGCCCTGATCCGTTCCTACCTGTATTTCACCCTGATTTGAGACCAGTGTCCCCTGACGTGTACGATAAAAGCCACGTTGCTGAAGGGAAACCATAGCCTGTTGGGAAAGTTTGAACTTACCATCTTCAGATTCTTTCAAATCTTTAGTCAGGCCGGCAGGTTTGGGCCTGGTTCCCAAGATTTTCAAACCTGACAACGCATTGGTAATTTCACCTACTTTACTCGTATTTACCTTCTTAACAGGGTCCGGATTATCAATTGACCAGGAATTTGGAGCAGAATCTCTGGTTAATGTAGTAATCTCACCTGGAATTAACATGCCCCGCGTCGGGTCAGCCCGATGACGGTCTATCACAATCTTACGGACGCGATTAGATTCAAGTTTCAGCAGATCCTGAGTGATCCAGTCAGCAAATCGCGTGGAAAGATCAAGATTCAAATTCACTGCATAAGTTCTATTGTTCGAAGGAAGACGTACAAATCGCTGGTTCGGCCGGTCCTTCACGGCATTACCGATAATCAGATCAGCCAACACTTCACCCTCGGCCTGCTTCCGCAATGTCACTCGTTTACCTCGGCCAGTCAGAGATGACGCTTTGGTGTCAAGCGGGTCAATGACACCCAACTTCTCATGATCAGCAACATCATCAGATCGTATCGTGTCTTTCTTAAGATCAATCAGTCCTGATGCGGTTTTTGCCAGCCGGTCCTTGGCCTCGGCCGGGTAATCATAATGCGAGGGAATAGACCACTTTCCACCCTTCTGCTGCACGTTAAAAGGTGTAACAGTCGCGGTGTCGGGGTTATATTCAACCACCTCCATCGCCTGGGCTTCCAGTGGATCTTTGAACGCTGCAAAAAAGGTCTCGCCCTGATCATCAAAAAGGCGGTTGGCGCGGCGGTTGTCAAGAACCGAAAGCCCCAGCGCCAGAGCGGTTGTCGCTGTGGCAACGGCGGCAAACGACAGTGTCTTAGGCCAATCGTTCATCGTCAGATCACCTCATCCAATACTGACAATCAATTCTGATAATAGTCATATCATGATTCATTGGTGCAACTCAGGCCAGCCGGCTTGCCGGGGCAGCAGCATTCTCGCGGGCCAGTCGGCGGCCCAGCACCCAAATACCAAGCACCATGGATGGCAGCGGCGGCAAAATGATTGCCAGAAAGCGAAACCGGTTTTCAATCTGACGCACACTCGCCCGACTCTCATTTCGGCTCTGGTTGATTGCAGCACGTTTTTCATCGTCTATCTTGGCTTTCTCAACGACAAGTCGACGATTCTCAACTTCCTGAACGTTAGCGATCATAATCTCTTTAGTCTGATCGTCGAGTTCTTTACGACCTTCAATCTCGCGAACGCGTTCATCTAGCCGTTTCTGTGCGGTTTTCAGTTTCTCATCTGCCTGTTTTTCAGCCACTTTGGCTTCTTCGGCAGCCGCCTTGATAAAATCCCGCGTCTGATCTTCAAAGCGAGTCAATGTTCGGTGACGAACACGCCTTTTTCGAAGATTTAGAAACGAATCATCGCCGGCAAGTTGATCCACACAGTTGAGAACAAAGGTCACATTATCAAAATCCAAATTCTCTATACCCCGTCGACGAAGGTCAAAAAACTCTTCGCCGATAATGTCGAGGTCAGAAACCAGAATCACATTCAGCTTCTCCTCAGCGGTCTTACCCTCCGGCAGTGGCTTGCCCTGGGCATCAACCGTGGGGCGGGGTGTGCCTGGATTACCCGAAATTCTTGCTGCAATCACGTAAGGTTGGCCGGTCGGGAAATGACCCCGGTTGGGATTAATTTGGAAATTGCCAAAAATGCCTGGTGATGTCGCCTGGCGGAAATTGATCAGACCACCAGAATCGCTTGTTTTCAGCAATGGTTCCACTTTCGGGCCAACCGAGGGTAGCGTTCTTAAAAGTCCCGGAAAAATCGTCACAACTTCCTGTAGGCCTGATGTAACTGGCTCGGCCGAATTAAACGCTTCCTTCTGACCGCTACCGGATCCGATGAAGACAACCTCGGGCGGCAGGTCGGCAAGTTGAGGGTGCGGGTTATAGGCATTCCATACAATTTCTGTTGCCGGCCATTCTATTCCAAGCATCGTCGTCAGCGAACGCAGGTCGGCCTTAGGCTCGGGTTGAGGCCCGCCACCCATCATGCCACCAGGAGGCTGACGAGGCGATTCTGGGGCCAGCGATGGATCAGCTGTCGGCAGGGGATCGACGAAGAGCAATGTCGGACCACCGCTTCGAATATAGGCTAATAGGTTATCCAGCTCTCGCTGTGGCAGACTGGGTACCTGAGCAACCAGAAGGCAGTCGAAATCTCTTGCGATTGGAGCATCTGCTGCCACTGGAACTACTTCATACTGCTTTTTCAGCTCGGTCACAATCGACCATTCCTGGCCTGGCATCGATGAGCGAAAATCAAAGCCTCCAAGCAGGCGGGCGTCGGTGTTGAGGATGCCGATTTTCTTACGATTTGTGCGGGAAACGACTTGTATCGAGCGGATGAGTTCGTATTCCACGGGAAGGCCACGGTCGAAAAACGGAACGACAACTTCTTCAAGCCCGCAGGTGAAGGCGACACCCAGGAATATTTCTTCGGTTGACTGCCGGGCGTCACTGGTTGATAGGACACGACGGGGCTGTATGCCAAATCGTTTTTCTGCTTCGCGAGCGTTCTCGGAATAAAGATCAGTCTCAAGCAGGCTCAGACGAATTTTTGAGCCGCCCAGAGCTGCAATCTCTTTGAGCTTGTTGAGCAGGTCTTCACGCACCTGCACATATTCGCTGGGCACTGTCGGGCTATAGTAGGCCTGAACCAGCACCGGTTTACTGGGCGAGATGGCGCTGATCAGATTCTTAGAATCACGCGAGAGTGTATGAAGCCGTTCAGATGTTGTATCAACCCTCGCACCAGCTCGATTGATCACCGCAAACAGGCTGATCACAGAGAGTATCAGGCAAGCGACTCGCACCAGACCATGAAACCAGCGACTACCACTATGCGGGCCTCCGGACCAGTTCCGCCGGCCAACCATCAGCACATTCAGGTAGAGCATTGCCACGGCAATACCAACGAAATAGAAAACACTGCTGATTGGAACAACACCTGTGCCAAAATCAGCAAATTGTGAGGGTATTGAAAGACGTCCGAGACTACGCCCCGTAGGACCGGAAAATAAAAGTGAGAAGAGATTGGCAAATACCGGGATGCCGCAGAATAGCCCACCCAGAATAAAGCCGATCGTGACATTATTGGAGAGACTTGATGCCACCAGTCCGATGGCCACCATGGCTACACCCATGAACCAATAACCCAGATAATTCGCGAATATGACTCCAAGATCGGGTGACCCCAGTAGGTTCAGCACCAGAACATAGCTCAGCGAGAAAAAAAGCGAGATAGTATAAATGCCCAGTGAGGCAAGATATTTGCCGACAACGATCTCATAATCCTTCGCAGGCAGCGTCAGCAGGAGTTCGTCCGTTCCAAGGCGACGTTCTTCAGCCCAGGCACTCATGGTGATAGCCGGTATGAAAAACAATAGAAGATAAGGCATCCAGACATTCAGTGGCGCCAGATTGACCAGATTATTGGCAAAAAAGACCGGTTGCCAGAAGGCCGCAAGTGCCCCCACCAGCACAAATAGTGTGATAAAGACGTATCCCGCCGGGCTGGCGAAGAAACTACTTATATTACGCTTGACCACAGCCCTGATTACATGAGGTCTAAGTATCTGTCGTTTGCGATCAATCAATGTTTGTTCAGACATTTTCCTGAAATGACTCCCTGACCATTCAGCAAACAGAGGGCAAGCTCCAGACAGGATCTGCCCACAACAGTGATCTCACAAAATCCAAATCAGGCAACTTCGCTCGTCAATTCGCGGAATCTTTCTTCCAGCGATTTGCTGCCCTTGGCAAGTTCGGCCGGTGTACCGTCAAAAACCAGTCGACCCTGATGGACAAACAGAACTCGGTCGGCGACCGGGTCTACTTCCTGCAGAATATGCGTTGAAACGAGAATGGTTTTCTTGCGGCCAAGATCTCGGATCAATTGGCGAACACCTCTGATCTGGTTTGGGTCGAGTCCACTCGTTGGTTCGTCCATAATCAGAACATCAGGGTCGTGGAGCAGTGCCTGGGCCATCGAAACTCGCTGACGATAACCTTTGGACAACTTGCCTATTGGCTTGTTGGCAACCTGTTCAAGAACGCAAAGCTCGACAACGTGCTCAATCCGCCCACGCAGAAGGGCACCACTCATGCCTCGTGCCTCGCCAAAATAGGCCAATAGCTCCAGTGGAGTCATGTCAGGGTAAAGCGGTCCATTTTCGGGCAGATAACCCAGACGCTCAGCGGCACTTATTCTGTCGTGAGCGACATCAACTCCCGCTATATAAGCCCGACCACTTGTTGGGGCAAGAAAACCAGTGAGTAATTTCATAGTGGTTGATTTGCCTGCACCGTTAGGGCCGAGAAATGCTACCACCTGACCAGCGGGGATCGAAAAACTCATATCAGCAACAGCAATGAAACGGCCATATTGTTTGGTCAGGCCATTCGCCACGATCATTCCTTCGACGGACATTAGCTCTTGTGCTCCCACGAAAAAACGATCAGATCAACCAGTCCGATAACCCTGGCAGATCTTTTTCCGATTTCGTTCAACATTATTTTTATAGACAGAATTGCTCTGGATCGTCAACTATCGACTACCCGGTATTAATGCCGGAAAGCTTCATCAAAGTTCCCGCAGAGAAGCAATAATGTCTTTATCAGTTGCTTTCCATGCTGGCAGAAAGCCGCCCAGCACGCCCATTGCCAGTGTCATGCTGAATGCGACTATCATCACCAGTGGCCCAAAAGCGAAGTTCACGGTAATTTCTGTGAAGGTATTTGAATTCACGGTACCAAACGATAAGGCCTGAAGGGGCAAAGTAGCCAGCAGGCCAACAATCCCACCAATTGAGCAGAGAATCACCGATTCGCCAAGAAAGCAGAAAAGGATTGAACTTTTCGAGAAACCCAGAGCCCGCATCGTTCCTATCTCACGGGTGCGGCTGGCCACTGCACCGAACATGGTATTGGCCGCCGCAAACATGGCGCCAATCGTCAGAAATACTGCAATCACAAAGCCAAATACCTTAAGAAACGTGGTTGACTGTGTCTGTTTTGCGTAATATTCTCTCTCACCAAGGGCAAGCAGACGATATTGAGCATCGTCGGTAATCACCGTTTTGATCGACTCGAAGTCAGTTGGGCCGGCAGCCCGAATCTGGACGCTTGAAACAGATCCTTCGCGGGAAAGATTTCGCTCAAGATCTTTTCGATCAACCCATATTTCACTTTCAGCCGAGCCACCACCGGCTCGAAACAAACCAACCACGCGATAACTTTCCTTTTCACCTACCTTCAATGTGTCGCCCAGATTGCTGTTCTTGAATCGGCCGGCAAGCCTTTCGCTCACGATGGCTTCGCCTTTACCAAGTTCAAGATCTCTCCCGGCAACAATCTGAAAATCACGACGTAGAAGCCGGCCAACTGGATCAAGCCCCCTGATAATCAGGTTCGTACGTGATCCGTTTGCCCGTTCCATCACCGGGATGTTTAAAAGCTCTCGCGATACCAGTGGACCAAGTTTAGGATCGGTGGCGACTCCCTTCAAAGTCACCATGGTGTCCGCTTTATCCAGCTCAAAGCCACCATCTGTCTCGTTGGTTGAACCCTTTCTGAGAATGATTAAATCCAGAGGGTCACCCGAGACATCGAGGCTCTGCTGAAGTCCCTCAACCATGCTGAACAGTATGCAACTCGACCAGACAATCAGGGCCGTTCCGGCAACAGTCATCAGCGTGGTGCCACGCCTTACCCACAAATTACGTGTGTTGTACTTAATCGGAACCATGGCTGAAGTTTCTCAAAAGTTTGTCAGACGACTTTTCTCAGACCCTGAATCACACCCAGCCTTGCAGCAGCAAAGGCAGGCAATAGCCCACTGAGAAAGCCAATCAATATCGATGTGCCAAAGCCAAGCAGGGCTGTTTTTGTTGGAATGAAGAAAAATGGCAGGGCACCTGCTGTATAAGGAGAAATGTCGAAAACGTCGAATAAAAGTTTGCAGCCCAGGGCACCGATCATGCCGCCAATAGTGGAGACAAAGACCGCTTCAGACAGAACCATGCCCAAAACCTTACCATTGGTGAAGCCAATCGCCTTAAGAATGGCAATTTCAGTCGTTCTTTCACGCATGGCCATTGCCATTGCATTTCCCGAAACGAAAATCAGCGACACCACCACTGCCAGCCCCACCGCAGAGATCATTAACCGCATATCGCCCCAAAGCTCGGCAAACTGGGCCACGAATGCATCTTCCGTCTGTGTGCGGGTCGGTGTGTCACTATTAATTGTTGAGGCATCAATTTTCTGGCAGACCTGGGCCGGATCAGTTCCTGACTTGATTTTAAGAAACACGGTTCCGGCATTTCCTGCCTGACGGCCCTGAAAGTCTTTCTTCAGACCTTCTTCGAGAAAACGCCAGTTAAAAATGCACATACGACCATCTCGATCAGGTGGCGATTTGTAAATGCCACGTACAGTCAAGTTCAAGTCAAATGGATAGATGGTCCCCTTGAGAGGCATGGGGTCGCCAATTTTGATATTACGCTCTTCGGCCATCTTGAAGCCAATCACGCAGCCAGCAGGATCATCAATAAAGGCTTTTTTCTGATCTTCCGGGATCGTGAGTTCATCCCAAATATCGAAAATCTTCTCGGGATAAATCCCAAACTGGGCGAAAGGCATTTCCTGCTCCTGATATTTCCCACCATACCAGGAAAGGGGCGATGCGGCAGTGACTCCTTCCATGGAACCGACTTCATCGACAAACCGAATGGGCACCTGGGCCGCAAAACCCTGGCTCGACATGGCGATAATCCGGTTTGATCCTTTCAGAGAATCACTCACTTCAGAGTTCACCGAGAGAAAAGAAAGCATGATCATCATCAGGAAGAGGCTGACGGAAATCGATCCAATCGTCAACAGGGACCGAACCGGATTGCGACTGATATTTCGTAAAACATATCCGAGATATTTCATCGAGATTTCCTTTGTGTCACGAGACACCCATGCGGTTACGTGCTTCAGCCTGAGTTTCGTCGCCTACAAGCTGGCCTTTATCAAGCCGTAACAGCCGACTGGCTTTTGAGGCTGCCTGTGGGTCGTGCGTCACCATCACGATTGTCTTTTCAAGATCGCGGTGGAGCGTTTCCAGTAGTCCCAGGATTTCTTCGGCGGAAGTTCGGTCAAGATCGCCCGTTGGCTCGTCGGCCACAATCAGTGCCGGGTCTGTCACAATGGCACGCGCAATCGCCACTCGCTGTTCCTGTCCACCTGAAAGCTGCCTTGGATAGTGGTCTTCTCGCCCTTCCAAGCCAACAATTTTCAAGGCTGTTGCCGCCCTTCGACGACGCTCGTTGCGTGTCACCGGTTGTAAAAGCAGCGGCAGTTCCACATTTTCCTGGGCGGTCATGACCGGTATCAGGTTGTACATCTGAAAGATAAATCCGATGTGATCAGCCCGCCAACGCGTCAACTCTTTTTCCCTCAGGCCAGAGATATTCAGGCCGTCAACTATCACGTCGCCGGCTGTTGCCCAGTCAAGCCCGGCAATCAGGTTCAGCAAAGTTGTTTTGCCAGAACCTGACGGGCCCATCAAGGCTAGAAATTCACCCTGATTCACATTGAGGTTAAGTCCTGAAAGAACCGGTATGGCCTGACCATTCCGCTTGTATTCTTTGGTCACATTATGAATCTGAATCGCCAGAGGGGCTGACACTTTCATCTCTCCAGTTTCTTTGCCACTTTTCGATCATGGTCCGGCCGGTCCAGATTTGTTACAGAATTATCCGGAATGTTGTGTGAATTTATCAATCCGGAACAGTCACTAAATCATTTTCACCCAGTTCGGGCTTGGGATTAAGGACCACCCGGTCACCCGCTTTCAAACCATCTTCCACTTTCACCAGATCATCCGTCCGGGGCGTAGTAAGAATTGTCACGCGATGGACCGTCTTGTCCGGGTCGATTCTCCAGACACTTGATTTCCCGTCCTGCTCAATTACTGCTGCCTTGGGCAAAAAGAGACCAGCCATCTGTGTGCTGCGGTCTTTGTTGTCGGAGGTCGGAAGAAAGTTCACGATCGCCACCAGTTCTGGGAAAAGCCTTTCATCCGGGTCAGTAATCTGCACATAAACTTTCACTGTGCCTCTGGCGCGATCGCCCAGCGGAACAATTTTCCGAACTTTTCCCTGATAACGTTTATTCGGAGCAGCACTCACCATCACTTCCGCAGGTTGACCAACTCGCACCTTGGCCAGTTGGCTTTCACTTATATCAGTTTCAACTTCAAGAAGCTGAAGATTAGCCAGTGTAACCACCGAACCACGGCCCGAAGCTGCACCCATGCCACCTGGCGTTATTGTCTCGCCCACTTCTGCACCCTTGGCAAGAACTGTTCCCTCAAATGGTGCAAGTATGTGCATATTCTGAATGTTTTCTAAAGTCTCCTGAACTGAGGCGTCCATGAATTCCATGTTGGCTTTAAGGGCATCCACCCTGGCTGCTGACATATCACGCTGAGCCGCAATAGCCTCGTATTCTTCTCGACTTGAAGTTTTATATTGAACAACCAGCGTCTCTTCTCGCTTAACTTTTCGCTCTTTGTCACGCAGGTCGGCAAGGGCTTCCGTCAGTTCCGCTTTGGTTCTGGCAACGGAAGCCTTCTTAGAAGCGAGAGATGCCTTGAGATCATTATGTTCAAGCACTGCTAGAATTTGACCCGCCTTAACCTTATCTCCTTCTTCCACTGCCATCAGTTCGACTCGCCCCGGAGCTTTGGCCCCTACCTGAGCCTGATTACGTGAACGCAAGTACCCTTTCGCGGAAAGTACTTTATCAAGATCTGATTCTGTCATCTGTTGCACCGCGGTAAATTTTACCTCGGTCGATGGGCGAATCTTCGAGACTTGCTCGCGTACCACATATGCTCCACCAGCAATAATTGCCAGCGGAATAAGCACAAGCATTTTGCCAAAAACCCGTGAAGCCAGGCTCTTGCGAACGGCCTTGGCGGCCGTTGGGCGATACGAGACGTAACCGGACGGAGACTCCGGCAGGATCTGGGAGCCAGACATCGTCGGTGATTGCTCACGAATACCTTCAGGAGGTGCGGAAGGTGCTGTGTAAGAAGTTTTTTTTCGACTGCGGTCTATCTTGAGCGATGCCAACTCGTCTTTCAGCGATGAACTCATGGGCGGACCTGCTTGCATCGACTGTTTTGTAAGGGTTTGGAAGGACTGTCATCATTGACTCCTTCAAGTACCCTATATTTTGACCCATAATTAACTTATGCGATAGGCAAGTTTCGACCAGTACCTGTCATTCCAGGTCAGAACAGCTAAACTTTTTCGGTCATAACGATTTTGCTGTCTTCATTTTCAGCATGAAAAAAGCCGCTGGTGCAAAGCCAGCGGCCTGAAAATTCTCGATTTTCATCACAAAACAGCAATCAGGTTCCGCTGTTTCGAAACTATGAATGCGGTGCGATTCGCTTTGATCAGACGATCTCGCCGGTTGGAACATCGGTCGGGATTGAGGCTGCCGTATACTGTCTAGCCGGGTTCCTGAAAAGTAACAGGAAAATCACCAGCACGGCGGCCGCAAAAATCGCCGGCTCCATCCAGAGCGGCCCCCACTGAATCGCCTTCAGGCCTTCCAGCTTGTCGGCAAATTGCTGCGTGGGCGTGAAATGTGTCTCACGCCATCCGGCAACCTGGGCACCAATCGCCATGCCAATGCCCAGTGTAAACAGCACAAGCAGCCCCTGAGCCTGGCCACGCAAATGCGGCGGAGCTGCCTGATCCGTGTAAATCTGGCCGGTCACAAAGAAAAAGTCGTAGCAGATACCATGCAGCACGATGCCCAGAATGACGGCAGCACTGATCTGGCTTGGCCCACCCACTGAAAACAGGCCATAACGAACAACCCATGCCAGCATTCCTACGGCCAGCATCTTCTTCACGCCAAGGCGGGCAAAGAGAAGTGGCATCACCAGCATGAAAAAGATTTCTGACATCTGACCGTATGACATGGTCTGCCCGATCGGCAATTGCACCATTTCCACCAGTCGGCTGGTGATCTGGTAATAATAGGCCAGAGGGATGCAGATGAGTGTGGAACAGACGAGAAAAATGAGGTAGGAAGGGTTCTTGAGAATCGCCAGCGCGTCGAGACCCAGAATTTCCCGAGCGGAAGCCTTGCCGGTCGCCGTTGGCGGCGTGGAAGGCAGCAGCAGGAAGCTAAAAATGCCCAGCAGCAGAGCAATTCCTGCCGCGACACTGAATTGGTCAATCGTCTTCTCGAAGCCCGTGAAAGTCATCACCAGGTTGCCGGCAATCCAGCCCATCGTTCCCTGAACCCGGATCGACGGAAATTCGGTCTCGGAATTCGACAGGTTCCGCATGGCAAGGGTGTTCGTGAGTGCCAGCGTCGGGAAGAACGTCAGCATATAGCCAAAGAAAATCGTGTTAATGGCACTGGGGCTGGCGCTGCCCATCTGGGTTGAAGCAATGTAAAGAAGCCCCGCGCCAAGAACGTGCATGGCACCCAGAACTCGCTGGGTGGGGAAAAACCGGTCAGCGATCATTCCCACAAAAAACGGTGATATGATGCCCGCGATCGGGCCGACGGTGTATGTCCAGCCGATGTCTTTTCCGGTAAAGCCGATCGTTCTCAAGTAATTCGGAGCCGTAACATACCACGAACCCCACAGGAAAAACTGCAGAAACATCATGACCGACAGCAACAGTCGGGTCGTATTTGACTTGATGAAAGTGGCGCCGAGGTATAACTCAACCCCCACGATGATCAAGCAGAGAACATAGAATATTGGGTCCATTGAGATGACTCCGGTTACCTGTGGCTGATTCGTTCGATGTGAGAAATCGCGGTCGAATGATGAGCAGACCTGCCCGAACTTCGTGGCCGATCGTTAATAACGACCCCTCAGCAATTTCTGGCGATGTCTGAAACCAGCAATTTATCGAATGCAACACCAGGATTCCAGAAGCCACCCCTCCAGAATTTGAAGAACCGCATATTCTGATCGTTCCAATTCATACATTCTGGATCGATCACGCACGCATCAGCCTTCATCAAAACTGCCTGCGGCAAATGGCAAAAGGGTCGATTGTGCCACGGCCAGGCCCTCACACAGGCTCAAACGAAAAAGAGCATCCAGAATCACAGCCGACCGGCGCGAGCTAGCATAGTGCCAGCGTCGCTCCTCCAGGCCATCCGAGAACGATCGTTGTTTCAGATCCCGGATCATCTGAATAAACGCTTCTTCTGATTCAGCAATATGATAAAGCGATTGATACAGCCGGCATTCAGGCAGAGCTGTGGCAACAGTCGGCCGTCCAGAACCCATGGCATCAAGCAACTTGGTCGGGCTGCAAGCAATATTAAAAGGGTGCTTTACGTCGTAAGGGATGATATTTACGTCAAAGGATGCGTAGACATCGCCTATTTTACGTTGTTCAATCGCACCAACCGCGTAAACATTAGGCCGTTTAAGCACCTTCTCGGCTTCTGCCTGCCATGGTTCAGTTCCCGAGGCTGGCTTGGTGCCAACAAGCACGATGGAACAGTCAGGAAATTCAAGGGCAACACGGTTGGTCAGCTGCCAGTCAAGCCTGTCTTCAAGTCCGCCAAGATAGCCGATGATCGGTCGGGGAATCTGTGCCAGAAGATCGGGCAAAGGGCCGGGCTGAAGCTGAGGCCCGGTCGGGATCGTCCACTCAGGTGCAGCGTGCGGCAGATGAAAGATGCGGTTGGCCCGATGAGGATACAGCGACCGAAATTTCTCAGCCTGATGTATCGCCACACAGACTGTAAAGTCAGCCTGGTCAATGGTTTTGGCCTCCCATTCACACACTTTTTGCCTCTGAACTGGCCAATAAAGTTCATAATCGTCAAGGTTGTAATAAACTAGCCGGGAAGGTTTGAGCTGGCGAGCCATTTCAAGGTAAAATGGATATGTTATCCAAAGTAATGCTTCGAATTCTCTTATACCATGACTTCTGAGCCAGCGACGACTCAAACTTACCAGTGGCCATTGACCGATACGGGGCATTGACTTCATCCAGCCCGGTGGGAGTATGGCTCTGAGCCGATCTTGCCTTGGGCTGATTTTTGAAGTCTTTAGTCCCCAGTTCCAGAATGGTATACCGCGATTTCTTGCGTTCACCCAGTCAATCGGTTCCACACCAAGAAGATTGCTGCCGCCGCTACTTTCAGGTGGCCAGGTAGCAACCAGGTTTCTGGTACTATGCCAGTTTGTGTCAGCCAGGATCAGGCTTGAGGGCTTCCGAACAAAACTCATCAATGTCCAATCAATGCAAATTTCTCGATTTTTAGTATTCCCTTGATCTGATTCTCAACCTGGCTCACATAATAACGAGATTCTCATGTAACTGAATTAATGGCTTTGAAAAAGATTGCACTCCCTGGCACGGCCTTATGAATCTTCTGGGAACCCACAATCTGTAAAACAAATGACTTATTATCACTCAACCTAAAGACAACAAAAGCAACGTATTACCGATTCCACCCCAAACTGTTTACCGTTACTGTTTGCCAATTTTTTCTAAAATCCTCTTTTAACTTAATCGTTAATTTCTCTACACTACACTTAATCCCAACAGGGACCCAATAATCTGTGATCGATACATAACATGTATTCATTGCAGGTTAATGGTGTGAAAGAGCTTTGCTCACAGATCTGCAACTTGTCTCACAACTAATGAGGGAGTATCCCAATGGTTAGCTTCGCTGTTGTTGCCGTGATGACCGCTATGACTGGCTGCCATGCCAAAGCCAATTGTGCACCGGCCCCTACCTGTGCTCCTGCCCCAGCATGTGCCCCTGCCCCAAAGAATTGCGGCCTGAAGCTGGGCAATCTTTTCCACAAAAAGGCTTGTGAACCTGCCCCCGAGTGTGCTCCAGCCCCAAAGAAGTGTAATCTGAAACTGGGCAATATGTTCCACAAAAAAGCATGCACTCCTGCCCCAGCTACATGCGAAACAGTTGTTGTCTCAGCCCCAGCTGCCCCTAAAGCCTCGGCACAGGCTTCTGGACAGCATTGATTCATCTGAGACTTCTTATGACGAAGTTTCACTGAACACTTGGCCCGGTCAATTGATCGGGCCTTAATTATTATGGATTCACCGTGGCGAAAAGTTGAATAACTGCAGGTGGTTCATCCTTAATATCACTGATGATTTCAAGGATCGAATGATCCGGGCCAGGTTTGTCAGGTGCTTTATAAACAATTTTCAGGGTTTTAAGCGGAGCCGCCTGGTCGTCTTTCTCAAGATTTGCATTCACAATGCCTTTTGCAGACTTCGTCGAGCTTATTTTGAATGGCTGATCAGACTTGAGAATGATTGTCCTTTCAAGTGTTGCTCCCCTTGTCACACTGCCCAGGTTCATCACCGAGGGTGTCGCCGAGAGCATTCCCTGAATCTGTGCAGTCACAAAGATAGGAATTTCAGGGCTGCCCGGGTCATTCGTTTTCAGTGTAATTTGGTCCTTATAGAAGCCAAGTTTTGATTCGGATGTCAAGATGGCGTTAATTGCATAAGTAACCTGACCAGCTGCACGAGATTGTTCATTGATTTTGACTTTTAGCCGGGATGATTGGTGTTGTGACCCAGTGATCCGGAATTCAGGATTACCACCAAGATACTGCATGGTAAGGGTTTGTGATGGGCTGTCAGTACGCTTGACAGGACCGAATTCAAGCAATCCAGGGGTCAGCAGCACATCTCCACGAATGAAGCAATTCATATTCAGGTCGATGGAAGTCTGGACAGGCTGATCAATCGTAAGTGTCAGTCCAGATGCCTTGACACCTTGAAAACGGGTCGTGTCAAGGGTGGCTTCAACAGTGGTCTGTGTTCCGGGGGGAATGGTGTCAGCACCGATTTTAACCTCGGTACAGCCGCACTTTGTGGCATATGATGCTATATGGATGACACTGTTGGTTGTATTGGTCACCTTGAAACTGTGACGGAGTTTGGACCCTTTGGCCACTGTGCCGAAATCGTGCACCCGATCAGGAAATACTGCACCAACCCAGTCCTGTGCGTTGCTGCGAAAACTCAGATTCAGTTGGAGAATGAAACAGGCCAATACGATTGCTTTTTGCTTCAGACTCATGGGCTTTGGTCTCGAAGACAGGAATTGGGGCAAGGGCGCTGACGAACTCTATCTTATTGCTACTGATGAATTATCGCTTATAAAACCAGAAAAGTCATTTTTGGAAAAGGTCAAACATTTTGAATCGGTATTGATGATTTGGTCATGAAGATTGATTAAAAAAAACAAGTCAGACTTAAATTTCATGGAAATGGCTTGACCGATCCGTAACAATACAAGTAGGTCATCCAAAATGGTATGGCCGAAACCGATGGCTTTCACTCTTCAAATTTCTCTCGACAGGTATTACGAAGAAATCAAGCCCGGCCGGCTGACGCTGGTACATGGAATGTGAAAGCCATTTTCAACTGGAGCTAATTGACGTGTTGAAGCCGACCGTGGAACTTCGGGAAGATGCCGGAGTTCTGATAGCTGAATTCTGGGATTGCCTGAGATTGGATCCAAAACCCGTCAACGACCTGCGTTTAAAATATTCGATGATGTCAGCAAAAACCGGGCTGAAAGACCTTATCATCGATATGAACGGTGTTGATTTTGCCGGTTCGGCATCGCTCAGCGGATTCCTGACGCTCAGCCGGGCCATCAAGCCTATGGGTGGTCGTATCGTGTTCTGCAATGTCGAACGAAATGTTGCTGAAGTCTTTCAGGTCTCTAAACTTGACGGGCTATTCCATTTTGCTGAGGATATTACAGCCGCCAGACAGGAACTTGGCCAGGTTGTAGGCTGAGCTGTCGATTGCCCCTGTTGCTGGTGCCAAGCTATCTCCCAAAAGGCGAGCCACCTCGACCCAGAGGTGAGTCAATGGTAATTCTTTCGGGGCTTCCTGCAGATTCCGATCCCCCATTTGGTGGGTTGGGTCTTGAGCCCAGATTGTCGTTCACCGTGCTCATCGCCGAGCCACTCAACATGGGAGAATTAATCCCAACTGCATCAAGGGCAAGGGTCGCCCGATAGTCAGCCCATGCACGGTGATATTCAGCTTCTGCATCCACAACCAGTGCCTCAGCATCAGCTGTTGCCTGTTCTCGAAGATTAACTAGAAGAATGTTCGAATTGCCAAGCTCATATTTTCGGCGCTCTGACTGCTCAAGTGCACGGTTTATTGTGAGCGACTGGCCGAATAATTCCACTTGTTCATAACTCGTTGCCAATTCACTGATTGAATCCTGAACTTCAGCAGCAATTGTGTCTCTGGTAAACCCAATCTGCTGGCGTAGTTGTGATATTTCGCCCTGTACCGAACGGATACGTCCTCTGGCATAGCGTCGCTGAATTGGCACATCTACCAGCAGGCTCGATTCGAGCGTCAGGTATTTTAAATTCTTGCTGGGAGGTTGTGCGCCAACATCCTGACTGGCATAGAGATACAGATTAACACCTGGCAATAGTTCATTTTGAGCCAATTGAAGGTCAATGCCCATTTTCTCCATCTGAATCTGTAGCGAACGCATTTCGGGTCGCAGACTGAGCGCAGTTTCAAGGTCGGTCTGGACTTGATCAGCTGACGGTTTGTAACGGTCAGGGAAGGTCTCCGGGATTCGCTCAACTGGCGGGAAAGCAGGCAACCCGACATCATCACGATAAAACAACGACAAATTAATACTTGCCTGCTGAAAACGACGAAAACTGGTCAACCGTAAACTCTCACGTTGTATAAGTATGCGTTGATTATCCGTCAGCTCCACTTCGGGCATGCTGCCCAGCTCAACCTGGCGGGCCAGTGCGATGTTACGCTGTTTGGCTTTTGCAAGTAGCTCTTCAGCAATCTGGTACTTCCGACCACTGGCAACCCAAGTCCAGAAAGCCTGCGATGCCTTATTTATGGAATTGATACGTTCCCGCATGATTTTAGGGTCAGCATTTGCACGGTCGAGTTCGGCCTTCCATAATTTGGCCCTACGCTCGTCAATTCGATTACCCTTCAAAAACGGAAATTCAAAACCGGCTGCGAACTCACCACCGGCCTGGGTCCGGTAAGGCCAGTAATAAATTGGATATTGCCCCTGTCCCCATCGATAACCGCCAAAAAATTTGGTCCCATGGTAAGTCGTCGGTTGCTCAAGATAATATTCATGATACCATCGCTGGTAATAGCCAAGCGGATAATTTCTTACGGCTGAATTGAGCGAGAGATCAAACCCGCCCACAGCAGACATTAGACCACCTTCGGTAATCTCAAGTTCCTGAATGGTCGCAAGCAAAGGTGGATAGCTCCGGTCCACACTCATTAGCACTTCTTCAAGGGCAAGAGAAGGCCCCTCCACTTTGCCTGATGTAACGAGGCCAGGCCGAGCTGGCAGCATGGCAGAATCTGGCAGCTGCAATTCTGGTTTCCTGAGGAATTCCTGATTCAGAATTTTCAGCGAAGCATTATCCCCGGCATCAACCACTTTACCCTGGGGGGCAAATGCTGGTGGTCTCTCGAGAAGTGAAGATGCACCGAACCGATTGGCTTCCTGACTTATTTCAGGTCTTAATGGGATTCGAAATTCAGGTGTAATGGGTGTCAGCTGTAATGGTATATCTGACTGTGGATTAAGGCTTCCCGGCATGCTCATCGGAAAGCCCCTGAGAGGGCCTGAAAGAACTGCGCCGGGGAATGCTGAGGGTGCTCCCCTCACGCCTGGGAACTTCTCCATGTCGTCCATAGTGTTTGTCGGACCAGGCAATGGATTGGTTGATTGCGGGAATCCTGTCCTGCCAGAGAGTTGTCCTTGAACTTCGCCAGAAGCCAGAATCTGGGTAGCCAAAATCAGAAATGATTGGATACCTGATTTCAGAGGATGAATTGTGTTGATCTGTTGCAAGGCTCTGCCGTCCGGTAGTTTGAAAATTCGACTCAGTGTCGAATTGCAAGTGACTACTGTAAGAATCGGCAAAAACCCTACTATCACTTCGGACGTTTTATCTTGTACTTTCCGAATTTTTCATCTTTATCATCGGGCTCATCATCCGAAATGATGATCGGAAAACCATTTAGACGTCGCCAGAATTCATAACCCAGGCGTACTTCACGAAGCAGTACAAAGCCTTTGGCTTTGACCCCTTGCCTGAGAAATCGACTGGAAGGCCAGGGTTCGTCATTGGGGTCGGGCTCAACAAGTATGCGGAATTTGCCCTGACCACTGTCGGTTGAATCGACCAACACCACCTGGCCGCCATAAGTGCCGACGGCTACACTTGGCCACCCGACAAACTGAACCGCTGGCCAGCCTTCAAATTGGAGACGAACCGGATCGCCAGGCTGAACCAGTGGCGTATCATTCCCATCAATGTATATTTCAGTCACATCATGAGCTGAATCAGGCACAAACTGGATCAGTGGATCTGCTTCTTTCACCTGACCGGTTAAGGTCTGGTTGGCCACTATCCGAAAGACAATTCCATCCTTAGGTGCTGTGATAAGTTGCGTTTTTTGTCGCTCAATTTTGACGTCAAGGTCTGACAGGTCTTTTCGCGTTGACTCCACTTCGGCAATCGAGGCCTGAAGATACCCAAGAGCATCCTGAATTTTGGCATTCTCTGCCGGAATGATACGGTCCAGATCAGCCTTTTTTGCATCGCGTGACTTTTCAGTTGCCTGAAGTTCTTCAATATCTGCACCGACCAAAGCCTGACTCGATTTAAAATCTCTTTCGGCAACTTCGAGATCACGAGTTGATGCCAGTCCTTCCTTTGTCAACTGACGGATACGTTGAACCTGCAAAGTATCCCTGGCAAGCGAAGCCTGGGCCGCCTTTAACTTTTGCTCTGCCTGCTGAACCTTCTCTTCAGCAGACTCCAACTGCGATTTAGCTGAATTCACCGAGAGATCACGAGCCTGCTCCAAAAGTTTAATCTGCAGTTCGTTAAGTGATATTTTTTCCTGATAGGCTTTGAGCTTGGTTGAAACGGCTGTTCGCTGCTCCATGAGCCGCTGCATAAAATTTGGGTCATTATCAAGAATTTCAACCAACTTGTCGCCTGCCTTGACCCTGTCTCCTTCCTGCACCCACCAGTGAGTGATTCTGCCACTCACAGGCGATTCAATCATCTGCGGGCGCTCCGTCGGGTCAAGTGCCACTACTTTGCCCATCCCGCTTACTGTCTGCCGCCAAGGAATTAACGCAAGCCCGATGGGAAGAAGCAATAACGAAAGAAGCAGAAATCTCGCCAAAGCGCGTGATCTCCGGGGCGGTTGCACAAGACGTAACGCTGGAAGATCGCTGACTTTATCGAGCATCCCACTAAAATTTGCTGATCGTTCAGCTACTACCTTGCTGGCGGGCCTGATCTTCGTATCTTGAGATTTCTCAATCGTGCCTGACATGGTCTGAGCGTCTCCCGAATCGTTTGTATTTTTGATCAGATCAGGAACAAGCCATACTAATGGTGAGCAAGTTGAATGCCACCAATTAGTTGGGGGCTTTGTTCAAGGTTGATCACGCGGTTCATTCGAGCCTGGATTTCGGACGACTGGGTGACCAGAATCAGTGTCCAGGAAGCTTCAGGTGCTGTCAGAACGTCAAGGATCCGATCGGTATTCTCACGGTCAAGTGAATCGAGGTGACCATCGATCAGCAATAACCGGGGCCTTCCCACAATGGCACGTGCGATCAGAAGTCGGCTGACCTCACCACGAGACAAACCAAGTCCCGCAGGGCCGATCCTGTGAAACACCCCTCCTCCGCTTTCATCAAATTTTGCTGCCAGACCCGTAACTTCAAGTGCCCAACGCACTTCTCGAAGACTCAAAGCATCACGACCCATCCTGATATTTTCAATCACGGTGCCTTCCATCGCTGATTCGGTGGTTATGTAAGCAACCTGACGACGAAGACTGTCGAGCCGAACATCGCGAACATCCAGATCATCAAGAATAATCTGGCCAGAATCCGATATTCTCTGACCGGCTATCATTGAAAGCAGGGTGGATTTGCCACAACCGCTGGGGCCACTCAGGGCCACTTTCTCACCTGGCGTGATTTGCATCGTAGCAGGACCAAACAAGGGATGACCGTGACTATCGTGAAGGCTTGCCTCCATGATACTCACCCGGGCAGGTTTACCGATGTCAGGCAGAGGGTCTCCGGTATCAGGCTCAACTTCAAGTGAAATGATCTGCGAGAGCTTGTTGGCTGCACAAACAAGGTCGTAAAAGTCTTCAATATATTTGCCGAGTTTTGCAAAAGAACCCACAACTATCGAGACGATCAGTTCGCTCGCTACAAGTTGGCCCAGTGTCAGCTGCCCTTTGATTACCAGCCAGCCACCAAGCCCCAGCAAAGTGGTACTGGCCACTACCTGAACAATAGCCGCAAAGATTACCTGTCGATAAACTATGCGGAAATGGCTGCGGCGGGCATCAAGATAACCTCGGGCAAGGGCATCAGCACGCTCCATGGCCAGTTCCTTGCCCTGAAAATGCTTCATGGTATTCGGCAAACGCGAAAGCTCTTCAAGCCAGGCTGACATTTCATATTTAGCACGGCTCTCGCCAATCGATGTACGCACACCGCCACGCCCCATTACCACGATCACAAAAGTGATTGTTGAGAGCAGAACAATATCAAATCCAAGCAGATATGGATGATAGAAACCCATAACTGCCAGTCCGAGAATGGTCGTGATGACCAGATAAACACCATCTGTCAGAAGCCCGGTGAGGGTTTTCTGCATGATCATGATATCGAAAAAACGATTCATCAGATCAGGTCCATATCGATGGTCGAATTCACCGACTTTGGTCCTTGGCAATCTGTAAGAAAAATCAGCAACAATTCTGACGAAAATCCTCCGCTGTATAACTTCAACGACATATTTCTGAATCGTAAATAGTGCTGCAGCTAATGATAGAAAGACAAAAAGTACGGCTGTCAGAACAATCACCTGCTGCAACAGCATTCTAAAACCGACAGTTGCTACCAGTGCTTCCACCGCAAGTGGCGTGGCTAGCCCCAGAATACTGGTTGCCAGTGCATAAATTCCAATAACACGAATGTCTTTCAACTCGGGGCGCAAGATTTGCAGTAACTGAAGATATGGCGAACCATGAATCTCGTCGTGATTTTCTCCAGCACCATGTAGATGGATGGTCGAAGATTTACCTGGCGCAATACCACTTGGCCCATCAGCCGGGTCCGCCTGCATTGCCGTCTGGGCCGTTGCAAATGAGACCCATACCGTGCGTTGATCGCGGCCAAGATTCAAACGATTTTCCAGTTCCCGACGACTAATCCAGTCGCTGCGAAATGGGTCGGGGCCCAAGGTTACTAAAACCCGACCACCAAAATGATCGTGTATTATCAGATACTTCCGCAGATTCCCTTCGCCTGTGCTCAGCACCACAGGCATTTCAGGCATGGCCCACTCAGTCGCTTCTTCGAGGGTGCCTTCTCCACGATTAGCTCGCAAGTCAAGGTCATCGGCAACATTACACAACAAATCAACCCAATTGTCAGATTTCAGGTCTGTCCGATTCTGGCCAATCACTCGCGAGATTGAAAGTGAATCAACCGCTCTTGAAACGTCGCGGCGGACTCTGTCCAGCATCTGGTCAACCTGAAGTCCTGTCTGGGCAAGCCGATTACTCATACTCATTTTCCAGAAGAGATTGATTCATTGAAGATGAAACTTCTCCGGTTAATCTTCAAACTTAATTATACACTTACGACAAGATATGTGAGGTCCGATCCAGATTCCAGACAGTTTCAATATTCACCTAAATTGATGCAGTTTAATGATTAAATACTGGTGAAGAAGACTCAAGAATTCACTGTCAGAAAAACGGGTGCAAATATCCAATTATTCGCAGAATTCAGATCAATGTCTTTTGTCATTTTCTTATTCCAATTCAGGCAGGCTGAAGCTGGACAATTTACGAAAACGCCTTTCTCGATGAATTGGCGCATACAATGACAGAAGAAGAAATAGTGGACAATCAGATGTCAAGTCGTGGGTTGAAAATGCAAAACTCAATCAAAGCCATCGCTTTTGATGCGGTTGGTACCCTCATTCAGGCAACTCCATCAGTTGCAACTGCATACCAGCAGGCCGCAAGAAATGCAGGATTTGAAATCGATTTAACTATAATCCGAAAAAGATTTTACGAACATTTTTCCGTTAACGGCACATCTATGGATCACCAAACCAACGAAGCAAATGAACGGGCCCGGTGGCGAGAGATTGTGGGATTGACTCTTCCTGAATTAGACCGCTACAAGGCCGACATGGCATTTGACGAACTCTGGGATCATTTCGCCAGGCCTGAAAACTGGCGGCTTTTCGACGATGTCAAAAATGTGATTGAATCGATCAGACAACTCAATATAAAACTTTGTGTTGCCAGCAATTTTGACTCACGCCTGCGTACTGTTTGGGCCGGTTTAAATGGGGTCGAACAACTTTCCAGCCATCTTCTCATTTCTTCGGAAGTCGGATTTCGCAAGCCAGGTGCTCAATTTTACAAGGCAGTGGCCAAGTATCTGAAGGAACCGACTAAAAACATTCTGTTTGTGGGCGACGATTTGATCAATGATGTTAAGAAACCCAGGGAATTTGGATTCCACTCACTGCACATCGACCGAAAGTCTCCACCAGTGCCGGAAGAGTCGATCCAGAAACTTGATGAATTACTACAAAAGCTCCATTAACAAAGACTTCCGGAGCACATTGGAATCCGTCTTGTCGGAAAACCAGATTCCTGATATTTTGCCGACCTGAAGGGTAGGATTGTCCGCAAAATATCTCCCCACAGGTCGGCTGAAGCAAATCGGCGGCGGTGATGGCGATTTGGTAGGGGTAATGGATTTGCCCTGATTATTTCAAGGAGGAAAGCCAGTGGGCTCAGCCACTCTCGAACAGATTGCCTCGATCGTCAACGGTCGCGTGGTAGGCGACTCAAAGATTGCCATTGGCGATGCCCGACCGGTTGAAAATGCCGGCCCTGGTGATATTACTTTCATTGCCGATGACCGTGTGGCAAGGGCACTACGGACCAGTCCTGCTTCGGCTGCACTGGTTGGTCCACACTTCAGAATCAGAGCCCAGGGCATAGCTCCCAATTTGCCACTGATCGAAGTGGAAGATCCGCTGGATGCATTTGTCAAAGTGCGAACTCACTTGCGTGGTGCCGCTGCACCCCGATGGACAGGCATCCATCCCAAGGCATATATTGCCGCAACTGCCAAAATTGGTAGAAACGTAGCAATCCACCCTTTTGCTTATGTCGGTGAATACAGCGTGATTGGTGATGGCACCACCATTCACCCTGGAGCGGTTATTTCAGCTCATTGCCAAATTGGCACAGACTGCGTAATTCATGCCAATGTGGTCATTTACGATGAAATTCGCATCGGTAACCGGGTAGAAATCCACTCGGGCAGCGTGATCGGTAGCGACGGCTTCGGATACAGAATGCGAGAGGGCCGGCACGACAAGATCCCACAAACTGGAATTGTTGAAATTGCCGATGACGTCGAAATCGGCGCCAACTGCACCATCGACCGGGGCACATTTGAAGCTACTGTTATTGGTGAAGGCACTAAGATTGATAATCTTGTCATGATCGGCCACAACAATTTGATAGGTCGGCACAATATGATTTGCGGGCAGGTTGGCCTTGCAGGAAGCTGCAAAACCGGCGATTACGTTGTTATGGCTGGCCAGGTTGGCGTGAAAGATCATACAGAAATTGGCCACAAGGCGGTGATTGGTGCCCAGGCGGGTGTGCACAGGAATGTGCCCGATGGGCAGCAACTTCTTGGCTCTCCGGCTATGCCGATTCGCGAACAGCGCCGCATCTTCCAGATGATCGCACGCCTGCCTGAAATGCATAACCAGGTACGAGAACTCGTCACCGCCATGGAACGCATCAAGTTACTGGCAGCCCAGGCGGGTGTATCTCTTGGGCCACTTGAAACTGGCCAGGGTGAAGAAACAGCCTGATTCATAGATTGCAATGAGCCACTCTATTGATTTTCAGAACTCGCAGAGCCCTCTTGCCAATCGGCCTTCCAGTCGATTTCGTACACGGCTTGAAGCACCACCACCCGGCACCAAAATAGGCCTTCTGGCAGGTAGCGGGCGATTTCCTATCCTTTTTGCAGAAGGTGCCAAACGACAGGGTTACGAAGTTTATTGCGTTGGTGTGCGATATGAAGCTCCCGGTGAACTGCGAAGTATCTGCAAAGATTATCGAGTCAGGGGTGTTTCAAAGCTCGGCGGTATGATGCACGACTTCCAGAAAATGGGTGTCACCAATATCGTAATGGCAGGAAAAATCACTAAAAGTGTGATGCACACACCAATGAGGGTGATTCGACTAATGCCAGACCTTGCCATGTTTGAACTCTGGTATAGAGTTTGCCGGGCAGACAAGCGCGACGACACAATTTTGATGGGTGTCATTGAAATGTTTTCAAGGCGAGGCCTGCATTTTGCATCGGCCCTGGATTATTGCCCGGAGCTACTCGTGAACGAAGGCGTTTTAACAAAAAAAACACCATCAAAAGCCCTTTGGGATGACATTGATTTCGGCTGGCAACTGGCGAAGCATATGGGTGGGCTGGATGTGGGTCAGTCTGTCGCCGTGAAAGAACGCTCAGCCCTGGCGATTGAAGCGATTGAAGGTACAGATCGATGCATAGAAAGAGCCGGTTCATTATGCCCCGCCGGTGGTTGGACACTCGTCAAAGTAGCCAAGCCTGATCAGGACATGCGTTTTGATGTGCCAACCGTGGGTGTGCAGACCATTGAAAATCTACGTAAGGCGAGAGCCGGTGTGCTGGCAATTGAAGCTGAACGCACCATCATGATCGACCAAGAAAAGGTTGTCGATCTGGCTAACAGTTACGGCATCATTATCGTGGCCGTCAAACAGGCCGCAGACCCGGCTCGCCCAGAATTCAGCGAGTCTTCATTAAAAATTCATGGCTAAAAGGCATAAGGCGGATTATCTATATTTCCGCCAATTCTATTTTAACTGATTTACAAACTCACACCATGAATTACCAGAAAGTAATCCAATATATCATTCCGCTGATTTATCCCATTGTGTTAATACCCAGCGACAAATACTTGCCATTTTATTATATCCAGTACCATTTTTATTATTGGTATTTTTGAGAATAGCTTGTAGCCGCAAATGAAATTCGCGAATCTGTCTTTCTGTATCAGCATCCAGAGAATTTCCCGCTTTCATGGCTTTATATCGATCATGACTAACCGCCGGCGATGGCTGACACCATGTTCGTTTATAAGCAAAAATATTCTGTAGATCGAATAGGTCTGCAATATCATTTGCTGTGGATTGTTGGCCAAGAATTGCTTTGCCAACCTTTGTTTTATACGCATCTAGTGTAAGGTCAGGGTTATTGCTGAATTCGCGATAAGCCATTCGCTGCAACATCAGTGGCAGTTCCCGATACGGCGATTGACCGTGAGCCAGCCAGCCCATTCCGAGTGGAATCTGTCGACGATTTTTCGTCCAGGGGCTGTTTTCTTCGCCATGTGTTGAAATAAAGCTGAATGTTTCCAGCGATGGCACATAGCCAGTTACGCCAATTTCTCTGGCTCTCGAGGCTGCAGCTTTAATATCCTGCGGTTGACGCAATGCCGGCGAATCATCCCAAAAGATAGACCGGTGGGCCCGTTTGATCAGCTCAGCATCGGGTAATGCGCTATGTGGAGTGAAAAACAAGCCCCATCGTGGATCGAACGGCAGTTTGGCGGCGTCGACACCAAAACCTGGTACTTTCGCACCCGAAAAATAATGTGGATATAAATAAATCTGTACTTCAGGATTTTTGGTCCAGCATTCTTCAGAAATAATTTTAACAAATTTAAATTCCTGTTTAAAATATTGCCTTCCGCAATTTGAGCAATGACAAATTGCATAATCTGATGACTCCACCAGCAACCCATCAGCCTTTGAATAGCGGCCAAGCATCTCAAGTAGATATTCTCTCATAAACACCTGAGATTCAGGCATGGAGGGGCAAAGATTATAGCCCCAGCAACCAATTCCGAAAGAGGCAACCGGTTTACCATCGGGCCCGGTCGCCCGAAGATCTGGATTTTCCAGTGCATACTGATTAACACCATCATATCCAAACGGAGTAAAACCCAGAATAATCCGAATTTTTTTGGAATGTGCATAATCGATTAACACATTGAGAAATTCTGACTTTACATTTTCATGATCTGCATTGTATTTCCATGTGATCGGATATTTTTCTGATCGAAATGCACCTGCGATCCACAGAATCAATAGATTCCCACCATCATCGTGCACATCATCAACAATCGACTTCCATGCCTCAATTCCATAAGTCGGCATGCGCATGAAAGTCAGATAATAGCCTCTTTGAGCAAAAGCAGGCTCGGCAGAAAACAAAAAAAATGGCATTGCAGCCCGCACCAGGGCGAAGGCTGCAGCGACGACTTTAAAACTGGGGCAACGTGGCATCATGCCCGGTTTGCCAGCAGGTCGGCAATGGCCTTGCGATAAAGCGGTTCGGCCTTCTTGCTTACCAGAGAAACACTCGGCTCATATCCGCCTTCATCGTGGCTGCGAGCCAGAGGAATATACCACGGGCCACCATCTCCATAGGCTGCACATGCGACAAAGCCACCGGGACGCAGTTCCTGGGCTCCAATCTGATATTCAACAAAAGTCTCAGCAGGCAGCGTGATTATACTGCCCTTGTTGAGATCGAGACGGCCCAGCAGAATCGGGCTCGGTGTCTGCAGTCGTTTCAGCCAGCCACAGAACATGGCATTACGATTTCGCGTGACGACCGGGTTCTTCTCATTAACAACAGTCGCAAGCAGGGCATCATAATCAAATCCCTCATTGGGTTTGAAAACAAATGGTAGTACTCTCCATGAAATATTCTCGATACTTGCGGCCTGACGATCGGCTGCAGTGTCAGCCAGCACCATGCCGGCATGCATCCGGCCCACAAGTACCGGTCGGGTTTCTTTCGAGCCGTCATTATATTTTCCGGCCGTGACATTACCGGCACATCCCGTGAAATAAATGTGGGCAACTCCGGGTTCATCAGCATCGCGTCTCGCTCGGGCAAGGCCGACAAAGTCGCTGGAAACACGACCATCGCCATAGTAGCTCATGGGGTGTGTTGCATAAAAATAGAGTCGGGCCACCGGTTTTTTACCACTGTAAAAGGAGACTGATTTCAGTATCGGGTCAATCACGCCTTCCGGGGCCTCGCGTGCAATTGGATCTCTGGTGGCACTGGTCCGACTGTAGAGCAATTTGCCGTTTGGGCCAATCACCCGGCGAGCAGAAGCCACCTGGGCTACCCTGCCCTGCCCCAGACCGACTGAATCGACAGGTGTGCCGCTGTTGGCAGCCTGTGTCACCGCAGAAGCTGTTTTTTCTACCAGTTTTTTAAAAAACGACTCATCATATGTTAAAACATTTGAGTTGTATTTTCTTAAAAGACTATTGGCAAATGGCTCACAAAACGGTGCATTGTGCTGATGAATGCTGTGCATGCTCACGCGGTCAGGCGTTGTGTGGGCTGCCTTTGCAATCGCATCACGAATCTGGAAATAGGCGTCATTGCACACCCCAGTCCAGTCGATTGTGGCCAGCACAATGGGTAAATCATTGCCCTGTATGATTATACCCCGAAGACGCAATGGGTCATCAACCACTTCGGCAGGCTTAATCCAACCGCCACACAAAGGGTGGCCCATGGGCACTGTGGCGTCAATGTCAAATCGGCAGATGTGAAGGCCTGGCATGGCGGATGCTCCGAACGAAATCTTGCAGAATTCTGGATGTGACTCATCATCAGATATGAAGGCAAGTAATTTAACTTATCAAATAATTCATATGGTGTCACCAATTCCACCTGAAAACGACTCAATCCGATTCAACAGGAAAGCAAGAGATCTTACAGTTTTTCACTTTCGCTCAGTTGTTTCTTCATATTAGATCATTTATCTTCATCACAGCGTCTCCACGAATTCCATTTACGGCAACCCGGTAATACAAAGGGAAAGAAGTGCATAAACGAAATTCCGACTGGGAAGTTTACCTGAATTCCGTTCCCCGCTTTTCTAAAGCCGATCAGGCGTTGGACAGGGAATTGCTGACCAAAACAGTCCAGGAAGGGTCTGCCAGGGTTGAATCTTTATCAACTCGATCC